>JAFQCU010000025.1 GCA_017416285.1 Clostridia bacterium | reverse complement strand
ATGGCGAGAACTAAGACGGCGTGTAGCCGGTGTTCACGCCGATGGAGTACTTAATAGCATTTCTAAGTTAGATTGCCCAATCAGAGAAAAGGAAAGACTGCTTAATGCGATTATAAAAGATACAAAAGAACAGATTAAAGCCGAACAGAAAAAGTAGTCTGAAACAAGTTGACCGCCTCACATTTTTTGTGAGGCGGTTGTCCATTAAAGAGTGATACGATCCTTAAAATATTTCTCCCAAGATTTAAGACTAATTTGTTTTCGTTCACTTTCCCAAAGTCTAATCATATTAGCATCTACACCAACAAGCCTAGCAAACGGTCTTTTGCCGAGATTAAGGCTTTCTCGGTGCTCTCGTATTAGTTTGCCCTGTCCGACTGCTATAAAGCGGTTGTAATCATCAAGAAGGTCATATACAGGGATATTATAGAGTTTGGAAAGCTTGTCCGCTACAGTTTTATCAAAGCCGTTATGATTGCCTGTTTCAAGATTTATGTATGTGCTACGAGCAATGCCAACAATCTGCGCCACTTCCTTTTGCATAAGACCTAATTTGTGTCGGCAAAATCTCAAGCGGTCGGGGATGTTATCAATATCCTCGTAAGAATGATATTGCTTGTTAAATAACTGTGCTTCGAGCAGTTTTCTCGGCGCCATAAGTCTAAAGCTAAGAACAAACAAGGGAGAATGTTTTGTTTCACCGTTTTCGGTGTGCGACATTATATACATATTTTCCGCAGTCTGCTCGGTAATTCTCCAATGGGGAGTTCTTTTCGTAACCAAAAACTCATTTGTGAGAGGGTTGCATTTTCAATGCATCTTGCGGCATAGGTGGCAAGCCGAATGTTTTTATCACTTTTAAAGGTTGAAACTGCTTTTATAAGTCCAACCGTGCCGATAGATATTAAATCATCTTGGTCAGCGCCTGTGGCATAGTATTTCTTTACAATATGTGCTACAAGCCTAAGGTTGTGTTCAATTAAGGTGTTGTGTGCCTGGATGTCACCGTTTTGGCTTTTTTCTAAAAGTGTGTTTTCTTCCTCTGCGGTAAGCGGGCGGGGAAACGCACCCTTAGTAACTACGTGAAGCGCAAAAAAGTATATACCGGATAAAAGCTCTAAAATTAAATTAAACATAAAATTAACCCCCAAAATCATTCTATGATTTCGGGGGCTTGTCGTATTATCAGATGAGTGACATTGTGAAATTAAATTTAATTTCTTTATCGTCAAAGCGGAACTCTGGCATAAGTGCTGGACCGCATGAAGCCGAGCCAAGGCCTGAATCCTTATAGTCAACCCTTACAAAGGTTTTGCCGCTCTTTTTAAGTTCATTTGTGTGCTTGGCTGCGGTGAGCTCTTTAGAGGAGTAGTTGGATACGTTACAGTCAAGCTCATCACCGGTAAATTTAATTTTACTAAGCTTTAACATTCTAACACCGGTGTGGTTGCCGTGCTCTTGTGGGTAGATATAAGGCACGTATTCATTATCGGCGCTGGAATTATATAAATTAATTGTTGAAGCGTGGTGCATATCGCAGTAGCTTTCAAGCGGACCGTAACCGAAATAGCTGAAATCGGCATCTTCAACAGGCATTGAAAATTCGAGACCGAAACGGGGTAGCCAGATAACGCTTTCACGAATGTTTCCGTCAAAGCAAAAATCAATACGTCCGTCGGCAAAAACCTTTGCGGTGTAGCCGTACTGCATGTAAGGTGTACGGGAAACGCCTGCGAGCGAGCCCTTAACCTTAACGCCGCCCTCTAACAATTCACAGTCATAAATCTTGTTAAATGCGGTGTCAATATTTTCACCCTGCCAGATATTGTAATTACCCCAAAGGTTTTTAATGTTACGTTCGTTATCTGTGGGAGAACGCCACGTGGTAAAGTCCATACGGTCGGCAAGATATTCCTTACCGTCAACAATAATACTTGTAAAGTTGCCGTAATGCTTTGAGAAGGTGTAGGTAAATCTTTCACCTTTAAATATAACCTCAAGGCGTTTGTCTTCCATTTCAGCATAAGCGCTGGAAACTTCCGGCTTTGTTATCTGTGCGGGGATTTCGTGTTGGGTAACTGCAATCTCATTACCGTTTTTATAAAGTCGGCAGGTGATGAAAGCACCTATTTCACAGGTGATTTTGGGGATTTCAATATTAATCTTTTTATTATCGTGCGGCTCAATATCCAAAGTAAGCTTATTTTCGCTTAAAAACTTGCCATCAGCTTCGATTTTATAAACCAATTCACACTCGTTAAAGTTAGTAAAATCAAAACGGTTATAAATTGTTAGATTGCCGTCCTCAAACTCGGTGAATAATGGCTGATAAGCGGCTTTAACTTCATAAGAGCCTGCCTTAAAATCACGGTTGGCAAAAACCATACCGTCACAGCAGAAGTTACCATCGTGGGTTAGTTCACCCTCGAAGTCACCGCCGTATTTTTGAACACCGTCAACTACAACAGTGTGGTCTGCCCATTCCCACACACAACCGCCTATACACTTGGGGTATTTGTTGAAAACTTCATTATAATACCAAACGTCACCGGGGCCGTTACCCATAGCGTGTGAATATTCGCACAAAAAGTGAGGCTTTTTAATTTCATCCTTTTCGGCAAAGTCACGAATAATTGACGGTATATCCTGATACATAAATGAAAGCACGTCGATATTGTCATATATACCCTTACGGCTGGCATCTTCGGCATGGATAAGTCGGTTATCGTTTAAGGTGCGTGCCCATTTAATCATTTCAACGTGGTTTTTGCCGTGTGCGCTTTCGTTACCTGTTGACCACATAATAATCGAGCATTGATTTTTGAATACAAGGCAAGCACGCTGCATACGTTCAACGTGCTCATGGGTCCAATCATCCCAACAAGTGGGCCATTCGCCGCTTTCAACGTCATAGCTGTAACCAACGTTTGCGTTTCTGCGCAAGAAACCGTGGGTTTCAATATCGGTTTCTAAAATTACGTAAAAGCCCATTTCATCGCAAAGCTCAACAAAATAGGGGGTAGGAGGATAGTGCGAGGTGCGAACACAGTTAATGTTAAGCTCCTTCATTTTTTCCAAATCAAAGCGGAGCTCTTCATTGGTCTGGCACCAGCCGTTGTATTTGTGCGTATCGTGGTGGTTTACGCCACGAAGCTTAACACTTTGACCGTTTATCAAAAGCTCACACTTGTCGGAAATTTTGATAGAACGCATACCGATTTTTCTTTCGATAACCTCGCCGTCCTTTTCAAAGCGAACGGTGTAGAGATAGGGCTTTTCAGCGTTCCATAAAATCGGGTTTTCAACCTTAAACTCTGCATTTTCGCCGTTAGCAGTTGCTAAAAGCTTACCGTCAGCATCCGAAAGGGTGATAGCGGCAGATTTGTCTGCTTTAACCTTTACAATGCCGTCTGCAGCAGATAAATCAACATCAACAATATGATTTTCAGGGCGCTGCAAAATATAACAGTCACGGAAAATACCGTTAAAACGGAAAAAGTCCTGATCTTCAAGATAGCTGCCACAGCACCACTTGTAAACAACCGCACGAACAGTATTTTCACCTTTTTTAACAAAAGGAGTAATGTCAAATTCGGCTTGCAAATGACTGCCCTGTGTAAAGCCAACGTATTCGCCGTTAATATAAAGCTGTGCGCAAGAGGAAACACCCTCAAACACAAAATAGCATTTGCCCCAAAGGTCGTCAATTTCAAAGCTTCTTTCATAAACGCCGCAGGGGTTGTCGTTGGGAATGTATGGCGGGTCGCAGGGGTAGGGATAGTTAATGTTGGTGTAATTTGGGTTTTCATATCCCAAAATCTGCCAACATGAAGGCACACTAATTTCATCCCAATCACTCATATCGCCGCAATAGTCAACGTCACGACTAAAATATTTAAAGTTCCATTTTCCGTTTAAAAGCATATACTCCGATCTCCCACCGGGTATATAATAGCTTCTGGGGACTAATCGGTTTTCACTTGTTTTTAAAGGATTTTCATAAAAACGCAAGGCGGACTACCTCCTCATACTTATTAAGTTAATTATATTGTATAAGTTTTGATAATTCAATAGTAAAATACAAAGATAATATAAAAAAATTGACCTTAACGTAACTGCTAAAGTCAATTTATATTATTCTTCCTCGTTTTACTGAATCCTTACCGAACCTTTGGCGCACCTTATAAAGTGAAGCTTCAACCTGTTCGGTTTTTTTATCGTTTTCCTTTTCGCCAAATATATCAATTTGCTCGGCTGTGCTTTCATCCTTTAAATTAATTGCCCGAAGTCCTACCGATCGCAAGGGTTCCGCAAAGTGATATTGTTCCTTGAAAAGCTCAAATCCTCGTTTTGCAAGAATCAAAGCGCAGTTTGTACCATCGGGAAAGGATTTGCTGAATTCCCGCACAGCTAAAGAAGAAGTTCGTATATGCACCTGAACGCCTGTGGCATAGAGATTATGCTCACGCAGGGTTTCGCAAATGGTTTCGGCAAAGCCTAAAAAGGCGGACCAAACCTCATCATTGGTTTCAAAATCCTTACCGGTGGTGGTGCTTTTGCCCACGCTTTTGGGCTTGCTTTCTGCATTGAATGGAACAACGGGTGAATCATCAAGTCCTAAAGCGTAGTTTTTAAGCCCGATGCCGTTTTTGCCAAGCATTCTTATAAGGGTTTTATCATCGCAAAGGGTAATATCGCCAATGGTGGTAATACCAATACCCTTTAATTTTTCGCAAGTGCTTTTGCCGACAAAAAGCAAATCGCTTATCGGTAGCGGCCAAACCTTTTGTTTAAAGTTTTCTTTGGATATTACGGTTACGGCGTCGGGCTTTTTTAAATCTGACCCGAGCTTTGCAAAAACCTTGTTAAAACTTACGCCGACCGAAATAGTAATGCCAAGCTCACGCTTAATATCCTTACGTATTTTGTGGGCGATTTCCTCACCGCTGCCAAAAATTACTGTACTGCCAGTTACGTCAAGCCAACATTCATCAATACCGAAGGGTTCGACCAAATCGGTATATCGGCTGTAAATTTCACGTGCCTTTAAAGAATATTTTTCATATTCATTATAAAGTGGGGGAAGGGTAACAAGCTCAGGACATTTGCGTTTGGCTTCAAAAATGGCTTCGGCAGTTTTAACGCCGAATTTTTTGGCAATTTCGTTTTTGGCAAGCACAATGCCGTGGCGGTTTTCACTGTCACCGCAAACGGCAACTGGCAATTCCTTTAAGGTGGGGTTATATAACAACGACACGCTTGCAAAAAAATTATTTAAATCACAATGAAGTATAATTCGGTCTGCCATTTTACCACCACCTTTGAACATTTGTTCTTATTATACAACCGTTTTGTTGAAAAGTAAAGTACAATTAAATTACAATTTTTTCTATTGCTTGGGTATGCATTCTTTCGGTGTGGCGTTGGCTATAGCTTATTTTTTTAGAAATTTCTTTAAGATTTTCACCGCCAATATATTTTAAAAACAAAATTTCACGTAAGAGTTCATCATCAAGCTCGTTGATTTTTGCTTCTATTTCCTCGCAGTGCTTTTCACAGTCTGAAATTTGGTTCAAATACCGTGCCTTGCCTCTGGGATTAATAATTATCAGTTCGTTGAGTCTTTCAATTCTTTTTTGGTTTAAGAGATACTTTTTCAAATATTGCTTTTTATCGGTCATTTTTGTTTCCCCCAAGCTTTGGTTTAATAATGGCTATGTATTGACCATAGCTGTATTTGGTGTGGTGTTCGTTATTGTATTTTTCCACCTCACGCATTAAAACGTTGAGAGGGTTTTTAATAAGCGATTGCTTTCGCAATTCTTCCTTGTGTTTTAGTTTTATGGCATTTAGTCGGCAGTTATCATTACAATATAAGTCTTCCGAATTATTAAGCCGCCTACCACAGCACCTGCAAAAGCTTACCGCTATTCTTTCATAATTGGTCGACTTGCAAAACGGACATACATAAAAAACCTCAAAGGGTGGGGCAATTTGCCCGTGGGTTTCAACTACTTTTTTAGGGGTTTCAAATTTTCGGGTACACTCTTTGCAACGATACATATATTTTTCCTTGACAATTACTGAAAAAAGTAATACAATAAAATAAATTACGGAATTCCGTACACATTTGCAATTATAATTCGCAATTACGTAAAAGTCAAGTAAAAATTACGTAATTCAGTAAAAAGGTGATATTATGGTTTTTGTTTATGATTTAATTGAAGAACTTTGCAAGAAAAATAAAATTACAATTACTGCCCTTTGCCGTGAGTGTAATATTCCACGTTCAACCCTTACTGATTATAAAATGGGCAGAATAAAAAGCCTGTCTGCCGATACGCTTTGTAAAATTGCCGATTACTTTAATGTCGGGGTTGGCTACCTCTGCGGGGAGGAGCATATAATTGTTACAGAGCAAGCGGTCAAGGTGGCACTTTTCGGTGATGATTTTAACGTGAGTGATGAAATGTGGTCGGAGCTTTGCCATTATGCTGAATTTTTAAAACAAAAGTATGGCAACTGAGTAGTATATTTTTGGCTTTATTCGGCTTTGACGCTGCCTACACCGTTATGCATGTTTTATGTGCTTCAAATGCTAATGCAGCTCTTAAGTTTGCAAACAATAAGTACACATTAAATCTTGATGACCCCCGTTTTCTTGAGGTTTATCAGTTATACAGTGATATGTTCAACGTTGATAAGTCCATTAATCAGACCGACTGGAAGCATTATCAAAACTTCCTTAACGGACGTACTGCAATGGCTGAATTGTCGCTTGAACAATATGGTCAGCTTCACCTTGACGGTATGAAGTATGGCACAGCAGAAATTTGTATTATGCCCAGCGGTACTGCTGCTAACGGTAAGTACTTCGGTGCATCTGAAGGTCATCTTTCGTTTGCATCTGCCAAAGGTACCAACAATATGGATGCTACTATTGCTTGGATGGAATGCGCAATTTCTGTATGGCATTCATTAGGTGATGAAAGTCCCCGTGAATGTATTGACTATATGTATACCGATGCTGACAAGGCAAGGATTAAAGAACTTTCGGCTGCTACTATTCAGTTTAAGGATTCCGGCCTCAAGCACAATAAAGAAGGCGTAGAAGGTCGTGGCTTTGTAACCGCTAGTGTTATAACCTTTGAAAATATGCTTGCCGAAATTCGTAGAAATAAGTCAGTTAAAACAGTTTTTGAAAAATATAAGCCGACATATCAGAGCCCTATTGACCAAATTAACCAACAAATGGCAGTAGCAACCAAGTAAATGACAAAAATCTTAAAAACGTCCTTTCAAAAGGGCGTTTTTTTAAAAAAATTGCAAAAAAATCATATTGCATTTTTAAATTGAGTGTGATATATTTACTATAAGGAATTATGTATCATTTTATGATATATGGTTTTAAAATTAATAGGAGGCATTTTCTTATGAAAAACTTTTTATCAAAGGCCTTAATGGTAACCTTGTGTCTGGCAATGGTTCTCCAGTTGGCTGCTTGCGTCAGAGATAACGGCGGCAATAAAGAAGAAAAACCCGCAGGTCCGCAGCGTGTTGAGGGCTTACTTTTTGAAGAACGTGAAGTTAAAGATGCTAACATCGATATGCTCATTTTCTGGCCCCCCAAGTCCGATATTCCGGAAGCAAACGCACTTTACTACAAGACATATGGTGGTAAGGTAAGAATAATTGAGAAGCAGTGGGATGCTAAAACAGCTACTATTTCTTCTTATGTTGCCGCTGGTACACCTTGTGATGTTGTGTTGCTCGCTGCTAATGATATTCAAACCTTTGCAGCACAGGGTTTGTTGGATCCTATCGATATGAGTAAGCTTGATGCGGATTCATCTTATCTTGATTTTGATTATATGAACGGTAATGCTAAGTATAGAGATAATACTTACGCTATAGCTTATGCAAATGTAACTGATGTACGTTTCCTCACGCTTCTTTATAATGCAAAGCTTTTCAAACAGTATGGTGTAAAGACTCCTTATGAACATTTCAAGGCAGGTAATTGGGATTACGATCAATTCCGTGCAACTGCTGCTGAAATGACCATGGATACCGATGATGACGGCTTCGTTGACCTTTTTGGTTTTGATGCTTCGCTTACAGTGTTTGGCAGACTTTTTAGCGCAAATGCGGTGCAACCGCTTAAGTTTGTTAATAACCAGTATTCTTTAAATCTTGAAGACCCTCGTATTCTTGAAAGCTATCAGCTTTATTCGGATATGTACAACATTGATAAATCTATCAGTCAAACTGATTTTAAAGAATATCAAAACTTCCTTAACGGTCGTGCGGCTATGGCTTCATTGTCAATGGATCAGTATGCTCAGTTATACCTTGATGGTATGGAAAAGGGAAGCGTGGAATTTTGTATTTTCCCATCAGGACCTTCGGCAAAGGGTAAGTATTTTATGAGTGGCGATGCACACACCTTCATTGGTTCTGTAAAGGGTTCTAACAATATGGATGCTACTATTGCTTGGGCAGAATGTGCTATCTCTGTATGGCTTGAACTTGCTCAAGATAGTCCCCGTGAAACACTTAATTATTTCTATTCTGATGAGGAAAAAGCTCGCATTAAAGAATTAAATGATATAGTTGTTCCGTTTAAGTCAACCGGTCTTAAACATAACGCTGAAGGCGTTCAGGGCGCTGGCTACATAACTGCAACCTGGCTTACAGCTCAAAGCATGATGTCTGAAATTCGCAAGAATATTTCTGTTAAGACAGTGATTGAAAAATTTAAGCCTACGCTTCAAGGTGAGCTTGATACAGCTAATAAAATTCTTTCAGGTGCTGCAAAGTAATTTAAAGGTAATAAAAGTTACCCGTTTTCACGGGTGACTTTTTTATGCTCAAAAATATATAAAACCTTTGTTTAAAACACAAATAATCATTTTTAGAATGTTATAATTAAAAAAATAATTCATTTGCGAGCGTTTATCTAAAATTAATTGCAGATATTGTATTGCGGTATTAAATTGTTTTTAAATATATAAAATTAAATATTAAGGGAGGAATTTTCCCGTGAAAAACCTTTTATCAAAGGCCTTAATGGTAACCTTGTGTTTGGCAATGGTTCTCCAGTTGGCTGCTTGCGGCGGAGATAGCGGCGGCAAGAAAGAAGAAGAACCCGCAGGTCCGCAGCGTGTTGAGGGCTTACTTTTTGAAGAACGTGAAGTTGAAAACGCTAATATTAAAATGCTGATATTCTATCCGCCAAATTCTGATATTAAGGAAATAAACTCACTTTATCACAAGACGTATGGTGGGACCGTTGATATTATTGAAAAACAATGGGATGCTAAAACAGCAACCGTTTCTTCTTATGTTGCTTCCGGTAATCCATGTGAAGTGGTATTGCTTGTTGATAGTGATATTCCAACTTTTTCTGCTCAAGGTATGCTAGATGTTATTCCTATGGATAAGCTTGATGCTGATTCACCATATCTCGATTATGAATATATGAACGGTAACGGCAAGTATAAGGACAATACCTACGTTATTGCTTATGAGGATACAACAGGTACTCGATTTTACCCGCTTGTTTATAATGCAAAGCTTTTTGAAAAATATGGTGTAAAAACTCCTTATGAACATTTTAAGGCAGGTAATTGGGATTATGACCAATTCCGTAAAACTGCAGCTGAAATGACAGTGGATACCGATGATGACGGCTTTGTTGACCTTTTTGGTTTTGATGCTTCACTTAAGGTATTTGGGCGTCTTTTCTATGCAAATGCTGTTCAGCCGCTTACATATGTTAATAATAAATATTCATTAAATCTTGATGACCCTCGTATTCTTGAAAGCTATCAGCTTTATTCGGATATGTACAATATTGATAAATCTATCAATCAAACCGAATTTAAAGAATATCAAAACTTCCTTAACGGACGTGCGGCAATGGTTTCGGTTGGTATTGAATATTATGCACAGTGCTATCTTGATGGTATGGAAAAGGGTACAGCCGAGCTTGGCATATTCCCATGTGGTCCTTCTGCAAATGGCAAATATTTTAGTTATAGCACAGGTCATACTTTTATTGGCTCAGTAAAGGGTACAAACAATCTTGATGCTACTATTGCGTGGGCAGAATGTGCAATTTCAGTATGGCTTGAGCTTGCTCAGGACAGTCCTCGTGAGGTTCTTGATTATTACTGGAACGAAGAGGAAAGAGCACGTATAGATGAGTTTAATAGCACAGTTATTCTCTTTAGTGAAAGCGGACTTAAACACAATGCTCAAGGTGTTCAGGGTTCGGGATATACTACCGCAAATTGGCTCACAGCTCAAAGTATGATGGTTGAAATTCGTAAAAACGTTTCTGTTAAGACAGTTATTGAAAAGTTTAAGCCCACACTCCAAGGTCAGCTTGATAACGTAAATGCAATTCTTGCAGGTACTGCAGCTCAATAATTAGAACATAATCAAAAATCACCCGTGTAAACGGGTGATTTTTTTATGCGACGATGGGATAAACCATAATTTGAAACATAATAAAAAAGTAAACCCCTTGCGTGATGCAAGGGGTTTTAGTCTATAGTGAATATTTATTTGAATAAGCGTTAAACTTATCCATAAATTTATCGTTTGTGGTGGATTTAATTGCATTTAAATAATTGTGCGCATCAAGCTTATCACCTGATAACTGCATGGTGTAAACCGCAACGTTAGAGCAGTGGTCGGACACACGTTCAAAGTTTGTAAGCAAATCTGTGAATATAAAGCCAAGCTCAATAGTGCAGTCGTTTGCCTGTAGTCTTTCAATATGTAATGCTTTAAGATTATCGTTAAGTCCGTCAATTACCTGTTCAAGCGGTTCAACCTGTGAAGCTGTTGCGGCATCATCATTTTTAAAAGATTTAACCGTTAAATCAACAATTTCGTTAATGGCGGATGATACAACCAAAAGCTCGTGCTGTGCGTTGTCAGAAAATTGAATGCCTTTTGTGTGCATTTCCTCTGCAAGCTTACAAATATTGAGGGCGTGGTCACCAATACGCTCGTAATCGCCTATTGAGTGAAGCATACGTGCAACTGCGTGTGAATCGCTTTTAGAAAGGTTGTTGCTGCTTAATCTAACCAAATACGTACCCAAACGGTCTTCATATTTATCGGTAAGACTTTCTAAATCAATCAGCTTCTTGACCGTTTCACCATCATATTTTTCGAACAGCTTTATTGAGTCGTTAATAGCTTCCTTGGCATAGTCTGCCATTTCGTTAGCTAGGCGGTGACATTCCGAAATCGCAAGGGGAGAGTTATTGAATATACGCTCGTCCAGAAATACGGTACGAGTTTCTTCCTCTTTATCACGAACAACCCAAATGCAGAATTTAACAAGCAATTTTTTGATTGGTAATAAGATAATGGTATTTACTGTGTTAAATAACGTGTGAACAATTGCAACGCCAACCATTGCAATTTCAGCCCCTAATATGCTCACGCCAAACGCACGCATTACGTACATAATAATCATGCATAAAACCGAGCCAAACACATTAACGGAAAAGTGCATAACAACAACACGTTTTGCGTTTTTGTTTGTACCAATGGAAGAGATTAATGCAGTAACGCAGGTACCGATATTGGCGCCCAAAACAAGGGGGATTGCCATTTCCCAAGTTATACCACCTGAAAGGGCAAGGGCCTGAACAATACCGATGGTTGCAGCAGACGACTGAATAACTCCGGTAAATGCAGTAGATACCAAGAGTGCAATAATCGGACTTTTAAGAGCAAGCAAAAATGTATCGAAGCCCTCAAGCGTGCGGACCGATGCCATTGAATCGCTCATAAGGTCCATACCGCAAATTAAAATTGAAAAGCCAATAAAAATGTTGCCGAGCTGCTTTTTCTTATCATCCTTTGAAAGCATTTGCATTACTATACCAATACCCGCAAGCAGCGGCGCAAAGGTAGAGGGATTTAAAAGTGTAATAAAGAAATTACCTTCAAGTCCGGCAAGGCTTAAGAGCCAAGCGGTAAGTGTTGTGCCAACGTTCGATCCCATTATCATACCAAAGGTGCTGGTAAAGTTCATAATGCCGGAGTTTACAAGACCGATAAGCATAACGGTAAACGCAGACGAGGACTGAATGGCAATGGTGATACCGGCACCCAAGAAAAATCCCAAAAAGTCGTTTGCGGTAACTTTTTTCATGGTTTTTTCAAGCTTGCCGCCCGCCATTGTTTCAAGCCCGTCTGACATTACGTTCATACCAAACAGGAAGAACACAAGACCGCCAATAAGCATAACTATCATATTGAAAATAGTTTCCATAAAAGGTCACCTTTAAAATTCAACGGCCGCCTCAATATATGACTTGAGTTCAGCAATAGGAATACGCTTTTGTTCCATAGTGTCACGGTCACGAACGGTAACACAATTATCTTCTAATGATTCAAAGTCGTAGGTGATGCAAATCGGTGTGCCGATTTCATCCTCACGGCGGTAACGCTTACCGATAGAGCCTGCATCGTCAAAATCAATGTTAAAGTATTTTGAAAGCTGGGTATAAACTTCGCCGGCTTTTTCAGAAAGCTTTTTAGAAAGTGGAAGAACCGCTGCCTTAAAGGGTGCGAGTGCCGGATGCAAGCGAAGAACGGTTCTTGTGTCGCCTTTTTCGTCGGTTTCTTCATCGTAGGCATTACAGAAGAAGGCTAAAAGCACACGGTCAGCACCGAGTGACGGTTCGATAACGTAAGGAATATATTTTTCATTGGTTTCGGGGTCAAAATATTCCATACTTTCGCCTGAGTGGTTAGCGTGCTGTGTAAGGTCGTAATCGGTACGGTCAGCAACGCCCCATAATTCGCCCCAACCAAATGGGAACATAAACTCAAAGTCGGTAGTGGCTTTTGAATAGAAGCAAAGCTCATCCTTGTCGTGGTCACGAAGACGGAGTGATTTTTCATCCATACCTAAATTTAGTAGCCAATCACGGCAGTAGCCACGCCAGAATTCAAACCACTCAAGGTCGGTGCCGGGCTTACAGAAAAATTCAAGCTCCATCTGTTCGAATTCACGTGTGCGGAAAATAAAGTTACCGGGTGTGATTTCGTTACGGAAGGACTTACCAATCTGTGCAACGCCGAAGGGCACTTTTTTTCTTGTGGTACGGGCAATGTTTTTGAAGTTTACAAAAATACCTTGTGCGGTTTCAGGGCGGAGATAAAGGGTAGAGGTGCTGTCCTCGGTAACGCCCTGAAAGGTTTTAAACATAAGGTTGAATTTGCGAATATCGGTAAAATCGTGTGAACCGCAATCAGGACAACCGATTTTGTGTTCTTTTATATATTCGCTCATTTCGCTATCGCTCATAGCGGCGGGATTATCCGAAAGACCGTTCGCTGCAACGTAATCTTCAATTAATTTGTCAGCACGGTGACGGGTTTTACAGTTTTTACAGTCCATAAGTGGGTCGGAAAAGCCACCAAGGTGACCGGAAGCTACCCAAGTTTCGGGATTCATAATAATAGCGCTATCAAGACCTACGTTGTAGGGGCATTCCTGAACGAACTTTTTCCACCAGGCTTTTTTAATGTTATTTTTAAGTTCAACACCCAAGGGGCCGTAGTCCCAAGAGTTTGCTAAACCGCCGTAAATTTCACTGCCGCGGTAAATAAAGCCACGGCCTTTGGCTAAGGTAACGACAGTTTCCATATTTTTCATTGAATTTTCCATTATTTTATCCTCCGATAAAGCCAAATTTCTACAAATACTATATTATCTAAAAAAAGCGAAAAAGTCAATACTTGACATATTTAAATATATAGTTTATACTTTATAAATAGAAGTTTATTAGAAGGAGTAAGTTATGGCTGAAAATTTTATTTCTTATAAAGAAAAACCAATCGTAAGGTGCAAAAACGAAATTTATTACGGCGATATGGCAGAAGCCTTCGTGGTTAAATTTACAATTATATCGGAAGACGCAAATGGCGATCCTGACAAAATCAAGGTTCAGCTTTTAAAGAGCGACACTTCCTTAAGTGATAAAGACCGTATTGTTAAGGAAACAACCAAATCTTCAATGTTTGAAGCGCTTGACTTTGGTTTCGTTTGGCTTGAACGTGCCTTAAAATCGTAATTAAAAACTAAAACCCGACCGTTTGGTCGGGTTTGTTTATTTTTCGGCTGTTTTTTTGTTTTGGTCGATACCTTCGGTGCTTTCCTTCATAAATAAAATTTTAAAGGTTAAAATAAGCAGCTTAAAATCAAGCCAAATTGAATAGCCTTCAATATAAATTAAGTCCATTTTAAGCTTGTCCGCAGGGGTTGTATTGTACTTGCCATAAATCTGTGCATAGCCTGTAAGACCGGCCTTGGCTTTAAGGCGGTACGCAAATTCGGGCAGGGTTTCGTAATATTGTTCGGCAATTTCGGGACGTTCGGGCCGTGGTCCTACAAGGGACATATCGCCCTTTAAAACGTTAAGTAGTTGTGGTAATTCGTCTAAACGGCAGGCACGTATAATTTTTCCGATTGGTGTGATTCTGTCATCGGATTTTGAGGCTAAAACCGCACCGCTTTTGCTTTCGGCATTTTCAATCATACTACGGAATTTGTAAACGTAAAAGCGTTTGCCTTTATAAGTCAAGCGTTCTTGCTTATATAAAACGCTTCCGCCATCGTAAAGCTTGATAGCAAGTGCAGTTATAAGCATAAAGGGCGAGGCAACAATAAGCATAAGTGACGAAACAATGATATCAATAATACGTTTTAAAAAACGCTGTTCAGGGGTTAGGCCACGGTTACGGCTCATAATAACCAAGGTGTCGCCAATTTGTATCTGGTCGCTTTGACTCATTAAAATATCGGTAACCGACGGTAGCAAATATATGCGTTTTTGCTTTGAATAGCAATAAGAATAAATTTGATTTTCAAGGTTTTTATCAATGTCGCAAATAATTACGCCTTCATATTTATCAATAAGCTTTTTAATGCTTTCAAGACTTTCGGTGTTGATATTTACACCACGCATAATTTTAAAGCGCTGGTGAATAAGATTCATTTTAGCGATAAGGCGGAAGCCTGACTGGTCATCGCCGAAAATTGCCAAAAGCTCTTTTGGGGGATAAAGCTTAAAATATGCTGTGTTGGCACAAATGGCACCTATAAGTCCGGCTACCATTTCAATAATCATACTAATAATTAAATGCATGGGGTTAAGCATTTGGCGTGCAATAAGGCTTAATTCAAGGTACATTATAAAATTAGTTATTAAAATTGAAAGTGAAAGGCTGTAAACAATTTCAGACAAACGATAAATGCCAATTTTAAAGGCGCTGAAAAGCGATCCGAACAGTATAAGCATAAAAACAAAGGAAAAAATGAGCAAATAGTTGCCGTCACGGCTGAAAAGCGATGGGGTATAATTGGTTACCCAGTTTTCCATAAATATAAAGGTAATGGCACAAATAATTAAGGCTTTAATTGAAAGCATTACCGTTTTTCTGAATTTTGTAAATAATTTAAGCATAAATTATACCTGTAATATCCTTATTTTTTAATTTTAAACTTTTCGAAAAAATTATATTTATTGACAGCAATATAAAAGGGAATACCTAAAACATAGCAAACGATGAACTGACCGATGCCAACCTCTGCTGCGGAAATTAAAAATGCCCATAAAAACGAAGCATCAGGCATGAAGAAAACTGCAATTTCAAACCCGATTATTACAGCGTTAATTATTACGGGCGGCAACATTGATAAAAGAGGAATTCCTTTAAACTTAATGCCTTTAAAGCAGTATGTTAAGAATGCGGCTGAAAGGGTTGCAAGCGTGCCGAAAATCATATCAACAGCATTAAACGAGCCAATATTTGAAATGAAGCAGCCAATGGTAAGCCCCGGTATTGCCGCAGGGGTGAAAACAGGAAGAATTGTAAGCACCTCAGAAAGGCGAAGCTGTATTGGGCCGAAAGCCAAGCCGAAAATACCGCTTAAAAAGGTAAGTGCAGCATAAGCCGCCGCTATTAATGAAGCGGTAATAATATAATTAAGATGATTGCGTTTAGACATTTTTGCACCTGCATTTACAATGATATACATATTATATACCGATTTGCCAATTTTTTCAATAAATAATAATAAATCCGTTGATTGATTATTTTAAGTGTATGTGTTATAATTTTTTATAAGAGTAGTATCAGGTGGTGATTTTTTGAATATTCTGCATATGAAGTATGCTATTGAGGTGGCTAAAACGGGCTCGCTTGGTAAGGCTAGCGAAAAGCTTTTAATTGCGGTACCTAATATAAGCCGTTCTATTAAGGAATTGGAGACCGATATAGGCATAACAATATTTGAGCGTACTGCAAGGGGCATGACACTTACCCCCGAAGGTGAAGATTTTATAAGCATGGCGCAGAATATTGTTTCACAGCTGGAGCAGGCTGAACGCTTTTATAAAGAGGGTGCGCCCAAAAAACAAAAGTTTTCAATTTCGGTTCCAAGGGCGTGCTATATTTCAGAGGCATTCGCTGAATTTACTAAATCGCTTACCGAAGATTCGGCTGAAATTTTTTACAAAGAAACAAATTCACAACGAACAATCAGCAATATGCTTAATCACGATTATAAGCTGGGTATTATTCGCTATGCTGAAAACTATGATAAGTATTTCAAAACCATGCTTGAGGAAAAGGGCTTTGAATACGAGCTTATAACCGAATTTAATTATTCGCTTTTAATGAGCAAGGAAAATCCGTTGGCAGATAAGGGCGAAATAACCTTTGCCGATTTAAATAAATATATTGAAATTGCTCACGCTGACCCGTACGTTCCGTCAATGCCGCAGTCGAAGGTGTTTAAAGAAGAACTGCCCGACAATATCAGCAGAAGAATTTTTATTTTTGAACGTGCAAGTCAGTTTGAATTGCTGTCCAAAAACAAGCAGACCTTTATGTGGGTGTCGTCTGCATCAGAGCATCAGCTTTTACATTATAATTTGGTTAAACGCAGGTGCCCCGAAAACCAAAAGCTTTATAAGGACGTTCTTATTTATAAAAAAGGGTATAAGCCAACAAAGCACGACCTTGAATTTATAAAAGAGCTCGCCGCTTCAAAAGAAAGACATTTTAAGTGATTAAACAGGACTTATCAATTTTGATAAGTCCTGTTATAGTTTTTAAGAATTCACAAGACGGCAAAACATTGTTAAAATAATAACAACTTCGATTTTTAGGAGAGAGTACAATGCAAAATCAAAATTATTTAGTTGTTGACAGTGTTGAAAGGCTTGAAGAGGCTATCGCACGCACCAGAAAGGCACAAAAGGAATTTGCAACCTTTACGCAAGAACAGGTTGATAAAATCTTTTTAGCCGCCGCTTCTGCTGCAAACAAAGCCAGAATTCCTCTTGCCAAAATGGCGGTAGAGGAAACGGGTATGGGTGTTATTGAAGACAAGGTTATTAAAAACAACTATGCTTCGGAATATATTTATAATGCTTATAAGGACACGAAAACCTGTGGTATTATTGAAGAAGACAAAGCGTATGGCATTAAAAAAATTGCAGAGCCTATCGGTGTTATTGCGGCGGTTATTCCCACCACTAACCCCACCTCGACTGCAATTTTTAAGTGCTTGTTGGCACTAAAAACCCGTAACGCTATTATTATAAGTCCACATCCTCGTGCAAAAAACAGCACAATCGCTGCGGCTAAATTAGTGCTTGAGGCGGCTGTTAAGGCAGGTGCCCCCGAGGGAATTATTGACTGGATTGACGTGCCTTCACTTGATATGACCAACACCGTTATGAAGGAAGCCGATATTATCCTTGCAACCGGTGGCCCCGGTATGGTTAAAGCGGCATATTCAAGCGGTAAGCCGGCGCTTGGCGTTGGTGCGGGTAATACACCTGCAATCATTGATGACAGCGCAGATATTTTGCTTGCTGTTAACTCGATTATTCATTCCAAAACCTTTGATAATGGTATGATTTGCGCTTCCGAGCAGTCGGTTATCGTGCTTGAAAGCATCTATGATGCAGTAAAAACGGAATTTGCAAATCGTGGATGTTATTTCTTAAATCCCGAAGAAACCGAAAAGGTTCGTAAAACAATTATTATCAACGGCGCACTTAACGCTAAAATCGTTGGTCAGACTGCTGTTAAAATCGCAGAGCTTTCGGGTATTGCAGTTCCTGAAAAGACAAAAATTCTTATCGGTGAGGTGGAAAGCGTTGAACTGAGTGAAGAATTTGCTCACGAAAAGCTTTCACCTGTGCTTGCAATGTATAGGGCAAAGGATTTTGACGAAGCACTCGACAAAGCCGAAAGACTTGTTGAAGACGGTGGCTTCGGTCATACCTCTAGCATTTATCTTAATGAAATTACCGAGGGTGAAAAGCTTGACCGCTTTGCCGCACGTATGAAAACCTGCCGTATACTTGTTAATACACCCTCGTCACACGGTGGTATTGGCGACCTTTATAACTTTAAGCTTGCTCCGTCGCTTACTTTGGGTTGTGGCTCTTGGGGCGGCAACTCTGTATCAGACAACGTTGGTGTTAAGCACCTGTTAAATATTAAAACTGTGGCAGAAAGAAGGGAAAATATGCTTTGGTTCCGTGCACCTGAAAAGGTATATATCAAAAAGGGCTGCTTGCCCGTTGCTTTGGATGAGCTTAAGACTGTTCGTGGCGCTAAAAGGGCATTTATTGTAACTGACACCTTCCTTTATGAAAACGGCTATACCAAGCCCATTACCGACAAGCTTGATGAAATGGGCATCGCACACGCTACTTTCTTCGATGTTCAGCCTGACCCCACGCTCAAAAATGCACGTGACGGTGCAAAGCAAATGTCTGCCTTTAAGCCGGACACAATAATCGCCCTTGGTGGTGGCTCTGCTATGGACGCCGCCAAGATTATGTGGGTGCTTTATGAACACCCCGATGCTGATTTTATGGATATGGCAATGCGCTTTATTGATATACGCAAGCGTGTATACACCTTCCCCAAGATGGGCGAAAAGGCATATTTTATCGCAGTTCCTACTTCTGCAGGTACAGGTTCAGAGGTAACACCCTTTGCGGTTATTACTGATGAAAATACAGGCGTTAAATATCCTTTAGCTGACTATGAACTTTTACCGAATATGGCAATTATTGATACCGATTTCCATATGTCTGCGCCTAAGGGCCTTACTGCGGCTTCCGGTATTGATGCTGTAACTCATGCTGTTGAAGCCTATGCCGCAATGCTTGCTACCGATTATACAGACGGCTTGGCATTGGGTGCGCTTAAAAATATTTTCAAATATCTCCCCCGTGCGTATGATAACGGTCAGACCGATATTGAAGCCCGTGAAAAGATGGCTAACGCCGCTACAATGGCAGGTATGGCTTTTGCCAATGCATTTCTTGGTGTGTGCCACTCGATGGCGCATAAGCTTGGTGCTTTCCACCATTTGCCTCACGGTGTTGCAAACGCACTTATGATTGAGGAGGTTATTCGCTTTAATGCCAGCGAAACACCTGTTAAAATGGGCACCTTCTCGCAATATGACCACCCCCATACACTTGCACGCTATGCAGAAATTGCTGATCATCTCGGTCTTGGCGGTGATAGTGATGAACAAAAGCTTGAAAACCTTATAAAAGCAATTAATGACCTTAAAGCAAGGGTTGGAATTAAGGCGACTATTAAGGATTATGGAATTGACGAAAAGGTATTCCTCCAGAATCTTGATGAAATGGTAGAGCAAGCATTTGACGACCAGTGCACAGGCGCTAACCCCCGTTATCCCTTAATGAGCGAAATCAAGCAGATGTATCTTAATGCTTATTATGGCGAACACAAGGATATTTAAGGAGTGAATTTTATGGAAATTATTGCAAAAAGCGTTGGTAAAACCATTTATAAGGACGGCGATAAGCGTATTAAAATATTCGATGAAAATTATTCAAAATCGGGTATATTAAACGAAGCGCTTAATCAGGCACGAATTGAAGAAACCGGTCTTAATATTCCAAAAATTTTAGAGGTTAAGATGATTGACGGAAAGTGGGCGCTTGTCACAGAGTTTGTTGAGGGTGAAACCTTGGCTGAAAAAATGGAAAAAGATCCCGAAAATTTCGATAAATATCTTGAGCAGTTTGTCGACGTTCAAATGCTTATCCATGCGCAAAAATCCACCTTGCTTACAAAGCTTAAGGATAAAATGAACCGCAAAATTGATGAAACCGATTTGGACGCAACCACCCGTTACGAGCTTCATACACGTTTAGCAGGTATGCCGAAGCATAACAAGGTTTGTCATGGCGACTTATATCCCTCAAACGTGATAATTACACCCGATGAAAAGGTTTATATTATTGACTGGGCGCACGCCACACAGGGTAACGCTTCTGCTGATGTAGCAAGAACGTATTTACTTTTCTGCCTTAACGGTAAGGAAGACGTTGCTAAAAAATATATGGATATTTTCTGTAAAAAGAGCGATACCGCACGTCAGTATATTCAAAAGTGGTTGCCTATTGTTGCGGCTTCGCAATCGGTTAAAGGCAAGCCTGAAGAACGTGAATTTCTGCTTTCTTGGGTTGACGTTGTAGATTATGAATAAATCAAAAAGCCGCACGAGAGTGTGGCTTTTTACTTTTGATTGTGGTATAATGTTTTTGAAAAACGACCGAACGGTTTTAAAAACGTGCCGAACGCTTTTAATTTATTGAATATAAAGTCACTCGGGTATATACTGTTTTTGAAAATCCTTAAGAGGAGGTAAACAATGAAAGATATAATTAAGATTGACAATCTTTGCAAAAGCTTTGGCGATGTTAAGGCGGTTCAAAATCTCAGATTTCGTGTTAAAGAGGGTGAATTATTCGCTTTTCTTGGTGTGAACGGCGCAGGCAAATCGACAACCATTAATATAATGTGCGGTCAGCTTTTGAAGGATAGCGGTAATATTGAGATTGACGGTCAAAATTTAGAGCACAATCTTGAGGAAATAAAGAACAGTCTTGGGGTAGTTTTTCAAAACTCTGTTTTAGATTCGGCGCTTAGTGTTTATGATAATTTACAATGCCGTGCGGCATTGTACGGAATAACGGGTGCGGCATTTAAAGAAAGGCTTTTAAAGCTTGCAAAGCTATTAGAATTTGAAGATTTGCTGAAAAGAACGGTTGAAAAATTATCGGGCGGTCAGCGAAGAAGAATCGATATTGCACGTGCGCTGATTAATAACCCTAAAATCTTGATTTTGGATGAGCCCACAACGGGACTTGACCCACAAACGAGAAAAACTCTTTGGAACGTTATATCTATGCTTCGCAAAAACGAAAATATGACCGTTTTTCTCACGACACATTATATGGAAGAGGCAGCAGAGGCCGATTACGTTGTTATTATTGATAGCGGCAAAATTTCTGCTGAAGGTACTCCGCTTGAACTTAAGAACACGTATACGGGCGATTTTATTACCCTTTACGGGGTTGACGAGGCTATGGTTAAAACTTTTGGCGTAGAATATGAGGCGCTTCGTGATGGTTACCGTTTGTTTGTACCGAATACGGCGAAAGCGACCGAGCTTATTATAAAATATCCCGACGTTTTTTTCGATTATGAAATCACCAAAGGAAAAATGGATGATGTATTTTTGAACGTTACAGGCAAAAAGCTTGAGGGGGAACAATAATATGAATACGGTTTTAATTTTAATAAAGCGTAATATAAAATTGTTTTTTAAGGATAAGGGTATGTTTTTTACTTCGCTTATCACTCCTGCAATTTTGCTTGTTCTATATACAACCTTTTTGAGCAACGTATATCGTGATTCGTTTGAAATGAATTTACCCGATATGGTAAAATTATCCGACGAATTAATGGGCGGACTTGTTGGCGGTCAGCTTATATCGTCACTCTTGGCGGTTTCCTGCATAACTGTTGCGTTTTGTTCTAATTTTCTTATGGTACAGGACAAGGCAAACGGTACTATAAAGGACCTTCGCATTTCGCCCGTAAAAGTATCGACGCTTGCTTTTGGCTATTACATAGCAACACTGATCTCAACATTGCTTATTTGCTTCGCGGCAACTGCACTTTGTCTTGTATATGTGGCTTTTATCGGTTGGTATATGTCGGTGTCTGACGTGCTGTTTCTTTTGCTTGATGTGGTTTTGCTTGTGCTTTTTGGTACGGCTTTATCTTCGGTTATAAACTTCCTTCTCACATCTCAAGGTCAAATATCGGCCGTCGGCACAATCATAAGCGCCGGCTATGGTTTTATTTGCGGTGCATATATGCCGATTTCGTCCTTTAGTTCGGGACTTCAAAGGGTAATAACCTTTTTGCCCGGCACTTACGGTACCTCGCTTGTACGTACGCACGCAATGGGTGGGGCATTGAACGAAATGGTCAATCAGGGCGTTCCGTCCGAAGTGGTGGATTCTATTCGGGATGCGGTTGACTGTAATATATATTTCTTCAACGATAAGGTAAGCATTTCTTCGATGTATTTAATACTTGGCACCTCGGTTGCGGTATTGGTGGCGGTATATATTCTTATGAATTCGATTAGGAAGAAGGTATAAAAAATAAAAGCACCAACCATAAAGGTTGATGCTTTCTTTTTGGAGCGGGTGATGGGAATCGAACCCACACAACCAGCTTGGAAGGCTGGGATTCTAGCCGTTGAACTACACCCGCATTTGTGCAAAAACTAGAATACCACAAAACGATTGAATAGTCAAGCGTTTTGTGGTATTTTTTTTTAGAAATTAAAGCATATCAATAAGTGTTTTAAGTGCGGGTTCGAATTTTGCGCCGTACCAATGGTTATCTTCTTCGGCGGTTATTCTTATGCATTCAACTGTGTAAATCGCAGCGATTTTTGCTGCTTCAAATGCAGTTTTACCACGAAGTAAAGCACCCGTAAAGGCAGAAGCGTAAATATCACCTGTGCCATGGCAGCTGTTGGGCAAAAATTCGTGTTCAAAATAGCTGTATTCACCGTTTTCGAAAACAACAACGCCTGTTTTGCCTTGGCGGTAGGATACACCTGTTAGAACAACGTTTTTGCTACCTATTGCCAAAAGCTTTTTAATGATTTCATCAATATAACTTCTGTCATATTCGGTTTTATATTCGATACCGGTTAAAAAGCAGGCTTCGGTGATGTTGGGAACAACATAATCAGCACAAGCACATAGACCCTTCATAGCCTCTACATACTGTTGGTCAAATAACGGATAAAGCTTGCCGTTATCAGCCATTGCGGGGTCAACGATTGCTTTTGCACCGTCTTTATTAAGAGTTTTGATAATATTAATAACGTAATCAATCTGCTTTGTGCTGCCAAGATAACCCGTATAAATACCGTCGAATTTGATATTTTCTTTTTCCCAATGGTCTCTGATTGCGGGCATATCATCGGTTAAATCGTGAAAAGTGAAACCGCTAAAGCCGGCAGTATGGGTTGAAAGAATAGCTGAAGGTAAAATGCAGGTTTCAACGCCGCAAGCCGAAATAATCGGAAGAGCTACGGTGAGCGAGCATTGGCCAACGCAAGAAATGTCTTGAATTGTTAAAATTCTAGGGTATGCCATTTTATATTGCCTCTTTTCCTTAATGGTGTAAATTTTTACGGGGAAATTATATCATAAAGCTTTTATATGTGCAATACTTTTTTTATTATACAATAATAATTTCAAAAAAATTATACAATATATAGTAAATTTCCTCTTGCTTTTTTAAAAGAAAGATGTTATAATACATATAGCATCTTTCCGTGTTTCTGTATCAAACACGGAAAGGTGCTTTTTTTATCGTCAATTTTTCACTTTTTTGGATAAAATTTGATATGCTGAATTTTGTTTTGTTTTTATTATTTGGTTTAGGAATTTTTTCGTTATCCCTTATAGGCTATAAAAATTATCGCTCAACCACACTTTATGCTTTGGCCATTGGCGGTGTTGTAAACGCTAACTTTTTTCATGCAAGCGCTTACCCAATCAATTGCTTTGGATTGCCGTTTGGTATTGATAGCATAATTTATACTCTTTTTGCGTTTTGTACGCTCGTTATGCTTTTAAAGGAAAATAAAAAATCTGCATATCTTTTGGCATTTTCTTCAATTATTGCCATTTTGTTTTCGGCAGCAATGCAGCTTTTTGCGGATTTGTTTTCACAGGGAAACTCAAAAACTGCTTGGATGACCTTTATTTCATTTTGTATTAGTATAGTAGCAAGTATAGTTGCTGTATTGGGTACGGTTGAGGTTGTTGACCGCCTTAAAACAAGATTGAATCAGTATTTATGTATGGCAGTTGGTATAATAATTATCATGTTGCTTAACAGCGGTATTTATTATCCGTTATCAATCATTGTAAATGGCGTTACCGATAACATAGGTGAATTACTTATAACTTCGTTTGTTGGTAGATTAATTGCAGTGTTATATAGTATACTTATGCTTTATTTTATGAACTTAATTGAAAAATCTATTGCTAATAAAAAATCTTAATTTGCTTTTTGACTCCCCTTTAAATATAGAAAAACACCGTTCCATTATGTGAACGGTGTTTTTCATTATATAACAAAAAGAGAGCACAGATTTGAGATTTTTATATTTTTTTGCTATGGGTTTGAACTATTACATATTTTATAAAATGAAATATCTCGTTTACACTCGATATGAAATAAAATTCGCCTCTCAACATTTGCGAAGCAAATATTTCATAACGATGTTATTTCATATGCGATAGCATATTTCACTCGCCGCAAGGCACACTTAGTTGAAAAGAACCCACACTTATCGTAGACAAAGGTGGGTTCTTTTCTGGCCCGCCTGAAGGGATTCGAACCCCCGTTCTTCAGAATCGGAATCTGCTGCGTTATCCAGCTGCGCCACAGGCGGAAGTATTATAAAGGGCGTTTTGTAAAGCCAAAACGCCCTTATATTTAATTATTTTTCAAATCCTTTGGGGTTATTTGACTGCCATCGCCATGTGTCTTCACACATTTCTACAATACCACGCTGAGCTGTCCAACCAAGAACGTCCTTTGCCTTATCGGCGTTTGCATAAACCTCATCAGGGTCGCCGGGGCGGCGGGGGTCGATAACGTAAGGAACGTCAATGTTATTGGCTTTAACAAATGCATCACGAAGCTGTAAAACGCTTGTGCCGTTACCGGTACCAAGGTTAAAGGCTTCACAGCCCTTGTTTTGAAGTGCCCAGTCAACTGCTTTAACATGGCCGTTTGCAAGGTCAACAACGTGGATATAGTCACGAACACCGGTACCGTCAACAGTCTTATAATCATCACCGAAAACGTGGAGCTTTTCAAGCTTGCCAACTGCAACCTGTGATATGTAAGGCATTAAGTTGTTAGGAATACCCTTGGGGTCTTCACCGATAAGACCTGACTTGTGTGCGCCGATGGGATTAAAGTAACGGAGAAGGGCAATGCACCAATCCTTATCAGCAACGTAAAGGTCACGAAGCATTTCTTCAATAAAGAGCTTGGTTCTGCCATAGGGGTTGATAGCGCCTAAGGGCATACCCTCAACCAAAGGCATTTCAGTTGCAACACCATAAACGGTAGCAGAGGATGAGAAAACAATCTTTTTAACATTGAATTCGTTCATAACCTCAAGCAAAACGAGGGTGCTGATAAGGTTGTTGTCGTAGTACATAATCGGTTCACGCACTGATTCGCCAACTGCCTTAAGACCGGCGAAGTGGATAACTGCTTCGATTTTGTTCTCCTTGAAAATCTGACGAAGAGCTTCCTTGTTGCGGATGTCCTCTTCATAGAATTTAACAGCCTTGCCTGTGATTTTTTCAACTCTTACAAGTGATTCACGGCTGGAGTTATCAAGATTATCAACAACAATAACCTCATAACCCGCATTTTGCATTTCAATACAGGTATGACTTCCGATATAGCCGGCGCCGCCGGTAACGAGAATTGCCATTTAATATTCCCCCAATAATTATTTACTATTAGTATTTTATAATATATGCAGCGTTTTGTCAAGAAAGCAGGTAATGTAATTTATGATTAAATTTAGGATTATATGATTCTAAATTTAAAAAGATTGTCTTCTGCTTATTAAAACAAAAGACAATCTTTTATATTTTTTATTCAATTACAACGCTTACGTTATGTGTTTTTCCGTCTTGGTAAGCGGGGATAATATCACCGTCAAGAACGGTGTCATCTACTGTAATTACTGCTTTACCTTTGGGGTTGCGGTTTTGAATACGAATTTCGTAGGTTGCGTTTCTGAATACACGGTGAACCTTAACGTCTGTCCATTCATCGGGTAATACCGGTCGAATTGCAAGTCCGTCAAAATCTGCCTGAACGCCTAACATAAATTCAACAACACCCTTAAAGAGCCAACCGCAGGTGCCTGTAACCCAATGCTGCACCGTTTCACCCGCACGGAATTCGTTTTCGGGTCCTAAGAACATATTGGTAAAGGCATAGGGCTCAACGCCTGAGTGATCGTAATGATTATCAGGGTTGTCGGGCATCATTTTCTTAAGGGTTTTCAAAGCGGCGTTACCGTTACCTAAATGACAGTCTGCCACCAATTTAAAGGCACAGCCATGGTTATAGACCGAGCCGTTTTCATAGCAACCTTTTTGGAAATAGGTCATACGACCCACATGTGGGTCGCCTTGACTGTAGCTGGGAAGCTGCTGAATATAGCCGTATTCACATTGAAGGTTGTTTTCAACAAATTCCATAAGCTTTTGGGCTTCTTCGCCGGTTACTATATCGGCAAGAATTGCCCAGGTTTGAGGATTAAGGTACATTTGACCTTCCTTACTGTCGTAAGAGCCAACCCTGTCGCCATAATCGTTAAAGCCGTAAATAAAGTGGTCTTTGTCCCAACCATATTTTAAAATGGCGTTTTTCATAACGTCAATTTTCTTTTGGATTGTGTCTGCTTCCTCGGCTTTGCCGATTCGGTTTAGCAATTCTACAAATTCACCACAGAATTTAACGGTGGCTTCTGCAAGCCATAGGCTTTCACCCTTGCCTAAAATACCGCAAGCGTCGATGGAATCATTCCAGTCTGAACCGCCCCAAAGTGTGAAGCCCTTTTCACCCACACCGTCTTGTAAGAAAGATGCTGCTCTGAACATATGGTCTAAAACCGTTCCGGTTTCATCGGATTCATAATAAGGGCATACTTCGTCAAGTATGGTGTAATCGTTGGTTTCCTTTATGTATTGAATAACGGTTGAAAGCATCCAAGAAGAGCAATCACGGGCGTCGGTTAATGTGATGGGCATCCAACCACGGATATAATTGCCGTTGGGCATAATATATTGCATTGAATGAACAATCTTGTTGCGGGAATCCTCAGTATCCATAGCGACAAATGCCGAAATATCCTGCATCATATCACGTGAGCCTCTAAACCACAAGCGAGTCCAAGTTTTGCCAAGCTCTAACTGACGCTTAAGCCAAATGTTAACTCTTCTGTCAATTTCTACGTCACCTGTAGATATACAAATTTTATCGTTATACATATCGGCTTGTTGCTTTTGGTATTCAAGGTTTTTCTTGAATACTTCTTCGGTTAATAATGCCTTGTGACGGTTGGCGTCTTCAATTGAGTTTGCGGCGCCCATACCAAAACGATATACTTTTTCTGCACCTGCTTCGAGTGTGAGGTCAAACTGCAAAGCTACGCCGTTATCAAAATCGAAGCAGGAACCACGATTGAGCAATTTCTCATTTTTAAGACCTTGCGGGTTTGTAAGATTGCCGTAAACGCCAAGAAAATATCTGTCAGATGCTTCAAAAGCAATCGGTTTTTCTTCAGAAGCTAAAAACTCATAAATATAATCGGTGGGTTCGTTCATACCCTCTTCCGAAACCAAAACCCCGTTTAAGGCTTCATTAAAGTCGGCTTTAACGTAGCCGATGTAATAGGTAATGGTAGAAAAGAAATGAGCGTAAGGATAAACTGATAATAATTTCTTTTTGTCGGTTTTGTTGATAAGCTTTACTTCCCAACATTCCATAGTTCCTTCGGTAGGTACAAAAATAGTCATTTCAAAAAGAAGTCCGTTATATTCGGAAATTATTTTTGTATAACCCATTCCAACGTGCGTTTCGTGGATAGTGAATGGGAGATTATTATAGTTTCTGTTTGCGGAGTAGGCTTCACCCGTCAAATTATCACGTATAAAAATGTGTCGGTTATCACCTTTGCTGGTGAATTCACGAAGCTTGTCGTTTTTGTCACGTACTAAGCTTAGGCCAAAACCAAATTGGTCAAAATCAGAAATGAATTTATCATTCCAAATAAAGTTGTACCAAGGTCTTTTTGGAGCTAGAGGGTCGGTAATTATATATTCCTTTTCTGAATCGTTAAAATATCCGGTTTTCATTGCTTTCCTCCTATTAATAATTTTATGCTTAATCAAAAGTATTATAAACTTTTTATCGGGTCATTACAATGAACTTTTTTGCTTCAAGTTGAAAATTTTTTTGTTATTCGGCGTATCCCGTTGACTTTATTCGAGTTGTTAAGATAGACTAGAATAAAGCCTATTTTTATAGCGAGGTATTTTATGAGTAATGAAATTTTAATTCCTAATGAAAGACAATTAGATTGGTATAAGAGAAAGACGGCGTTTATTCATTTTTCTATTAATACATTTACCGGAAATGAATGGGGTGACGGAAGTGAATCGCCCGAGCTGTTCAACCCGACAAATTTGGACTGTGAGCAGTGGATGAAGGTGTTCGTTAATGCGGGCTTTACTAACGCCATACTTACCGCCAAGCATCACGACGGTTTCTGTCTATGGCCGAGCAAGTATACCGAACATTCGGTAAAAAATAGTCCTTATAAAAATGGAAACGGCGACGTTGTGAGAGAATTTGTTGACGCTTGTAAAAAATACGGCATAAAGCCCGGTCTTTATCTATCACCTTGGGACAGAAATTTTAAAGAGTGGGGCACAGATAAGTATAACGATTACTATGCTGCACAGCTCACCGAGCTTATGACAAATTACGGCGCTATATATGAGTGTTGGTGGGACGGTGCGGGCAGCACCGAAGCAAATTATGACTGGGCAAGATGGGCTAATATTGTAAGACAAAATCAAAAGGATTGTGTAATCTTCGGTTCTCTTGGTGCGACAGAATTTATCGATGTTCGTTGGATAGGAAACGAGCTTGGCAGGGCGGATGAAAACTGCTATGCAACGATTGATGCATCTGCGTTGGAAACCGAAACTACAAGTGAGCTTTTTTGCGGTAAAAAGGACGGAAATCGGTTTATTCCCGCCGAATGTGATATGTCAATAAGACCTGGTTGGTTTTATCATAAAGAACAGGATGATTTGGTAAAATCGCCCGTTCAATTAACAAATTATTGGTTTGATTCGGTTGGCAAAAATTGTGGTATTTTATTAAACGTTCCGCCCAATAAAAGCGGCCTTATATGCGAAAAGGATGCCACAAATTTAAAGTTGTGGCATGAAGCAATAAACGACATTTTCAAGGAAAATGTTTTAAATGAAAATATTGATATTAGTGCGCTTGATAAGGATTTCACGCTTGAGTTTAAGTTTGATGCACCGAAAAAGATTAACTGCATCAGGCTGGAAGAAGATATTGCCTTTGGCCAGCGAATTAATAATTTTGTGGTTGAGGCTTTACAAGGCGGCAAGTGGATGTTATTATCGCAGGGCAAGGTTGTTGGTAATTGCTTTGCAAGACATTTTGATACCATTACAGCTGATGCCTTAAGAATAACCGGTCAAGCGGATATAAAGCCCGTATTAAAATATGTTGGAGCGTTTTATGCGGACGAGGCTTATTTTGTTGAAAGCTTTGAAAGTGGCGAAATTTTTGACCTTGTAAATTTGCCCAGTGCAAAAATTATTAACAATAAAACCGAGGTTGAAATCGAATTTGGTGGAATTTTCCCGTTTAATACCGTTATTTTTGAGGGTGAAAAGCTTCCATATTTTGAAATATTCGCATTTAACGGTTCACAATACGAATCGGTTTATTTCGGAGTACATTCTTCCGAACATGAGGTATGCCAGTTTAAGCTTATCGAAGGTTCGTATAAAATCAAAATCGTATCTTACGATTGCGATGGCTTTAGTAATGAAGTTAAAATCAGTGTTTTTAAAAGGTGATTTGTTTTGAATAATTACGAGGAATTAATTGTAAAGTACATAAAAGAACAAAAGAATAAAATTTTGCGTGAGCCTTCGGGAAAACTTCCGCACAAGTTTATAGTGCCGGGTGCTTGTTATGCTCAAGAAATTTGGGATTGGGATAGCTGGCTTACCGACGTTGCGATTTCTAATACCTTGACAACCGATGAGGAAAAAGCCGATTTTTCCGAGTATCAAAAGGGCTGTATTCTTAATTTTTTAGAAAATATGTATGATAACGGCAGTATTCCGTTTATGACATCGGGCGAGAGCACCTTTTGCGAAAGTGAAAGCGGTGAATCGAACGGTGCAAAGCCGGTTATTGCTCAGCATACTTTATTTGTTTGCAAGTTTAATAACGATTTTTCGTGGATTAAGGATGAATATCAAAAGCTTAAGAAATTTCTTGCGTTTTATGAAAACAACTGTAAGCATGAAAGCGGACTCTACGTTTTTATTGACGACTGGGCAATCGGCGTAGATAATGACCCTTGCACATTTTATCGCCCAAAAAGAAGCTCTGCTTCTATTTATCTTAACTGCCTTATGTATAAGGAATTGTTAGCAATGGCTGAAATTGCTGATAACCTAAATGAAAATGCCGACAGAGAGTATTATACAAATTTGGCTAATACGTTAAAGGCGGTTATAAACGATAAGTGTTATGATGAAAGAAACGGCTTTTATTATAGTGTGGACGTTAATCTTCTTCCAATTAACAGCGACCATTGGATACATATGGGCTGTCCCAGACATTGGAACACGTTAATCCAAAAAATTGACGTGTGGTCGGGCTTTTTGGCTATGTGGGCAGGTATTGCAACTGATGAACAGGCCGAGCGTATGGTAAAAGAAAACTATTTAAAATCTAACATTTTTTATTCTGACTACGGTATAAGAACCCTTTCTAAAAGTGAAAAAATGTATCTTATCAAGGAAAGCGGAAATCCGTCGGATTGGCTTGGTCCCATATGGGGCGTTTCAAACTATTTAATCTTTAAGGCACTTCTTAAATATGGTTATGAGGATTTGGCAAAGGAAATGGCCGAAAAGACAATAAATCTATTTGGACGTGATTTATCCGAATGTGGCGAATTCCACGAATATTATGACCCCGAGACGGGCGAGGGTATATCAAATCAGGGCTTCCAAAGCTGGAATTTGCTTGTCAGCAATATGATTTCTTATCTTAACGGTCAGCCTTTTACCGAGGAATAACTACAGTGGATTATTAAGTTTTTACTTTGGCTTTATAGGTGATTCAATATGTTTAAGAAAATTTTATCGTGCTTAATTGTTATGCTTATTTTGCTAACAGTAACCGCTTGTAAGGGAGAGGAAAACTTAAATAATTCAGACAATACAAGTCTTGGTAACGTTGAAAATTCTTCTAATTCCTCACCAGACGAAGAGGTAAGTTCTTTGCAAATGTATACCCAAATCGCTTTGGACCGCCTAAAAAACAAAAACGGCTTTTTTCTTATGATTGAAAACACTTTAGCCGACAAGGCAGGTCACAATAATGATATAAATGGTAAGATTGACGCTGTGCCCGTGTTGGACAAGGCGGTGGTTACGGTGCTTAATTTTATGAAAAGCAACCCTGACACTTTGCTTATTATAACCTCTGACCATGAAACAGGCGGGGTTAGACTTCCAAACGAGGATGAGGCAGTAACTAATGCGCTTTTTAGCACCACTAATCATACGTCAACAGATGTAAAGATTTTTGCGCTTGGCTACGGTGTAGAGTATTTTAACGGCAAAACCGTTGATAACACCGAGGTTGCGAATTTTGTAATAAATGCTGTTAAAGGTAATTGGTAGTTTTTAATACATTAAAGCGGTTGGCGCACAATGGCCGACCGTTTTAATTTTTTCTTGATAAAATGCTTTTATTATGTTAATATAATAAATTGTGAATAAATATTAGGAGAATTATTGTGACCGAATTACAACGTGAAATCGGCAGACGCCGAACCTTTGCTATAATTTCCCACCCTGACGCGGGTAAAACTACTTTAACTGAAAAATTCCTTTTATACGGCGGTGCAATTCAGACCGCAGGCTCGGTAAAGGGTAAAGCTACTGCCAAGCACGCAGTTAGTGACTGGATGGAGCTTGAAAAACAGCGTGGTATTTCAATTACCTCGTCGGTTATGCAGTTTGAATATGACGGATATTGTATAAATATTCTTGATACCCCCGGACATCAGGACTTCTCGGAGGACACCTACCGCACACTTATGGCGGCCGACAGTGTTGTAATGGTTATTGATGCGGCAAAGGGTATAGAAGCCCAAACCCGTAAGCTTTTTAAGGTATGTGCTCGTAGACATATTCCGATATTTACTTTTATCAATAAGCTTGACCGTGAGGCACGTGACCCGTTTGAGCTTTTAGACGAGCTTGAAAAGGAATTCGGCATCGGCACCTATCCCGTAAACTGGCCGATTGGCTGTGGCGTAAGCTTTAAAGGTGTGTTCGACCGTGACAAGCGTGAAATTTTATCGTTTTCTGATATGCACAAGGGTATGAACAAAATCAAGCCCACCCCATGCGATATTACGGATATTGAAAGAATGGATGAGCTTATCGGACCTTATCAGCGTGCAGAGCTTGTTGACCAAATTGAGCTTTTAGATGGCGCAAGTTTTGAATTCGATTTGGAAAAGGTTCGCAAGGGTGAGCTTAGTCCGGTTTTCTTTGGCTCGGCACTTATGAACTTTGGTATTGAAGTCTTCCTTGAAAACTTCTTAAAGATGACAACTCCGCCGTTGCCACGACTTTCGGGCGAAGATGAGGTTTCGCCCTTTGATGAGGAATTTTCGGCATTTGCCTTTAAAATTCAGGCAAATATGAATAAAAACCACCGTGACCGCATCACCTTTTTCCGTATATGCTCCGGTAAGTTTGAGCGTGGGGCAGATTATTTCCACGTTCAGGCTGGCAAGCCCGTACGTCTTTCACAACCACAGCAAATGATGGCAGAGGAAAGACAAATTATAAATGAGGCTTATGCGGGTGATATTATCGGCGTATTCGACCCCGGTATTTATTCAATAGGCGACACCGTTTGTTCGGCAAAGAAAAAGGTGCAGTTTGAGGGTATTCCCACCTTTGCGCCTGAGCATTTTTCAATGATTGAACAAAAGGATAGCCTAAAGCGTAAGCAGTTTGTAAAGGGTGTTGAACAGATAGCGCAGGAGGGTGCTATTCAGATTTTCCACGAACCCAACACAGGTATGGAGCGTGTTATTGTTGGTGTTGTTGGCGTGCTTCAGTTTGAGGTGCTTGAATACCGCCTTAAAAACGAATATAACGTTGACGTTATAAGAAACGATTTGCCGTACTCCTATATCCGTTGGATAAAGAACAAGGGTATTGACGTTAAAAAGCTGAACCTTACTTCTGACACAAAATGGGTGCAGGACTTTAAGGGTAATAACATTCTTATTTTTACAAGCGAATGGAATATTAATTGGGCGCTTGAAAAGAACGAAGGCCTTATTCTTGAAGATTTCAGCAAGGATTAAAAATAAAACCGCAAGGAATTTCCTTGCGGTTTTTATTATAATATAATCAATTCCTTCGGGCTTTTGGTGAGGTCTTCGCAGCCGTTATCGGTAACGCAAACAACGTCCTCAATTCTTACACCAAATTCGTTTTCAAGGTAAATACCGGGCTCAACCGATAGCACCATACCGCTTTTTAGGAGGGTGGTATCTCTTAAATTAAACGAAGGCGATTCGTGAACCTCAATGCCCAAGCTATGCCCGAGGCCGTGACCGAAGCAACCCTTAAAGCCGGCGTTATCAATAATGTTGCGGGCGACTGCATCAATTTCCTTGCAAATTGCACCCGCTTTTATTTGCGATAGCGCTTCACGTTGAGCTTTGAGTACCGTATCGTAAACCAAACGTTGCTTTTCTGAAACCTCACCAAGTGCGATAGTGCGTGTCATATCCGCACAATAGCCGCCATATCTTGCGCCAAAATCCATAGTAATAAAATCACCGTTTTGTACTTGGCGGTCGGTTGGTGTGCCGTGTGGTAAGGATGAATTTTCACCACTGACCACAATAAAATCAAAGGCTATGCCATCGCTGCCGTGTTTTCGCATATAAAATTCCATTTCCAAAGCTATTGCTTTTTCGGTTTTGCCTTGGCGTATATAATCAAGAATATAATCAAACGCATCATCTGTAAGTGCCTGTGCCTGCCGCATAAGGGTTAATTCATCAGCGCTTTTAACCGAACGCAATGAATATAAATAATCCTCTTGACAATTATCGTCACTGATTGTAACGCCACTCAAATTCTTTTTAAGTGCAAAAAAGTCAGCTAATGGAAGTGTGCGAGTTTCGGTATAAACGGTTGTAATTTTTTGTTTTTTTAGTATGTCGTTAATTTGTTGCCAAATTTTATTGCTTAAAATTACATTACAGCTTTTTACAAGCCTTTTTGCTTTTTCATAATAACGAAAATCGATAATAAAATCTGCACTTTCAGCAGTTACAATCACAACTCCAGCAGATGAACTAAAACCCGTAAGATAAAAACGATTCGGACCGTAATAAACTATAAACGCTTCGTCTTTCTTTAGGTTTTTCTGAAGATTTTCAATTCTCTTTATCATTTTACTTCTCCTTTAAAAGCCACAAAACCTTTTTTGACAAAAAAATCAATATTAAAAGATTTATAATTACCAAAATACCGTTAAAAAGCTCAGCCAATTTCCACACAAGGCTTGCTGATAAAACTGACCCTGCTATACAAAAAAACGGATAAATTATAATAAACACTTTTTTACCATTTGTGCCAAATAAAAACTCACTGAAATTTATACCGTAGGTTGCCCAACCGATAACACTTGACACAGCAAAAAGCAATAAAATTGCGCTTAAAATGTACCCCGAAGCGTTACCGTAAAGAGTAGAAAGCGCCGAAATTGTAAGGGTTGATGCAGGGGCTTTATTATAATCTATAATAACCCCGCTTGTTAAAATTGTCAATGCTGTTAAGGTACATAAAAGAATTGTGTCGACAAACACTTCAAAAATACCGTAAAGGCTTTGTGAAAACGGTTTTGCGGTGTTAACCGATGAGTGAGCAATAGCGGCGGTGCCAACGCCGGCTTCATTTGAAAAAATACCCTTTGATGCGCCCACCGATATTACTGTTAAAATGCTTCCTACAGCCCCGCCCGTCACCGCTTTGGGCGAAAAAGCACCCACAAGAATGCTTTCAAAGGCTTGTGGTAAAGCCGTATAGTTTTTTAAAATTATGCCAAGGCAAAGTAATATGTAAATTGTCGCCATACACGGTAAAAGCCTGCTTAAAAAATCAGCAATTTTTGAGATGCCGCCACAGATTATAAAAAACACAATAACCGCCGATAATGTGCCAATTAAAAACCGCATATTAAAGCTTTTTGAAATACCCGAAACCGCCGAATTTATTTGGGTCATATTGCCGCAAAAAAATGTTGCTAAAAGCCCCCAAAAAGCAAAAAACAAACTTAAAAACTGCACTTTATGCGGCATTGCATTTTTAATATAAACGTGCGGTCCACCAATAAAATTTTCATTATTTTTACTGCGGTAAAAGACACCTAAAGCGATTTCAGCCGACTTTATAATCATACCCAAAAATGCGCTTATCCACATCCAAAAAACGGCGCCTGCGCCCCCTGTTGATAAGGCCGCTGCAACACCGACGATATTGCCTGTACCAAGCGCTGCAGAAAGCGAATTGCACATTGCTGAAAAGCTATTTATTCCACCGCCTTTTACGCCCTTTAGGGCTTTCATCGAATCCCCGAAATAACGCAACTGAAAACAACGTGTTTTGAACGTAAAATATCCGCCTGTCAGCACAGTTAAACAAAAAGGAAGCGAACCCGAAACAAGGGTTAAAACAAAGTCTAACAAATTACTCACCGCAACATTTTATGAATAATTTGAAAATTTTATGTTTTCTATTGTCTTTTTAATTATTATATATTATAATTGATTATGTATTGGTTTTTGGGGGTGAAGTAATGATATATCTTGATAATTCGGCAACAACAAAGCCTTGTGATAAAGCAATCGAGTATTTAAACAACGCTTTGACAGAAAATTGGGGCAACCCGTCTTCTTTGCACATTTTAGGCATGAACGCCGAGGATATTGTCAATACTTCACGTAAAACGGTGGCAAAATCGCTTAATTGTAAGGAAAGTGAAATTATTTTCACCTCTTGCGGAAGCGAAGCCAATAATATGGCATTTATGTCCGCTCTTTACCGAAAAAACCGTGGCAATCGAATTATTACCACCTCGATAGAGCATCCGTCGGTTTTAGAAGCCGCAAAGCGTATGGAAGCTTTAGGGTTTGAGATTATTTATTTAAAGCCGAATTCTAACGGTGTTATTTCACTCGACGATTTAAGTAATGCCTTAAACGAAAAAACCCTGCTGGTAAGCATTATGCTTGTCAATAATGAAATCGGCACAATACAACCGATTGAGGGGGCAGTAAAGCTTACAAGACAGCTTTCACCCTTTGCATACTTTCATACCGATGCGGTACAGGGCTTTGGTAAAATGCCGATAAACCCCTCACGACTTGGCGTTGATATGCTAAGTGCAAGCGGTCATAAAATTCACGCCCCGAAGGGTATCGGGTTTTTATACAAAAATCAAAAATGCAACATTGCCCCTTTTATTGTTGGCGGCGGTCAGGAAAAGGGTATGCGCTCGGGTACGGAATGTGTGCCGCTTATTGCTTCACTTTGCGGTGCTGTTGAGGAATTGCCCAACCCGACCACAAGTCTTTCAAAAATGCGTGAGCTTTATGACTATGCAAAAGAAAAGCTGCTAAGCGACGGTGACGTTATTATTAATTCGTTTGATAATGGCTTACCGTATATTTTAAATATATCAATTCCAGGCTACCGCAGTGAAACCATGCTTCATTTTTTAGAAATCAAGGGGATTTTTGTTTCAAGCGGAAGCGCCTGTGCAAAGGGCAGTACAAGCTATGTTTTAAAGGAAATCGGTGCAAATGAAAAGCTTCAGGATTCTATGCTTCGTATAAGCTTTGATTACTCTACAACCACCGATGACGTTGATAAGCTTTGCGAAGCTTTAACCGTTGCGAAAAAGCAAATCAGAAAGGTTTTAAAATGAAGGAAATTATATTAATTAAAAACGGTGAATTAACCCTTAAGGGCTTAAACCGTTGCAATTTTGAAGATATTTTAATTAAAAATATTCGCAAAAGTATTCGTGATTTAGGCGAGTGCAGCATTAAAAAAGCACAGTCCACTATATTTATTGAGCCAAAGGATGAAGGCTTTGATTTTCAAGAAGCGCTTGAACGAATTAAGCGTGTATTCGGTATTGCGGCTTTCAGCCGTGCTTGTGTTTGCGAAAAGGATATGGCTGATATTATTGCCAAATCACCCGACTATTTGCGTGAAGACCTTAAAAAGGTTAAAACCTTTAAGGTTGAAGCAAAGCGTTCCGATAAACGTTTTCCGCTTACTTCACCCGAAATTTGTCGTGAAATCGGCGGCGTATTGCTGTCACATTTTCCGCATCTTTCTGTTGACGTTCATAATCCCGATTTAGTTGTAAACGTTGAAATTCGTGACTATAACGCTTATGTGCGTGGCGAACAACTAGGGGGTGCAGGCGGTCTGCCCGTTGGCACGGCAGGCAATGCTTCTATTTTAATTTCGGGCGGTATTGACAGTCCCGTTGCCGCTTGGTGTATGGCAAAACGTGGGCTTCGCCTTAACGCTATCCACTTTGCAAGCCCGCCTTATACAAGTGCCAGAGCCGAACAAAAGGTAAAAACCCTTTTATCAAAGGTGGCACGCTACAGCGGTACAATTAATCTTGCCATTGTGCCTTTTACGGAAATACAGGACCAAATTGCAGAAAATTGTCCCGAAGATTACTTTACACTTATTATGCGACGTATGATGATGCGCATTTCACAAAAAATTGCGGCTGAAAAAGGCTCGCTTGCCCTTATAACAGGTGAAAGTCTTGGTCAGGTAGCAAGCCAAACCTTGCCCGCACTTGTTACAACCGACTATGTTTGCGAAATGCCTGTGCTTCGTCCGCTTATCGGTATGGATAAAGAGGAAATTATTGAAATTTCACGCAAAATCGACACCTTTGAAACTTCAATTCTTCCTTATGAGGATTGCTGTACAGTGTTTACACCGAAGCACCCCAAAACCAGACCGACTTTGCAGTCCTGTGAAGAGGCTGAAGCCAATCTTCAAATTGACGCTTTAATAGAAAAAGCAATCAGCGAAACTATTTACACTTACATTGATTAAGGAATGAAAGCTTTGACACAAACTCTTAACAGTCTTGCCGAAAACGCAGTAGCAGTTTTAAAGCAAAACAATATGTCTATTGCTACTGCAGAAAGCTGTACGGGCGGTCTTTTATCCGCACTTATAACCTCGGTTTCGGGTGCATCCTCGGTTTTTGGGCTTGGTGTGTGCTCATACTCGCCAAAATCCAAAAACGAAATTTTAAGGGTAAAAGAACAAACCTTGGATAAATACGGCACGGTAAGTGAATTCACCGCAAAAGAAATGGCAGAAAACGTACGAATTCTGGCAAACGCTGATATTGGTCTTGCGGTGACAGGGGTTGCAGGCCCACAGCCTACAGAAAACAAACCGGTTGGGCTTGTTTATATTGCATTAAGCGATAAAAAGCTCACAACCGTAAAACAACTTAATATTGAAAACAACGGCCGTGACTTTATACGAAGCACTGCCGCAAAGGAAATTTTCAATTTACTTATAAATTACTTAAATTCGGAGGAAATATAATGCTTTATAACTTGCGATCTGACATTATTTACTACAAATCGGGTTCGGATTTTGAGCTTGAGTTTAATCTTTGCGGATGCTGTAGAATGCGTCTTTTAACCGATAAGCCTTCAAACAAAAAAACCTTTGTGCATTCTCTTGCAAGGGCTGTTTCACGTAGCCGTGTCATTTTGATTGCCGGTCCTCTTTTTGGTGAGGATAACACCATTGATATTGTGGCACAGGCACTTGGCACCACAACCGAAGCAGTTAATAATTCTGCTTACAACATTGCAAGTGATGATGAAATTCAGATAATAAAGGGCGGACTACCACTAGTCTCTGAAGATGGTTCTTTTGGCGGTTGTATAATCGAAAGCGGTCCGCAGACAATGATTTTGCTTACCGATAATAAAACTCTCCGTAAAAGCATTATGTCAAACCTTATTCATCCCTATATTGCCGAGCTTTATGCTTCTGAAATGCAGGGCAACGCTAAACCTACCACCGCACCTGAACAAACCGTTGACGCTTTAGAAGAAAAGGTGGATTTTGTTGAGGAAGAGCCTGTTAGCGAAGTTCTCAACGAGGATGAACTCATCGAACAGGAGATTATTTTAGAAGAAAATAAAATTGGAGAAATCGGTCAAGAGTCTGCAAAAGATGAAGACTTTCAAGAGGAATGTCCATTACTTTTAGAAGATGATGGTGTTGACGGGAATTATGATGATATAAAACTTGAGGACATATTTGTTGAAACCGTTGAAGACTCACCTGAAGATTATGAATCGCAGAATGACATTACTATTGACGATTTGTTTGAGCAGTCGCTCGAGCTTGATGAGCCTGCACGTAGTATTGATGAAAAAATAGAAGAAGCAAATATTGTTTTAGACAAAGTAGAATATATACACGGTGATTTGCCCGAAGAATATCAAAAAAACTTCGATAACTTGTACATTAACAACGAAACTGAAATTGAATCCCCTGTTGAACATTTGGAAATGGCCGATGAATTCAGATATCTTGATGATGAGGGCGAAATTATAGGCGAGCGTGAAACTGTTTTTGAAAACCGAAAATCCGGTCTTCAAATTGCGACCATAATCTTTACTGTATTATTACTCTTGTCAATTATCGTGTTATGCTTCTGTATTTTCTCGGCTTCTACAAGTGAGGGCATGGCACCTTCTGAATATATCAGAAGTGTTTGGCAAACCCTTATTGGATAAAGGTTTTTAATTCTTAAAAAGGCGGTGATAATATGCTTAACAATAAAAAAATCCGTTATACCCTTATTGCCGTTTTTTCAGCTTTATTTGTAATTTCGGCTGTTATGCTTATTTTCACCCTTACCGACCGTGAAAAAGCAAAGTCGGACTTTGAGGATTTGGCAGAGCTAGTTGTGGTTGAAAGTGAGGAATCCGACTCGAACGATGACAGCAATACAGATTCATCCGAGCCAACCCAAAGCGAAACCACAACGGTATCAAAGCCAAAGCCTGCACCCATAACACGCAATATTCCTTTATTAAAAGAAATGAATAACGAATGTGTCGGTTGGATTTATATTAAAGGCACAAAGGTTAATTATCCGGTTATGTATTCACCGACAAACCCCGAAAAATACCTTAAAAGGAATTTTTACGGCAATTACAGTGGCTCGGGCGTGCCTTTTATTGACGTTCGTTGCGGTTTAGATAGTACGAACACAATAATTTACGGTCACAATATGAAAAACCTGACCATGTTTGGCGGGCTTCGAAAATATCTTGACAAAAATTATTTAAAGAATCACCCTGTTATTGAATTCGAGACTGAAAGCGGTCTTAATTATTATAAAATTGTTGAGGTTAGGAAAACCGATATTTATGACAGCTGGTTCACTCACAATCTTGCTGGCGAACAGGATGGTAAGGAGTATTTAACCCTTTCAACATGTTATGGCTCAAATAAAAAAGCCCGACTACTTATAATCGCAGAAAAGCAAGTTCAAACTGAAGAATAGATTAAAACGCGGCAGAAATACTGCCGTGTTTTTGTTTTATTACAAATATGTCATATATATTGCGGCGTTTTTAAAAATATGATATACTTATTATAATATAATCAACTAAGGGGTTGAAATTATGTTAAAGGTTGAAAATTTAACCAAAATTTATAAAACTAAAAAAGGTGCTGACGTTCACGCCCTTGATGGCGTAACTTTGCAATTTCCCGAAACGGGTATGGTTTTCCTTTTGGGTAAAAGTGGCAGCGGTAAATCTACACTTTTGAACGTTTGCGGTGGTCTTGATGCGCCAACCAGTGGTGAAATTATCGTAAAAGGTCGCAGCAGTAAGGATTTTTCACAAGCAGATTTTGACAGCTATCGTAACACCTTTATAGGCTTTATTTTTCAAGAATATAATATACTTAATGAATTTTCGGTTGAGGATAATATTGCTTTAGCACTTGAGCTACAGGGCAAATCCAAGGACAAAAAGGCAATCAAGGCCCTTTTGGAGGAGGTTGATTTGCAGGGCTTCGCAAAACGCAAGCCAAACACTTTGTCGGGCGGTCAGAAGCAACGTATCGCCATTGCCCGTGCACTTATAAAATCGCCCGAGATTATTATGGCTGACGAACCTACCGGTGCGCTTGATTCTAATACCGGTAAGCAGGTTTTGGAAACTCTTAAAAAGCTTTCAAAAAACAAGCTGGTTATTATTGTTTCACACGATCGTGAATTTGCCGAGCTTTATGGTGACCGTATTATTGAGCTTAAAGACGGCAAGGTGATTTCTGATGTTACAAAGGGTACGGTAGGCGAAGAAAGCATAAGCGAAAATATTAACACAATCGGCGACGTGCTTTGTATTAAAAACGGTAGTAGCCTAACCGATAATGAATTTGAAAAAATCAAGGCATTTTTAAAGAAATCAAAAACCGACATAATAATTGCGCAGGACGAAAAGGATGTTAAAAACTTCAAAAAAATTAACCGCATTAATGACGACGGTCAAAAAGAAGTTTTTGCAGATACCGATGAATCAACCTTACCGCAAAAAGAATACACTAAGGCTGAAAGCCGTTTTATACGTTCACGCCTACCTATAAGGCACGCCTTTAAAATTGGTGTTTCAAGTCTTCGTTTGAAGCCAATACGTTTATTATTTACAATTTTGCTTTGCACCGTTGCATTCACACTGTTGGGTTTGCTTTCAACCCTTAACTTTTACGATAGCGAATCCACCTTTAAGGAAACACTTTCGGATATAAGCATATCTAACGTTCAACTCCGTAAAGAGTATTCTACCAAAACCATTTGGTATGAAAAAGGTGAAAAAAACGGCGAATACGATGGCTGGAATACGGGCAAATTTAACGCTGATGAAATTGCTGAAATCGGCAAAAAATTGGGCAATAACGCTTTCGGTGGCATTAATATGGGCGGAAGCTTTAATTTGCGTGTCAACAATTCAAAATATTGGTTAAACAATATAGTGGCATATGCCTATTTGCCCGAAGGCAATTCCTTGCGTCAAAGCATAACCGGTGCATACCCACAAAATGCAAATGAAATTGTGATTACCTCTTATGTTGCGGATATGTTTATAGAGTGTCAGGCACTTGACAGCAATTCAAATCTGATTGACGTAACCGACCCCTCACAGCTTATCGGCAAAAAAATCAGCGTTCAGGGCGAAACCTATAAAATAACCGGTATTTTGGAAACCGGCGACGTTCCTGCTGAATTTGAAGCTTTAAAAACCGCTACTGAAGATGACTATAATCTTCAAAACAAGCTTTCCTCTTATTTTGAAAGCAGTATTCACGGTATTATTTTCACTAGTGAAGACCGCATTGAAAAAATGGCTGCTATAAATGTTGATTGGAAAGAAAGTATTACAAACTATACCCGTGTAGTTGCTGCATTAAAAATCGGCAGTCAATATAACTATCCCGAATGGGGTAACGCAAATTATATGCGTCCAAGCGATATTGATAAAAGCTATAAATTCTATTCACCCGATAATCTTACAACCCCAGGTGATAATCAGGCATTTGTCACAAACGAATTTTTCGGGCAAATGGTTAGCGAAGCATATTGGAAGCTTATTGAAGCAGCTGATATGAACGAAGATTATGAGTTGTCTGAAAAATACCGCAAGGTAACCGAAATCGCCGATCAGGTGCGCAGTGGTGGTGTATATAATTGGGAAATTAAAGAGAATAACTTTACACCATTTAACGAAGCACAATTCAAAGCAAAGGTTAACGAGCTTTTCAAAGCAATTAAGCGTGATAAGATACCGCTTAAGCTTGGCGTTAAGGCATATGATGATAATAATCAATCTATAGTTGGCACACAGTATGAATTGAGTATTGTTGGTGTTGCATATAAGCTTATCGCTTCTGAACACGGCGGCGAATCAAGCATTGTTTTAAATGATTCAACCTTCAACAAGCTGTGGGATGAACAAAAAGGCTTTATTGAATACTACAGCACAACCGAAACCAACTATATTGAGCCCGAAAAGGCGTTCTATACCACAGCAATTATACCCTTTGGCTATGATGAAGCCGTTGTAAACGAATACTGGAACATATACAGCAACGAGCAATTCGGTGAAAATGACACCCGCCTTAAAATTTCAAGCTCATTTATCTATAATTTAGAAATGGTTGACGATTTGGTAGACGCTATATCAAAGGTGTTCCTTTATGTTGGTCTTGTTTTCGCATTGTTTGCAGCACTTCTGCTTTCAAACTTTATATCAGTTTCAATTTCTAACAAAAAGCGTGAAATCGGTATTTTACGTGCAGTTGGTGCCCGTGGCACCGACGTTTTCAAAATTTTCTTCTCAGAATCTTTTGTTATAACTGCAATTTGCATTGCATTGTCCACATTTGTCAGTCTGCTTGTGTGTGGTCTTATTAACGGTGAAACCGCAAGATATATTGGCGCATCACTGTTTGTGTTCGGTATTTTGTCGTTTGCCATTATGGTTGCGATTGCACTTGTTACTGCAGTTATTGCCACCTTCTTACCCGTTTACAACGCCGCAAGAAAGAAGCCAGTTGATTCCATCCGTTCACTTTAAGAATTAAATAAAACCGCAAGGAATTTCCTTGCGGTTTTGCTATTTATTCAATAAATTTTCAAGTTCGGCACTTAATTTGAAAATCTTTGTATTATATATATAAACGATTTTATCATTATGGGTTATTAAATAGAATTGATCATCAATTCCCGAACAGTTGAATATTTCAATTTCATTCATTTGGTTAAGTTTAGACCAACTGTAAAAAACACCTTTATGAGGCGTAAAACTCAAAATGGGAATAACTTGAAAACGTCTGCCGTGCGAAAAATATAAGTATTTATAATTATTTATGTGACGGTTACGTACACGGTATATATTTTCTTTATTGGTTAAGCGGTCAATTTCGATATTAAAATTTTTTGTGGCAGAGTAATATTTGTATATATTATAAATAAGCAAAGCTGACATTAAAACACATAATAAAACGAAAAAAACGGAAGAAATTATAACCACTTCTAATTGGATTGTTCTGTCACTTGCGATGGCAATAAAAAATCCCAAAAATATAAATGCCAATGCAGTAGCTATGCCGTATCTTTTGATTTCGTCGATATATCGCTTTTTTAAATCGATTAATATGTGTGCTTTTTGCAATAATTCTTGGTCGTTTTCCTGCATATTTTCACCTCTGAATGTATAATAGCACATTGATATTTAATGTGCAATATTGATTTTGTTTTAAATTATTTATCCAAAGGGTAAATAATTTCATATTGCAACATTTAAAAATGTGTTGTAAAATTAAACTGCAAGGGGTTTCCTTGCGGTTTTGATTTTTATGACCAAACGGAGGTCTGATTATGGAAGCTAATAAAAATATTTCTACCGTAGGCGGTATCGAGGTTGAGTGGCATGACGTAAGGCAAGAGCCATTTATGCTTCACGGCTTTTACGAGCCGCTTCGTGAGCCGCATTTTCGCCGTGCGCCCGATGAGGTTGCATTTGCATCGAGTGAGGGCATAGGCAAATCTGCAAAGCAGTCGACCGGCGGTCGAGTTCGTTTTTCAACTGATTCGGAATATGTTGCTATTCGTGCAAAGTTTTTAGACGTTACCCGTGTGCCGCATTTAACTTTGCTTAATTCGGGCGGATTTGATTTATATATCGATGGTGAATTTGGCAGCCGTTTTGTTAAAGAATTTTTGATGTCTTACGATTTTAAGGAAAAATATGAACAGGTACTTCATCTTGAAAACGCTGAAATGCGTTCTTTAACCATAAATTTCCCGATTTATTCAATAGTTGAAAGCTTGGAAATTGGTGTTGTGCAGGCTCAAAAATTTGTGCGCCCAGACCTTACCGTGATTTAGCCCCTGTTATTTTTTACGGCTCGTCTATTGTTCACGGTAGTGCGGCAACCCGCCCGGGACTTACATATCCCGCCATGATTTCAAGAGAAATGAATCTTGATTTTAGAAATTTTGGTTTTGCGGCACTTTGCAAGGGTGAAAAGCCATTTGTTGAGTGGATGGCAACCCTGCCAATGAGCGTTTTTGTTTGCGATTATGACCACAATGCACCCGACCCCAAGTATTTAGAGGAAACACACTATAGAGTTTATGAAATTATACGTGAAAAGAATCCTGACGTACCGTTCATTATGGCAACCCGCATTAATTATTGGACACTGCCTCACGAACAGGAAGAAATTTTACAGCGTCGTGATATTATAATGCAGTCTTACCTTAAGGCCAGAGCTTTAGGGGACAAGAACGTTTACTTTGTTGACGGTTTAAGCTTTCATACGGCACCTCACCAGTATGATATGACAACCGATGCCGTTCATCCTAATGATGCCGGTTATGTAAGAATGGCGGATACTATGGGCACAATTATTCGCCACGCTTTAGAAAAAAGCAAGCTTGTAAAATAAAAAATTAAGACCGCAAGTTTCCTTGCGGTCTTTTTATACTTATTTTTTGCTGAAGATTTTATTAAGAATTACAGTAATAAGAACGATTATACCGATAACAATGAATATTGCAATCATGCCCGAAAGCATATATTTAAGGTTATCAACAAACGCCATGGGGTTAAAGTCACTGAAAATGCTTTTTGCTAAATATAAATTGTTAAACATAATTTTACCCCCCTATTACATAAAGAAGCTAAGGATAAGACCGCCTGCTATAACTGAAGCGATCTGACCCGAAACGTTAACGCCGATAGATTGCATAAGCAAGAAGTTTTGCGGGTCTTCCTTAAGTCCCATTTTGTGAACAACACGACCGGACATGGGGAAAGCAGAAATACCTGCTGCACCAATCATAGGATTAATCTTTTTGCCTTTGGGTAAGAAGATATTTAATAATTTAGCAAACATTACACCGCCTGCAGTGTCGAAAATGAAGGCGAAAAGACCAAGGCCAAGGATAAGAAGTGTATTGAAGTTGAGGAACTTTGAAGCTTCCATCTGGCAAGCGATTGTGATGCCAAGGAAGATTGTGATAAGGTTTGCAAGAACCTTTTGTGCAGTTTCAGAAAGCGAGTTAAGCACGCCGCATTCACGAATGAGGTTACCGAACATAAGAAAACCGATAAGTGAAACCGATTCGGGTGCAACAACACCTGCAACAACCGTAATAACAATGGGGAACAAAATTTTAGTAAGCTTTGAAACCTGCTTTTGTTCGTAAGGCATACGAATAAGACGTTCCTTTTTAGTGGTTAAAAGCTTAATAACAGGAGGCTGAATAATGGGAACAAGCGCCATATAAGAATATGCCGCAACCATAATTGCACCTGTAATATCATTATCTGCGCCTAAAAGCTTGTTAGCAACAACGATAGCGGTAGGACCGTCAGCCGCACCGATAATACCGATAGAAGCAGCTTCGGGCGTGGTAAAGAACATTGATGCCATACAGAAGGTGAAGAAAATACCAAATTGTGCTGCGGCACCAAAAATCATAAGCTTGGGGTTTGTAAGCAAGGGACCAAAGTCAATCATTGCGCCGATACCTATGAATAAAATAAGTGGGAACAGCTCGTTTGCGATACCTGCGTTAAATAATGTAGTTAATGCGCCGTGTTCACCAATAGCGCCTGAAAGCGGAATATTGACTAAAATTGTACCGAAGCCCATCGGTAAAAGAAGGGTGGGCTCCATATCGTGGCGGATTGCAAGGTAAATAAGCACACCGCCGATAAGCCACATTACGGGGTATTTCCAACCGCCCGCAGCGGCAAAGTGGGAGAGATTTTCTACAAGGAAGCTGAGTTCCTTAAGAATGTCCATTAAAAATTCCATTTTCATAAGGCCTTTCTTTTAAATTTAATGGCAAAACTAACAACGCCAAATTTTGCCTTTTAACATAAATATGATAACATACTGTAAATAAAATTTCAATTATTCTTTTTGTTACAAAATGATATTTTTCTTAATAAATTATGACAGAATTGTTAAAATCGGTGTGAAAAGTTGATTTTGGGGCAGGTGTGTGGTATAATATGGATAACTATAAACAATTTATCTTATAGATTGGAGATAATTATGGAAGATAAGGATTTGTTTAGTTACGCCAATTCAAACGACGTAGTAGACGAGGGCGAAGGCACCTTTGACCTTAATGCTTTTTCTTCTAAAAGTGTTGAAAAAGAGGAAGAACCGCCCAAAAAGGTCATTTCTAAAAAGAAAAAGATATTAAGAGCCGTTTTAGCTGGTTTTCTTATTTGTGTTATCTGCGCTTGTACTGTTTTAGGCGGTGCATTGCTTTACGTTTTCACAATGGTTGACGGCACGATGGAAGAAAACCTTAATGATTTAACATTAAACCTTACCACTACGGTTTATGTTGATGACGGTAGCGGAAATTATAAGGAATATAAGCGCCTACACGGTATGTACAACCGTTTATGGGTTGATTATGATCGTCCCGCTATTGATAGTAACGACCCAGAATATAAGGGTATTCCACAGCGCTTGGCAAATGCATTTATTGCTGTTGAAGACCAACGCTTTGAAACCCACTTTGGTGTTGACTGGAAGCGTACCACAGGTGCGGTTATTAACGAATTTATTCCTATTTATTCTTCACGTCAGGGTGGTTCTACCATTACTCAGCAGTTGGTTAAAAACCTTACCGGTGATGATGATAAGACCAAAATGCGTAAGGTTCGAGAGATTATGCGTGCAAGATATCTCGAATCTGAATACAGTAAGGACGTAATATTAGAGTGCTATCTTAACACTATTGCAATGGGTCACGGCACATATGGTGTGCAGGTTGCGGCTAACTATTATTTTGACAAGGACGTAAGCGAGCTTACCATTGCCGAATGTGCAACCTTGGCGGCCATTCCGAAGAGCCCGACTAATTACGCACCGGATACAAATCCCGAAGCAAATGCAGAGCGTCGAAAGATTGTTTTGGGTCTTATGAAGACACAAAAGCTTATTACTGAAGAGGAATATACTGAGGCAATTAACGAAGACGTAAAGATTGTTGCTAATAAGGATGCAACTGCAAACGAAGATATTAACTCTTACTTTATTGATGCGCTTATTACCAACGTTACTGAAGATTTGGCCGAAAAATATGGTTATGATATCGCTCACGCTGAACGCCTTTTCTATAACGGCGGTTATAAGATTTATGCTACTGTTGATATGGATATGCAGGCAATCGTTGAAAAGGCATATCTTGATATTGCTGCTTCAGCTAAGCCTAGCAGCAAGGGTGACCCGCTTTTGGGTGCAATGACTATTCTTAATTATAACGGTCAGGTTAAGGCGCTTGTTGGTAATATCGGCAAAAAGACCGACAACCGTGGCTTTAATAACGCTATTGATGCGGTGCGTCAGCCCGGTTCAACAATGAAGCCGTTGGCGGTTTACGGTCCTTCAATCGAAAATAACCACATTAATTATTCAACCCTTTTGAACGACGTTAAGACCACTTACAGTAAGTGGACACCCGGTAACCACGATGGCAAATACCGTGGTAATATTACCGTGCGTGAAGCGCTTGAGCGTTCGACAAACACAATCCCTGTTGCACTTTTAAACAGCAAGCTGGGCGTTGGTGTATCTTATAATTTCCTTACACAAAAATTAGGTCTTAATCACCTTGTAGAAGAGGATAAAAACCTTTCTTCATTGGGTCTTGGCGGTACCCATACCGGTATTACAACACTTGAATCTGCCGCAGCATACGCAGTTTTCGGTAACGGCGGTCTTTATTACGAGCCAACACTTTACACAAAGGTTACCGATAAGCGTGGCGAAATAATTCTTGAGCAGAATACCCAACCAATAATGGCGTTTAGCGAAGATACGGCAATGATTATGAATAAAATGCTTCAAAACGTTATTTACGGTCCTAACGGTACAGGTAAAGCACAGGCGGGTACATTCTCGAAATTCCGTGCTTTCGGTAAAACCGGTACTTCAAACGATTCTAAGGATAAATGGTTCGTTGGCGGTACACCTTATTATGTAGCATCATCTTGGGTTGGTTATCAGACACAACAAAAGATGCCTGCTTCTAACACAGGTCTTGCAGCTAAGCTTTGGCGTCAGGTTATGGGCGAAATTCATAAGAATCTCCCCGCTAAGGATTACCCGACAACAAAGTATGTTGTAAAACGTTATTATTGCGCTACAACCGGTTTGTTGGCAACCGATGCTTGCGAAAAAATTGATATTGGTTGGTATAAGAAAACAGGGCTTCCTGAAAAGTGTACCGAACATGAAGGCACGCTTTTGGAAACTCCCAAAACCGATGTAATGCCCGACAAGGACGAAACCTCGAGCGGTACCTCTACGCCGGATGTTTCAAATCCCGATGCAACTCTTCCCGATGATGAAACTATTGGTGACGAAACAACTACTGAACCCACAACTACAAATTAAAATAAAAAGCGTGTCGACTGACACGCTTTTTGTCCCCTAAAATTAAGGTGAATATGTTAGAATTTAAGAAAATTGAGCTTTGTGACATAGAAAAAATCAAAGCCTTTACACAAAACAATGAAATTCTTGCCTGCGAAAAGAACGTAGCCAACTTGGTTATATGGCAAAAAGCATATAATAATATGTATGCTATAAATGACGGTGTGCTGTTTTTAAAATCGGGCAAGGAAAAAAGCCAAAGCTTTAGTATGCCTATTGGTGGCGATATTAAAAAAGGTATTGAAATGATTTTTGAATATACCGCCCCCGAAAAACCACGTTTTTGGGTACAAAATGATGGTAAAGTTACAAAATTTAAAGAATTACTTGGCGAAAGCTATGATATTTCACCCGTGCGAGATGCCTTTGATTATATTTATAAAAGGGAAGACCTTGCAAATTTATCGGGCAAAAAATATCATAGTAAGCGTAATCATATTGCGGCATTTTCAAAACAACACAGCTGGAATTTTGAAACTATTACAGATTCAAACAAGGTTGAGGTTTTAAAATGTGCGGAAAAGTGGTATGCCGAAAACTTTGACCGTATGGATGAATATATGGCAATAGAAAAAGAGGGAATAACAACTCTTTTGGATAATATGGAACTTTTAAACGTAAGGGGCGGTGCCATTGTTGTTGATGGTACGGTTGTGGCTTTTACCCTTGGCTCACCTATTAACAACAATGTTTTTGATATTCATATCGAAAAGGCACTTAAGGATTACGCAACCGCTTATACCGTAATAAATAATGAATTTGCTAAAACTTTGAAAGAGTATGAATTTATAAATCGTGAGGACGATATGGGGCTTGAGGGGCTTAGAAAGGCTAAGCTTTCCTACAAGCCGGAGATTTTGCTAGAAAAATATCGTTGTCGCCCATTGGCTTTATCGTGTATGCGACTCTATGATAACGCTTTTCATGACGGGCCATTTACTGCAAAATTATTTGATTTGTGCTTTGATAGCATTAAAACCTTGCGTGTTGACGGCGAAACTGTTGCTTTATGCTTTTTATTACCCTGTGAAATTGATGGTAAAAGGGCAAAATATATTTATGGCTTTACCGTAAAAGAAAGGTATCGTGGTCAGGGCTATGGCAAAGCGCTTATGGAAAAAATTCAAAGCGAAACCGATGAAATTTTAATTTTGCGCCCTGCGAATGAAAGCTTAGTGGATTATTATAAGCAGTTCGGCTTTTGTGAGGTGTCGGCATCAAATGAAAAGGGTGAAATTTCAGTTGTTCCGACAGATTGCTTTAAAAAACTTTGCGAAAGGGATAAAAAAGGTCAATACACCGCAATGGCTTATAATTTTAATACCGATAAAACTTTATATTTCCCGTTTTCATTGGCATAACAAAAACCGCCCGAAAGGGCGGTTTTTATTATCTATTATTTTTGTTCTGATCGTTTTTGTTTTGGTTGTTTTTGTTCTGATCATTACGGTTTTGATCGTTTCTGTTTTGATCATTGCGATTCTGATCGTTACGGTTCTGGTTGTTTTGCTCGTATCTGTTTTTGTTATCCATTTTAACACCCCGCTTTCACAATTATTGTTTGTAAAAACGGGGTGTTTATACTAGATATTAAATAATTCCTTGGCGTTTTTAAAGGTTTGTGTTAAAACCTCATTTTTGCTGATATTTTTAATTTCTGCCATTTTTTCGGCGACAAAATTAATATAATCAGAACGATTAGTTTTGCCACGAAATGGCACCGGCGCCAAATACGGAGCATCGGTTTCAAGTAAAATTTTGGAAATTTCAGTATCCGCCACAACGCTTGGCAGCGCTCTTGCATTATTAAAGGTGAGCACACCGCCAACGCCGATGTAAAGACCTAGTTTAATTATTTCACGTGCCATTTCGGTACTGCCCGAAAATGCGTGAACTACACCCTTGGGTTTATACTGCTTTAGTAATTCAAGTGTGTCAGCGTGGGCGTCACGGTCGTGGAATAAAACCGGCAAGTCTAGTTTAATTGCAAGCTCAAGTTGTTCCTTTAAAATTTTGTGTTGAAGCAGTTTATTATCCTGTCGCCAGTAATAATCAAGTCCGATTTCGCCAATAGCAACACATTTTGGGTGTGAGGCAAGCTGTCTAATATCTTCAATTGTGGTGTCGCTGTCGACACTGCCGGGATGAATACCGACAGCTGCATATATAATGTCATATTTTTCGGCAAGTGCCAATGCTTTAAGGCTGCTTTCCTTATCGCATCCACAGGTTATAATACCCGAAACGCCGGCACTTTTCATTTCATTTATAAGGCTGTCAAAATTTTCCTCAAAAACGGGGTCCTCATAATGGGCGTGGGTGTCAAAAATTAAGTTATCCAAGTCACTCACCTGATTTTGCTTCCCGCAGGGATATCATCAAGGAAAATAACTTTAATGCTATCCTCGCCGCAGTCGGCAGCTAATATCATACCCTCTGATTCAATACCGCAAAGGGTAGCTTTTTTAAGATTGGAAACCAAAATAACGGTTTTTCCAATAAGTTCTTCAGGTTTATAGAATTTTGCGATACCTGATGCAACTGTGCGATTTCTTGCACCATCATTAAGGGTGAGCTTTAAAAGCTTTTTAGCTTTGGGCACAGGCTCGCAGGCTACAACCTTGGCAGCCTTGAGTTCTACCTTAGCAAAATCTTCAATACCGATTTCAGCCATAGTTACAACGTTGGCAGCAACTTCTGCGGCTTTTTTAGCGGCTTCCTGTTCAGCTGCGATTTCAGCCAAAACCTTTTCGGCATCAATTCTTGCAAACAAGGGTGTTGCGGTGCCTACAGCGTATTCTTTAACTGCACCGAAGCAAAGGTCGGCACTGCTTTCGTTAAGCTGTGCTTTAATACTGTCACAGCTTTCAGGCATAACGGGGGTAAGCATAATACCGAGAAGGCGAATACACTCGAGAAGGTTATATAAAACAGCTTCTAAACGGTCTTTTTGGGCTTCATCCTTGGCAAGTGACCAAGGGGTGGTTTCATCAATATACTTGTTGCAACGCTTTGCAAGGTTCATAACCGCATTGACTGCATCGGCGTTGCGGTAAATATCCATAAGGCTGTGATATTTTTCAATAGATTCCTTGGCGGTGGCGATAAGGTCGTTATCGAATTCATTGTCAAATTCCTTATAACTTACCTTGCCATCAAAATACTTGTTGGTCATTGCAACCGAACGGTTTACAAGGTTACCGAGAGTATTTGCCAAATCAGCGTTAAACTTATTAATAAAGCTTTCGTAGGTGATGGTACCATCCTGTCCAAAAGGAATTTCGGACAAAAGATAATATCTTACTGCATCGGTAGAAAAGCGTTTTGCCAATTCATCAGCATAAATAACATTACCCTTTGATTTGCTCATTTTATCCTCGCCAACAAGCACCCAAGGGTGACCTAATACCTGTTTGGGTAGGGGAAGACCAAGCGCCATTAGGATAATGGGCCAATAAATTGTGTGGAAGCGCACAATATCCTTGCCAATAACGTGCAAATCAGCAGGCCAGAGCTTTTCGAATTGTTCGGTACTGCCTTCGGGATTATAGCCTATGCCTGTGATATAGTTTGAAAGGGCGTCAATCCAAACGTATGTTACGTGTTTGGGGTCGAACTCAACCGGAATACCCCATTTAAAGGTTGAACGTGAAACGCACAAATCAGAAAGACCGGGCTTTAAGAAATTGTTAATCATTTCGTTTTTGCGGCTTTCGGGCATAATGAAGTTGGGGTTTTGTTCATAGTATTCCAAAAGCTTATCCTGATACTTTGAAAGGCGCAAGAAATATGCCTCTTCTTTAGAATCAATTACCTCACGGCCACAGTCAGGGCATTTACCATCAACAAGCTGTGAGGGGGTAAAGAAGGATTCACAGGGAACACAATATTTACCCTCGTAATGCCCTTTATAAATGTCGCCCTGTTCGTAAAGCTTTGTGAAAATCTTTTGAACGGCAAGCTCGTGGTCGGCATCTGTTGTGCGGATAAATTTGTCATAATCGGTATTAAGTGACTGCCAAACCGCCTTAATTTCATTAGAAATACCATCAACGTATTCCTTGGGTGAAATGCCGGCCGCATTTGCGTATTCCTCAATTTTTTGACCATGCTCATCAGAACCGGTCATTAAAAACACATCAAAGCCCTGCATCTTTTTGTATCTGGCAATCATATCAGCTAAAACAATATCGTAAGCGTTGCCGATATGCGGCTTGCGTGAAGTGTACGCAATGGCGGTTGTAATGTAAAACTTTTTATTATCTGACATAAAATAGCACCTCGTCTATGGTTTTTGTGTAATGTAAAGAGCGACTGTCAAAACGGTGGAAATTAAAGCGTAAAGTAAAATTGCGCCGCCGTTCATTAATGTATTTGTTGCTGTAAAGGATGAATAAGCAAAGGTTATTATTCCAAGTACGGCAGATAAAATATACATAACGGTAAGTACCGTATTGCTTTTACGTATTCGGTTTGCACAGTTTAAAAGCCTTGCAAGAGAAATTTGTTTACCCCTGAAAGCGGCGGGCGCTGAACAGTTTTCAACGCTAGTGGCAATGCTTTTATGCATATTACAGCCTGCGGCGGTCATAACCATAACCGAATCGTCATAAAGACCAAGATAGTCGCAAATCATTTCACTGCTTAAATTGGGGTCGGTATTGTTTATCAAAAGTGTAACACCGATTTTAGTTAGATGGTGCAGTTCCTTTGCGACGGTTGGACTAACAGAATATTGCACCATTAACAGTGCAACGGCAGTGTCTTCTGTTGCAACGTAAACGGGGAAGTAACCGCTTCGTAAAATTTTGCGGTCAGTCTCGATATCGGGCACGGTGATGCCATGGGCCTCCATAATGGTGCGGTTGCCGATAAATAAAAGCTGATTATCAACCCAACCTGAAATGCCCATTCGTTCTTCGTATTTTATGGTGTCTGCCACCGGCAGATTTTGTATGCTTTCATCGCCAATAATTTCCTTAAAAACGGGGAACAGGGGACTTGAAAGCTCACGTGTTAATGATGCGGCACGAAGAAGCGTGTCACTCATATTATTTTCTGATAAAACCTTCATATTATGAAGGGTAACGGTACCAGCGGGGAACAGGTCGTCCGAATTAAGGACAACTGCGTTTGCAAGCTCAAGATGTTCTGCAGCGGCCTTGCCCGATATCATCGAGCCTTGGCGGTTAAGCTTTGCAGAGGCTTGCCATAACGGTAGGTTATCTATTAAAAACAGAGCGGGAAGTGCAGTAAAGCACTGAACGGCTGCTGCGGCGTAAAAGCCATAATAAAAGCCGCCGAAATATTTTGCAGTAGCAAAAAAGGTTAATAATGACAAAACTAATGAAACCGTTGTAATGATCGGAAGCTTGCCGTTTAAAAAGGTGCCGTAAGTAGAATACTTAATGTAATCATCAATTTGGTTGCACGGCACGGCAGAAGCTATAAGCGCATCGCCTTCAATAGAGTTTTTTGCCATTGCAAATGTAATTGCAGGGTCGTTAAAAAGGCGCACGGCTTTTTTAGAGGTTTTTTTACTGATTTGTTTTAGATTTGAAAGCAGGTAGGAATATTTTTGGAATTGACCTATTGCTCTTAAGGTTAAGGAAACTGCGCATAAAAGACACAAATCAGTAATTATTTGACCTTTGATTATGCCGTAAATACTGTAAATTAAAACCGATATTGCACAAATAGAGGCGGTGACATCGGCATTGCAGCGCCCTTTAAGCATATTTTGAAGCGATAAAAGCATATCACCGTTGACTGCAGTAATAAGTGCCAAAAAGACGGCACAGATAATCATTGTGGGTTTGGTTTGCGCTAATACTGCACCCGTCATAAAGGGCATTTTCATTATAAGCAATAAAAAGGTTAAGAATACGGATGCGGCGCTCATAAGGAAGTAATTGCGCTTTTTAATTGAAAAAATGCGTAAGAAACGCTTTGAATCGATATCAGACTTGATTTCGTTTTGGGGAACGTAATCATCAAAATCGCTTTTTTCAAGCTCAACACGGCTTGTAGATGAATTTGAGGAAATATCCTCCATTATCGCCATTTCGCCCGTCAAATCAATTTGTTGGGTTTTACTGCTTACCATAATAACCGGTGCAGTATCACCACTGGCAACAGGTGTAAAGGTTACTGTGGCATCTTGATTTTCTTTTACGGGTTCGATTACTGTGGTTTTCTCAAGCGGGTCAATATCGGATATTGTAAAAGCAACGTTTGTTTGTGCGTTTTTTACGGTGGTTATTGCGATAGTGTCAGATGTTGCGGTTTTTGGGGTCGGTTTTGGGGCTTCTTTTTCTTCAGCAAGCTTCTTTTCAACGTATTTGCCTAAATAATCCGCCTCAAAATCATACTTTTGATTAAAGCTGTCAACAGCACCGGCGTTATCCTTGCGTAGGATATCTGCAACCGATTCAAGCTTATATGCAGGCGGAATATTCTTAGTGGTGTCCTGACCCTTTTCATCAAGTATAAAGGGGCGGCATTTTTCGAGCAGAGTTTTATCCTCGCTTTGAGGCTCTTCTATTTTTCCGTTTGCAGTAAGCATTCGTTTTTTTAGCGAATCTAAAGCACCGGTGCTTCTAACGTTGGCATCCTTATGAAAATTGTTGCCTAAAACCTCGTCCACGGTTAAAGCGTTAGGGTTTTCGGGAGCGGGGGCTTTAGTAACAATAATATCATCATCTTCAATTAAGTAAGAATCATCGTTCTTGTTTTTTGAAAAGAATTTCATTTATAATTCTCCGTCCTGTGATGTGTGAAATTTACGGTCTTTTTCTTAAAACTTCGTACATTAGAATTCCTGCAGCAACCGACGCATTAAGCGAATTGATTTTTCCTTTCATTGGAAGACTTATAATCTGGTCACATTTTTTAGCAGTGAGTGTGCCAATGCCCTTGCCTTCGTTACCAATAACCAAAGCGGTGGGGCAGTCAAAATCAATCTGGCGGTAATCATCACCGTCCATATCGGCGCCAAACACCCAAACACCTTTTTTCTTAAGCTCATCAATAGTGTTGGGAATATTTGTAACACGTGCAACCTTCATATATTCAAGTGCACCGCAAGCGCTTTTTGCAACTGTGGCATTAAGTGAAGCACTGCGCCTTTTTGGGATTATAATACCGTGAACACGGCAAGCTTCTGCGGTACGTATAATTGCACCTAAATTGTGCGGGTCTTCAATTTCATCGCAAATAATGATGAAAGGCTTTTCCGAAAGTTCCTCAGCTTTTGCCAAAATTTCTTCAACGGTTGAATATTCCTGCTCGGCAAAGAGAACGGCAACACCCTGATGGTTTGCGCCGCCACAATAATAATCAAGCTTTTGGGGGCTTACTTCTTTAATTAAAATGCCTTTTTGCTTGCATTTGGCTATAATGGCGGTGACACTGCCGCCGCTAACACCATGTGCCACAAGCAAGCGGTCGATTTCACGGCCGGAACGAACCGCTTCCAATACGGGATTTCTACCGCAAATTATGTTGTAACCCTGTTCTTTGGGTTGGTTACTTATATTATCCATTTAAAAAATCCTTTATATATAATAATTCATCTTGCATTATAACACAAATTCATTTAAAATTAAATAGTAATTTTAAATATTTAGGGAAAAATATTTAAAAAACTTGAAAAGGTGAAAATTATGGAAAAAATCAGAATAATTGGCGTTTATGGGTACGAGGTTTTGGACTCACGTGGGAATCCGACTGTTGCGGCAAAGGTTGTGCTTTCGGATATGTCAAGCGGGTTTGCTATTTCTCCGTCGGGTGCATCAACTGGTATGTTTGAAGCACACGAAAAACGTGACGGTGACAAAAATCGTTATTTTGGAAAGGGCGTTAAGGGGGCAGTTGACAGCATAAATGGTGAAATTGCCCGCACCTTAACTGCTTGTGACACGGTAAATCAACGCAAAATTGATGAATTGCTTATAAATCTTGACGGAACCGAAAACAAATCACGTCTTGGCGCAAATGCTATCCTTGCTGTGTCGTTAGCTGTTGCAAAAGCGGTTGCAAATTCTAAAAAAATGCCGCTTTACCGTTACATTGGCGGTATTAATTCTACCGTTTTGCCAAGACCGATGATGAATATTTTAAACGGTGGCGCACATGCGGCAAATAACATTGATATTCAGGAATTTATGATTATTCCATATACTGCCAAAAGCTTTGCAGAGGGCCTTCGTCAGTGTGTTGAAATTTATCACACCTTGGGTAAAATTTTAAAGCAAAGCGGCAAGGCAACAGGTGTCGGTGACGAGGGTGGCTTTGCGCCCGATTTACAAAGCGATGAAGAGGCAATCGCCCTTATTGTAAAGGCTATTGAAGAGGCGGGCTATACCACAAATGATATTAAAATTGCCTTAGACGTTGCTTCAAGCGAGTGGTATAAAAACGGTGAGTATTTAATGCCCAAACGCCAGCAGAAAATGACTGCTGATGAGTTGATTGCTTATTATGAGCTTTTATGTGAAAAGTATCCTATAATTTCGATTGAGGATGGCGTTGCCGAGGAAGATTGGGAGGGCTGGAAAAAGCTTACAAATCGTTTGTCACACAGACTTCAGCTTGTGGGTGATGATTTGTTTGTTACAAATTATAAGCGTCTTTCAAAGGGAATTAAAGAAAACTGTGGTAATTCAATTTTGATTAAGCTTAACCAAATCGGAACACTTACCGAAACCTTAGACGTTATATCGCTTGCTAAAAAGCATGGTTATACTGCGGTGATTTCACACCGTTCGGGCGAAAGTGAGGACACCACCATTGCTGATTTAGCGGTAGCGGTAAATGCGGGACAAATTAAAACGGGCGCCCCATGCAGAAGCGACCGTGTGGCGAAATATAACCGACTTTTAATTATCGAAAATCAACTAAAGAAATAAATTGGAATTTATCTAATTCGGAATTAGGAATTCGGAATGCGGAATTATTGTATTTAGATTATAACTTAAGAATAAAAAACTGCGTTAGAAAATTTACATTTCTAACGCAGTTTTCTTATTTAATAAACTTTAAAATATCACTAAACATTTCATCTTTACAAGTATCGTTATGTATTTCGTGGCGGCAGTTTTCATAAAGCTTAATTTTGGCATTTTTACCGTTTTTGATAAGCTTTTCATAAACCGCCATAACACCCTTGCCGTAATTACCAACGGGGTCTTTATCGCCCGCAATCAAAAGAATCGGCTTATTGCTATCAAGCGCTTTAAACCAAGCGGTGCGGTTGCAGTTCGAAAGCAAATTCATAAGGTCGCCCATTGCCGACACTGTAAAACGGAAGGTACAGTATTTATCGGCGGCGTATTTGTTTATAACATCACGGTCGGTTGTAAGCCATTCGTAAGGTGTGTCCCCATCAAAGCCTTTGTTATAGCTGCCAAAAGCAACATTTTGAATAAGGTCGGATTTGTGTTTTTCGCCCTTAATAGCTTTAATGATTTTTACAAGCAAAAGTCCTGCCTTAGAAGCCGGATTTGGTCCGCTTGTGCCGCAAAAAATGAACTTATCATACTCTTGTTTATAGCTTTCTGCTACAAGCCTTGCAATAAACGAGCCCATTGAGTGTCCCATTAAAATGGTTGGAACATCGGGGTACATTTTTTTAACCGCTTTTGTAAAGGCTGCAACGTCGTTTACCAAATATTTCCAGCCGTCCTTGTGGGCGATAAAGCCAAGCTCGTCATCGTTTTCTGCAGTTTTGCCGTGACCTAAATGGTCATAACCAAAGGCTAAAACGCCGTTTTCGGCTAAAAATGAAAAGAAATGGTCGTAACGGTCGATATATTCGGTCATACCGTGTACTAAATGGAAAAGGTATTTAATTTCCCCTTGAGGAATAAAAATTTTGCCTTTAAGAGTATGAATATTGTCGGTGCTTTTAACCTCAAGAGTTTTGATTTCAAAATTCATAAAATCATTCCTCGCTAAATGTTTTTGCGGCTTTAACCGCTTTTTGCCAGCCTTTTATAAGAGCTTGGCGAGTGGTATCTGCCATATCGGGGCTGTAAACCGTTTCGGTTGTAGGGATTGCCTTAATTTCGTTTAAATCCTTCCAAAAGCCGACTGCCAAGCCTGCCAAAAAAGCGGCACCTAAAGCTGTGGCTTCGGCACTTTGCGGACAGCAAACCTCGGTGTCAGAAACATTAGACTGAAATTGCATTAAAAACTTGTTTTGTGAAGCACCGCCGTCTGCACGGATACTGTTTATCGGCAAAGCGGTATCGTTTTTTAAAGCGAGCAAAAGGTCGTTTGTCTGGTAAGCAATAGCTTCAAGGCAAGCACGTATAATATGGCACTTATTACTGCCACGGGTTAAGCCGCAAATTGTGCCACGGGCGTACATATCCCAATAGGGTGCGCCAAGACCCGCAAAGGCGGGAACAATATATACCCCGTTTGTATCCTTTACCTTAAGAGCATATTTTTCGCTTGCGGGTGAATTTTCAATAAGCTTTAATTCATCACGCAGCCATTGAATAACTGCACCGCCTACAAATACGCTGCCCTCAAGTGCGTATTGCACGTCATCACCAATACTTGCGGCGACTGTGGTTAAAAGACCGTTTTTGCTTTTATAAGCGGTTTTGCCTGTGTTCATAAGCAAGAAACAGCCTGTGCCGTAAGTATTTTTAACACTTCCCTCGTCAAAGCAACGCTGACCGAACAGGGCGGCTTGTTGGTCGCCGGCAATACCCGAAACGGGTATATCTGCGCCCATAATATTGATATATCCATAAATTTCACTTGAGGATTTAACCTCGGGCAGCATGCTTTCAGGTATGGTTAAAATCTCTAACAGCTTTTTATCCCAGCAAAGCTTATGTATGTCAAAAAACATTGTGCGGGAAGCGTTTGTATAGTCGGTTACATGAATTTTTCCGCCGGACAGCTTCCAAATAAGCCAAGTATCAATCGTGCCGAAAAGCAAATCACCATTTTCAGCCTTTTGGCGTGCGCCCTTTACGTTGTCTAAAATCCATTTAATTTTTGTGCCGCTAAAATAAGCATCAATTTTAAGACCGGTTGTTTTGGCTATGTAATCCTCTAGTCCTTGTGACTTTAGCTCATCGCAAATTTGGGCGGTGCGGCGGCATTGCCACACGATTGCGTTATAAACCGGCTCGCCGGTATTTTTATCCCAAACCACCACGGTTTCACGTTGGTTGGTAATGCCAATAGCGGCAATTTCATCAGACTCGGCACCGATTTTTGTTATCGCTTCAATAAGGGAAGAATACTGTGCTGAGTAAAGCTCCAACGGGTTGTGCTCAACATAACCGCTTTGTGGATAAATTTGTGTAAACTCGTGTTGGGCAGAGCTTACGGCGTTACCGTTTTTATCGAATAAAATGGCACGTGCACTGGTTGTGCCTTCATCTAATGAAAGAATATACTTTTTCATAAAACCACCCTTAATTATTTCAAAATAACACGGGGAACACGGGGAGATATGCCGCAAATAATTTCGTAATTAATGGTATTGCAAAGGTCGGCCAAGGCATCAACCTTTAAAGCCTTACCAAAAAGCAAAACCTCGTCGCCCATTTTAACGTTAGGAATATCGGTGACGTCAACGCACATTTGGTCCATACAAACCCTGCCAATAATGTCGGCACGGTGACCGTTTATATAAACATAGCCTTGGTTTGAAAGCAAGCGGGGATAACCATCGGCATAGCCGGCTGTTATTGTTGCGATTTTCATTGGTTTTTCACATTTAAAGGTGCGGCCGTAGCTTACGGTATCACCAATGCCGATTTCCTTTACAAGCGAAACCACCGATTTAACGTCCATAACTGGTGTAAGGTCATCGTTAAGAGTTAAGTTACTTGACGGTGAAAGGCCATAAAGTGAAATACCGACACGTACCATATCGAGGTATTTATCGTTATCCAAAAGTGTACCGGCCGAATTGCAGCAATGGAATAAAGCATCACTAAAGCCTTCAGCTTTGAATTTGTCGCAAGCTTTAATGAAAAGGCTGTACTGTTTGTCGGTAAAGCCGTCTTCCTCGCTTTCGGTTCGGTCGGATACGGCAAAGTGGGTGAAAACACCCTCACAGATGATATTAGGAAGTGAAGCGGATTTTATGGCATCATCAAGCTCACACAAATCGTCGTTTTTACAATTAAAGCCAAGGCGTGACATACCGGTATCAAGCTTAATATGTGCTTTAACCTTAATGCCGTAAAACACCGCTAATGCAGAAAGCTTTTGGGCATATTCAATAGAATAAACACATTGTGAAAGGTTGTGTTCGTTAAGCTCACTCACCATTTCAACAGGGGTATAGCCCAAAATTAAAATCGGTTTTTTAATGCCAATTTCCCTTAACGTAATAGCTTCGTTAATGTTTGAAACAGCAAACCAATCTGCACCGTTTTGGTCTAAAATAGGACACAAATCCTTTGCGGAATGACCGTAAGCGTCGGCTTTAACAACCGCCATAATTTTTTTGTTGCCTAATTTTTCTTTAAAAATTTTCAAATTATGTAAAAGGGCTTTTGTATCAATTTCAGCCCAGGTTCTGTGTAAAAAGTCCATAATATCACCAATTACATTATAGCATTATATTACTTGTTTTGCAATCGGTTATTTACCTTTTGTGCCAAAGGTATAAATACAATGCTTAAAGCCGCCCAATAAAGTGAATATAAAAGGCAAATTTGCCCTTTGAAATTGAAAGGACGTGAGGAATAATTCCACACGTTTTGTTTTAAAACAAGGTTGAAAAACACACCAAAAATAAGCTCAATAAAGGTAACAAAGCCGCTGCCGATTACCGCCTTTAAAAACAGGTTTAAATGTTTTAATTTTTTGCCCAAATATCCAAACCCGCAAAAGCAAATTCCACCCGCTAAAAGCATTGAAAGATGTGTGCGACCCCGCCACAAAATTTCAATTAAGCCATACCCGAACGAACCCATTAAAAACATAATAATTTTAGCCATAAAACCACCACAAATATTATGTGAAATTGTGGCTGTAATATACAAAAAAGGCAGGTAAAACCTGCCTTTAAATTATCTTCTTCTGCGGTTTGCAAGTGCAAGTAGTCGAAGTAATTGTGCCAAGGAAACTAAAAAAGAGGTTACATATGTCATTGCAGCTGCAAAAAGCACCTTTTTAGCGCCCTTAACCTCATCTTCATTTGCTAAAATGCCAAATCCCGAAAGGGCTGATATTGCCCTGCGGGAAGCATTGAATTCGACCGGTAGGGTAACAAGCTGGAATAAAAGCGCCAAAGCAAAGAATATAATGCCCAAATCAATAAGGTAATAAAAGCTGAATAAAAAACCAAACATTACAAGGGGAATTGCAAGGCGTGAGCCGATATTGCAAATTGGGTAAATTGCGCCACGAATTTTTATTGGTGTATAGTTTAAGGCGTATTGCACTGCGTGACCCGCTTCGTGAGCGGCAACACCTGCGGCAGCTACTGAATTACTGTCGTAAACTGCATCAGACAGGCGTATAACGTTTGTTTTGGGGTCGAAGTGGTCGGTAAGATTACCCGAAACACGTTCAATTCTTACACCGCTTACGCCGTTGGCGTTAAGCACACGGCGAGCAGCTTCAGCACCGGTTATGTGACAAAGCTTTTGCGAGTATTTAGAAAAGGTGGTTTTAACCGAAATTTGCGCAATTGTCATAAGCAAAATTGCGGGCAAAACCAGAACTAAATAATAATAGTCCAAACCATAGTAAAATAGCATAAGTTTCTCCTAATTAAACGTTAAAGCGGAAAAGAACAATGTCGCCGTCTTTCATAACGTATTCCTTGCCTTCGCTTCGAACCAAGCCCTTTTCCTTGGCTGTAACCATGTTACCGTTACATTCCATAAATTCGGTGAAGTTAATAACCTCGGCACGAATAAAGCCACGTTCAAAGTCGGTATGAATTTTACCTGCCGCTTGAGGTGCTTTTGTGCCAACGGTTATTGTCCAAGCACGAACCTCGTCCTTACCGGCTGTCAGGTAGGAAATAAGACCCAAGAGGGCATAACATTTTTGAATCATACGGTCAAGACCGCTGCGCTCGAGTCCAAGTTCTTCCAAAAACATTACCTTTTCTTCATCAGAAAGACCGGAAATTTCGGCTTCTAAAGCGGCGCAAATTGGCAAAATTTCTGCCTTTTCGCTTTCAGCAATAGTTTGCACAGTTTGATAATTTTTATTACTGTCAATTCCGTTTATGAAATCATCCTCACTCATATTGCAGGCATAAATAACAGGCTTTGCAGATAATAGTGCGGTGGTGTTGATGATTTCTTGTTCGGTTTCATCGTTGATTTCAATACTTCTTGCGGGCTGACCGTCTTCAAGATGCGCTAAAAGACGCTTTAAAAAGTCAACCTCGCCCTGCATTTTTTTGTCGCCCTTTAAAGCCTTTGTAGCTTTGTCTAAACGGCGTGTAACCATTTCTATATCGGAAAAAACAAGCTCCAAATTAATGGTTTCAATATCACGTGCGGGGTTTACAGACCCTTCAACATGAATAATATCATCGCTTTCAAAACAACGAACAACGTGAACAATGGCATCAACCTCACGTATGTTTGAAAGGAATTTATTGCCAAGACCCTCTCCCTTTGAAGCGCCCTTAACAAGACCCGCAATATCCACAAATTCGATAACGGCGGGGGTAAATTTGTTTGGCTGATAAATTTCAGCTAATTTTTCAAGACGTTCGTCGGGTACGCTTACCATACCAACGTTAGGCTCAATAGTGCAGAATGGGTAGTTAGCTGACTGCGCCCCTGCGTTTGTGATAGCATTAAAAAGTGTTGATTTGCCGACGTTGGGCAAACCTACCATACCAAGTTTCATAATTTTTTCATCCTTTTAAGAAAATTATCCAACTAATTATACTGCCAAAAGCTATTATAAGCAAGAAAAAAGTTAATTTTTTACAAAATGTTTTGCCTTTTTGTTAAAGATATATTATAATGTATTATGAATAAATATACGAGGTGATAGGTTATGACTTCAAAATACACAGTTTCACTTGAAAAAATTGTCAACGAATTTTCACTTAAGGTACTTAATGCACCGTTACCTTTAAGCGAGATTATGATATCATCGAACGAGATTAACCGCCCCGGTCTTCAAATGGCGGGTTATTATGAATTTTTTGACGAACGTCGTATTCAGATTATCGGCAAAGCGGAAGAAAGCTTTATTAAACATTTTACTCCCGAAAAGGCTGATCAGCGCATACGTGAGTTTTTCTCACGCAAGCCATCGGCAGTTGTGGTTTGCCGTGATTTGGAATTCGGTGAAAAATATATTGAAATTGCAAAGGAATGTGGCATTCCGCTTTTGCAGACTGCTGAGTCAACCTCTGCATTTTCGGCAGCACTTATTGCGTTTTTGAATCTTAACCTTGCGCCCCGTATAACCCAACACGGCGTTTTGGTTGAAGTTTACGGTGAGGGTATTTTACTTATGGGCGATAGCGGTGTAGGTAAAAGTGAAACCGCTATTGAGCTTGTAAAACGTGGTCATCGTCTTATCGCTGACGATGCGGTTGAAATTCGCCGTGTTTCCGATAAGTCGCTTGTTGGTACTGCGCCCGATAACATCCGTCATTTTATTGAGCTTCGAGGCATAGGCATTATTAATGCCAGCCGTATATTTGGTGCGGGTGCGGTTAAATTAACCGAAAAGATTGACCTTATTATCAACATAGAACAGTGGGATATTCAAAAGCAGTACGACCGTATTGGTCTTGAACAGCAAACCACTGAAATATTGGGTCTTAAAATTCCTTCACTTACAATTCCGGTTAAGCCCGGCCGTAACCTTGCGGTTATTATCGAGGTTGCCGCAATGAACCATCGCCAGAAGAAGCTTGGCTATAATGCGGCTGAGGATTTACTTAAAAAGCTTGGCATGACCGATGAGGACCCGAGCGATACCGCTGTAGAAGCATTTTAAAGGAGTTATTTTAATGCCTTTTTTAACATTTTGTAAAGAGCAAAACATTAATTTAAAGCAAAACGAACCGATGAAAAATCACACAAGCTTTAAAATTGGCGGTGAATGTGATTATTTCGTTATGCCCGAAAATTTGCAGCAGTTAAAAGCAGTTGTTGTCAAGGCTAAAGAGCTTGGTATTCCCATTTTTGTGCTTGGCAAGGGCTCTAATATATTAGTGTTAGACGGCGGTATTAAAGGTATTGTTATTTCAATGGCAGGGATAAACGACATTGATGTAAATGGTGACGAAATAACTGCAGGTGCGGGTGTGAGCGTGGCAAATCTTTGTGTTTTTGCTTTGCAAAACTGTCTTTCGGGAATTGAGTTTGCTTATGGTATACCCGGTAGTGTCGGTGGCGGACTTTATATGAACGCCGGCGCTTACGGCGGCCAGTTTTCTGACAGGGTTATAAGGGCTGAATATATAACTAGTGATGGCGAGCTTGTAGCCGTTGAAGCTAAAGATATGGCGCTTGGCTACCGCACAAGTATTTTTAAGCAAAACGGCGGTATTATTTTGTCTGCAACCTTTAAGCTAAACAAGGGTGAAAGTGATAAAATTAAGGCTGCTATGGACGATTATATGGACAGACGCAAGTCAAAGCAACCGCTCGAATTCCCAAGTGCGGGTAGTACCTTTAAGCGACCAGAGGGATATTTTGCCGGTGCATTAATTGAACAAAATAACCTTAAAGGCGTTTCTGTCGGCGGGGCAATGGTTAGTGAAAAGCACGCAGGCTTTGTTATAAATTATGACAATGCCACCGCTAAGGACGTTAAAGGGCTGATGGCAAAAATTCAAAAAATCGTAAAAGAAAACAACGGGGTAGATTTGGAGCCTGAGATTATATTTGTAGGTAAAGAATAATGCAAAATTTAATTAACAAGTTTAACGAACTTAATATTGCCGGTATGCCCAAGCTTTCAAAGCTTTACGGTCATAAGGGCGATTTTGTCAACATTGAGTGTGAATTACCCAACGGTCAAACGGCGAAAATTTTGGATGATAACAAAATGTATTACATTGCCGAATTGCCGAAAGAAAACAGCGACCGCTGTTTTGGTCTTGTTACCGATAAAAAACAGCTTGTGGTGTTTGAATACGGCGAAGGCGGCAAGGATGCCAAGCTTGTTATTTGGAAGAGGATATAAACAATGTCTTTTTGCGCTGATGTTAAAAACGAACTTATAAACATAAGACCGTCCGCTTGCTGTAAGCCGTCATATATATATGGGTTTATGCTTTTTGGAAGGTCTTTTTCTATAAAAAGAATAGCACTGCAAACAGGCAACGAAAACGTTGCCAAGGCTTATGCTGATTTAATTAAGTATAATTATGGCGCAGAGGTTAAAATCACCTGTGGTGGCAGTAAAAGACCTACATACAAAGCCGAGGTTGAGTCACCCTCTGACCGACTTAAAATTTTGGCTTTAATTGATTTTGGTATAAGCGAAACTGTGATTGACCGCAGTTTGTTTTTGCGTGATTGTTGTCCGCTTTCCTTTATTCGTGGGGCTTTTTTAGCTTGCGGTAATATAAGCGACCCCGAAAAAGAATACCGTGCTGAATTTTCGGTTAAAAACGAAGCGCTTGCGAATGATTTGGATGAGCTTTTACAGCAATATGATATTTTTATGAAGAAAACCCAAAGGGGAACGGCAACCATACTTTACACCAAAGACAGCAGTATGATTGAGGACCTTTTAACCCTTATGGGTGATACTAACCGCACATTGCAAATTATGGATGCAAAAATAATGAAAAGTGTTACCAATAAGATTAACCGTCAAAGAAATTGTGATAATGCCAATATTTCAAAAACGGTTGAAGCATCACTAAAGCAACGCACGGCTATTGAATATTTAGAACAGGCGGACAGGCTGTTATCGCTTCCGCAGGAGCTTTTAGATGCGGCACTTCTTCGTAAAAATAATCCTGACGCAACACTTAAAGAGCTTTGCAGAATATCTAAAACACCTATTACGGTTTCGGGGCTTAATCATAGGCTTAATAAAATTATTGAGATTTATGAACAATGCCTTCCCCTTGAGGGAAAGGTGTCACGTAGTTACTGATGAGGTGTAGATATCAATGTATTTCGGGAGTATTGTAAAATGAAATATTACAAAATGATTTATAATGGTAATGATGCACAGGATAAAAGGCATATTGGTTGCCAAGAAATATTTAATAATAGTATGCCTGATTATACTGTTTGTACGGGCGAATATGTCGCACAGTGGGATTCAAACATTACTTTTGTTTGTAATGATACTAATGAGAATATGGTGGCTGATTGGTTGTCAAATCCGCTTGGTTGGTGTGTGGTTTCAAAAAGATTTGTTAATACGGTTGCGGATTTGGAAAATGGTGCCATTCAATATTTGCCGATAAAAATTGAAACGGTGCATAAGCAAATGTGTGCAGAAGAATATTTTGTAGCAAATGTTATAACAGTTTTAGATGCTATTGATTATACAAATTCTTTATGTTTTGAGTTAATGAAAAATCGGTCTGTAATTAAATACGCATTAAAAAACGATATTATTAGCGGCAATCACATTTTTAAGGTTAAAGAAGATATTATGTCTAAGTCAACTTTTGTGTCAGCTGATTTTAAAAAAGCTATACAAAAAGCCGGATTGTTGGGCTTTTCGTTTACTGAAGTTAAAGTTGTTTAATAATAGGCGTTGGTGATTGGTCGAAAGTTATTTCACCCCATCCGCCTCATTATATTCGGCACCTTCCCCTCAAGGGGAAGGCATTAAATAAAAAGGAGATGGCAATTATGGACTTTACACATTTGCACGTGCATACAGAATATAGCTTACTTGACGGCTGCGCCCGTATAAAGCAGCTTATTGACCGTGCGGCAGAAATGGGTCAAAAGAGTATTGCCATCACCGACCACGGCGTTATGTACGGCGTGATAGATTTTTACAAATATGCTGTCAGCAAGGGTGTAAAGCCAATTATTGGATGCGAGGTTTACGTTGCTACCCGTAGCCGTTTTGATAAGCAAAAGGGTCTTGACGGTTATACCCATTTGGTGCTTTTGTGTAAGGACAACGAGGGTTATCAAAATCTTATTAAACTAGTGTCTGCAGGCTTTACCGAGGGCTTTTATTCAAAGCCACGTGTTGATCGTGAGCTTATTAAGAAGTATTCAAAGGGATTAGTGTGTCTATCTGCTTGCTTAGCGGGTGAAATTCCCCGTGCTTTAATGGATGGGGATTATGAAAAGGCAAAGCAAACGGCACTTTGGTATAAGTCGGTTTTTGGGGAAGATTTCTACCTTGAAATTCAGGACCATGGTATTCAGGAACAAAGAATAGTAAACCCGCAAATTATTCGCATTTCAAAAGAGTGCGACATACCCCTTGTTGCAACCAATGACGTGCATTATATTAATGATACCGATTATAAAATGCACAAGGTGCTGGTTTGTATTCAAACTGCAACCAAAATAACCGATGATAATATTTTAGAGTTTAAAACCAACGAGTTTTATTTAAAATCATACGAGCAAATGGCGGCGCTTTTCGGCAACACGCCCGAAGCGCTTGAAAATACAGAAAAGATTGCTGAAAAATGTAACGTTACCTTTGAGTTTGGCAAAATTAAGTTACCACGCTTTGATATAGGGGAACGGGACCATTTTGAGTATTTTAAAGAAAAATGCTTTGCGGGGCTTTATGAAATTTATGGTGAAAACCCCACACAGGAATATATTGACCGCTTGAATTACGAGCTTTTAATTATTAATAAAATGGGTTACGTTGACTACTTTTTAATTGTAGCTGATTTTGTTAATTATGCTAAAACCCATAATATTCCGGTTGGACCCGGGCGTGGCTCGGGTGCGGCTTCTTTGGCAGCGTATTGCGTTGGTATTACGGGTATTGACCCCATTAAATACGACCTTTACTTTGAACGCTTTTTAAACCCCGAACGTGTTTCAATGCCCGATTTTGACATTGATTTTTGCTATGTTAACCGCCAAAAGGTTATTGATTACGTAATTCAAAAATATGGCGAGGACCACGTTTCCCAAATTGTAACCTTTGGTACGCTTGCCGCTCGTGCGGCGGTTAGAGATGTCGGCAGGGCAATGGACGTGCCGTATGCTCTTTGTGATAAGGTTGCAAAGCTTATTCCACAGTCGCCGGGTATGAATATTTCCCGTGCGCTTGAGGGTGGTAGAGAGCTTCGTGACCTTTACGAAAACGACACTGCAGTTAAAGAGCTTATTGATATGGCAATGAAGCTTGAGGGTATGCCCCGACACGCTTCAACACATGCGGCAGGTGTTGTTATTTCGGACAAGCCTGTTGCCGAATACGTACCGCTTGCAGTCAACGATGAAGCTACTGTTACACAGTTTACAATGACTTCACTTGAGGAATTAGGCCTTTTAAAAATGGATTTTTTAGGGCTTCGAAATTTAACAATTATTGATGATACCCAAAAATATATCCGCAAGTACGTGCCCGATTTTGACATTGAAAAAATACCCCTTGACGATAAGGCGACATATAATATGATGGCTAAGGGTAAAACCCTTGGCGTATTTCAATTTGAATCAGACGGTATGAAAAACGTTTTACGTCAGCTGAATCCCGAAAGTATTGAGGATTTAACTGCGGTTTTATCACTTTATCGACCTGGTCCGATGGATTCAATACCACGTTATATCGAAAACCGCCATAACCCCGATAAGATAAAATATGATATACCTGCGCTTGAGTCTATTTTAGGTGTTACCTACGGGTGTATTGTTTATCAGGAACAGGTAATGCAGGTGTTCCGAAAGCTGGGCGGTTATTCGCTTGGCCGTGCGGATATTGTGCGTCGTGCAATGGCTAAAAAGAAGCACGATGTGATGAAAAAAGAAAAGGAATTTTTCCTTTATGGCGAAAAAGACCAAAACGGAAAAATTATAAGCGAGGGCGCTTTAGCTTTTGGTATAAGTGAGGCTGCGGCAAATAAAATATTTGACCAAATGTCAAGCTTTTCTTCTTATGCCTTTAACAAAGCCCACGCCTGTGCGTATTCCTTTGTGGCTTATAGAACGGCCTATCTTAAATGCCATTATCCGTCGGAATATTTTTCGGCTTTGATGACAAGTATGATGGACAGCCCGCTTAAAATTTCGCAGTATACTGCAGAATGTAATAAAACAGGCATTAAAATTTTGCCGCCGTCTGTAAACCACAGTCTTCAGCACTTTACACCTGAAGGTAAAAATATCCGCTTTGGGCTTTTGGCTATTAAAAATTTAGGGCTTGGTCTTATTGAACGCCTTATAAATGAGCGTGAGCAAAACGGCAAGTATGAATCGTTTTATGATTTTTGCCTTCGCAATTATTCACGTGAGTTTAACCGAAAAGCGCTTGAAGGTCTTATAAAAAGCGGTGCACTTGACACTGTTTGTGGCAACCGCCGTGAAATGCTTTATAATATTGATGCGGTATTATCGGCAGTTGAAAATGAACGCCGTTTTTCCGGTCAGGGACAGCTTAATTTGTTCGAAGAAATGGGCTCACCAAACGTTTTTGAGCCGATAAAAGTTCCCGAAATGTCACGTGAAATGTTGTTGACATTTGAAAAGGAAGCAACGGGACTTTACCTTACAGGTCACCCAATGGATGATTATGCTGAATATCTTAAAAACGCTAAATTTGAGCGGATATCTGATATTACTATGGGAAAATATCCCGATGGTAAGAGGGTTACGGTAGCGGGTATAATAAGCGCTGTTAAGGTGCGACAGCTTAAAAATAACAACCTTTTGTGTACCGCAATTATCGAGGACGTTTCAGCATCGGTTAACATTACTGTTTTCGCAAATGCTTATGGGGTTTATAAGCCGCTTCTTAGTGATTCTAAACCTGTTATTTTGACGGGTAGAGTTTCCGAAAGGGAGGATAGAGATATTGAGCTTGTGCTCGAAAAGCTTGAGCTTATACCCGAAAACTTCAAAGGTATGACGCCAAGCCAAGCAAAGCCCAAGGCTAATAAAGGTCTTTATTTAAGGGTTGAAAGCCAAAACAGTCCTGAATTTTTGAAGGTGCGGGAAATTTTAGCAAAATACAAGGGTGACACACCTGTTTATATTGTATGCAAGGATACGGGTAAGCGACTTCAGGCGCCAAAAAATCTTTATATTAAAAAATGCGATGAATTAACCCGTGAATTGTGTGGAATTTTAATGAGTGATAACGTAAAATTCGTAGAGTAAAATTTTTGTTGAAAAAAGTTAATTTTTGGTATATACTAAAATTACTGAATTTTTGGAGATGATTTTTAATGAAAACTATCGGTGTACTTACCAGTGGCGGCGACGCTCCGGGTATGAATGCGGCAGTACGTGCCGTAGTGCGCACTGCGATTGCCAACGGTATGACCGTAAAGGGTATCCGTCGTGGTTATAACGGTCTTATGGAGGGCGATATTATTGACCTTGGTGCACGTGATGTGTCTGATATTATCCAACTTGGCGGTACAATGCTTTACAGCGCACGTAGCAGTCGTTTTAAGACTGAAGAGGGTCTTGCCGAAGCAATGGCTACCTGCAAAAAGCATGGTATTGAAGGTATTGTTGTAATCGGTGGTGACGGTTCTTTTCGTGGTGCTCGCGATTTATCACTTCGTGGCATTCCTTGTGTGGGTATCCCCGCAACAATTGATAATGATATTTCTTCTACTGAATATACAATTGGTTTTGATACCGCAATGAATACTGTTATTCAAATGGTCGACCGTTTGCGTGATACCTGTGATTCACACGCACGCTGCAGTGTGGTTGAAGTTATGGGTCGCCGTGCAGGTCATATTGCACTTCGTACAGGTCTTTCGGTTGGTGCTGTTGCAATTTTAGTTCCTGAACGCGATACAACCATAGAGGAAGTAATCGAAAAGATTGAACACACACGCAAACTGGGTAAAAAACACTTTATTGTTATGGTTGCCGAAGGCGTTGGCGGTGTTGATGAAATGGCTAAGAAGATTGAAGCTGTTACAGGCATTGAAACTCGCGGTACTATATTAGGTCACGTACAGCGTGGCGGTGCGCCTACAGTTCGCGACCGCGTAATTGCTTCACAAATGGGCTTTGAAGCTGTAAATCTTCTTAAAGAAGGCATTGGTAACCGCGTTGTTGCTTATAAACTCGGCAAGATTGTTAATTACGATATTTATGAAGCGCTTAATATGAATAAGCCTTTTGATGAATATATGTATCTTGTTGCTGATACAACATCTTTTTAATATTTTAAAAAATGGGCCGTTTAATTCGGCCCTTTTTAACTAAGTGGTGAATTTTTTGAGACAAAAAGTTTTAGTTGGTATGAGTGGGGGAGTTGACTCATCTGTTTGTGCCGCACTTTTACAAAAAGACGGGTATGAGGTTTTGGGTATAACTCTTGACCTTTTTGGTGATACTACTCAGTCACAAAATGATGCAAGATTGGTTTGTGAGAGCTTGGGTATTGAGCATACCGTGTCGGATTTGCAAAAGGAATTTAAAGGTTTTGTTATTGACAATTTTATTAACGAATATATGAACGGCAGAACACCTAACCCGTGTATTGTTTGCAATCGTGAAATTAAATTTGGTGAAATGCTAAAGCTTGCCGATAAGCTTGGCTGTCAAAAAATTGCAACAGGACATTATGCGAAAATTATCGAAAAAGACGGTAGATTTTTACTTTGCCGAGGGGATGACAGGTCGAAAGACCAAAGCTACGTGCTTTATTGTCTTACACAGGAGCAATTATCACGCACTGTTTTTCCGCTTTCGGGTCACTCAAAGGATGAGGTGCGTCAAACTGCGGAGAATTTAAAGCTTGTTAACGCCAATAAAAAGGACAGTCAGGATATTTGCTTTGTACCCGACGGTGATTATGCGGTGTTTATTGAAAAAACCGCAAACTTTGTTTCACAAACAGGCAATTATCTTGATGTTAACGGTAAGATTTTGGGGCAACACAAGGGTGTTATAAGGTATACAATTGGTCAAAGAAAAGGGCTTGGAATTGCGCTTGGAAAGCCTGCTTTTGTTATTGATAAAAATCCCGACACAAACGAGGTTATAATAGGTGATGAGGAGCATCTTTTTTACAAAAAGGTGTATGTTGAAAACTTAAATTTCATACCGTTTGATAAATTGAATGGTGAAATGGAAGTTTTATGCAAGCTTCGTTACCGCCATACCGAACAGCCTGCAACCATAAAACCGTATAAAAACGGTGTTTTGGTGGAGTTTTCACAGCCTCAGCGTGCGCCAAGCCCCGGTCAGGCGGCAGTATTTTATGATGGTGATATCGTTGTCGGCGGTGGAACTATCGTTTGCGGAATAGAATAGATTTATTATTTAAGGCATATCCTTTTATAGAACATATAAAAGGGTGTGCTTTTTTGATTAAATTTTCAAAGATTTTTCTGTCATTATTGCTTGTGATTTCATTACTTTGTGTATGTGTTTCGGCGGCTACCGTTTCGAGTGAATGTGATTTGTCGGATATAAATGTACCTCTTGAAACGTCGGTTAATAATGCGGCAATCGGTCAAACACTTGAAATCAAAGCAAAGTCGGTCATTTTAATGGAACCGCATACAGGGGCAGTGCTTTACGAAAGTAATGCAGATGAAAAATTGGCTCCCGCATCTATTACAAAAATAATGTCGTTATTGCTTGTTATGGAAGCACTTGACAGGGGTGATATTACCCTTGAAACCGTGGTTACTGCAAGTGAACACGCATGCAGTATGGGTGGTTCACAAATTTGGCTTGAACCTAATGAAACAATGACGGTGCACGAGCTTTTAAAGGCTACGGTTATTGCGTCGGCAAATGATGCTTGTGTTGCTTTGGGCGAACTGATTTCGGGTAGTGAAGAGGGGTTCGTGGCGCTTATGAATTCCCGTGCGAAGGAGCTTGGAATGACAAATACCACCTTTATTAACTGTACGGGACTCGATGCTGACGGCCATTTAACCACCGCTTACGACGTGGCGATTATGTCATCGGAGCTTATTAAGCACGAGCTTATAAAGGATTATTCTACTGTGTGGATGGATTCTCTTCGCAACGGTGAAAGCGAGCTTGTGAATACAAATAAGCTGGTACGGTTTTATAAAGGAACAACCGGTCTTAAAACCGGTACAACCGGCACGGCGGGGTATTGTCTTTCTGCCACTGCTGAACGTGACGGTATGGAGCTTGTTGCGGTGGTAATGGCGGGGGATACAAGTAACGACCGTTTTAACGGAGCTAAAAAGCTTTTAGATTATGGCTTTGCAAATTATAGCTTTTTTGAAATTGAAGCCGATTTGGAAAACAAAAAAGATATACCCGTTAAAAAGGGTGTGTATAAAAAGGTTGGAATTGAGGCGGATGGAAAGCTTAAATTGCTGTTGCCCAAAAGCGAGTCGAAGGCTATTAGTCAAAAGCTGACCTTTAAAAAGGATATTATCGCCCCTGTAGATAAGGGCGACATTGTCGGAAATGCGGAAATTTACGTTGGGGATAAATCGGTCGGGAGTATAAAAATTATTGCAAATGCATCGGTCGAACGGCTAAATTTGTGGATTATATTCAAATGGCTTGTATCCGCACTGCTGATTTTGTGATTTTTTTGTAAATAATTAACTATTTAGACTTGAAAATATGTTGCGGATATAGTAAAATAATAAAAAAGAATATTATATCCAGGTGAAAAAGCAATGTCCATTAAATTTAACAAATCTTTCGCAGAAGAATTTTTGCGTGAAAATGACCTTAAGGGTCTTGAAGCACATATCTCTGTTGCCCATAAGTTGGTGCACGAAAAAAGCGGCTTAGGTAGCGATTTTCTCGGTTGGGTAACCCTTCCTGAGGATTACGATAAAGAAGAATTTGCACGTATAAAGCTTGCTGCTGAAAAAATTAAAAAGGATACTGATATTTTAATCGTTATCGGTATCGGTGGTTCTTATCTCGGCGCACGTGCTGCAATAGAATTTTTGAAGGGCCCGTATTATAACGAGCTTCGTGGTGATGCCCCCGAAATTTATTTTGCCGGCAACAATATAAGTGGTTCTTATCTTAATGATATATTGAAAATTTGTGAAGGCAAGCGTGTTTCGGTAAATATTATTTCAAAATCAGGTACAACTACCGAGCCGGCAATTGCTTTCCGTGTTTTCAGAAAGCTTTTGGAAGAACGCTATGGCGAAGAAGAAGCCGCAAAGCGTATTTACTGCACAACTGACAAGGCACGTGGCACCCTTAAGCAGTTGGCTGATGAAAAGGGTTATGAATGCTTCGTTGTTCCGGATGATGTTGGCGGCCGTTTCTCGGTTTTAACCGCAGTAGGCCTTTTGCCCATCGCTGCCGCTGGTGCTGATATCGATGCTTTGATGGCAGGCGCTGCCAAAGCTATGAAGCTTTATTCTAATGAAAATCTTTACGAAAACGATTGCTATCTTTACGCTGCGCTTCGCAACGCATTTTACCGTAAGGGTAAATCGGTTGAGCTTTTAGTTAGCTACGAGCCCCGCTTTACAATGATGGCCGAATGGTTCAAACAACTTTTTGGTGAAAGCGAAGGTAAGGATAATAAAGGTCTTTTCCCGGCATCTGTTACATTCTCGACCGACCTTCACTCAATGGGTCAGTACGTACAGGATGGCGCACGACTTATGTTTGAAACGGTTGTGACCTTTGATGAAGCAACAGCAGACGTTGTTATTGAAAAGGAAGAGGACAATGGCGACGGTCTTAACTTCCTTGCAGGTAAGACAATGTCTTTCGTAAACAAAAAAGCTTTTGAAGGCACTGTTTTAGCCCACACAGATGGTAGCGTTCCAAACCTTGAAATCAAGGTGGCAAGACCGGATGAAGAAAACCTCGGCGAGCTTATTTATTTCTTTGAAAAGGCTTGTGCAATTTCGGGTTATATGTTGGGTGTTAATCCATTTGACCAACCCGGTGTTGAAAGTTATAAAAAGAACATGTTTGCGCTTCTCGGTAAACCCGGTTATGAAGCACAAAAGGCAGAGCTTGAGGCTCGTCTTTCAAAATAATTCAGATATTACTGCTTTTTGCAGTGTTATATAAAAAAGGAGTTGTTACAAATGATTAAAATCATTATCGGAAAAAAAGGTTCGGGCAAAACTAAGTTGTTGGCAGAAATGGTAAACACCGCTGCTGATACCAGTCTTGGCAACGTTGTATGCATTGAAAAAAGTGATGCTCTTATCTATTCCATAAAATATAAGGCAAGACTTATTGACACTGATACCTATGGTATTAATGGTTATGATGAATATTATGGCATGATCGCCGGCATTAAGGCAGGCAACCATGATATCACTCATATCTTTGGTGATGCTACTCTTCGTATCGGCGGCAGAGACTTCGATAAATTAGCAGATTTCTTTGAAAGAATTGCTAAAATTGATGACGTTGAATTCATTTTCACCGTTTCTGCTGACAAGGAAGAGCTTCCCAAGAAGATCTTTGACCTTGCAGAGGTTTGCAACTAATTAAAAGCCAAAAAGCCAATTAACGCACCTTGGGTTTTATTTACTTAAATTCAAGGTGCGTTTTGTCTATTTTTTGGCAATTTTTTTACAAATAAAACCTTGACAAAATCATAATAAATATATATAATAGTCTTTGCGACGATAGAGGTGGAAGTATGGTTATTGATTTAAAACACATTTTTGTCAATGAAAATTCTTCTTTACCTATTGAGTATTCGTTGGACTTAAGTCAGGTTGAACACGGCGGTGTTTTTCCACTCAAAAAACCCGTTACCTTGACCGGCAGCATTTCCAACACATCAAGCCTTATAAGGTTTCAGGCTGAAATTAAGTTTCAGTTTGATGCGCTTTGCGACCGTTGCGGTAAGGACACGTCTAAAACATATTCGGTTGAGGTTTCAAAGTCACTCGCCACTTCTATTGAGGGGGAAGACAGCGACACAATCCTTTTAGTACCCGATATGAAGCTGGATGTTGATGATTTTCTCTATACAGAGGTAATTGTTAATTTGCCGCTTAAGCATCTTTGCAGTGAGGATTGCAAGGGCATTTGTTACAAATGCGGTAAAAACCTTAATGAAGGCGCTTGCGATTGCGACACAAGGGAAATTGACCCACGTCTTGCAAAGCTAGCTGAATTATTAAATAATTAAAACTTTTTAATCAATTTAAGGAGGTGCTGAAAATGGCAGTACCAAAGAGAAAGCATTCAAAAGCAAGAAGAGATAAAAGAAGAAATAATGTTTGGAAGTTAACCGCTCCCACTTTAGTAAAGTGCACTTGCGGCGCTTACAAGCGTCCTCACAGACTTTGCGCTGCTTGCGGTCAGTATGACGGCCGTGAAGTTGTAAAGGTTGGCGAATAATTCAAATTGACAGAGGGGGAAGTTAAAATTCTCTCTCTGTTTTTTTGTGAAGGTCATAGTAAAGGAGGGAATGTAATGTCAGTCATAATTGAATCGGTCGAAAAACGCAGTTTTGCCGACAAAGCAGGGCTTAAAAGCGGGGATACATTGCTGTCTATAAACGATAATGATATTATGGACGTATTGGATTATCGCTTTTATCAGAACAGTCAAAAGCTTAACGTTAAATTTATTAATGAAAAAGGAAAGCTTAAAACCGTGCGTATTAAAAAGGGCGAGTATGATGAGCTTGGCCTTAATTTTGCTACCTATTTAATGGACAACAAGCATTCCTGCCTAAATAAGTGCATTTTTTGTTTTATCGATCAGCTGCCCCGTGGTATGCGTGACAGTCTTTATTTTAAGGATGACGATTCACGCCTTTCTTTTTTGTTTGGCAATTACATTACTCTTACCAACATTACCGAGCACGAAATTGAACGCATTATAAAAATGCACATAAGTCCGATTAATATATCGGTGCATACAACAAATCCCGATTTGCGTGTTAAAATGATGACCAATAAAAATGCCGGCAATGTTTTATCAATTATAAACCGTTTTAATGATGCGGGTATTAAAATTAATTGTCAGATGGTGTTGTGCCCCGGTTATAATGATGGTAAAGAGCTTGAGCGCACCCTTGAGGATTTGACAAATCTTGAAAATGCCGAATGTATTGCGGCTGTACCCGTTGGTTTGACAAAATTCCGTGATTCGCTAGCAAAATTAGAACCGTTCAACAAGCAAACAGCAGCCGAAACGATTGATATTATAAACCGATTTGGTGATAAATGCCTTGAAAAATACGGCAGCCGCAGGGTTTACGCTTCGGATGAATTTTATCTTATTTCTGAACGTGAAATGCCCAATGCTGATTATTACGGTGACTTTTTGCAGCTTGATAACGGTGTTGGTATGTGGTCACTTTTAGAAAAAGAAATTGACGATGCAATAAACGATTGTGATTATAAATTAGAAGCCGAGCGTAACGTTACATTGGTAACAGGCGAGGCGGCATATCCGTTGATTACACAAATTGTTGACAAAATGTGTAAAAAATGGGATAATCTTAAATGTAGAGTATATAAAATTAAAAATGACTTTTTCGGACCGTTAATTACAGTGGCGGGGCTTGTTACCGCAACCGATATTATTAAACAGTTGGAGGGTGTCGAGCTTGGGGACGAGCTTATAATACCCGACGTAATGCTAAGGTCAGAAAAGGATATGTTTTTAGACAGTATAACCGTTGACGAGCTTTCAGAAAGCTTGGGTGTTAAGGTTACAGCCTGTGCGGTTGACGGTTATGATATGGTTGAGTGTATTTTGGGAGGTGCAGTATGGCAAAACCTATAGTTGCGGTTGTGGGCCGTCCTAACGTGGGAAAATCTACACTATTTAATAAAATTATAGGCAAGCGCCTTTCAATAGTAGATGATACTCCGGGTGTTACCCGTGACCGCATTTACGGTGACGGTGAGTGGCTTGGCAGAAAGATGATGTTTGTTGATACCGGCGGTATTGAGCCAAAAACAGACGATATTATTCTTGCAAGCATGCGTGCACAGGCAAATTTGGCGATTGAAACCGCTTCGGTAATTGTTTTTGTTACCGATTTGAAGGCGGGCGTTACCGCTGCTGATATGGACGTTGCCGCAATGCTTCAAAAAAGCGGTAAGCCGGTTGTTTTATGTGTTAATAAGTGTGACAATATCGGCGAAACACCGATGGAATTTTATGAATTTTATAATTTGGGTCTTGGTGACCCTATTGCGGTTTCTTCAGTGCACGGTCACGGCACGGGTGACCTTTTGGATGCTGTAATTTCACATATCGCACCGGAAGAATTTGATGATGACGATGACGATATTATAAACGTTGCAGTTATAGGCAAGCCCAATGCGGGAAAATCATCTTTGATTAATCAGATTGCGGGCGAAGAAAGGTCTATTGTTTCTAATATTGCGGGCACTACACGTGACGCTATTGACCTTAGAATTGACCGTGACAACGTAAAATATAATTTTATTGATACTGCAGGTCTTCGCCGTAAAAGCAAGGTTGAGGACAAGATTGAAAAATACAGCGTGCTTCGTGCCAAAATGGCGATTGAGCGTGCCGACGTTTGCGTTATTATGATTGATGGCTGTGATGGCTTTACCGAACAGGATTCTAAGGTGGCAGGTCTTGCTTTGGAGCAGGGAAAAGCTTGCATAATTGCCGTTAATAAGTGGGATGCCGTTGAAAAGGACGGTAAAACGATGGATTCCTTCCGCAAACAGCTTATGAAGGATTTTTCGTTTATGCCTTATGCGCCTATTATTTTCATTTCGGCAAAAACGGGACAAAGGGTTGATCGACTTTTTGACCTTATTAAATATGTCAACGAACAGAACACTATGCGCATATCTACCGGTAAGCTTAATGACATATTGGCAGATTCCACTGCACGTGTTCAGCCCCCCTCTGATAAGGGTAAGCGTCTTAAAATTTATTATATGACTCAGGCTTCAACAAAACCGCCAACATTTGTTTGCTTTTGCAACAATGCGGAGTTGTTCCATTTCTCATATCAGCGTTATCTTGAAAACCAGATACGCTCTACCTTCGGCTTAGAAGGTACACCCGTCAGGTTTGTAATTCGTGAAAGAGGTGACAAATAAATGGTAATTACCGCTTTGGTTACTGTTATCGCTGCATATCTTATCGGAAGCATCAGCTTTGCTGTTATTTTTGCTAAAAGCTTTCTTAAAAAAGATGTTCGTGAGCTTGGCAGCGGTAATGCAGGCGCAACAAACGTTATGCGTAATGCGGGCTTTTTGCCCGGCTTACTTACCTTTGTTTGCGATGCCTTAAAGGGCTTTGCCGCCGCTTATATGGGAAAAGCAATATTTGATTATATTCATACCCAAACCGGTAGTGAATGGTCTTATGCCATTTATGGTGCGTACCTTTGCGGTGCGGCTTGTATGTTGGGTCATATTTTACCTTTCTTCTTTGGATTTAAGGGCGGCAAGGGCGTTGCAACAAGCGTAGGTATTTTTGCGGTTTGTTGTCCTATTGCCATTATTATAGGTCTTACTGTTTTTGCGCTTTGCGTAATCATTACAAGATACGTATCACTCAGCTCGGTAGTGGCCGCAATTACCGTTGTCGTATTTTCTATTATTTTTTATAACGATGCGGCGGGTATTTTACCGCAAATAATCCTTTCGCTTACAATGGGTGTAATGGTTGTTGGAAAGCATAAGGAAAATATAAAACGCCTATTAAACGGTACAGAATCCAAAATTAAATTTGGAGGTAAGAAAAATGGCTAAAATTACGGTTCTCGGCAGTGGTGGCTGGGGTATGGCATTGGCTATAACCGCTTATAATAATCGCCATGACGTTACTTTATGGACACCGTTTCAGGACGAGGCGGATTTACTTTTAGAAAAACGTGGCAATGAAAAATTGCTTCGTGGCGTAGTTTTGCCGTCGGGTATAAAAATTACTACTGATTTATCGGGGGTTGAGGGCGATGACCTTACAATTATTGCCACCCCCTCAGTTGCGGTCAGAAGTGTTTCAAAGCAGCTTTCTGATTTTAAGAATATTGGTATTATTGTTAATGTGGCTAAAGGCTTTGAAAAGGGAAGTCTTAAGTTCTTGACCGACGTAATACAAGAGGAATTACCTGGCGCAGCTATTGTGGCTCTTTCCGGCCCTTCGCACGCCGAAGAGGTTGCACGTAATATTCCAACCTCGATTGTAGCGGCTTCAAAATCAATCGAAGCAGCACAAGCAGTACAGGATATAATGTCGGGCAGCTGCTTAAGGGTTTACACCGCTACCGATTTGGTTGGTGTTGAGCTTGGCGGTGCACTTAAAAACGTTATTGCTATTGCAGCGGGCTGTTGTGATGGTCTTGGCTTTGGCGATAACACAAAGGCGGCACTTATAACACGTGGCGTTGCTGAAATGGCACGCTTGGGTGTTAGCATGGGCGCACAGGAGCATACATTTTCTGGTCTTACCGGTATTGGCGACTTGGTTGTTACCTGTACGTCACGCCACAGCCGTAATAATCGTTTTGGTTATAAGGTGGGCAGCGGTGTTGATATTCAGACAGCACTTAAAGAGGTTGGCACGGTTGAGGGCTATTATGCAACTGAAATGGCGTATGAAATTGCAAAAAAACAGGGTGTTGAGCTTCCGATTATAAATGAATGCTATGCGCTTTTATATGGAGGCAAGCCCGTAAATGAGGTTGTAAAATCTCTTATGTCACGTCCTCAAAAAAATGAACATTAAATTAACGAAAAAAATACTTGATTTTTTTGTCACTTTGTGTTAATATATTATTTGCTATGCGGTCGGTAACAGTTATCGGCTATTTAAGAAGGAGGTGCAGACCATGGCTAAATGTGATATCTGCAATAAAGAAATTGCTTTCGGTATTAAGGTTTCTCACTCACACAGACGTT
>JAFQCU010000024.1 GCA_017416285.1 Clostridia bacterium | reverse complement strand
CCTCAATTTTTCCACAGTTTTAGTCTCCCATGGCATTCAAAACACTTCCTTTATTAGCATTTTATCTGCCTTTATTTTATCATAAAACTGTAAACAATCCTCCCGTACATTCTGTAAACTATCCTACCATACTATACAGTCCCCGACTGTCCGAAACGAATGTTTTTCGAAGGGATTTTGGATTGTAAAATGAATTTAAAAAACTTAAATGATAATATCCTTACGCGAGCTTGGAAAGAACGCTACAATGCACAAAGCGAATCGATTAAAAAACAATTAGATTGGCTTTATGATGCAGACCCTAATGAATACAAGCTTAAAGTTATTAAAAGAAAACGAATTCAGCCTCAAGAAGGCGATGTGTTTTTAGTTAGCCCAAGGGATGATATTTATTTTTATGGTAAAGTTCTCCGTGCAAATATTAGCAATCCTTATGATACTTGGGTTAATGAACAAAATATGGTTGTAATTTTTAAATGCAAAACCAATACCATCAATATGGAAAAATACAATCCGAATTATGCTGACTTGCTTGTCAAACCAATTATCGTTACAAAACAATATTGGAGTAATGGTAGTTTTTTCACTATTGATAATATTCCGTTAACAGAGGAAGAAAAGAATTTAGATTATGGTTTCTACGATGCTTTTAATGACTGTTTTATTAGTGAAACTGGAACCAAAATCGAACATCAGCCCAAAATATTCTGCTCAAAGGGAATAGCAACTCTTTCGGGTATATCTTATTATATAGAAAGAGAATTGATTATTGATAAAACTTTATTGGATTTTATGAAATAATTTTATGGACAGTCGAGGACGCCTGTCCCTACGAATTTATAATTTAATGTGTTGATTTTAATATAGTAACTTAAAAACCGCCAATTTTGGCGGTTTTTTGTATTTACATAATAAATATTCTTTTAGAATATATTGACAATGAAATTGTTTTTACGTATAATTGTATACAGAAAAACAAGGAGTGAGAAATTTGCTAGAACTTTCTAACAAGACAAATTTACTTGAACAAAAAATATACAAATACGAGCTTCAGGATGTTGCAGACCCGAATTTGTATCGTGATATTTATTCTTACGATTCGGTACCAAAGGTTGCCTTTAACCACCGCCGTGTGCCTATGGGTATGCCTGAGGAAATCTGGATAACCGACACATCTTTGCGTGACGGTCAGCAATCGGTTGAGCCATATACTGTTAAGCAAATTGTGGATTTATACAAGCTTATGTCAAAGCTTGGCGGTCCTTACGGTATTATCCGCCAGACTGAATTTTTCGTTTACAGCAAAAAGGACAGGGAAGCTTTAGAAAAATGTCAGGAATTGGGACTTAAATTCCCCGAAATTACCACTTGGATTCGTGCCAGTAAAGAGGACTTTAAGCTTGTAAAGGATTTGGGTATTCGTGAAACGGGTATTTTGGTTTCGTGTAGCGACTATCACATTTTTAAAAAGCTTAAAAAGTCAAGAAAAGAAGTTCTTGAGATGTATCTTGGGGCTGTTGCCGAAGCTTTTGAGGCGGGCGTTATGCCAAGATGCCACCTTGAAGATATTACCCGTGCCGATTTTTATGGCTTTGTCGTACCTTTTGTAAACGAGCTTATGAAAATGTCACAGGATGCAGGCATACCTGTAAAAATTCGTGCTTGTGATACTATGGGTTACGGCGTACCTTATCCCGAGGTTGCGTTACCTCGAAGTGTGCCGGGTATTATTTACGGTTTACAGCATTATACCGACGTACCTTCAGAAATGCTCGAATGGCATGGCCACAACGACTTTTATAAGGCTGTTACAAATGCTTCAACCGCTTGGCTTTACGGCGCTTGTGCGGTTAACTGCTCACTTTTGGGTATTGGGGAAAGAACAGGTAATATCCCCCTTGAAGCAATGATTATGGAATATGCCTCGCTTCGTGGCTCGTTAGACGGTATGAACACAACCGCAATTACCGAAATTGCCGAATATTTCAAAAATGAAATGGGTTATGATATTCCACCAATGACACCATTTGCGGGTCGAAACTTTAACGTTACACGTGCGGGTATTCACGCCGACGGTCTTTTAAAGGATCAGGAAATTTATAATATTTTCGATACCGAAAAGATATTAAATCGACCGGCAACCGTCACAATAAACAAAACAAGCGGTCTTGCGGGCATTGCTTATTGGATAAATACAAATTATCATTTAAGCGGTGACGATGCGTTGGATAAAAAAGATCCGCTTATTATAAGCCTTAAGGAATGGGTTGACGCCGAATATGAAGACGGTCGTCAAACCGCACTTTCTAATTACGAGCTTGAAAGCAAAATTGAAGAGCTTTCGAAAGGTAAATTTAAAATACTTTAGGAGTTGTATTTTTAATGGAACATAAGACTGTTTCTTTGGCGGATCAGGTGTTTGAACACCTTGAAACCGATATTTTAAGCGGTAAATATCAGCGTGGTGATATTTTGACCGAAAATCATCTTTGTGAGATTTTAGGCGTTAGCCGTACACCTATTCGTGAGGCGCTTCGCAGATTACAGCAAGAGCATTTGATTGTTGAAACCGGCAAGGGCTCACTCGTGCTTGGTATTACCGAGGAGGATTTGCGTGATATTTACAATATTCGAGAATCGCTCGAAGCCAAAGCTGCAAGAATGGCGACTGAAATTGCAAGCGAGGATGAAATTAACGAATTAAAATCGGCATTAGAGCTTCAGGAATTTTATCTTTCCAAGCAAAATAGTGACCAAATTCGTTTAATGGATAACCGCTTTCACGAAATTCTTTATAAAATCAGCGGTAGTCACGTGTTTTATAACACACTTTTACCATTGCATAAAAAGGTGCAGAAGTACCGCAAGGTATCGCTTCAAAGCCACTTGCGTGCCAACGAATCTGTGGCTGAACACCGTGAAATTCTTAACGCAATTATTAATCGTGATGCCGATGCGGCAGAGCGCTTTACAGCACAGCACGTAAGAAATGCTTACAACCACATAATAGGAAAGGACTGATAGTGATGGGTTTAACAATAGCACAAAAAATTATTAAATCCCATATGATAAGCGGCGATATGACAGTTGGGACAGAGGTTGCTTTAAAAATCGACCAAACCTTAACCCAAGATGCAACCGGCACAATGGCTTATCTTGAATTTGAAACTATGGGGCTTAAAAGGGTTAAAACTGAACGAAGCGTAGCTTATATTGACCATAATACCTTGCAATCAGGCTTTGAAAATGCCGATGACCATCGTTATATTCAGTCTGTTTGTAAAAAGCATGGCATTTATTTTTCACGTCCCGGTAACGGCATTTGTCATCAGGTTCATTTGGAACGCTTTGGCAAGCCGGGCAAAACACTTATCGGTTCCGATAGTCATACCCCCACAGGCGGCGGTATAGGTATGCTTGCAATGGGTGCGGGCGGTCTTGACGTTGCGGTTGCAATGGGCGGCGGCGCTTACTATATAACTATGCCTAAAATGTACAAGGTAAACCTTATCGGTAAATTAAACCCGTTTGTTACCGCAAAGGATATCAGTCTTGAAATTCTTCGCATTTTATCGGTTAAAGGTGGCGTTGGCGCTATTATCGAATGGGGCGGCGAGGGTATAAAATATTTGTCTGTTCCCGAACGTGCTACCATTACTAATATGGGTACAGAGCTTGGCGCTACAACTTCAATTTTCCCGTCAGACGAAGTTACAAAGGCATTTTTAGAGGCCGAGGGCAGAGGAGAGGATTATATTCCGCTTTCAAGTGACCCCGATGCTGTTTATGACAGGGTTATTGATATTGATTTAAATGAATTAAATCCTCTTATTGCTTGTCCTCATAGCCCCGACAATATTGTAACTGTTGAATCACTCAAAGGCACTAAGGTTGATCAGGTTTGTATTGGTTCTTGTACTAACTCATCGCTTTTAGATATGTTAAAGGTTGCAGCCCTTTTAAAGGGTAAAACCATTGACCCAAGCGTTAGCCTTTCAATTTCACCCGGCTCGAAGCAGGTGCTTACAATGCTTGCTGACTGCGGTGCTTTGTCAGATATTTTAGCAAGCGGTGCCCGTGTGCTTGAGTGTGCGTGCGGTCCTTGTATCGGTATGGGCTTTTCGCCCAATTCTGCCGGTGTATCACTTCGTACCTTTAACCGTAACTTTATTGGCAGAAGCGGTACTGCAGATGCAAGCGTTTACCTTGTTTCGCCCGAAACTGCGGTTGCAGCGGCGCTTACCGGTTACATAACCGACCCACGTTTGCTCGGTGATATGCCCGAAATCAAAATGCCCGAAAGCTTCAAGATTGATGACAGCGCTGTTATTGCCCCCGCAAGTGAGGCAGAAGCCGCTGATTTGGAGGTTTTGCGTGGACCGAACATAAAACCCTTCCCAGAAGCAATTCCTCAGGAAGATACCCTTTCGGCAGAGCTGGTGCTTAAGGTTGGCGATAATATCACAACCGACCATATTATGCCTGCGGGTGCAAAGATTTTGCCCTATCGTTCAAACATACCTCATCTTTCTAACTTCTGCTTTGGTGTTTGCGACAGCACCTTCCCTGAAAGAGCAAAGGCGCTTGGCAAATCAATTATTGTCGGCGGTAGCAACTATGGTCAGGGCTCATCTCGTGAGCATGCAGCTTTAGTGCCTATGTATTTGGGTGTTCGTGCTGTAATAACAAAAAGCTTTGCACGTATTCACATTGCCAACCTTATAAATTCGGGTATAATGCCCTTAACCTTTAAAAACGCTGACGATTACGATAAATTAAATCAAGGCGATAAGCTTACATTAACTAACGTTTTCAGCGGTATGGATAAGGGTGAAATTATCCTTAAAAACGAAACTACCGGCGAAGAATTTGTGCTTCTTTGCAGCTTCACTGAAAGACAAAAGGCAATTTTAAAGGCAGGCAGTCTTTTAGAGTATACAAAGGTTGGTGAATAAAATGCAGCAGTATATAGATAGCGCTGTTGAGCAATTTAAAACCCTTTTAACACAGCAAATTGCCCGCCAGCAAGAAATGGAAAAGAATAATGAGGTTACCGATTATCAGGCACTTGATAAAATTGTTATAGGCATTTGCTCGGGTGATGGTATAGGTCCGATAATTTCCAAAGAAAGCGAACGTATTTTAAACTATATTTTAAAGGATGAAATAAATGCGGGTAAGGTTGAGCTTCGCATTATTGAAGGTCTTACCATTGAAAACCGCATTGCCAAAAATAAAGCCATTCCCGATGATGTTTTGGCTGAAATTAAGGCTTGCAACGTGATTTTAAAGGCGCCGACCACCACGTTAAAGGGCGGTACACTTGAAAGTGCAAACGTTGCAATGAGACGTGAGCTTGATTTATACGCAAACGTTCGCCCCGTATCTGTTCCCGAACAAGGCATTGATTGGACCTTCTACCGTGAAAATACCGAGGGTGAATACGTGCTTGGCAGTAAGGGGATTGAAATTCCCGACACCTTGGCGTTTGATTTTAAGGTAACAACCAATGCAGGGACACGTCGCATTTGCCGTGCCGCTTTTGAATTTGCACGCAAGAACGGTAAAACTAACGTTGCCATTGTAACAAAGGCAAATATTATGAAAAAGACCGACGGCAAGTTTTCGCAAATTGCACACGAAATTGCAAGTGAGTATCCCGAAATTACCGCTGAAGAGTGGTATATCGATATTATGACAGCAAACCTTGTTAATGAGAATATACGTAACAAGTTCCAAGTGTTTGTAATGCCTAACCTTTATGGCGATATTATTACAGATGAAGCGGCACAGATTCAAGGCGGTGTTGGTACTGCAGGTAGCGCAAATATTGGTGACAAATACGCTATGTTTGAGCCGATTCACGGCACCGCACCACGCCTTATTGAAGCGGGCAGGGGAGATTACGCAAACCCCACCAGTATGTTTAAGGCAACCGAAATGATGCTCCGTCATATTGGTTTTATCGACAAGGCGGACAAGTTATCAAAAGCCCTTACAATTTGTACCGAAACCGAAAAGAAAATTGTTGTTGATGATAGCGAGCAAAGTGCAACCTGTGCACAGTTCGGTGAATACGTAATGGAAACAATCGAAAAAATGTAAAACAAAAACCCACTCGAAAGTGATATGCACCCCAAAAGTTAGACACTTTTGGAGGTGCATATTTTTTATGGCAAAGAAAGGACAAATTTTCAGAAAACACTCGGCAGAATTCAAAATATCTGTTATACTAGATATGCGAGAACACCATTTAGGATTGATG
>JAFQCU010000023.1 GCA_017416285.1 Clostridia bacterium | reverse complement strand
TTGATTGCGGCGAGGGTCCACCCGTTCCCATACCGAACACGGAAGTTAAGCTCGCTTGCGCCGAAGATACTTGGCGGGAAGCTGCCCGGGAAAATAGGTAGATGCCAACATTTTTGCCCTAATAGCTCAGTCGGTAGAGCACGCGGCTGTTAACCGCGGTGTCACAGGTTCAAGTCCTGTTTGGGGCGCCAGAAAAAAGTCCTGTTCGAAAGAACAGGACTTTTTTCAATGATATCCGTTCCTTGTCGGAACGGGTGATATATCTTCGATATGATATCCACCTGCGGTGGATGATATATGCTTCGCATATGAAGGAACGGATATTATATCATATTTGCAGGGCAAATATATCATACGGCTTGCCGTATATCATATCGCACAGCGATATATCATTTAACCTTGCCCTTTCACCGCTTATATGCTATAATACACCCAAGGCGGTGAAAAAAATGAAAAAAAGTTTCGCTTTTGATACTCCTTTTTCAAAAAATGAGTTAATTATGAGATTAAGTGATTTAACCGATCCAGGTAATTACGGACGATCTTTTTACGGCAAGGTGGATGACAATCACTTTAGCTTGATAAAATGTCAACCGTTTTCTAATAATGTACTTAATCCTTGTTTGGAAGGGAAAATTATTGAAACTAACACCGGCACCAATATTCAATTGAATATCAAATTAAATAGAAATGATAAAGTTGGGTTTATAATGCTTTTAGCATTAACATTATGTGCTATGTTATTTTTGGTGGTAAGTGGTATTATATCAAACACGCTAAATTTCTTTGAGCCAATAGCTATAATGCTGTGTTTTGAATTGCTTTGCTCTTTTGTCGGTTATATTATCTTTTCTTTGAAAGCGAAAAAAGCAGTTTTGAGGCTTAAAAAATGCTTGAATAAATAAAGAAAATCAGGCTTTATAACCGGTTTCATTTTGAGTGTCGGTCCCAAAAAATTCCAAGTCTTCGGACTTGGAATTTTTTTATCCATTGCGAAAGCAATGGTATATCATCACGACGTAGTCGTGTATATCATCGCCGTAGGCGTATATCATCACGCTTTAGCGTGTATCAAAAATACTTTCGCAATGATGATATACAAAACTTCGTTTTGATGATATGCAATTCCTGCGGAATTGATGCAATAAGGACGAAGCCCGTCATTCCTCGAAGGGATATACAATGCTTCGCATTGATTTATCACCGCTTTTATGCTATACTAAACCCGAGGAGTTGATTTTATGGGTTTATTTGATATATTTAAGAAAAAGAAAGTTGAATTAACAGAAGAAGAACTTAAATGGAATAAGATGTGGGAATTGTGGACAGAAGAAAAAACAAAATCACCTTATACTGAACTAATGACCTATCAAAGTGAAATTAATAACGGTGGGCATAGTCAGTATTTTTGCAACGTTGATAATGTAAGTGATTTGAAAAAAGAAATGTCTGCTTTGGAAGAAATTCTTACACCGCTTTTAAGAGAGAATCTTCAAAAAGCATATAAGGCAGATTTGATATTAGAAGAAAAAGAAGATGAAGAAGCGGAAGAAATTTTAGACCAGTGTGATGATGTTTTTTATGAAAATGAAGAGCAGATAAATCGCATATTACAAGAATATGCTAATACATTAGAAATCTGATTGTTATCGGATAAAAATCCAAGTTTTCAGGCACATTTCATTCGTGTCATTAAGTTCAAACTACCCAAAAAAGACAAGTCGAAAGACTTGTCTTTTCTTTTTCAATGAAATTCGCCTGCGGCGAGTGAAATATGACGAAGGCGAGTACTTCATTTAATCTTGCCCCGTTACTGTTTTTATGCTAAAATATACAAAAGGTCGGTGACTAATGATGAAAAATAATTTTGGTGCTGAAAATTGGCGAGATTATATACCAATTCCTGTTTTTGATGAGCACCCCGAATATAATGAATTATACGAAAAAACATGGGAAATCGCTTTCAAACACATTAAATTTATTGAAGGTATGCCGCAAAATCCGTGTATGGATGAGGCATTTTGCAATACGCAATTTTGGATATGGGACACCTGTTTTATGGCGCTTTATTGCAAATATGCACAGAATGTTTTTCCGGGAGTAGAGTCGCTTCAAAATTTTTATGAAGTTTTGTATGGAGATAAGCGATTACCTACAATCATTCCCGATGAAAATGAGCCGATGTGGACGGGTGCAAAAGCGGGAGAGCCTTACGAGATTAAAGTGCATATTGCCGATAATCCGCCGCTTTTCAGTTGGGCAGAATATCAAAACGCATTGATAAAAGGTGATAAAGAATACCTTAAAGACCTGTTATATAATCGTAAATTTTTGCAAAAGCATTATGAATGGTTTGAAAATTTAAAAAATTCCTATACACCCGATGGTGTATTAACTCCCACCCGCTTAATCGCTGTTGAAAACGGTTATAAATGGGAGGGTGGTTGCAGCGGTATGGATAACACTCCACGTGGAAGAATAGGGAACAGCACCGATGTACAACGACCCAATAACCCTGATTTGTTGTGGGTTGATGCAATTTGTCAGCAGGCGCTTTCTGCTAAAATTATCGCCGAAATGTTTTTGATTTTGGGTGATAGTAGAAATTATGAAATTTGGAAGGAAAAACTTTCTCAAAAGGCAAAAACCATTAATGATTTGTATTGGGACGAAAAGGATTCTTTTTATTATGACATCGATTGTAAAACAAGTAATTTTTATAAGGTTAAAACAATAGCATCATTTTGGGCTCTGACATCATTTGCAGCACCGAAAGACCGTGCCGAAGAAGTTGCAAAGCAACTTCTTAATGATGATACTTTCGGTGGGAAAGTGCCGTTTGTTTCATTATCTAGAAGTGACGGTGATTTTTCTGAAAACGGCAAATATTGGCGGGGGTCAGTTTGGCTTCCGACGGCTTATGCTACTCTTGTGGGACTTAAAAATTACGGTTTTCAAAGTATTGCGCACGAAACATCAAAAAAATTGCTTCACCATATGTATAAAACCTATACTGATTTCACACCGCATACAATTTGGGAATGTTATTCACCAAATGAGTATAAGCCTGCCACAAATTCGGAAAATAAAGGGTTAGTTCGTCCTGATTTTTGTGGTTGGTCGGCTTTAGGACCGATTTCAATATATATCGAGTATGTTTTGGGTTTCCATACCGTTGATGCTTTTAAAAATGTTATTGAATGGGCAAAACCTGATGTGAAAGGCAAAATCGGAATTAAAAATCTTCGGTTTGGTGAAGTAATTACCGAAATTGTGGCAGACGATAACGAGTGTCGAGTTGTAACCAACAAGTCGTACACCCTTAAAGTAAACGGTAAGGTGCATGATATATCTGAAGGTGAGAGTATGTTTATTATCTAAAAAGAAAAGTCACACATTGTGTGGCTTTTTCTTTTTGTTCTCTTCACTTTTCTCTGTTCTCTTTTCACTCTTCTCTAAAAAGTGTGACTTTTCCAGATAAAAGATAAGAGAGAAGAGATAAAAGAAAATGTGTGGCTTTGCCACGGATTATAAAAACAATGCTTCGCATTGATTTACTGCCGCTTTTATGATATAATGCATTTAAAGCGGTGATGATATGAAAAAACTTTTGTTAATACCAACAGCTATATTTCCGTATACAGTATGCCTGTGTTTAGGATATGGCTTTATTGCGCAAAATTTTTCTGATACAACAATTAAAATATTTGGTATTCTTGCGTTGGTTACCTTGGCGCTTTCTTTGGTATGTAATTTTATTTATATTTTTTCCACAAGAAGAACATCTGCAAAAGAATTGTTAAAAAACGCTCTTTTAATAAAGGCGATACATATACCAACCTATGTGTTAATATTCATATTAGGCGTTTTGATGGGATTAATGTTTTTTATGACATTTCCATTTATTCTGTTTTTAATAGTTATTGATTTGGTGACTCTTTGGATGAGCGGAATTATAAGTGTATATTCAATTGCGAAAGCGTTAAAGGAAAGCGGGCTTTGTTCTAAACCGCTTTTGATAATTGCTATGGTTTGTCAGTTCTTTTTTTGTGCCGATATAATCAGCTTGTTTGTAATTAGGATTGCGATAAATAGAAAAAGCGAAGAATTGTAAAAAGTAATGATATAGAAAAAGCCGTGAAATTCACGGCTTTTTTCTATATTCTGTAGGTATGCCTAAAAGAAAATCGGAAGAAATTTTTAAAAAATTGCAAAACATTTCAATGGTATGCGTGCTAACACTTTCGTTTCGCTTTAAGCGGGCGATTTGTACGGGACTAACATTATATTTTTAAATAAGCATATGCTGTAAAATTCTTTTTTCGTTCATTGTTTACGATAATTTATCATTCGCTTTATTGACATATTGACCAAATTCGCATATAATAACATTAACCAATATCGGTTAATGTTATTTCACTTTTGTAAATTAATTGAATTGTATATAAATTTGTGCTATAATTTTTATATACAAAATTGGAAGGAGTTTGAAAACTATGAAAAAATTATTAGCCTGTTTTTTTAACCGCACTTTTTGTTTTATTATTAACGGCCTGCGATGCGAAAACAAATTCTGAAAAACCACAAACGCCTGACAAAAAACCTAGCATAAGCACACCGTCGGATACTGATTCGGACGGTGAAAATATAACAAATTCTGAACCGACAAGTTCAGAAAACGAAAGCGAAACCATGCCGCCTGAAAAGGGAGAACCGGAAAAACCGGTTGTTACAACCAAAACGGAATTTAATGATTTTTATTATTACGGCACTAAATTTATGACCTTTATGGGTGATAATATTTATTTTCGCTGTGAAGATGGTACTTATTGTGTGGCTAAAACCGGCGGAACACCGAAAAAGGTTACAAACTTTTTCGGACAAGAGCTCAATTCGGCAAATGACAGCATATTTTTAAAGGTTAACCCCGAAAGTAATGTGGATAACATAACCGATTATGAAATGCGATATTTGCAGTATAATGTGAAAACCAATAAATTCAGTAAAGTGCCTCATAACGGTTCGGCTTTTAAAATTTATAATAATAAGCTTATATTCTTCTCACAAGGACAAGTTTATGTTTCAAATCTTGACGGAAGCGACGCTAAATCAATAACTAAAACCAAAAATACAGGTAATTACATAATTTATAACGATAAAATTTATTATACAGAAGGTTATACTGAAACTAGTTATAATAATGATAATACTCCAATAATACTTTATTTTTACACCCTGCATGTGACTGATTTAGAAGGCAAAAACGACAAGGTGTTATTTGATATTTCATCAAGTGAATTTATTATTGTGAATGATAAAATAGTTGTGCGTGATGAAAATAAAATTTGTATAATGAATCTAGACGGCAAAAAAAATGACGAATTTGAAACGGGCTTCGCTAATTTGTCGCAGCTTAATTATTTTAATAATAAGCTTTATATTTTATCGGGCGCATCGCTTTATTCGTTTGATTTTGATGGCAGTGATAAAAAGCTTATTGATGATAAGGTTTCATATTTTGAAATAAACAACAATAAAATTTATTGCTATAATGCAAATAAGATTTGCAGATACAATTTAGATGGTACTGCAAGGGAACAGATTTTCAATGAATGATTATTGTTCTTTCGCCGCCCTTATGCTATAATTAAAGCGTAAAAAATTTTGTAAAGGTGTTTTTATGAATAAATCCGATAGCAAACGTCTTAAAAAGCTTGAAAAACAGCGAAAGGAATATATTTCGCTTCAAGGTAAAAGGGCAAGTCTTGTTAAAAAAATAGAAGCTGAAAAATCACGTTCGGTTTTTAAAAACGCTCTGTCAGTTTTCTCTTTCCCATTTAAGAAACGTGCATTTAGCAATCTTAACGAGGCCTTGATATCGACTATATTTATTGCCTATGGTCTGGTCTCTCCATTTTTGCTTATTGCTGTGATTTTTTGCGCTTTGGTGGACCTTGTTTATATGTTGCTTTATGTAATTTTCTTTCCTTTTACCTGTCTTTATTTCTTAATTTTTAAAGAAAAACGCATTGCAAGATTCGAAAAAAAGGCAGAAAAAATGCAGCGCTTGTTAGAGCAAAGAACCTCTGCCACACAGTTATACAAAGAAATTAATAAAATTAAAAAGAAAAACGAGGTAAAATACACGCCTACCACTTCAAGCTCACGTATGGAGCAAACTCAGTATTACAAGGACAAAAAGGACGAATATTACAGAATGTATATGGGTTTTCCGCCCAAGGAAGAATCAAGCGGACTTTCATATCTTTCGACCGATACCACTTTAGACCTTCACCCAGGTGATTATTGAAAGAAGAAGCATTGCGGGACTTCTTTTGTGGAAGTCTCGCAGTTTTATTATGCACGCATAGGTATATCACCCTTCGGGCAGTGTTTATTGCGAATATAATATCACTGAAACCGCAAGGTTTAAATATTGCTTATCCCGTGCACCCACCACCACTTTTATGCTATAATACACCAAAGGTCGGTGATTTATATGGATATTAAGGCGGCAATCTTTGATATGGATGGCACATTGATTTATTGATGTTGTGGGATATTTTGTGGGAAACCATTGGTGAGAAATATTTTAATAACAAAGAAATTGCAACAGAATATATCGATTCGACACAAACGCTTTTAAAATTGATTTTTTAAAGTAGATTTTATAAAAAATGGGGATAGGAAGATGAAAGTTTTATCAATCGGAAACAGCTTTTCCGAGGATTCACACAGATGGCTACATAAATTAGCGGTTGCTGAGGGAATAAATTTAGAAACCGTTAATCTTTATATCGGCGGGTGCACTTTGGAAATGCACTTTAAGAATATTGAGGAAAACAATGCATATTATGATTTTCAACCTAACGGCGAATTCGGCGAGAGAAAAATCAGCATTACTGAAGCGTTAAAGCTTTGCGAGTGGGACGTGATTACCATTCAGCAGATGAGTGGTTTTAGCGGTCTTTATGAAACCTATGAGCCGTATCTTTCAAGTGTGATTTCAACGGTAAAGCAAATATGCCCGAAGGCGAAACTGTATTTTCATCAAACCTGGGCTTATGAACAAGGCTTTGATAACGGAAATTTTGCTTTTTATGATTACAATCAGGCTAAAATGTTTGATTGCATAAAAGAGACAAGCGAAAAGGCGGCAAAGTCTATTGAAGCTGATATCATCCCGACCGGAACGGTTATTCAAGCTTTGCGTGAAACAGTGGCGGAATTTGATTATAAAAATGGTGGAATTTCGCTTTGCAGAGATGGCTATCATTTGTCCTACGATTATGGAAGATTTGCCGCAGCGGCGATATGGCTTCGCAAAATAACCGGCAAAAACATTAAAACAACTAATTTTGAGGATTTCGATAGCCGTATTTTAGAAAAAATAATCGGTGTTGTAAATGGTACAACAATCGATAACTGATATTTAAATATCTTATTTTAACATAATTTTTGCCTTTTTGCCGATACTAGCTTTAGGAGGGGAAATTATGATAGAACAAGATACTATAAAGCTGCTTCGTGAGTGTGATGCCGGAATAAAAATGGGTGTTAGCACTATTGACGAGGTTTTAGATTACGTTAAATCGGAAGAGCTTAAAAATTATCTTAACGACTGCAAGGATGAACACGACAGACTGGATACAATGCTTCAAAAGCTTTTGGAAAAATATAAGGATGACGGTAAAGAACCTAATCCTATTGCCAAAGGTATGTCGTGGGTTAAAACAAATATGAAGCTTGTGATGAACGAATCCGACAGTACAATAGCCGACCTTATAACCGACGGCTGCAATATGGGGGTTAAGTCGCTTAATAAGTACCTTAACGAGTATGCCGCCGCTGACGAGGAATCAAAGGATATTTGCAAAAAGCTTATCAAATTAGAGGAAAAGCTTTTAGTACAAATGAGAGATTATTTATAAAAAACAAAAAGCCGTGAAATTCACGGCTTTTTTATATTTCATCATCTTCTATATACTGCATAACGTCTTCAACATTGCAGCTTAAAATTTTGCAAAACATTTCAATAGTATGTGTGCTTACACTTTCGTTTCGCTTTAAGCGGGTAATTTGTGCGGGACTAATATTATATTTTTTAATAAGTGTGTATTGCGTAACGCCCTTTTTACTCATTGTTTGCCATAATTTTTCATAGGAAATCATAATATTTTCAATCCTCCCTATTGACATATTAACCGAAATCGGTATATAATTATATTAACCAATATCGGTCAATATAATTAAACAGTCAAAATCGGTTGTATTATATATAAACCGATGCTATAATAAATAAAAAAGGAAAGAGGAATATAAAATGAGCGGTTTATCAAATAAAAATAAATTGGCACCTGTTCCAACACAGGGCAGCTTATTAGAAAATCAATACAACGGTGCAAGGCACAACCTTTTATTAGTGGTTGGTTTTACAGTTATTAATCTTATTTTACTTCTTACTAACAGCAATACATATTTCTTGTTTTCGGCATATGTTCCGTATGTTTTCGGCGATTTGGCTATGTATTTTTGCGGTAAGTATCCGGCAGAATATTATGGCGGCGATATGGCAAATCTTCAATTTGCGGGCAACGGCGTTTTTGCTGTATTAATCGGCCTTGCGGTAGTATTCATTGCATTGTATTTGCTGTGCTGGATATTCTCCAAAAAACAGCGTGTAGGCTGGGTTATTGCGGCACTTGTTTTGTTTTGTGTTGACACTTTGGCTTTGTTTTTCATCGGTGGAATTTCGGCCGATTTAATTATGGATTATGTTTTTCATATTTGGGTTATTGTTTCACTTTCGAGAGGTGTTTTTGCACATTATAAGTTAAAAAAATTACCGCCCGAAGAGGAAACGGTAAGTGAGGTGGAAGAACAAGAGGCTCCCGCTGAAAGTGAAAGCTTTGTTGAGAATTAAAAGGGTGTATAAAATGAAGAAGCTTTTTGCGATTTTATTAACGTTATCACTTATGTTTGCGGTTTGCGGTTGCGATTTTTTGAAGGACGCTGCCGATTTGGCGGCAAACCCGATTGCGCAGGCTAAAACCTTTGAAGTGGAGGGTATTTCTATTGACCTTACCACCGATTTTTTACAGATGGATTTTGTCAATGAGGATTACGATTTTATAATCGGCGACAAAACCCTTACTATAATGGGTGAAAAATTTTTAAATAGCGAAACCGAGCTTGGCGAATTTACTGTTAACGAGTTTGCCGAGTATCATCGCTTTCTTTTGGAAAAGATAAACCCCACAGAATTAAGCGATTTGGGCGGCATACCTACTATGCAATATACAACGTCGTCTGATGACGGCGGCAATATTACGGCGGCGGTTATGTATTATAAGGCAGAGGATTGCTTCTGGGTTATAACCTTTGCAGCCGACAGTGAAAAATTTTCAAAAATTTATGACGATATTTGTGAATATGCAGAAAGTGTAGAAGTGTAATAAATAAACAGCGGTAGAAATTCTACCGCTGTTTTAAATTATAGTTTGTAGGGCTAACGCTCAATTCGTAATTCGTAATGCGTAATTCGTAATTATTGTACAAACCAATTAATATACGTCGCGAAGCGACACCTTACCTCTTCACTATTACCTCTTATCTATTACCTTGCGTAAGCGATAAACCCCAATTTATAAACGCTTAAACCCGTGTAATCTGTCTATCAAGAGGAATAGGATTGACGTTTTTAACCTTGAAAAGGTCGGTTGGGGTCAAAAGCTCGAAATTTTCGGCTTTTAAAAATGCAAAAATTTCATCAAGCGCCTCGCAAGTGCTGTACTTTACGTGCAAAGTGATGATTGCGCCGTCATAGATATTTTTTATAAACGAATCAGAAATTTCTTTGGCAGTAACGGCATCCTCCCAGTCGTGCGCTACGGTGATGCCTTGACCTAAAAGGGGCAAGCTATGTTCACCGCAAACTGTGAAAACGCTTTCATCTGCCCATAAATACGGCGCTCTGGCAGAGGTGATTTTATACCCCAAGCGGCGCTCAATTTCGTTAATCGGTGATAAAAGCTCAAGCTCAATTTCTGCCTTTGAAAGCTCGGGCAAGCCGATGTGATTTTGCCCGTGGGAAACCAGTTCAAACCCGTTTTCCACAGCGTATTTTAACACCGCTTCGGTTTGGTCGCTGATTTTTTTACCAATAATGGCAAAGCCGCAACGAAATTCGTTTTTTATAAATTTATTAATCATTTCAAGCATGGGCTCACGTGGGCCGTCATCAAAAACTATACAGGCATATTTTTTATTCATAATAACACCACCAACAGTATTTTACAGCCTTTTTGCCAATAGTGTCAAGCCTTGTTTGTTCTGTCTAGCAAATAATCCACACTAACGCCGTAAAAGTCTGCCAATTTAATTAATATTTCAGCTGTAATTGATATAGTTCCCGTTTCGTATTGAGAATAAGTATTTTGAGAAACGTTAAGCACTTGGGCTAGGTCTTTTTGTTTTAAGTCACGATCTTCACGTATGCTTCTTAAATTTTTAAATTGCATTCTAATCACCGATAATATTATGCGATATCTGTTACACAGATATTGACTTTTATCTGTAATACAGATATAATTAATGCGATTTGCAAGAAAAAGTTTTGAGTTTGTGAAAAAAGACTGAATTACCAATTTTTGCAAAAAAAATGTAAAAATTTGTAATAATGAGTAAAAATTTCGCCGAAATTAATGTATATTTATATAATATTTATACTGCAAAACTATTGCAAAACATAAAATAGGGTGGTATAATAACAACGATAATAGGTCGATTATATCCTTTTCAAAAAAGGTTTACATAATATCGGGCGTTTTGTGCTCGGTTCGTTGTAATTTTTAGGGGCGTGAATAATGGAAAAACAAAACATAAAAACAAGTGAATTTTACACAATAGACTTACTGCATGTTGCAAAGTCATTGTTAAAGCGTATGTGGCTTATTGTATTAACAGGTTTTTTAACAGCTGTGTTGGGTTTTGTTTTGTCGGCGTTTGTAATTTCACCGACTTACTCATCTTCAATTATGCTTTATGTTAACAACAGTTCTTTTTCACTTGGTAATACAAGCTTCAGCATCAGCTCGTCTGAAATCAGCGCTGCGCAAAGCCTTGTTAAAACCTATGCGGAATTACTTAACAACCGCACAACACTTGAGCGTGTGATTAAAAAGTCGGGTCTTGACTATACTTATAAAGAATTGTCGAATATGATTGAGGCTGCCCCTGCAAACGAAACTGAAATTATGCGTGTTACCGTCATTGCAGAGGACCCATACGAAGCCGCAAAGCTTGCGAACACCATTGCCGAGGTTTTGCCCGTTAGAATTTCTGAAATTATTGACGGCGCTTCGATGGAGGTTGTTGACTCTGCAATACCTAACCTTGAAAAAATTGCGCCAAGTGTTGCCCAATATACTGCAATCGGTTTTATTTTAGGTGTCTTTATTATGGCTTTAATTGTGGTTATTCTTGCATTGCTTGATGACACAATTCACGATGAAGAATACGTACTTAATACCTACGATTATCCGATACTTGCAAAAATACCTGATTTGACGGCAACGGGTAATAAAAAGTATGCTTATTATCGACAAAATAATAATTCCAAGTAAGAAGGGTGAGTGAGATTGATGACAAAAAAGCAGACCAAAGCATTTTCGGTGAACGACAGCAAGAAAACCCTTCATAGAAATTTGGAATTTATTGCAACCGAACAGTATAAGCTGCTAAGAACAAATTTGGAATTTACCCTTCCCGAAGGTGACGCTTGTCCTGTTATCGGTGTTACAAGCCCGATGAGAGGTGAGGGTAAGAGTACCACAGCAATTAACCTTTCTTATGTATTGGCTGAAAAGGGAAGCAGAGTATTGCTTATTGACGGTGACCTTCGTCTTCCGTCGGTTGCTAAAAAAATGTTTATCCCCTCAACCCCAGGTCTTACCGACCTTTTGATGGGTAACACCTTCAATGTTAACGAGTTCCAGACTGACCTTTTAAAAAATTGGTATATTATTCCGTCGGGACATATTCCGCCCAACCCGTCCGAGCTTTTGGGAAGCCGCAGAATGGAAGCAATTTTTACAAAGCTTCGTGAAATGTTTGATTACATTGTAATTGACCTTCCGCCGGTAAACCTTGTATCTGACGCATTGTCAGTGGCTAATTTGGTTTCGGGTATGATTGTTGTTATTCGTGAAGATTACACCGAAAAGAAGGAGCTCGAGCGTTGCTTCAGACAGTTGAAGCTTTCTAACTTCAATATTTTGGGTTGTGTAATGAATAATTCCAAGGCTGAAATGGGAACGTATAACAGATACAAAACCCAGAAGTATTATAAAGAATATGCGTATCCGCCATCAAATAAGGAACCCGAAGCATGATAGATTGGCATAGTCATATTCTTCCCCAAATAGATGATGGAAGCCAAAGCATTTCGGAAAGTGTAGCCTTACTTACCGAGCTTAAGTCACAGGGTGTTAATACGGTTGTTGCAACTCCTCACTTTTACGCAAATGAGGAAACGGTACAGACATTTCTGAATCGGCGACAGAAAGCTTTTGATGAGCTTTCTCCAAGCTTAAGCGACGGTTTGCCAAAGGTTTTGCTCGGAGCAGAGGTTTGTTATTATTCGGGTATAAGCCGATTGGAAAATCTAGAGTGTTTAAAAATAGAAAACAGCAATTTGCTTTTACTTGAAATGCCCTTTTCCCGCTGGACTGAATATACTATTAGGGAACTTTTGGAGCTTTCCGCTTCAGGCAGGTTCACGATTGTTTTGGCTCACATTGACAGATATATTTCAATGCAGGACCGTGATATTTGGGACCGCCTTTACGAAAACGGAATTTTAATGCAGGCAAACGCAAGCTTTTTTACGAAATTTTTTAAAAAGAAAAAAGCGTTGTATTTTTTACAAAATAACAGAATACATTTTATCGGGTCGGATAGTCATAATATGACAACCCGCCCACCAAAGCTAAATTTAGCTTACGACTATGTTTCTCAAAAATTGGGAAGCGACATTTTAACAGAAATAAACGGGTTTGGCAAAGCCTTGCTCGGATAAAAATAATTTTTGAAATATTGAAAGGATGAATTTCAAAATGAAAAAAGTATTAGTAATTTGTTTAACAGTTGTATTTATGGTAAGCATGACACTTACCGCATTTGCAGCACCAGGCAGCTTCGTTTCAAGCCCTTCGGGTAATCCAGCTCCTCAGAAGGTTGAATTCAAACCCGCAGATGAGGATTGTACCGCAACACTTGTTATCACTCCTTATAGTGAAAAGAACGAGCTTCCCACAGCTCTTAAGGCTATGATGGAAAAGGCTTACAATGACATTAAGGGTACTGATGACCTTACAACCTTGAATGCTGCTTTAGCAAAGCTTGCTAAGGATTTAAAAATCAAGAGCAGTGACCTTGCAGTAAGCGACCTTTTTGATATCCACGTTACCGGTTGTGATTATCATGACGAACACGTTGATTTTGATATCGTTTTGGCAGCAGATTCACTTAAAAACTTTGTGGGTCTTCTTCATATGAACAAAAACGGTGACTGGGAACTCGTTGAAGGCGCTAAGGTTATTGCAAACGGCGAACACCTTGCCTTCTCTGTTGATTCTTTCTCACCCTTTGCAGTTGTTGTTAATACCGCAGCTAAGCCTTCACAGACAGGTGACAGCAATATGATTCCTGTATATGTTGCAATTATGGCTGTTTCTGCTCTTGCGCTTGTTGTAATTTTGGTTAAATCAAAAAAGAAGACTGCATAATTTGGGGTAACGACAATGGGAACAACTAAAAATAGCGAAATCGTTCTTAAAATTGTCACCTCATGTCTTGTAATTGTTTTTGTTGTATCGGGTGTGCTTTTAGGGCTTGAAATTTGGGATAAAAACCGTGGCAAGTTTGATGAAAAGCAACAATATGATGAAACGATTATTTATAACGGGCGAGAATATGTGCTCAAGTCTGATGTTGAAACCTTTTTAGTAATGGGGCTTGATAAGGCTAGTGGCACAGCTTCGTCCGACTCTTACAACAATGATAAACAGGCCGACTTTTTAATGTTGCTCGTTTTTGATAATGCAACAAAAAAATGTTCGTCAATACACATTAACCGTGACACCATGGCAGAGGTTGATATTTTGGGTGTTGCGGGCGAAAAAATCGATACTGTTAAAAAGCAGATTGCTTTGGCACACACCTACGGCAACGGTAAAAACGTAAGCTGTCAGAATACTGCCGATGCGGTTTCACGCCTTTTAAACGACGTTAAGGTGAATCATTATATCTCCTTAGCCTTGGATTCTGTCGCAATTTTTAATGATTTGGTCGGCGGGGTAGAGGTTACGGTGCTTGATGATTTTACCGGTATAGATGATACTCTCATCAAAGGTGAAAAAATCACGCTTAAGGGTAAGCAGGCACTCAATTACGTGAGGGAACGCTATGGCTTGGAAGACAGCACTAATGCTACCCGTATGAAGCGTCAAAAGCAGTATCTAGAGGCGCTTTATGCCAAAACGCAGGAAAAAATGAATTCTGATAATGAGTTTGCAATTAAAGCAACTGCTCAAATGGCGGATTATATTATTTCCGACCGTTCGGCAACTCAATTACAGGAAATCGGCAAAAAGCTCAATGAATATGAGTTCTGCGGTATCCTTGATATTGAGGGCGAATCTAAAAAAGGCGAAAAATTTATGGAATTTTATCCAAAAAGCGCTTCAATCGATAAGCTTGTGTTTGATTTGTTTTATGAGCTAAAAAAATAATTCAAATTTGTTTTAGAAAGGGGTTACGGTTGAATTATGAAACAACAGAATATTTCGGCTGTGACCTCTGCAAATCAGTCAGGGGTCACACCAACCCTTGATTACATAACAAAAAAACCGGCATACGATTTTTTTAAGAGAATTTTTGATATATTTTTTTCTTTGATAGGTCTTGCGTTTCTTTTTGTGCCATTTGGTGTACTTTCTTTAATAATTATTATTGACAGTCCAGGCGCATCTCCAATTTTTTGGCAGGAACGTATAGGTAAAAACGGTAAAAGATTTAAGTTTTATAAATTCAGGTCAATGGTTCCGAATGCTGAAAATATGCTTGGTGACCTGCTTTGTAAAAATGAAATGACGGGTCCTGTTTTCAAAATTAAGGACGACCCCCGAATCACAAAGATAGGTCGTTTTATGCGTATGACCAGTATGGACGAGCTCCCCCAACTTTGGAATGTGCTTAAAGGAGATATGAGCTTGGTTGGACCTCGTCCCCCGCTACTTCGTGAGGTTGAAATGTATGACGAGCATCAAATGAAGCGTCTCAGCGTTACACCCGGAATAACCTGTTTTTGGCAGGTTCAGCCCAAGCGCAATAGTCTTAGCTTTGACGAGTGGCTTGAGCTTGATTTGCAGTATATTTCAAAACGAGGTTTTTCAACCGATTTAATAATTTTATTTAAAACAATAGGTGCGGTACTAGGTATGGAGGGTGAATAATGCCTGAAAGAAAAAACGAAATGCGCATTGCAATGCTTGGCCATAAGAGAATTCCGTCAAGAGAAGGCGGGGTTGAAATTGTGGTAAGCGAGCTTTCGCAGCGTATGGTTTCAAAAGGGCATAAGGTTACCTGCTATAACCGAAGGGGGCACCATGTTGGCGGTGCTGAATTTGACGGCACCAAAACAAATGAATATAACGGTGTCAGACTTAAGAGCGTTTTTACACTTCCTAAAAAAGGTCTGGCCGCAATGACTGCTTCATTTTCAGCTGCGGTGAGGGCTGCATTTGGCAAATTCGACATTGTTCATTTCCATGCGGAGGGACCGTGCGCTATGCTTTGGTTGCCGAAGTTTTTCGGCAAAAGGTGTATAGCCACAATACACGGTCTTGACCACCAGCGTGCAAAATGGGGCAGTTTTGCTTCTTGGTACATTCTTACAGGTGAAAAATGTGCTGTACGCTTTGCTGATGAAATTATTGTTTTGTCACAGGGTGTGCAACGGTATTTTATGGAAAAATACGGCCGTGAAACAGTTTTTATACCTAACGGTGTGAACAAGCCGGAAATTATTAAGGCAGATGAAATTACACGGCTTTACGGTCTTAAAAAAGATGATTATATCCTTTTTTTGGGCAGATTAGTGCCCGAAAAAGGGTTAAAATATTTGGTTGAGGCCTTTAAAAAGGTTGATACCACAAAAAAGCTTGTTATTGCAGGCGGTTCTTCCGATACGGCTGACTTTGAAAACGAATTAAGGGAGCTTGCCAGTTCGGATGAAAGAATTATTTTTACGGGCTTTGTGCAGGGCAAGCTTCTTGAAGAGCTTTACAGCAATGCGTATGTTTACGTTTTACCATCTGATTTAGAGGGTATGCCGTTAAGTCTTTTAGAGGCAATGAGCTACGGTAACTGCTGTCTTACGGCGGATATAAGTGAATGTGCAGACGTTATTGGTCAAAATGGCGTGACCTTTAAAAAAGGTAATGTTGATGAGCTTTCAAAGGCTTTAGAATACCTTTGTACCGATGAAAAAATGGTAGGCATCTTTAAGAAAAACGCAGCGGAATATATCCTTGGTAAATATAATTGGGATGACGTTACCGAAAAGACCCTTGCGTTGTATGGCTGTACTTATAAAAAGGAAAAGACAAATGAAAATATTGTTTATAAATAAGTTTTTGTACCCCAACGGTGGGTCGGAAACTTATATATTTAAGCTTGGCGAATATATGCAGTCGCAGGGCCATGAAGTGCAGTACTTCGGTATGGAGCACGAGGGCAGAATTGTTGGAAACAGGGTAGAGGCCTATACCTCTAATATGGATTTTCACGGTGGCTCACGCTTTAAAAAGCTTACATACCCTATTAAAACCATATATTCAAAAGAAGCCCGAAAAAAGCTTCGTTTGGTTTTAGAGGATTTCGAGCCTGATATATGCCATCTTAATAATTTTAATTATCAGCTTACACCAAGCGTTATTTTAGAAATTAATAAATGGCGAAAGATTAGCGGTAAGGCGTGTAAAATTTTTTACACAGCGCACGATTATCAGCTTGTTTGCCCCAACCATATGTGCAATAATCCCAACACTAATCAAAACTGTGAAAGGTGCTTGGGCGGTTATTTTATAAATTGCACGAAGGATAAATGTATTCACGGCAGTACAGCTAAATCACTTATCGGTTCTTTGGAGGGTTATTTCTGGAAAACCGCTAAGGTTTATAAATATATAGATAAAATTATCTGTTGTTCGGATTTTATGAAGTCAAAGCTTGACACAAACCCGATTTTTGCCGAAAAAACGGTAACGCTTCATAATTTTGTTGAAAAACCGATATTCGAAAATGTCGAAAAGAAGGATTACGTGTTATATTTTGGCAGATTTTCGGCTGAAAAAGGGGTTGAAACCCTTGTTGAGGTTTGCAAAAAATTGCCGGATATACAATTCGTTTTCGCAGGCAAAGGTCCGTTAGAGGGTCTTTTAAGTGATATACCTAACGTTAAGAACGTCGGCTTTCAGTCGGGTGAGGCACTTATTGATTTAATTCAAAAAGCACGCCTGACGGTTTATCCCTCACAGTGGTATGAAAACTGTCCGTTTTCGGTTATGGAAAGCCAAATGTACGGCACTCCAGTTATTGGTGCGGATATCGGCGGTATACCTGAGCTTATTAAAGCAGGAAAAACCGGCGAGCTTTTTGAAAGCGGCAATGCAGAACAGCTTAAGGAAAAGATTCTGGCAGTTTATAAGAATGATAAATATTCGGATTATGTCGAAAATTGTCGTGCTGTCGAATTTATGACTACTAAGGAGTATTGCGAAGCGGCTTACGAACTTATTTTTGATTAAAATAAGGGGCATCTGAAATGAAAAACATTGTTTTGGCGGATTGTGAACCTGCAGAGGTTCAATCTTTAGCAGATGAGCTTAAATTTAATAATAACGATTTTGTTGTTAAATCACATATCGCCAATGGTAAGCGCACCGGAAAATTGAGCGAACTCAAAAGATATGCAAAATATTTTGCTGTGGCGTTCAAGTATTTTGTTTGTCGCAAAAAATATGCTGCAATTGTCGGCTGGCAACAGTTTTATGCGCTTATATTTGTTTTTTACTGTGCTTTGTTTAAGGTGAAAAAACGTAATACTGTTGTTGTTTTAAACTTTACGTATAAGGCTAAAAACGGTAAATTTGCAAAAACATATAAATGGTTTATGAGCAAATGCGTATCCCCAAAATATCTTGATTTTTTGCACGTTTTGTCCGACCAATATGCCGATAAAATCAGCAAAGAATTTAATTTTCCACGAAACCGCATAATTGTTACTCCGTTTGGTGTTAATGACTGTGATTACGGTCATTTGCTCTCACCCGAGGGTTACGAAAAGGGCGGTTATGCGTTGGCGATTGGGCGCTCTAACCGTGATTATGATTTTCTTATAAGCGCCTGGAAGGATATTGACTATCCGCTTGTAATTATTTCAGACACTTACGGCGGTAAAATCCCAAAGGACAGCAATATTACACATTTGACTAACGTTGTCGGTGAGGAATCATACCAGTGGCTTGCAAATTGCGGGCTTATGGTTATACCGATTGATGACGGAAGCGTTTGCTCGGGTGATACGGTACTTTTAAATTCTATGGCTTTGGCACAAAAGATTATTGTAACTGTCCCAAGCACGCTGGCGCAAATGTATGTTACCGATAAAATGGATGCTTTGTTATCTGTTAAAGATGAGAACGAATTCAAAAATACAGTTTTAAAGGCTCTTAATTCTTCGGAATTTGAGAACCTTGGCGTTAATGCCCGCAAAACGTTTTTGGAAAGGTTTTCACGCAGCAGTATGGGAAAGCAAATCAATCAATTTATCAATAATTAAAATTCTTATTATATTTTTTGAAGGAGGGTTTTTGTATGGCAAAAAAATTAAACGGTACAGTTATTGTGACATACCGCTGTAATGCAAAATGCACAATGTGCAATCGATATAAAGTGCCGTCAAAACCCGAGGAAGAGATTTCTATTGAAGCAATTAAAAAGCTACCGCAGATGTATTTTACAAACATTACAGGCGGTGAGCCCTTTATTCGTGATGATTTAAAGGATATCGTGCGTGAGCTTTATAAAAAAAGTGAACGTATTGTTATTTCCACAAACGGCTTTTTTACTGATAAAATTGTTGATTTGTGTAAGGAATTTCCGCAAGTCGGCATAAGAATATCTATTGAAGGCTTGGAACAAACCAATAATGAAATCCGTGGCCTTGAGGACGGCTTTAACCGTGGCTATCAAACCCTTAAAACCCTTGTTGGTATGGGTATGAAGGACGTAGGCTTCGGTATGACTGTGCAGGATAAAAATGCACCCGACTTGGTGCCGCTTTATAACATTTCAAACGAGCTTTCGATGGAGTTTGCGACAGCATCACTGCACAACAGCTTTTATTTTGTGGAATCTAATAATATCATCAACGACCGTTTGATGGTGGCAAGCCATTTTGAGGACCTGATTAACCGACTTTTGCAGTCCAACAGCCCCAAAAAATGGTTTAGGGCATATTTTAATCACGGTCTTATTAATTATATTTTCAGTCAAAAAAGGCTTTTGCCTTGTGATATGAGCTTTGACACCTTTTTTGTTGACCCTTATGGCGACGTAATGCCCTGTAACGGCACTAAGGAAAAGGAAGTTATGGGTAATATCAACAGGCAAACTTGGGATGAGCTTTGGTCCAGCAGCGAAGCCGAAGCGGTGCGCAAAAAGGTGCGCTCGTGTGACCGCAACTGTTGGATGATCGGCTCGGTTTCACCTGCAATGCATAAGTATATCTGGGTGCCTTTTTTCTGGGTTTTAAAGCATAAGTTTTTGTTCTTTTTCAAGAAAAAGAAATATTCAATGTATGAAAACAAAATCGTTAGGGATTATCGTGACGGTAAGGTGACTAAGAAGCAGCTTGATGCCTGCTCCACCTGTGAAAGGTGTGCATCGAAGTGAAGCTTGTTACCGTAATTGTGCCGGTTTATAAGGTTGAAAAGTATCTTAAGCGGTGCGTTGAAAGCGTTCAGCAGCAAAGCTATGAAAATTTAGAGATTGTTATTGTTGACGACGGCTCGCCGGATAATTGCCCCCAAATGTGTGACGATTTTGCCGCTTTGGATAAGCGAATTAAGGTTGTTCACAAGCAAAATGGCGGGCTTGGTTTTGCAAGAAATTCAGGGCTTTCGGTTGCAACGGGCGATTACGTTACCTTTGTTGATTCGGACGACTGGATAAGCCAAGACCATATCGAAAATTTGGTCAACGCAATCGAAAAATATTCAGCTGATGCGGTTATCGGTGCATACACCGTTGCTGAAACCTCGGGTGTTTATACACAATGCGGGCTTTCGCTAAAGGAAGGGCTGTATGAAGGCGAAGAAATTACAAAAAACATACTTCTTCCCCTTATAGGACCGGATGTCGATTATCCAAATGACGTGCAGATTAATGGAAGCTGTTGGGCAAACCTCTACCGCAGAAATATGATAGCGGATAACGGCATTGAGTTTATAAATGAACGCCATGCCCTTAGTGAGGATATATTTTTTAACGTTGAGTTTTTTAGTCATTCCAAAAGAATTGCCGCAATTAACGAATTTGGTTACTATTATTTTGAAAGTGACAGCTCAATCACCAGAA
>JAFQCU010000022.1 GCA_017416285.1 Clostridia bacterium | reverse complement strand
TCATAACGCGAAGCGTTATTTCACAAATCCCGCAAGGGATTTATTTCATTGAAAAGAACCCACACTTGTCGTAGACAAATGTGGGTTCTTTTCTGGTCTGAGTGACAGGACTTGAACCTGCGGCCTCTACCACCCCAAGGTAGCGCGCTACCAATCTGCGCCACACCCAGATTTTTGATTTGCGCTGTTTTTTTGCGCAAATATTATTATAACATTAATTTTTAATTTGTCAATAGAAAAATAACGGGTTGCGCCAATTTTTTAAAATTAGCGCAGCCCACAATTATTTAATCTAAAGAAATTAGTCAGCAAAGCCTGATTCTACCAAAGCAACAAGACCTTCTAAAGCTTCCTTTTCGTCAGAACCGTCAACAATGATCTTGATAGTGGTGCCGCCAACAATACCGAGAGAAAGAACGCCCAAAAGACTTTTAGCGTTTACTTTTCTATCGTCCTTTTCAACCCAGATAGATGACTTGAATTCATTAGCTTTCTGGATGAAGAAGGTTGCGGGACGAGCGTGTAAGCCAACCTGATTTTGAATAACAACGTCTTTAACGCACATTATAAATTCTCCTTATCGGTAAAATGTTATTTAATCTATAATGGTATTATACCACATTTAATGTTTTAGTCAATTATTTGTGAATAAGTTCTAATATTTATCCAATAAACAAAAAACAGACAAGTTGGTTTTTGTGCAAAATAACAACATTATTTTACACTTTCGGCGTGTTTTTTCAAGAGCTTTTTATCTTTTTCTGAAAGATTTTCGTATTTTAGCATATCGGGGCGTTTTTCCATTGTTGCCAATAAGGATTCTGCTCTGCGCCAGTCGTTAATTTTGGCGTGATTGCCCGAAAGTAAAACCTCGGGTACTTCCTTTTCGTGCCAAACGGCGGGGCGAGTGTATTGGGGAAATTCTAAAAGCCCGTCAAAGTGGCTTTCTTCGGTAAAGCAAATATCTTCAGACAAAACACCCGGAAGCATTCTGCAAACGGCATCGGCTACTGAGAGTGCGGGCAATTCGCCGCCTGTAAGCACAAAATCACCGATAGAAATTTCCTCATCAACAATTTCGTCAATAACACGCTGGTCAATGCCCTCGTAATGGCCGCAAAGCAATACCAAACGGTCAAGCTTTGAAAATTCAATAGCTTTTTGTTGGTTAAAGGTTGTGCCCTTTGGTGATAAATAAACCAAATGCGGTTTTGCTTCATTTTCGTTGTAAAGGCTTTTATAGCAGTCATAAATTGGGTTTGCTGCCATAATCATACCCATACCGCCGCCGTAAGGGGTGTCATCAACCTTGTTGTGCTTGTTGCCCGCAAAATCACGGATATTAGTGCAGACAATTTCCACCTTGCCTGCTGCTTGTGCACGGCCAATAATGCTTTCCTTCATAACGGTGTCGCACATTTCGGGGAAAAGGGTTAAAATGTCAATCCTCATCATCAAAAATTCCTTTCAATGGTCGGATAATAACCGTATCGTTTTCGGTATCTACCTTTACAATAACAGGGGGGATAGCGGGTACAAGATATTCCTTACCATCCTTTAAAATGTGCCACACATCGTTTGCGCCTGTTTCCGAAACCTCGGTAATAACACCAAGTGCTTCATTTGTGTCAGCGTCAATTACGTTGCAGCCAATAAGGTCAGCAATAAAGTAGTGGCCTTTGGGAAGCTTTATATCGTTACGGTCGATATAAAGCACTGTGCCACGGTATTTTTCGATTTCTTCAATAGTGTTAATACCCTTAAAAGCAACAATACACACGTTGCCGTGCGCCTGTGCTCTTAAAATTTCAAGCTTTTGCTCACCGTTTTTATCGGTGTAAACCCTTTTAAACTTTGAAAGAAAATCTTGCGAGTCGGCCCAAAGCTGAACACGTGCCATACCTTTAACACCGTGTGTGCCGACCACTTTACCCGTTTCAAGATATCTGTTTTTCATTTCTTCACCTTATATAAATACCCCCAACAACGTGGGGGTAGTAGTAAGCGTTAAGTGCTAACGTTTGTTAGCACCTTAGTCGATTTCAACCGCAATGTTCATATCAGCCTTGTTAGCAGCGGCACGCATTACTGTGCGGATAGCCTTGGCAATTCTGCCTTGCTTACCGATAACACGACCCATATCGCCTTCAGCTACTGATAAATGAAGCACGGTAACACCGTTTTCATTGGGCTCGTCAACTGTTACTTTTACTGCTTCGGGGTTTTGAACCAAGCCAGAAGCAATAGAAATTAATAACTCTTCCATAAAATACCTCACACAAAGTTTACAAATTAAAGAACGCCGTTCTTCTTAAGTAAAGCCTTTACGGTATCGGTAGGTTGAGCACCGTTAGCAATCCACTTCTTAGCCTTTTCGCTGTCAATGTTTACTGCTGCGGGATCCTTAGTGGGGTCATAGGTACCGATTTCTTCGATGAAACGACCGTCACGGGGGAATCTTGAATCAGCAACAACTACACGGTAGAAGGGAGCACGCTTAGCACCCATACGACGAAGTCTGATTTTTACTGCCATTAAAATACACCTCCATAATGTGATAATTATAAAATATTTAAAAGATTTCTCTTAAAAACCGAAGGGTGGCATACCGCCCATGTTGCCCATACCACGCATCATGTTGCGTTTGCCGTTTTTGTTGTTCATTTGCTTGAACATTTTTTTCATTTGGTCATACTGTTTTACAAGGCGGTTAACGTCCTCAACCTTAACGCCCGCACCTGCGGCAATACGTCTGCGGCGGGAAGCGTTTAATATATCGGGCTTTGCACGTTCCTTTTTGGTCATTGAGGTGATTATTGCCTCAATTCTTAAAAGCTGTCTGTCATCGATATCAACGTCTTTTATCTGGCGTTCCATACCCGGAATCATAGACATAACGCTTTTAAGTGAGCCCATTTTTTTGATTTGTTGGAACTGGTCCAATAAATCGTTCATATCGAATTTATTTTCAGCCAAGCGTTTTGCGGTTTCTTCTGCCTTGGCTTCGTCAATTTCGTTTTCAACCTTTTCAATAAGTGATAAAACGTCACCCATACCCAAAATGCGGGAGGCCATTCGGTCGGGGTGGAATTCCTGCAGCTGGTCAAGCTTTTCACCAACACCGGCAAACATAATGGGCTTGCCTGTAACAGCTTTAACAGATAAAGCCGCACCGCCACGGGTGTCACCGTCAAGCTTGGTTAAGATAACGCCGTCGATTTCCAATAAATCGTTAAAGGCTTTAGCAATGTTTACTGCATCTTGACCGACCATCGAGTCAATAACCAAAAGAATATTATGAACTTCAATGGCTTCGGTGATGTTTTTAAGCTCGGCCATTAATTCCTCATCAATGTGTAAACGACCGGCGGTGTCAAGAATCATAAAATCGTGTCCGTGGTCACGGGCGTAATTCAATGCTTCTTTAACTGTTTTAATGGGGGATTGTGTGCCCGCTTCATAAACGGGTGCGCCAACCGCTTCGCCAACAACCTTTAATTGCTGAATAGCGGCAGGGCGGTAAATATCGCAAGCAACAAGCATGGGTCTGTGACCTTGACTTTTTAAGTGCTTTGCAAGCTTTGCCGAATGTGTGGTTTTACCCGAACCCTGTAAACCGCACATCATAATAACGGTGGGCAGTTTGTTAGAGGTTTTAAGACGGGCTTGCTCGCTACCCATAAGGGCGGTTAATTCATCACGAACAATTTTAATAACCATTTGTGGGGCTGTAAGGCTTTCCATAACGTTGGCACCGATGCATTTTTCGGTAACGGTGTTTGTAAAGTCCTTAGCCACCTTATAGTTAACGTCGGCTTCAAGTAAAGCAAGACGTACTTCACGCATTGCGGTTTTAACGTCGCTCTCACTCAGCTTGCCTTTAGAGCGTAGGCGCTTAAACACGCCGGCTAATTTATCTGATAAACTGTCAAAAGCCATAACTACACTCCTTACAAATCGTTAATAATTTTTTTAATTTCGGTGAAATTTTCATTATTTTGTGAAAGCTCTTTGAGTTTCAAAAACTTTTCACAGTAGCGGCATTTTCCTTCCCATTCGAGCAGTTTCGCTTCGGCACGCTTTATCTGGTCGTGTGCGCCTTGGCGGGTGATACCCTCGTTTTCGGCAATTTCCGATAACGATAAATCGTCGTTATAATAATATTCCAAAAACGCCTTGGGCTTTTCACCCAAAAAGTCACCGTATACGTCGAGCAAAGCGGAAATATATAAATTTTTAGACATAATACACCCCACAATTTCTCAACTTTAACGAGTATAACACAAAAGTTCTTATCTGTCAAGTTTTTTTCTTTACAGATAATAAAATAAAAAAAACAACCCCAACCATTAGGTTGGAGTTGTTTGAGTTCAATTATTATTTGTTAATCATACCGCCAAAATCTAAGCCATCGTAAACGGTAACGGCGCCCATTAAATCGTTTGAGCGAATGCCTGAAACGAATGTAACCTCTAAACTGCGGTTAAGGTTTACAAAGGTGTACTTTGTGTTTGGATTTTTCTTGTGATAATAAATGGAATAAACCTGGCTGTCAACATCGCTTTTAATAACATTAAGTTTTGAAACATTTGCTTGCAAATCGGCCAGACCCATTATATCGTCAAGGGTATATTTTTCAAGAGTTTCTTTATATTTGGCGACTTCTTTAACAACATTGCCGTTTTGGTCCAAACTAAACCATTTGCCGTTTTCGCTGCCGTAGATACCCTCGGGTATTTTAAGCTTTTTAGCACCGGATTCGGTAACCTCAACGATATAAATTTCAGCGTTGTCAACCACTTGGTGTTTTACATAAACAAAGTCAACACGGGTGTCATCATAATCATAAAACATATATGAATAGCTTGCGGTTTCAATAGTTTCTTCCATATCCACAAGCAAATCAAAGGTTTCTTTATCATTTAAATCGTCGTGGTGAATGCGCTGATATTCAGCAATTATACTGCAAATGATGATTGCGATAAGGAAAACTGCAAAAACGCCCAAAGCAAACGTGGTGGGGAACAAAACGGTTTCTTTAAAGGTAAGTTCCAACTTAAATTTGCGCTTTATTGAGGCGGCCATAAATAAAAGTCGCAAAATGCGGAAAACCATAACAAGAATGCCTATAAATGCGACAAGTACATAGGTGATAAACGCCATAGTAGCACCAGCATTTTTTTCGCTGTAATCATAACGTTTGCTACCATCGGAGTATGTAATCTCATAAACCGCACCGCTTACAGCGAAAAGACCTGCAAGGCCATAGCCTGCTGCTAAAAGTTTAAAAGACGGAATATCGACAATAACAATGCCGGCAATAATCAGTAAAATGCCAATCCAAACCTCAAACATAGTAAGACAAACACCAACCGCAAAAACCGGCCATCCGATCATGCAAAAGATGAGGTATTTCCACAAGTCTTCCTTAACTGCACTATAACGGCGCCAACCTTCTGCTAAGTCGGTATAATCGGTTGTGTCGCCTTTTTTAGCGCCTGCTTCCTTGGCGCGTTGCTTTTCAATTTCTTCTTTTTTACGTGCAAGCTCGTGTATGACAACAGCGCCACATTCTTGGTATTTTTCTTTAATACCGTCAACATCACGCAAAAGGTAATAACCGTCCAAAACGACATTTTCGCCATTTTCAAGTTTTTCGAAAATTGCGTCAATCTCGGAATCGTTTTTGCCGTCCTTTTCAAAAGTCTTGCGTAGTTTTTTGGGATTCGGTCCCATCTCTGTAATGATAATGCTATAAAGGTCCATTGCCATAGAAAAGCCCCCTTAAAAAATATTTGTAAAGCATTACAAACAAATTATAACATATTTTTACAAAAAATCAATCGCTTTGGTGGTTGGCACAGTTGTTAAATTATTTCCCCAACTGCAAATTCCTTTTCACAGTCGGTAATTTTTACATTTAAAAGTTTGCCTGTATGGGCGGTGTCGCTTTTAACCTTAACGTATAAATAATTTTTGGTATAACCAACGGCAAAGCCGTTTTCCTGTGTTTCAAAAAGCACTTCAACCGTTTTGCCGATATATGATTTTATAAAATCCGCTTCGGTTTGGGCGGTAGCTTCAATCATAAGGTGGCTACGGCGTGATTTTTCGGCACGGGTTACCTGATTTGGCATATTGTAAGCCATTGTACCGGCTCTTCTGGAATAAGCAAAAACGTGAGCCTTTGCAAAGCCGATTTCTTTAGCAAAGCTAATGCTTTCCTCAAATTCTGCTTCGGTTTCACCTACAAAGCCGACCATTATATCGGTGGTTATTGCGCTGTCGGGGAAGACCTTGCGAATACGCTGCACCAAATCACGGTAAAATGCGGTGTCGTAATGGCGGTTCATACGCTTTAGTGTTGCATCACAGCCGCTTTGAAGAGATAAATGAAACTGCGGGCAGAATTTTTGAGTTTTTGAAAGGCGGGTTAGGGTTTCGTCGGTAATGTGGTCGGGTTCCAATGACCCTAAACGTATACGCTTAATACCATCGACCTTTGCAACTGCTTCAACAGCGTCGCAAATGTTAATTTCGCCGCCCGTTTCCTTACCGTAGGAGGTTAAATTTATACCAACAAGCACCGCTTCAATATAACCGTTATCGGCTAATTTTTCGGCTTCATGTGTTATTTCATCAATAGGCTTTGAACGAAGCCAACCACGTGCAGTGGGGATTATACAATATGTGCAAAAACGGTCACAGCCGTCCTGTATTTTCATATAAGCACGGGTGCGTTCGGCAAAACTTTCAATAGACGGGGTGTTAAAGCGCTCATCACGTGGGTGGGGAAGCACCGAGAAAATACGTTTTTGGGTTTCTAAAAACTCACACACCGCATCATAAATTTTTGCAACGTCGGTATTACCGATGACTATATCAGCATCTGTTAAAGCCTTTGCATCCTCGCTGAATGCCTGTGCCATACAGCCTGTAAGCACTACAACATCATTTGGGTTTTGGCGCTTAAAGCGGTGCACAGCCTGTCGGGTTTTGCGGTCACTTTCAGCCGTAACTGTGCAAGAATTTATTATTATTACATCAAAGGGCATACCATCGCTTACGACAGTATGTCCCTTACTTTCAAATGCTTCACGCATAACCTCGGTTTCGTATTGATTAACCTTACAGCCAAGCGTGTAAAAAGCTATGTTCATAAATTGAAAAATCTCCTATAAAGATTGGTAGTAGGCAACGGCCAATTTGTCGCAACGCTCGTTTTCGGGGTGGCCTGCGTGGCCTTTAACCCAATTAATTTCCACCTCGTGAACGGTTAAAAGGTGTAAAAGCTCATCCCACAAATCGGGGTTTAAGGCGGGCTTTTTGTCAGCCTTGCGCCAGCCGTTGTTTTTCCAAGACTGTGCCCACCCTTTAGAAATTCCGTCGCTTACGTACTTTGAGTCGGTTGTTAAAATAACCTTGCAAGGCTCCTTTAACGCCGAAAGCCCTTTAATAACGGCGGTTAGCTCCATTCGGTTGTTGGTGGTGTCTTTTTCGCCGCCCGAAAGCTCCTTTTCGACCCCGTTATAACGGAGTATCGCACCCCAACCGCCAGGCCCGGGGTTGCCGCTGCAAGCACCGTCTGTAAAAAGTTCAATTTGTTTCATAACGGCACCTTAATACTTTCTATAACTGCCCACAACCTTGCCAAGCACCATTGGGTCTTCGGGATAAATGGGGTCAAAAGCTTCGTTTTCGGGCATAAAGATAATCTTTTTATCCTTAATTAAAAGGCGCTTAACGGTAGCGCTGTCGCCATCCATACCAACAACAATATCACCGCTTCTACAGGGGGCGTTTTTGTCTGCAACTATAATATCACCGTCTAAAATACCGGCGTTTTTCATACTAAGACCCACAACCTTTAAGGCAAAAAGACCGTCAGCGTCCTTTGACGGGTAGGGGATATAATCCTCAATTTCCTCCACCGCTAAAATTGGCTTGCCTGCGGTAATGTTGCCAACAAGGGGCACCATTGAGGAATTATAATCGCTTGCGGGTTTGATGGCTCTGGAATATTTAGCGTCACGAACTATGTAACCCTCTTCCTCCAGTACACCTAAAACAGCGTGAACGGTGGAAGTGGATTTAATACCTGTATTGTTGCAAATTTCACGCACAGTCGGCGGGAAGCCGTTTGCCATTTGCTTTAAAATAAAGTTATAAACCAATTCTTGTTTTTCGGTTAGCGGTTTTTTAGACATAAAAATACCTCACGAACATTTATTCGTTTTTAGTATAGCATTATTTATTATCTTTTTCAACTGTTTTAACTTTTTTGCTAAAAAATTCTTTTACCGCCATTAAAATCAAAAAGCCGCCAAAGATTTTTGAAAGCCAATCATTGCCGAAGAATTTGGTTAACATAATGCCTAAAAATGCTCCAATAATGCCAAATGCCGCAAGGGGAAGAACAGTTTTCCATTTAATTTGCTTTTTAATGGTGTAAATTATTAGTGCGGTAAGCCCTATGGGTATAAAAAACAACAAATTTATACCCTGCGCTTTAAGCTGTGGTGTGTCGGTAAAAAGTGAAAGATAAATTATTAATACCGCACCACCACCCATACCCATTCCGCCAATTATACCTGAAAACAGCCCTGCTAAAAGGGCGGCAATATTCACTTTAAAAGCAGGCGTACGCCTGCATAAAGCATAAAAAAGGCAAAAAGGCGTTTAAGCCACTTGTTAGAAATTTTCTTCATTAAAAGGGTTGCAATTATTGCACCTAAAAAGCCTGTCGGTAAATAAGAATAACTATCATTTAAGTTTACATAATCTTTATACAGATAAATGCCTGCCGAAACGGCGGTTATGGGTAAAATAATTGCAATGGCATTTTGCTGTGCCGCCTTTTGCGAAAAACCATATTTTTTTAAAAGCGGAACAGCCAGCATACCTCCGCCTGCGCCCAAAAGACCGTTTATAAAACCTATTAAAGCACCAAAAACCGCTGTTGAAAGCTTTATGTTTTTCATTTTATCACCATAAATATTCTTACCCTTACACTTGAAAAGATAACCGCAATGTGATAAAATATTATTAATTTTTAAAAGGAGCCTTAAAATGTCTAACAAAATAATTGAAGAACAAAGACGGGCAAGAGAAGAGGAAATCAAACTTAAGCAAATGCGTCAGGGTCTTATCGAGCCTGAAGTCAAAGATGAAGCGGCGGTTATCATCCCCAAAACACCCAAAGAAAAATTGCAAAATTATTGGTATCATTTTAAGTGGCACACCATTGGTGCGGTGCTACTCACGGCTGTTTTGGCGGTTATGGTTACACAATGCTTATCTCGTGAAAAATATGATTTTATAACGATTGTTTACACCCACTCGCCGATTGAAAGCGGTCGCATAGAAAAGATGGAAGAATATTTAGAGCAGTACGCCGAGGATATTGACGGTGACGGCAAGGTAAAGGTAGAAGTGGTTGACTGCAGCTTTATTGATACCAATACAAATTCGCAAACTAACCAAGCGGCAATGGCGAAAATTCAGGCAATGATAGCGGCTGAGCCAAAGGCGGTGCTTTATATTGTCGATAAAAAAGGTATGAACGACTTAAACGCCCTTAATGAAAAAGGCTTTTTCGATGCCGAGCCCTTGCTTTTGGGTGAGGATTTTTATGAATTCTGTGAAGGCGAAACTGAGCTTGAGAAATTACCCGAAGAGCTTAAAATCAGCTACCGCAGAATTAATGATACCTTGATGGAAAAAGATGAAACTGCAAACAAGGTTTATAAGGTTTGCAAAAAGATTTATGATGAAATTGCAAAAAAATAAAGCCGTTTTCACGGCTTTATTTTTTTATTGCTCGGTTGTGGCAAAGGTGACTTCGCAACCGATTTTTTGTTGCGCTTCAGTTAATCCCTTGCCCATAATTTCTTTTGTTCTAAGGTATGATTCTTGAAGCTTAGATGCAATATTGGGGTATTTTGTTTTAGCCTGTTCTAAATCTTCCATTGGGTAAATGGTGTATTTATATTTACCGCCAACCAAATATCTGTCAACCCAAGTGGGAATTGCTTCAAAATCAACAAGTGTTACGGTGCCGTCGGCTGTCTTTTTAAGTGTGTAGCTAACCATTAAGCCATCTTCGGTGTGACCTTTAGGTGCGTTGTTTGTCATAAGACTGCGGCGCTGATTTGAAACCGCATTACCAAGTGAATAAACACAAACGGTTTCGGTTTGACCGTCTTCGGAATAGATGTATTCAATCGGCTGAACAACGTGCGGGTGACCGCCGATTATCATATTAACACCCATATTGGAAAGCTTTTGCGCAATGGTTTTTTGCCAGGTGTTTTGGGTGCGCTGATATTCGTTACCCCAGTGCATATAAAAGGTAATATAATCTGCACCGTCTTGCTTCATTTTTGCTATAACTTCCTGCGCTTCTTGATAAAAGGCATCGATTTTAGCATAGCAAAAGCTATTAACTAACGGTCCGGCTTCAGCACTTAAACGAAGACCGTTTAAATATTTGTTGGTTTGGGTGGCAGAGGTGGTTTCGTAAGTATAGCTTACCATACCGACCTTAATGCCGTTAAGGTCTTTAACGATATATTTTGCTTCTGTCTCATCCTTGCGGCTGCCGTTTGTCTCAATACCAAGATTTCGCACAACGTCAAGGGTGCGTTTCATACCGAAAAGGCCCGTGTCATAGGTGTGATTATTTGCGGTCATTAAAAGACCAATGCCGCTATCCGCAATGGCGTTTGCTAATTGGTCGGGTGTGTTAAAGGTGGGGAAACCACGCCAAGCGCCCGATTCGGTACCGCCAAAGGTGAGCTCTAAATTACCTACCGCCAAATCTGCTGATTTAAAGTAGGGGGAAAGCTCTTTAAAAAAGTGTGAAAAATCATAGCCGTCAGCAGTTTTTGCACCGTTATATTGGGTTGAGTGGCACATAATATCACCAATGGATATCACGGTTGCAAATTTGTCGGGTATGGGTTCGGGCTTTGGGGTGCTGTTGGTTCCGCCCGAATTATTACCGCCGTTATCGCCCTTTAAGGCCGAGCCGATAACAAAGGATAATAATGCGATAGCGGCAATAAGCACGCACGAACAAAGTGATAAAAATATACGGCGTTTTAAAATTGCTTGTTGTCTTTTTGTTCTTTTAGCCATAATTTCTCCTTAAAACAAACAAAGTAATAAAGGTAACAAAATTGCGGGCACAAAGTTCATAACCTTGATTTTCGTGATGCCCAGCATATTTAGTGATAACGCAACAATCAAAAGTGAGCCTATAACCGACATTTGGGAAATAATATAATCGGTCAAAATTGGGGACACTACTGTTGCTAAAATTGTTAAACCGCCCTCGATAAACAGTACCGAAAGGGAAGCGAAAATAACGCCAAAGCCAAGGCTTGAGGTTAGCGCCATTGCGGCAACGCAGTCAATAACCGATTTTGAATAAAGAGTTGCGTTATCGCCGTTTATGCCGCTGTCAATTGAGCCAACAATAGTCATTGCGCCAACGCAAAATAAAAGTGTTGCTGATACAAAGCCTTTGGCAATACTTAAATTGCCACCGTTTTTGTTAAATTTATTTTCAATGCCTTGCCCGATTTTATTAACAAGCTTGTCCAAATCAATAAGCTCGCCTATGACAGAGCCTATTGCCATACAAGCGATAATCACAAGAATGTTTGCCTTTTCATCAAAAATACCTGTAACGCCAATATAAAACACGCAAAAAGCCATGCCTGTCATTAAAACGTTTTGAATTCTCTCGGGCAGCCCTTTTTTGAATAAAAGCCCTAAAAGTGTGCCCAAAATCACAAGAAAAAAGTTTACAACCGCACCGCTTAAAAGTACCCTGCCGACGGGGGTTGCGATAAACTCCTTTAATAATTCCATTGTATACACCTCTAACAAGGATATAATATATCATAATTTTGGAAAAATCAATAGATAATTGTGGTTTTTTGCTTGACTGAGTTACTAAATATAGTATATAATATATAAGTTAATAATTATGATGAGGTATTATGTCTATGGCAAAAACCAAACAAGAATACGGCAATGATAGTATTAAACAGCTTAAAGGCCCCGACCAGGTGCGACTTCGCCCTGCGGTTATTTTCGGCTCAGACGGGCTTGACGGCTGTCAGCATTCTGTATTTGAAATAATTTCAAACTCAATCGATGAAGCACGTGAGGGACACGGTAATAAAATCATTATCACTAAATATTCCGACGGTTCGATTGAGGTGCAGGACTTTGGCCGTGGTGCACCGGTTGACTATAACCAAAAGGAAGAGCAGTATAACTATGTTTTACTGTTCGAAAGTCTTTATGCCGGCGGCAAGTATGACACTAACAGCGGCGGCGATTATGAATACTCTATCGGTCTTAATGGTTTGGGTCTTGCGTCTACACAGTTTTCATCTGAATATATGGACGTTGAAATTAAGCGTGACGGTTATAAATATAATCTTCATTTTGAAAAGGGCTTTAATAAGGGCGGTCTTAAAAAGGAAGAATATTCTGGCAGGGATACCGGTACAAAAATTAAATGGAAGCCCGATTTGGACGTTTTTACCGATATTGATATTCCGGTCGAGTATTTTTTAGATACCCTTAAAAGACAGGCTATTGTTAATAACGGTCTTTTATTTGTTTTTCGTGAACAGCAGGGAAGCCGTTTTATTCAGCAGGAAATTGTTTATAACGATGGCATTAAGGACTATGTGAACGAAATTGTCGGCGAAGATAAAATGGCGGGTATACAGTTCTGGCAGACCGAAAGAAAGGGCCGTGACCGTGAGGACAAGCCCGAATATAAGGTAAAAATTAACATTGCAATGAGTTTTTCTAACAAAAACCCAATGCGCGAATATTACCATAACTCAAGCTGGCTTGAACACGGCGGCGTGCCTGAAAAGGCAACAAGAAGCGCATTTTTAAGTATGCTTGATAATTATATTAAGCAGACAAACAAGTATAAGAATAACGAAAGTAAAATAACTTTTTCCGATATTGAGGAATGCTTGGTTTTGGTTATTTCGTCATTCTCGACTATGACCTCTTACGAAAACCAAACCAAAAAGTCAATCACCAATAAGTTTATTTATGAGGCAATGGTTGACTTTTTACGCCATCAGTTAGAAGTTTACTTCATTGAAAACAAGGCAGAGGCTGACAAAATCGCCGATCAGGTGCTTGTTAATAAGCGCAGCCGTGAGCGAAGCGAAAAGGAAAGAATTAACCTTAAAAAGACACTTGCTACCAATAATTCAATGGTTGACAGGGTTCAAAAGTTTGTTGACTGCAGAAGCCGTGACGTTAGCGAGCGTGAGCTTTATATAGTGGAGGGTGACTCGGCTTTAGGCTCGTGTAAATTGGCAAGAGATGCCGCTTTCCAGGCAATTATGCCGGTAAGAGGTAAAATTCTTAACTGCTTAAAGGCAGAATACGATAAAATTTTCAAAAGCGAAATTATTACCGATTTACTAAAGGTACTTGGTTGCGGTGTTGAGGTTAAGTCAAAAGCAAATAAGGGGCTTTCAACCTTTGACCTTGGTAATTTGCGTTGGAATAAGATTATCATCTGTACCGATGCCGACGTTGACGGCTTCCATATACGCACCCTTATTTTAACAATGATTTACCGCTTAATGCCCACCCTTATAAGCGAGGGCAAGGTATATATTGCGGAAACACCGCTTTATGAAATTAACACCAAGAAAATGACCTATTTCGCTTATGATGAAAACGAAAAGCGTGAAATTTTAGAAAAAATCGGGGATGAAAAGTACGATTTGCAGCGTTCAAAGGGTCTTGGTGAAAACCAACCCGATATGATGAACTTAACTACTATGAACCCCGATACCCGCCGACTTATAAAGGTATTACCCGAGGATGCCGAAAGAACAAGCGAAATGTTTGATTTGCTGCTTGGTGATAATTTACAAGGCAGAAAGGATTATATTTCCGAAAACGGGTATCTCTATATAGACGAAGCAGACATCAGCTAATGCGCTGCATCAGCAGTGAAGAGTGAAAAGTGAATAGTGAAGAGTTAACGTGTCGGCAAAGCCGACGTGTTGCAAAGCAACACACCATACTTCTTCACTCTTACTTCTTACCTATTACTTTAAAAATTTGGAGAATTTTTATATGGCACCGAGAAAGAAAAAGGAGCAGGAAGCTCCCAAAAAGAAAAATAATGCCAACGCTTATATTGCGGGCGCAGGTACGATAGTTGAAAGTCCTGTTACCGAAACTATTACCTCTAACTTCATGCCCTATGCTATGAGCGTTATTGTGTCCCGTGCAATTCCCGAAATTGACGGTTTTAAGCCGTCGCACCGCAAATTGCTTTACACAATGTATTTAATGGGGCTTTTAAACGGTAAAACAATTAAATCGGCTAATATCGTTGGCCGCACAATGCAATTAAACCCCCACGGTGACGCCGCTATTTACGAAACAATGGTGCGCTTATCCGAGGGTCACGAAGCACTTTTGCACCCCTTTGTAATGTCAAAGGGTTCGTTTGGTAAAGCATATTCACGTGATATGGCTTATGCGGCTTCACGTTATACCGAAGCAAAGCTTGCACCAATATCTGCCGAGCTTTTTGCCGATATTGACAAAGATACGGTCGATTTTGTGGATAACTACGACGCCACAATGAAAGAGCCTGTGCTGTTTCCCGTTACTTTCCCGACAATACTTGTTAACGCAAATATGGGTATTGCGGCGGGTATGGCAAGCTCGATTTGTCCCTTTAATTTAAAAGAGGTTTGCGAAACCACAATCGCTTATATTAAGGACGATGAAATCAATGTTGCCGACACCCTTTTAGCGCCTGATTTTCCAATCGGCGGTCAGCTTTTATACAGCCGCAGTGATATGGAAAAAATTTACGAAACGGGTCGTGGTAGCTTTAAGGTTAGAGGTGTCTACACCTATGACCAAAAGGCAAACTGTATTGATATTACCGAAATTCCGCCCACAACCACCTGTGAGCAGATTATCGAAAAGGTAGTTGAGCTTGTAAAGGCTAAAAAAATTACCGAAATTAATGATATCCGTGATGAAACCGACCTTGAGGGTCTTAAAATCACTATCGACCTAAAGCGTGGTATCGACCCCGATAAGCTGATGAAGAAAATCATTAAAATGACACCCTTTGAGGACAGCTTTGCTTGTAATTTTAATATACTAATTGCGGGCTCGCCTCGTGTTATGGGCGTTAAGGAAATTATCAGCGAGTGGGTGGCATACCGTGAGGAATGTGTGCGCCGCAGGGTTTACTTTAAGCTTTCAAAAGCTAAGGACCGCTTGCATCTTTTAAAGGGTCTTGAAAAGATTCTTTTGGATATTGACAAGGCGATTAAGATTGTAAGGGAAACCGAGCAGGAAGCCGAGGTTGTACCAAACCTTATGATTGGCTTTGGCATTGATGAAATTCAGGCCGAATACGTTGCTGAAATTAAGCTTCGCCATTTGAACCGTGAATACATTTTAAAGCGCACGGCTGATATTGAAAACCTTATCAAAGAAATTGAAGAAATGGAAAGCATTCTTTCTTCAAAATCAAAGCTTAAGCGCATTATTATTAAAGAGCTTGAAACTGTTATTGATAAGTACGGTCGTGACCGTAAGACACAGATTATCAGCGCCGAAGCCGAAGCGGTCGACAGCGTTGAAATTGAGGTTGATAATTCACCTGTTACTTTATTTTTTACAAATGATGGTTACTTTAAGAAAATTACACCGCAGTCACTTCGTATGAGTGGTGAGCAAAAGCTTAAAGAGGGCGATAAAATTACCCAGACGGTTGAATCGACAAATGCGGCTGAATTATTGTTCTTTAGTAATAAGGCACAGGTTTATAAAACCAAAACAGCAGATTTTGCCGACTCTAAGGCAAGTATTTTGGGTGATTATATCCCAAGTAAGCTCGAATTTGACGAGGGCGAAAATGCAATTTATATGGTCGAAACGACTGATTATAAGGGCCATATGGTATTCGTGTTTGAAAACGGTAAAATTTCACGTGTGCCGCTTGAATCTTACGCAACTAAAACCAACCGTAAAAAGCTTATTAAGGCATATAGCGAAAAATATCCCATCCACACAATTTTGTTTGTGCGTGAGGACCGTGACATTTTGCTTAAATCAACTAACGGCAGAATGTTAATTGTCAACACTGCTTCAATTGCCGCAAAGACCACAAAGGACAACGGCGGCGTTGCAGTTATGACACAAAAGAAGGGTCAGCGTATAAGTGAAGTCACTCTTTACGAAAAGGGAACACTTGACAGCGAACACCGCTACCGCACCCGCAATTTGCCCGCCGCAGGACAGAAAAAAGCCACCGGCACAGCAGAACAAGCAATGCTTGATTTGTAAAAGTCGAAGCTAATTTAATAATAAATATATTTATATTGCATAATTTAAACTTTTATGCTAAAATATAAAACCGCCCGATGTTAATTCATCAGGCGGTGTCGGTCTTTTAAAGTTTAACTTTTGCAAACGCCTTTGACCGACAATAGTATCTTGTGTAGAAAACACAAAAATATTTATGTAATTATTTTCCAATTAGGATGTGTTAAAAAATGGCTAAAGAACTCGCCAAGCAATACGACCCTAAAGAAGTTGAGGACAGAATTTATGCCCAGTGGCTTCAGGGTAAGTATTTCCACGCAAAATGTGAAGAGGGTAAGGACACTTACACTATCGTAATTCCGCCACCAAACATTACAGGTCAGCTTCATATGGGACATGCGCTTGATAATACTTTACAGGATATTCTTATCCGCTTTAAGCGTATGCAAGGTTACGATACCTTGTGGCTTCCCGGTACTGACCACGCTTCAATCGCTACCGAAGCTAAAATTGTTGAAAAAATGCGCCAAGAGGGTGTCACCAAAGAGGATATCGGTCGTGACGGCTTTTTGGAACGTGCTTGGGATTGGAAAAAGCAATACGGCGGCAGAATTATCGAACAGCTTAAAAAGCTTGGTTCTTCTTGTGACTGGGACCGTGAACGATTTACCCTTGACGAAGGCTGCAACAAGGCAGTAAACGAAGTATTCGTTCGCCTTTATGAAAAGGGCCTTATATACCGTGGTAACCGCATGGTTAACTGGTGCCCCTACTGCAACACATCAATTTCTGACGCAGAAGTTGAATATGAAGAAAAAGATGGCAGCTTCTGGCATCTTCTTTATACAGTTAAAGAAACAGGCGAAAAGCTTGAGCTTGCAACAACACGTCCCGAAACAATGCTCGGTGATACTGCTGTTGCTATCAATGCGGATGATGAAAGATACAAGCATCTTCACGGCTGTCATGTAATTTTGCCTTTGCTTAATAAAGAAATTCCCATTGTATGCGATGAACACGCAGATATGACAAAGGGTACGGGTGTTGTTAAAATTACTCCCGCCCACGACCCCAACGACTTTGAAGTGGGCCTTCGTCATAATCTTCCTATAGTACGTACCTTTACTTATGACGGACATCTTACAGGCGCAGAGGATAAGCGAATTGCCGATGAGCTTATTGCAAGCGGCAGAGCAACCGAAAATGAACCCGAGGTTCTTGACTGCGGTAAGTATGCGGGTATGACAACAATGGAGGCAAGAAAGGCTATTCTTGCAGACCTTGAAGCAGGCGGCTATCTTAAGGAAGTTGAGCCTCGCAAGCACGAGGTTGGCACTTGCTACCGTTGCCACAACACTATTGAGCCTATGGTTTCAAAACAGTGGTTTGTTCGTATGTTGCCTCTTGCGAAGCCTGCTATTGAAGCGGTTGAAAAGGGCGAAATAAAATTCGTTCCTGAAAGATTCACAAAGAACTATCTTAACTGGATGAACGGTACTCGTGACTGGTGTATTTCCCGTCAGCTCTGGTGGGGACATAGAATTCCCGCATGGTACTGTCAGGACTGCGGCGAAACTATCGTTTCAAAGACTGAGGTTACTGTTTGCCCCAAGTGCGGCAGCACACATCTTAATCAGGATGAAGATACTCTCGATACCTGGTTCTCATCAGCTCTTTGGCCTTTCTCAACATTGGGTTGGCCCGAAGAAACTGCTGACCTTAAGCATTATTATCCCACAAATACACTTGTTACGGGATACGATATTATCGGCTTCTGGGTATCCAGAATGATTTTCTCTGCACTTGAATATACCGGCAAAGTTCCCTTTGACACCGTTTTAATTCACGGTCTTGTTCGTGACTCACAGGGCAGAAAAATGTCAAAATCTCTCGGCAACGGTGTTGACCCGCTTGAAGTTATCGACACCTACGGCGCTGACGCTTTAAGATTCTCACTTGCAACAGGTAACAGCCCCGGTAACGATATGCGTTATATTCCCGAACGTGTAGAAGCAAGCCGTAACTTTGCTAACAAAATTTGGAACGCTGCAAGATTTATTTTAATGAATCTTGAAAACGACCAAGAAATGCCCCTTGATTTAAATGCTTTGGCACTTGAAGATAAGTGGATTTTGTCACAGTACAATACTATTGTAGCAGAAGTTACCGAAAACCTTGACAAGTTCGAGCTTGGTCTTGCTATTCAAAAGCTTTATGACTTTATTTGGGATGTTTTCTGTGACTGGTATATCGAAATTTGCAAAGCACGTCTTAATGGTGATGATGAAGCCGCAAAGAATACTGCACGCAGCGTTTTGGTTTATGTATTTACAAACACCTTAAAGCTTTTGCATCCCTTTATACCTTTTATCACTGAAGAAATTTGGCAATCAATGCCTCACAGCGGTGATGCGCTTATGGTTTGTGAATGGCCCAAGTTCAGTGCTGACCTTGCCTTTAAGGCAGAAGAAGCTGACTTTGAAAAAATTATGGCTGTTATTAAGGCAGTCCGCAACCGCCGTGCCGAAATGAACGTTCCCCCCAGCAAAAAGGCAAAGGTTTGCATTGCTTCTGCTGATAAAAACGTTTTTGAAAGCGGCGCCGCTTATATTTGCCGTTTGGCTTATGCAAGTGAGGTTGAGGTTGGCGACACCTTCGATGCCGAAGGCGCAGTTCGTGTTATTACCGATGCCGCTACCGTTTATATGCCTATGAAGGAACTCGTTGACTTCACGGCTGAGATCGAACGCCTTAAGAAAGACCTTAAGAAAGCCGAAGAGGATAAGGAATTCTTCGAAAAGAAGCTTAATAACCCCGGCTTTATGGCAAAAGCACCCGAGGCTCTTGTTGAACAGCAAAAAGCAGGTCTTGCAAAGGCGCTTGATAAAATTAAAATGATAAATGATAGCATTGCGCAAATTGAGGAGATGAAATAATGCTTAAAAAAGTTATTTCGGTTTTAATTATTTCATTATTGCTTTGTAGTTTGTGCGCTTGCGACCTTAATGAAGCAATTACGGATGCAAAGGATGCACTAATAGAAAGCGAAAGACCCAATGACGTAACTACAAGCAATATTACCCTTGAAAACAGTGATGACTGTCGTATAGTGACAATGCAGGATTATGGTGTAAGCTTTGAATTGCCCAACGACTGGCACGTTGATATGAGCGAAACCCAGCTTGATTTGTTTTGTTCTAACGGTGACGTTCATATTGGCGTTTACGGCTATTTCACCTCTGACTTTGCCGATAATGCTGATTATGAAGACATATGGGAAGAACAATGCGACAGCGATTTAAAGCGATTTAAAAATGTTCGCAAGCTTGACCACGACTCCGAATTTACATCAACCGATAAGGAAATCGAAACGGTTTTATATTCGGCTGAATATGAAAACATTAAGCAATACGTATATTATATTTACGTAAAGCCTGAGGTTGATGCCGATGTTTTCCTTTGGCTTACCACTGGCGGTTTGCCCTCGGATATGCGAAATAATTTTGATGTTATTGAAGGCATTATAGATTCTATAAAATTCGGCGAAGTTAATATGTAATTTTCAAACGAAAGGAGCGATAATTTTTTATCGCTCCTTTTATGGAACAAAAATCATCATCAGTACACTGTTTTTTGCTTTATGCACTGTTTCGTTGCGTTTTCTGTTCCTTTACTATATTGTGCATTTACTAAAATATAATACTTGTAAAGTTTTGGTGTTATATGAATTATTTGGAAACTTTAAATTATATTCATTCTCTTGGCAATTTTTCGCTTCCTGCAACCCTTGACCGCATAAAGCTGGTTTTAGAAAAGCTTCAGAATCCGCAGAATAGCTTTAAAGCAATTCATATTGCGGGTACAAACGGCAAGGGCTCGGTATCCGCCATGCTTGCAAAGGTTTTCCAGACTGCGGGCTATAAAACGGCGCTTTTTATATCGCCGTTTATTATTGATTTTCGTGAAAGAATACAGATAAACGGCGAATTTATTTCTGAAACTGATTTGTGTAAATATGCCGAAAAGGTGAAAGCGACAAATATTGCTCTTACGGAATTTGAATTTATAACCGCAACCGCATTCTTGTATTTTTGCGATAAAAATTGTGATATTGCAATAATTGAAACCGGTCTTGGCGGTCGGCTTGATGCGACAAACGCTTTGACGAACGTTATTGCAAGTGTAATAACTAAAATCGGGCTAGACCACACCCAGATTTTAGGTGATACAATCGAAAAAATCACTGCCGAAAAATGCGGTATTATTAAAACCGCCCCCGTTATTACAAGCTTTAACCAATGCGAAAAAGCTATGGCGGTTTTGGGTGAATACAACCCGATTATCCCCGATAAAAAATCACTTAAGCTTTTTAAAAGTGATATAAACGGTAACACCTATATATATAAGGGTGTGCAGTATAGCACCTCACTTGTTGGGGAATATCAAATCGAAAATTCACTTATTGTTATTGAAACGGTTAAAAACTGTGGTATTAATGTGAGTGATGAACTTGTTAAATCTGCTTTGTGTAACACTTATTTTCCTGCAAGGCTTGAAGTAATTTCAAAAAAACCGCTTGTTATACTTGACGGTGCACACAATCCCGATGGTGGGTTGGCTTTGGCGGAATTTTTGAAGCAATATAAAGGCAAAGCGACCGCCATTATAGGTATGATGAAGGATAAGGATTACGAAACGGTTTTATCACTGTGTCTACCTTATATATATAAGGCGGTAGCGGTAACGGTTGAAAATACACCTCGAACACTTACCGCTGATGAGCTTTCGAAAACCGCAAGTAAGTACACAGAATGTGTAACTGCCGACAGTTATGATGAAGCTATCAAAATTCTCGAAAACGAGGACGTTATTTTTGTTTTTGGTTCGCTTTATCTTGCGTCAGCTATTCGTGAAAAAATAAAAACTTATTTTTAAAACTAAATATGACAAATTTTTCAAGGACAAGTCTTTATTATAGTATAAGGACTTGTCCTATTTTTATTTGGGAGTGAAATTATGTCGGTTGAAATTAACGTAACTGGTGAGGTTGTAACAGCTTATCTTTCGGGCGAGCTCGACCACCACACCGCAAAGGAAATGCGTCAGGCTATTGATGCCGCTATTGAACTTAATATGCCTACGCTTGTAATTCTTGATTTTAAGGGCATTACATTTATGGATAGCTCGGGTATAGGTCTTGTAATGGGGCGTTACCGTTTGCTTCAAAAAACAGGTGCAGATTTACACATTACCGAAACTCCGCCTAATATATATAAGGTGTTTCGTTTGTCTGGAATAGAAAAATTAGCAAAACTGGAAAGCAGGTAAAAAAATGATCAAAAACAAATTTACAATGACACTTCAGTCACGTTCATTTAACGAAAGCTTTGTAAGAGCGGCGGTAGCGGCTTTTGTGTTGCAGCTAGACCCCACTCTGGAAGAAATAAGTGATATCAAAACAGCGGTAAGTGAAGCTGTGACAAATTGTATAGTTCACGCTTATAAGGAAAAGCTTGGCAATATATACATAACTGCTGAAATTTATGACGACAACCTATTAAAGCTTAAGATTCGTGATAAGGGCTGTGGAATTGAAAATATAAGCAAGGCGATGGAGCCACTTTTTACTACAGTTGGCGGTGAGCGTGCCGGTCTTGGCTTTGCGGTTATGCAAAGCTTTATGGACACCATCAAGGTTCGGTCGGCGGTTGGTAAGGGAACAACGGTTTATCTTACTAAAAAAATCAGTCAGCGTTTTAATGTTAATGGTTGAGACAAAGCAAAATCGTGAAGAATTTATAAAAGAAAATCTCGGTCTTGTGCATTCAATTTGCCGCCGCTTTTCGGGGCGGGGGATAGAGTATGATGATTTGTATCAAGCCGGTTGTATGGGACTTGTAAAAGCGGTGGATGCTTATGACTTTGAACTTGGCTTTGCTTTTTCGACCTATGCCGTGCCTGTGATTATGGGTGAGGTGCGCCGATTATTTCGGGATGGTGGCGCAGTTAAGGTTTCACGCAGTATAAAAGAACTTCATTTTAAAATTGTAAAAGCAGATGAGGCTTTACGGCAAAAACTCAACCACGAGCCCACCGTTAATGAAATTGCAAATTACTTAAATGTCGATGTGGCGGAAATAAGTGAGGCAATTTGCGCTTCGCAGTCAGTGGTATCATTAACGGTTGAAAGTGACGACGGCGTAAGCGAAATAGATTTGCCGGTGGTTGACCATCAGGAGGAAATATATAACAGAATTCTCATCCAAACGGCGACAAAGGGGCTTAACGATACCGAACGGTTGATAATCAAATATCGTTATTTTGATTTGCTTACACAAAGCAAAACTGCCGAATTGTTAAATATGTCACAGGTGCAGGTTTCAAGAGCAGAAAAAAGAATTTTACTAAAGATGCGGAAAATAATTTCCGAAAGTGATTAAAATCGACGCAAAATATCATATTTTTACTCAATAATAGGTGTTTTTGCATTAATCAAACCCAATATGTAGTGGTGCAAAAAATTTTTAAAAAATTTTGAAAAAAAGTGTTGACAAAAGGGGTTTGGGTGTGGTATTATACTCTAGCGCTCTAATGAGGGGCGCAAAAAACGGACCTTGAAAATTAAACAACGACAATAATAAGGACCCGACAATTCTTAAGAGAAATCGAGAGAAAAATGTCAGTACTTTATAAAGTATGAAGGACAAAAACAATACGTCAGTATTGTCTAAGAATGAGCTTAAAGCTTATCTAAAATGATGTTAGCGCTTCGGCGTTAAGATATAATTTTTTAGAGAGTTTGATCCTGGCTCAGGAC
>JAFQCU010000021.1 GCA_017416285.1 Clostridia bacterium | reverse complement strand
TAGATTATACCTAAGCTACTCTGTAACTCAAGTGATGCACCTCTGAAACCGAATACCATCGGGATTACTTCTGTTTCTTTTGCTCCGCATTCGCTACATTCTCTATGCTTACTTCCTGCTTTGTTGGTTGTTGCTGCTACGTCTACTACCCAATCGCCATATACGTGGTCGCCTACTTCACGAACTTCACTACAAAGGTTACAGTCTGCGTCGCATGCGTTGTCGTATTCGTGTGCGCAAAAAACTTCACGAACGTCGCCGCAAACGTTGCAATCAGCGTCATAATCGTTGTCGTAGGTGTGTTCTATATTGGGAACCTTTTCTGCGGTAAAGTGTTTTCCGCATATAGAACACGCATACGTTGTGGATCCCGATTCTGTGCAGGTGGGGGAAGTGGTGGTAATGCTATACTTGTGTCCGGCAGATGCCACGTCATTTATTATACGTATGTCGCCGCATACAAAACAGGTGTAGGTGGTGTATCCGGAATCTGTGCAAGTGGGTGCTGTTGTTACAGTAGTATACTTGTGGGCGATCTTTTCGATTTCCGTTGTATAACTATACCCACATTTTGTGCATGTGTAAATGTATGCTCCTGCTTCGGCGCAGTCGGGGAGTTCTGTTTTGACGGTATAAGTATGTTGACAACTGGAATTATTAGAAGTAACGCTTTCGGGCAATTGAACTACCGTAGCGCCACCGCTGGTTTTACCCAGATTGGTGGAATCAAAGTATAATTCTGCCACTAAAGTTCCGTTATAATACACACAGAAATCATCAAGATAGCCCTTAAATCCTGCACCAATATTCATTGTGTGATATGCGAGGACATCTTCAATGGTGAATTGAACTGATTGCGTACGCCAGGTGTTAAGCTGATCATAAGCTTTAAACCAATTTTCATCACGATATGCGGTTGACACGCCACCTCCCGTACTGTTCACGGGCACATAACAAGAGTTACCGGTGCTTACCGAAAGCGCATAGGTGTTATATTTTAAGGTGTATGTTTTGCCGGATGCCAATGCCAACGGCTTCACGCTTAAAAGGTTGAACCATATTCGTGAGGAGTACGTTGTATTGGAAGAATTATCAATGTAAATGGCGTAATTTGGCACCGTTATTGGTTGAGCGTGTTTAGCATCGGAAATGCTGCTGGGTAAGGCAACAACGGTGTTGATTGACTTGCTTGTTTTATTAACGTCATATTTGGTAACTTTAAAGTTTAAACAAACCTCACCGGTGTTGTTATCAATTATTTTAAAGTTGTCCATATAACCCTTGATACCGGCACCAACGTAAAACCACGGATAGCTTGAAATATCGGTTGTAGTGACGGATAAAGAAACTTCAAACCATTCGTTGGTTTTATTTGGAAGATTAATCCATTTTTGTGATAATGCATCGCCTTTCCAATCGGGTCGGGTTATTTGTATTGGGAAATTACCATTACCGATAGAAAATGCATAAAAATCAAATTTTACGGTATAGCTACCTGCAGGTAAGCTTATGCGTGGCATACCAACTTCGTGTAAATAAAGCTGACCGTAGCCAGTACCTTTGGAATTATCAATTAAGATGGCATAATCATTTTCAAGGTCGGTTATGGAAGAGGTGGGTTTCTGAATTCCTTTTGGTATGGTAGTAACTGTATTAATTGTTTCGCTAACCTTACCATAATCGTCGGGCGTAAGCTCGAAATTTAAGCAAACTTCACCCGTGTCATTATTAATTATTTTAAAGTTATCCATATAACCCTTGATACCGGCGCCAACGTAAAACCACGGAAAGCTTGCGATATCGGTTGTGGTGGCGGATAAAGAAATCTCAAACCATTCGTTGGTTTTATTGGGAAGATTAATCCATTTTTGTGATAATGCGTCCCCACTCCAATCGGGTTTGGTTATTCGTATTGGGAGATTACCGTTACCGATAGAGAGTGCGTAAAAATCAAATTTTACGGTATAGCTACCGGCAGGTAAGCTTATATCTGGCATACCTAATTCGTGTAAATAAATCTTACCGTAATCAGTACCTTGGGAATTATCAATTAAGATGCCATAATCATATACGCTGTGTTTTTCATCTGCGATATCCCCTGGTAATACAGCGCCAATGGCCTGTTCATCTGTTTTACCAACGCTGTTTGGTGCAAAGCCGCATACGTTTATTTCATTTTCGCCTTCATATATGCAAAAATCATCTATGTAACCAACAAATCCAGGGTTGACTTTAATTGTATGATAAGCAAGAGTTTGAGTTGGGATTAATTCGAACGTATGTGTTTGCCAAATTCCAACAGCAATACTGTCTGAGGTATAGAATTTGGGTTCTGTTGCGGGGGCGCCGATATCGGTTATACCTCTATAAATAGTTGTGCCTTTTGTCCCTGAGGAAATAGTATAAGTATCAAATTTTAAGGTATATTTTTTGCCAGCTTCAAGCTGTAGAGGTATCATACCGAAATTGTTAAGCTCAATTATTCCTGATGTGCCGTTGTTTTGAGAATTGTCAATATAGATGGCATAGTCGTAGGAATCATTCTTGGCATCAACAATGTAATTTGGTAATATAACGCCTTCTGCACTTGAGTTTGTTTTTCCTAATGAGTTAGAGTCGACTGTATAAACAGAAATTTCGTTTTCACCATCGAAAACACGTAAATTGTCAAAATAACCGACAAAGCCCGCCGGAGCACAAAGTGTGTGGTATGCCAAAATATCGGTAGTTGTAAATTCAACTGTGTTGGTTTGCCAGCCTTTTTCAACCATAATCATATCAAATGATTTTTGTGCCGTGGCATTGGCATAACTATCGGTCACACCGCAGTAGATTGCCTGTGCGTTTGTGCCTTTAGATGTGGTATACACATCAAATTTTAGGGTGTAGGTTTTATTTGCTTCAAGAGCCAATTTGGGCATACCTAATTCGCCAAAGCAAATACGATCGGACTGAATAGTGCTGTTAGAATTATTAACGTAAATTGCATAATCGGTCAAGTCTTTAATATCGTTTTTGTAACACCAACTTGCAGTTGTTAAGTGTACGTTACCATACTGAATTTTAACACTGACAGATTTTGCTTTGTTGCCAAGATAATAAACGTTGTTAAGCTGACTGCAATTATAAAATGCACGGGAATCAATATGTGCTATATTGTCGTAAAGGGTCATATCTTTAAGATTAGTGCAATTTTCAAATGCAGAATTGCGAATATCTGTTACGCCTTTACCGATTGTTATTGTTTCAAGATTGGTACAACCGTAAAACGCATTCCCTCCAATAGTTGTAACATAATCGGGTATGGTACTGTTTTTACAGCCGAGTATTAACTCGTTTGTGGCGGTTTCTATAAGGCAATTATTATAAGAGTGATAAATTGGATTGCCTTTTTGAACGGTAATACTTTTTAAATTTCCACAATTATAAAATGCGGTATTTTCTATATTTGTAACATTTGCGGGGATAATTAAATCCTCAAGCGCCGAATAACTGTTAAAAGCGTTTTCACAAATGGTGGTCACGCAATTTGGGATAACACTATTTTTACAGCCCAATATTAATTCGTTTGTATCTGTCTTTATTAGACAATTACCTTCCGAACTGTAAACTGAATTATCTTTTGCTACGTTAATAGCATTAATTGCAGTGCAGTTTTCAAATGCGGTATCGCTTATATCTGAAACACTATTTGGAATGTATATTTCTTCAAGTGCAGTACAGTTTCGAAAAACGTTTTCGGGAAGGCAAACAAGGCTTTCACCCATACTTACATTTGTAAGAGCATTACAATTTTCAAATACCGAAGCACCGATATTTTCAACGCTGTCGGGGATGGTTATGCTTGTAAGCTCTCTTCTGAAATAAAATGCATTTTCAGTAATGCTTATGGTACCGGCTTTAATATTAACATTTGTCGGACAGCTTCCTTTACATTTGTAAAGAACCTTACCGGCGTAAACAATACCATCATTTTGACCATTATACCAAGCGGTATTATAAAATGCCTTATCGCCGATACTTTTTAAATCTTCGGGGAAGGTTATAGCATTAAGGCTTTTACAATTATAAAATGCTTTTCGTCCAACAGTTTTAACCGATGATGGGATATTTATATTGTCAAGGCTTTGACAGTTTTCAAAAGCAGAATTGTCGATAGTGGTTAAATTTTCACTCAGGGCCAGATTTGAAAGTGCGGTACAATCTTTAAAGGCGGAATTGCTGATAACCTGAACGCCATCAGGTATTTCTATCGCAGTAAGTGAGGTGCAGTTTTCAAATGCATTTTTGCCGATTTTTGTAATGCTATCGGGTAACGACACGCTTTTAAGGCCTGTACAGTTGTAAAAAGCATAATCATTAATTGATGTTACACCTTCGGGAATTACTGCATCGGTAACCGAAGCACCATTTAGGGTAAGCTTTCCTGAATATGTAACGGGATTACTGAAATGATTTTCAAATGTGATATTACACCAATTTGAAAGATTGCTTATGACAACATTTTGTATTTTTTTACATTCTGCAAATGCATTGGCACCGATTGCTCTAATATCGCCCGTAAAGGATAAGTATTCCAAATTAGAACAACCGCTGAACGCACCCTTGCCGATACACTCGATCTTATCCGTAAAAAACACAAACTTAAGTCCGGTGCAATCTTCAAATGCATAATCGCCCAAGCTCATTGTACCGTTATTGAAAATGATTTGTGTAATTGATTTATCTTTTAAATTGGAATTATAAAATTCCTTATCAATGACACCGTCACCGCTTATGGTAAGCCAAGTTCCGTCGATTGTCCAGGTAAAATTGTTGTTGGTTTGTGCGTTGGCAACTATGGAAAATAAACCAAATGGCAATACGGTAAGTGTTATTGTTAAGGTTAAAATTAGCGATAGAAATTTTTTCAAAAAGATCCCCTCTATTAAGCGTTCAGATTGTGAGGTCATAATAACATAAATAGCTATTAATTTCAATAATTCCCAATATTTAGACAAAATAGTTCACGCTATATGTTATATTATCATTTTAAATTTTTCTGTGCAGAAATTTTTTAAAAACTTTAGTAAAAAATGAACCAATATGTTTTTTTACTCATCGAAAACCGCCATTTTTATGCCCAAAACCGCCATTTCAAGTGCCAAAACCGCCATCTTTGCCGATTTTTAAAACTTGTCGGTAAATGGCGGTTTTTTTGTGTATATAATAGGGAGCGCTGAAGGAGGAATCGTTTTGCGAGAGAATGACAAGTTACTTTATAAAACCCTTAAGACGCTTTTAAATGAAAAGCTGTCACCACAAGAAGCCCAGTCCCTTAGGGAAGAGGGGTTTGAAATTAAAAATCCCACAAGAAAGACGGCTGTTATGGTTGCGCTTTATAAAAAGGCATCGGCAGGGGACCTTTCAGCTATAAAGGAACTGCGTTCGATTGTGAGCGAAAAAAACATTGAAAAGCCAAACGGCGAAAAATCGGTGGTCATTATTGATGATATCAGAAATCAAGATGTCTGAAATTGTGGGTGGCGGTTATGAAGCTTTTTGGAACAGTAAAAAACGTTACCGTGTTTTAAAGGGCGGTAAGGGGTCTAAAAAGTCGGCAACGACGGCGCTTAATTTCATTTTTAGGCTTATGAACGAGGAAAAATCAAATCTTTTGGTTGTGCGTCAGGTTATGAATACCCACAGGGACAGCACCTTTGCACAGCTTAAGTGGGCACAGGAAAGGCTTGGGGTTAGCGAGTATTGGAATAATACCGTAAGCCCGCTTGAAATGACCTATAAGCCCACAGGCCAAAAGATTTTATTCCGTGGCTTTGATGACGTTTTAAAGCTGGCTTCCACTACGGTACCGCAGGGATATTTAAATTATGTCTGGATTGAGGAAGCCTTTGAAATTGCCAAGGAAGCCGATTTTGACAAATTGGATCTTTCTGTTCCGAGAGGCAAAATACCGCCCCCGCTTTACAAACAAACCACCCTCACCTTTAACCCGTGGAGCGAAAGCCATTGGCTTAAAAAGCGCTTTTTTGACCAAAAAAGCCGTGACGTTGACACCTTTTCAACCAATTATTTAGTTAATGAATTTTTGGATGACTGTGACCGTGCGGTTTTTGAAAGGATGAAAAAGCAAAACCGCCGAAGGTATGAGGTGGCGGGTCTCGGTAACTGGGGTGTTACTGATGGTCTGGTTTTTGAAAACTGGGCAGTCGGCGAAGTGGATATACCGAAAGCAGACGAATATAAATGGAAAAGCTTTTTTGGTCTGGATTACGGTTATACCAATGATCCGACGGCATTTGTAGCCTTTAAGGCAAACCCCATAAGCCGACAAATTTACATCTATGATGAATTTTATGAAAAACGGATGCTTAACAGCGATATTGCCAAAAGAATTACCCAAAAGGGTTTTTCAAAGGAACGCATTCGTGCCGACTGTGCCGAGCCGAAGTCAAATGACGATTTGCGTCGGCTTGGGATAAGTCGAATTACCCCGTCTTATAAAGGGCGGGACAGCATTTTAAACGGTATTGCGGCTATTAGTGAATATAAAATGACGGTTAACCCCAAGTGTGTAAATATGATAAGGGAATTGTCGTCTTATGTTTACGATGAGCGGCGTCAGGAAAATGGATTGAAGCTTCCAAAAGACAGTGAAAACCACCTTTGTGACGCTTTGCGTTACGCTTTTGAGGATGTTAAATTTTTCAAACCCGAAAATAAAACCCCGCCCGAGCGTAGCAACGCCGCAATTACCAACGATGATTTTAAAGGAGGTTGGGACCGATGATTTTTATATTTTTATTGTTGGCAGTTTCCACCTTTTTAATTGGCTTCCTTTGTGGTTATAAAAAGGAAAAGAAACCGATTGTTCGCAATATCGAACATAACGATTACGACCTTTTAATGCTACAAAAGGAATATGAAAATTTTTTAAATTATGACGGCACCGAGCAGCAGTAAGGTGCTAAACAGGTGATTATATGAACGAAAACGAAAAAAATATTGCGCCCGTACCAGAGGACGCACAAGCAGCCGAAACCCTTTCTGCACCTACCACAGAGCAGGGGGATACGGAAAAGTTTATTCCTGTTAAATACAATAAAGAAATCATTAATCTTGATTTCGAACGAGCAGGAGAGCTTGCGCAAAAGGGTATGAAATTTGAAGCATTATCAGATGAGCTTGAGCTATTAAAGCAGTTAGCTAATGACAATAAAAAAACAGTTAAGCAATATCTTTCTGATTTAAAGCTTCAAAAAAACGACCTGTTGCGTGATTCTCTAATCGAAAAATGCGGTGATGACGATAGTCTTAAGCACGAGGTTTTAAGGCTTTATGAAAAAAACGAGCAAGCAGATGACGGATTTTTAGAATTGCAGGAGCATTTTCCCGACATTAAAAGCCGTGACGATTTGCCCGAAAGTGTTGTAGAAAATGCAAGACTTTGCGGCAGAAATCTGTTTGATGAGTTTTTGCGTTACCGTTATTCACAGCAAAAGGCAGTAAAGGATAATATCCTTTCGCAGCAAAGAGGAATAGCATCCAGTGCGGGTTCCCAAATTAATAAAACAAGGGGCGATAACCCCGAAGCAGCTGAGTTTCTAAAGGGACTTTGGCGTAAATAATCTTTGGAGGAAATTAAAATGGCAATTAATTCAATTGAAAATGCAGTAAGATATTCAACCGAGCTTGACAAAATGTTTGCACAAAAAAGTGCAACTGGCTTTTTTGCAGATAATGCACTTGCAACCAAATTTGTTGGTGCAAAAACCGTAATTATTCCCGATGTGGATTTCCAAGGCCTTGCTGACTATGACCGTGAAGCCGGTTATACCAAGGGCGCAATTACCGTTTCGAACACCTCTTATACAATGGCAATGGACCGTGCACGTTCCTTGCAGATTGACCGTGAGGATATGGATGAAACCGGCATTGCAAACTTGGCAGGCAAAATTTTAGGGGAATACGTGCGTACAAAGGTTGTTCCCGAATGTGACGCTTACGTTTTATCAAAGCTTGGCGGCTTGGCACTTACCAGAAGCAATATTATTAACGGTGACCTTGCAAGACCTTACGATTCTTTATGTAAGCTTATTAATGAGGTTCAGTCTGTTGTAGGTTATGATGAAGAGCTTGTTGCTTTTGTAGACGGTTATATGTTTGCGGCGCTTCAAAATTCTGATGAAGTTTCCAAAATGATTACTGTCGACGACTTTAAGCAGGGCGACGTTAATCTTAAGGTTAAATCCATTAACGGCGTAAGCGTTATACCCGTTGTAAGCGAAAGAATGAAAACTGCTTACACCTTTAACAGTGGTAACGCAGGCGGCTTTAAGCCGATGTCAAGTGCACGTGAAATTTATATGTTAGTGCTTCCCAAAAGTGCGGCACACCTTGTTAAGAAAACCGAAAATATGCGTATTTTCACACCCGAACAGAACATTGATGCTGATGCGTACAAGTTCGACTATCGCATTTATTACGATTTGTTCGTAAACAAGAGCGGTCTTGATGCAGTTTGGGCTTGGGTTTCACCTTCGGTTGAAATCACTAAGCAGCCCAACCATATTGAGGTTGATGAGGGCAGTGTAGATGGTATGATTTTTGTCAACGCCACAAGCTTGGGCGAACTTACTTACCAGTGGTATCAGTGTAAGGATGAAAACAAAACCGGTGCGGTAAAAATAGCAGATGCTAACGGTGAAGAATATGTTATTCCCGCCGATATAACCGCAGGCGAATATTACTACTTTGTAAAGATTGCCGTTGACGGTGTTGTTGCGTGTGAATCTAACGTTGCGTGTGTAATGGTTTATTAAAATTTTTTAAGCTTGCAAGGGGTGTAAAAGCCCCTTGCAGGTCTGAAGGAAAGGTGAAATAAATGAAGCTACAACCAAGTGAAATTTTCAGCGAATATGAAAACGGTGTTCAACACAAAGCTTCAATGGGAAAAAACGGTCTTTTTGAGCAAAACAAAATTAATGAACGTTTTTTCATCGGCGACCAATGGCACGGTGCAAAATGCGGTAACGACCGTCCGCTTGTGCGTTATAACGTTGTTAAGCGTATTGGCGATTATAAAATGTCACAGATTTTGAGTAATCCCATTACAGTTGATTTTACTGCAGATGGTGTGCCCAAGCAAAGCAAGGCCGAAAATTTGAAGGTTTTGCCAGACGGCAAGGTGAACGATAGTGAGATTAATTCGCTTATGCTGGCTTTTGGAAAATATTTTGACGTCACCGCCGAAAGACTTGATTTTGAAACCTTACAAGAAAAGATTTTACGCAATGCTTATATTACAGGCAGCGGTGTGCTTTATACCTATTGGAAGCCCGATTTAAAAACAGGCCTTTTTGCAGATGATAAAAAGACAAGTGAAATTAAGGGTGATATCTGTTGTGAGGTATTGGATATTGATGATATATACTTCGGGGATGAATATATTGAGGATATACAGTCACAGCCGTATATTATCATTTCAAGCAGTATTCCTGTATCAGATGCTTTAAAGGAAGCTAGAATTAACGGTGCAGGCATTTCTGATTTGCGTGAAATTGAAAACCGTGCAGTTGATGGTAAGGTTCAGGTGCTAACAAAGCTTTTTAAGGAATATAAAAATGACTCAAGCTATACAATTAAAGGTATAAAGGTGTGTGAAAATGCAGTAATACGCCCTGTGTTTGATACTTTTTTAAGGCTTTACCCGTTATCGCTTTTTAAGTGGGAAAGAAGAAATAATTCACCCTACGGCGAAAGCGAAATCACCTATATTATCCCAAATCAAATTGCAATCAACCGTATGATAACCGCAAACGTGTGGTCTGCTATGACTACCGGTATGCCGATAATGCTTGTAAACGGTGATACGGTTACGCAAAAAATTACAAACGAACCAGGTCAGATAATTAAGGTGTATGGCAGTAATGAGGATGTCACGGGTGCAGTTAAGTATCTTGCACCGCCAACCTTTAGTCAGGAATATGATGCCTCAATTAAAGCGCTAATTGAGAACACCCTTACGCAAAGCGGTGCTAACGAGGTTGCGCTTGGCGACCACAGAGCCGATAATAACTCTGCACTGCGCACTATGCGTGAGGCAAGCCTTATGCCGCTTATCATAACAAAAAACCGTTTTTATGCATTTGTTGAGGATACCGCACGCATCTGGGCAGATTTCTGGATAACCCGATACGGTAAGCGTTCTTTGAGAATTAATAACTTTGCGGATTCATGGTATATGCCGTTTGACGCTGACAGATATAAAAATTTGGTTTTGAACGCAAGGGTACACGTGAGCGCAGGTGTGCATTACGGCGAGGGCGAACGTATAGATACGCTATTTAACCTGTTTGAAAAGGGAGTTATTGACAAGAAGCAATTAGTTTCCCGTTTGCCGGATGGAATTATAAGTGATAAAAATCAACTGCTAAACGAAATTATTGAAAAGGGTGAAGTAGATGAAGGGGTATGATATTTATAAACGTGTGCTTAATCTTTTGGGTTATGTTAATCACGATGATACCATTGCTACAGATAACGAATTATACGGTCGTGCGCTTCATGCTTTAAATCAAGTGCTTATCGATTTAAAGCAGGATGAGGTGGCAGATATGGACAGTGTTATCAATCTTTCAAAGGCCGGTACGGAGGCACTAATTTACGGTATGGCAATGATGCTATCCTTAATTGGCTGTGATGCAGAGCTCAACCGTGTGTTTACGCAAATTTATAATTCTAAAAGAAGTGCGGCATTAAGCGAAATTTGTGCAATAACAGATGTTTTGCCTACTGTAATCGAGGGAGAGAATTAAATTGAAATACAGTAATTTATCACCCAAAGGAATTAAATGCTTTAAGCTTCCGGTATTAAACGGAGGAATTAATGCTAATGCACGAAATGATAACGCCCTTATCGATGGCAAAAATATTTGGTTTAACGATGGCAGGCTTAAAACACGTCCGGGGCTTTCGGCAAGTGGTGAAAACACTATTGTTGTACCTAAAAAAAGTATATACGATGAGTTTGATTATCGCTTGCACGACGTCAAGATTAATTATCTCGACAGCGAATACCGAATAGGTACTATAGGCGTTTGTAACGATGATTTCAGATACACCTTATACATTTATTTTATCGCAAGCGGTACAAACATTTTACCGGTCGGTAATTTGGAATTTTTGCGCATTTCATCTGATAATTTCAAGGTGCCGGATAATATAACCTTTTATACCGGCACACCACAAAGCGGGGGCGGAATTTTTGCACTTATAACCCTTAAAAATCTTGAAAACTATGATGAGAAAAGCTATAACATTTATGAAATAAATTCCGAATTTACCCAGTGGGAAAGGGTATATGATTTTTATGCACCGACCCTGCTTATAAACGGGCGTGGCAATAATTACGACCTTGCTTATTCTGAAAAAGAAATTAGTGCCTTTAGTCCTGTGGCGTTGGAATCACAAAACCTTTTAAACGGTCGTTTTAACGTATATTTTACTTCTGACGGGCGTTCAAATATGTTCAGACTTCCGCTTGCAAATTTGTCTTTAGAGAGTGTGGTTTGTCGCATAAATTATACCGCTTCATTTTATGCCGAATGGACGGTGTCCGGTCAGGCCATAGTTGATACACAAAGCTTTATGGGCAATGATATTATGCTTGAGGTTGACCGTGAAAAGGGAACACTTTCATTTACCAAGGGCGGCGAGCCTTATGCTATACCTATAATACCTTCCTACAACGAAAATAATATTAAAATTACCGCCACTAAAGAGGCGCAAAAAGGCTTTGCTCAGGTTGTTGATTCGTCTTGTTCGTTAACGGCTGACGGACGCATATATCTTGCGGGTGGCACCAACGGTAATGTGCTAATGTGTGCAAAAAGTGAAAATCCGCTTTATTTTCCGCTTAAATCCACCACAGATATTGGCGGTATTGAGCCGATAACGGCACTTTCGGTACAAGACAAAAAAATAATTGCTTTTAAGGACAATGAAACATATTTGGTTGCTTTAAGAAAGGGCAAGCGCATTAACGAGGTTGGGCTACTGGCTGATAATGACCGCCTTTTTAAAGGCGAGGACACGCTAAGCCCCGAACTGATTTCAAAAAGTGTTGGCTGTAAAAACAAAAATACTATATGTAAAATCAAGGATAAAACTGTATGGCTTGGCGCCGATTGCGAGGTTTATCTGCTTAACAATACCGGCTTTGACCGTATTAGTGTGTTGTCGCATAACCTTAAAACCAATTATGATTTTGAATTTATGGATGCGCTTTCGGTTAGTGACGGAAGCTATTATATTTTGTTTTCGGTTGATAAGGCTTTTGCGTGTGATATAAGGGATATTGACAAGCCAAAATGGTATTCTTGGCAGTTTGGCCGCTGCTTTAAGTTCTGCGGTGGTTTTTACAAAAACGGAAGGGTTATGCTTTGGTGTGATGCTGACGGTAGCGGCGTTTCTTATATAGCCACCCTTAACGGTGAAAACGACGTTGAGATATATTACAACGAGGACCGTGAAATCCAAGCAGACCCAATAGCGATAAACAGCTATTTGCAGACAGGGAAATACGAGGTTTCGGGACAAAATCACAAAAACACCTTTGAAAGTGTTCATATTGCCGTATCGGGCAGGGGACGGGTGGAAATTAAAGTAAATAACGTAAGCACTGCTACGGTTGATTTACGGCTTTCCGCCGAGGATTATGACAAGGGTGAATATAAATCTGTTGTGTTGCGCCCGCATTTATATGATACCGAAGCAATACAGCTTTATGTATCCTCTGACAGTGATTTTGCTATTGGCGATATTGAGCTTTTTTATCGAAAAACAGGGCAGTTTTAAAGAGGGATTTAAATGAGTAGCAGTATAATTGTTGCGGTTATTTCCTTTCTGGGAACATTAATCGGAACGGCGGGCGGCATTGTGGCGTCTGCAAAGCTTACCGAATATCGCTTGACACAGCTTGAAAGAAAGCTTGAAAATATTTCGGCGGCTACATCAAAAATCCCTGTTATGGAAGAAAAGCAAAAATCATCCGAACGGCGTATTTCAAAGCTGGAGCGTGATTACAGCCGTGCACAGTTTATTAGTATGAATTGAAAATGTGAGCCCGCTCAAAAAAACGGACAATATAAAGAACCCTATGGCAGAATAAAAGTAACTGCTGTAGGGTTTTTTGTAATTGATTTATTTCGGTGGCTAGTGTATAATGGTTTTATAATATTTATGGTGGTGTTTTTGTGTTCGAGGCTGAAAAAATTAAAAACGAATGTATAAAATGGATAAGGGATTTTTTTGAAGAAAATGGAAAAGATTGTAATGCGGTTATAGGCATTTCGGGCGGTAAGGACAGCTCGGTTGTGGCGGCGTTATGTGTTGAAGCACTCGGGCGTGACCGTGTTATCGGTGTTTTAATGCCTTGCGGCGAACAAAGCGATATTGATTGTTCGGTTCAGCTGGTGAATTTTTTGGGCATTAAAAATTATACAGTTAATATTAAAGCGGCGGTTGACGGTGTTTTGTCGGCAATGCCTGCTGATATGGAAATTACTAAACAAACCGCAACAAATCTGCCCGCCAGAATTAGAATGGCAACGCTTTATGCAATAAGCCAAAGCAATAATGGCAGAGTGGCTAACACCTGTAATTTGTCAGAGGATTATGTGGGTTATTCCACACGCTACGGTGATGCAGCGGGGGACTTTAGCCCAATTTCTCGCCTTACAGTTGAGGAGGTTAAGATAATCGGAAAGCTTTTGGGTCTTCCCGAAAACCTTGTTGAAAAAACCCCAATCGATGGCTTAAGCGGAAAAAGCGATGAAGAAAATCTTGGTTTTTCTTATGCTGTTTTGGATAAATATATACGCACAGGCGTTTGTGAGGACAGCGTTCTTAAAGAAAAATTCGACCGCCTTTACAGGTTAAATCGTTTTAAATTAGAACCAATACCTGCTTATGAGCCGAATATGTAAAAATATTGTTAAATTTATGACAAATCTCTTGCATTATAAAATATAATAGGGTATACTGTATAAGGAGTAAATTGATTTCTTAAAAAGGAGAATAAAAATGACAACAAACAAAACAGTGCTCAAGTGGTTGGACGAAATGAAAGACCTTCTTACACCTGATAAGGTTGTATGGGTTGATGGTTCTGACGAGCAGACTGAAGAACTCAGAAAATTGGCTGTAGAGCTTGGCGAATTAGAGGCTTTGAATCCTGAAAAGCTTCCTGATTGCTATCTCCACAGAACCAAGCCTAACGACGTTGCTCGTGTAGAGGACCGTACATTTATTTGTACCCCCACTAAAGAAGAAGCAGGTCCCACAAACAACTGGTGTGACCCCCAAGAAATGTACAAAAAGCTTTACGACATTGCTCGTGGCAGCTACAAGGGCCGTACAATGTACGTTATTCCTTACTCAATGGGTCCTATCGGCTCACCTATTGCTAAAATCGGTATTGAAGTAACAGATTCTGTTTACGTTGTTCTTAATATGCTTATTATGACACGTGTAAGCCCCAAGGTTATGGAAGTACTTGGCGACAGCAATGACTGGGTACGTGGTTTACACTCACGTTGTGATATTGATCAGGAGAAGAGATATATCTGCCACTTCCCGCAGGATAACACCATTATTTCTGTTAACTCCGGCTACGGCGGAAACGTTCTTTTAGGTAAAAAGTGCTTTGCGCTTCGTATTGCTTCTTACCAAGGCTGGAAAGAAGGCTGGATGGCTGAACACATGCTTATCCTCGGTCTTGAAAATCCCAAGGGCGAAGTTAAGTACGTTGCTGCTGCATTCCCCTCTGCTTGCGGTAAGACCAACCTTGCAATGCTTATTCCTCCCGCATACTTGCGTGAAAAGGGCTACAAGATTTGGACTGTAGGTGACGATATTTCTTGGATGAAGATAGGTCCTGACGGTCGTCTTTATGCTATCAACCCTGAAAACGGCTTCTTCGGTGTTGCTCCCGGTACCAACGAAAAGTCAAACTTCAATGCTCTTGAAAGCACTAAGAAGGGCACAATCTTTACCAACGTTGCTCACGATATGAGCGATAACACCGTTTGGTGGGAAGGCCTTAACAAGAATTTACCTGAAAATGCCATTGACTGGCTTGGCAATCCTTGGGATCCTTCAAAGTTCAATAAGGCTGACAAGTCAACCTATGCAGCTCATCCCAACTCACGCTTTACTGCTCCTGCTGAAAATTGCCCCTGCATTTCAGAGGAATTCAACAAGGGTGAAGGCGTTCCGATTTCTGCAATCATCTTCGGCGGTCGTCGTGCTAAGTGCGCTCCGCTTGTATATCAATCAAAAGACTGGGTTAACGGTGTATTCGTAGGTTCAGCAATGGCTTCTGAAACCACCGCTGCAGCAGCAGGTGCTGTTGGTGTTGTTCGTCGTGACCCCATGGCTATGCTTCCTTTCTGTGGTTACCACATGGGCGACTACTTCAAGCATTGGCTTGAAATGGGCGAAAAGCTTGGCGACAAGGCTCCTAAGATTTTCAACGTTAACTGGTTCCGTACCGACGACGAAGGCAACTTCGTATGGCCCGGCTTCGGCGACAATATGCGTGTTCTCAACTGGATT
>JAFQCU010000020.1 GCA_017416285.1 Clostridia bacterium | reverse complement strand
GGTGTTGAGGCATCAAATACAATCACATATAGTATTGAATCGTATGTAGCACGTTATAGTGGTTCAAACCAAGCACTTCGTGAAATGATTCAGGCAATGATGCAATACGGCGAATCTGCAATTGAATATGTTGCTGAACAAAACAAATAATTGCTAACTAAAAAACGCACCCGCAAGGGTGCGTTTTTGGTTGTGTGAATTTTGTAGTATAGGTCTTATTTATACTCAATCTTAGTAATTGTTGTGCCGTTTAAGGTTAGGGTTACGCCGTCGCCCTTTTCAGTGAAGGGTAAGCGGTCGGAAATGGCAACCTTTGCGGTGTAAATTTTTTCGTCATTTTCAAGCTTAATATAATAAGTGGTGTTGCCGTCAATTACCGCTGAATTTATTTTTTCAATTATACCGGCGGCGGTTTCGGGTTTTATATTATCGCTTACGTTTTCGTTTTTAAGCTTCGCAATATAATCGACTTGTGCGGCTTCTACGCTGCTGCCGGTACCTACAATTTGGTATTGATTTACATCAACAAAAGCGTACATTTTAACAAGGCCTGCCGCATCCTTTAAAGAAACGAAATATGTGGGGCGGTTAGAAACGTTTAGAAGCAGGGGGAAGGTTGAGGTGTAGTTAAGGTGCTGCACCTGACCCTCGGCAGATGACATCGCAGAATATTCTTCAGCACCCGGTATAGCATAGAACTTGGTTTCCTTGGTGCGAAGATTTGTAAGCACGAAGCCAACGTTTGATTCGTCACTCGTTACCGAAGTCATACCTGTGTACAAATAAACGTCATCATCGATGGCAAGATAGTTATAACCGTCGGTGGGCTGTAAAACGCCACGCTGACCGAAAACAGAATTCCAAAATCCTGAACGGTATTTTCCGTTATAAACCAGTTGTTCGATAACCATATCGGACTCAAAAACCTGGTCAACCCAAGTGGGAATATCTTTAAGGCTGTAATATTCGCTTTCACCTGTGACAGCGTTCAAAAGCACGGCGCCGTTAATATCCTTACCGTTCCAAATACCAATCTTATAGTCAACGGTTGAGGCAACCCAATAAGGTGTGCCATCTTCATCAATTTCGAAAGAAATATCGCCAAAAATTTTAGTGGGATATTTAAATCGAAGCGCACGGTTAAGGTCACGCATAAAGTATTCGCCTTCGGAATACCTGATACCGTTTTCTAGACGAACAAGGGCGGTTTCCTGGGTGGTCATATCAACTGTGATATAAGCCGGTACGCCGTCTTTTTGGTTGTTAAACCATTTAATAATGTCACCGTATTGAAGCGGAGTTACACGCACGGGCTTACCATGATAATTAATTTGGGTGTAAATGTCCTGAATCTCAAACTGTGAAACCAAATCGGACATTTCACCAAGCTTTCGCTGTGCCAAGCGTGAAGCAGTGTCACGGTCAACAATGGGTATTTGGTCCATATTGATTTCGGCAACGTCTTCAGTAAAATCACCGTCGCTAATTTTTATCAGGTTATTATATGCTTTTGCGTTAAAGAGCTCAGCCCCGATTATCGAAGCAACAAGGCTTAAAACAATGATTGCCGCAACAGAAATTCCCGCAATTTTTATGGGTGTGCCCAAAGCACTTAAGTTAAGATGAGTTTTTGCATCTATTCTAATTTTTTTGTTTGTGTTAGCTCTGATAAAATCGAAAACCTGTGTAAAGGCATTGATTACCACGCAAACAACGATTGACCAAACCAAAAAGGTCCAAAATTCACGGCTGCGCCAGTTAATTGGCGGAAGCATAAACCAATATGAAACGGCGATAATCACTAATGAAATCAACCATTTCACAATGCTTTTTAGTATGTTGTTTTTCAATTTGAATCACTCCTAAAATTGGTAAATTTATGATAACATATTATTAAACCAAAGTCAAATATTGCAAAAGAGTATTGATTATTGTATAATATACATATCTTTATTGAGGGTGATAATTTTGTTTAAAGAAATAAGCGCTAAGCAAATTGATGGTAATTTAATTGATTTGATTTCTAATGAGTGGATGCTCATATCAGCAGGGGATAAGGCGGGCTATAATATGATGACTGCCTCTTGGGGATTTTTGGGCGAAATGTGGGGAAGCGATTGTGCAGTTGCTGTTATTCGCCCGCAAAGATATACAATGCAGTTTGTTGATAACTGTGAGTATTATGCCCTTTCTTTTTACGGCTCAAACAAGGATATTCATAAAATTTGCGGCAAGATGAGCGGTAGGGACGTTGTTAAAACCGAACTAACAGGTCTTACACCTGTTTTTGATAATAATACGGTTTATTTTAATGAAGCACGATTGGTTATTATTTGTAAAAAACAGTACGTTCAGGAAATGAGCGAGGACTGCTTTATTGATAAAGAACCGCTTAAATGGTATGGCGACAAAGACTATCATAAAATGATTTTTGGAAAAATTGAAAGGGTTTTGGTTAAGGAATGAAATTTTTAATAGCATCGGATATTCACGGCAGCGCATATTATTGTGATCTGCTTTTAAAAGAAATTGAAAAAGAAAAACCCGACAAGGTTTTACTGCTTGGCGACATATTATACCATGGTCCACGCAATGACCTGCCAAAAGGCTATGCTCCCAAAGAGGTTATTGATATGCTTAATCCACTTAAGGATATGCTTTTGTGTGTGCGTGGCAACTGCGATGCCGAGGTCGACCAAATGGTATTACAGTTTCCGATAATGGCGGATTACAATACGGTAAAGCTTGCAGACAGAGTTTTATACTTAAGCCATGGTCATATCTATGGCAAGGAAAATCTGCCCGAAATGAACAAGGGTGATATTCTACTTGGCGGTCATACTCACGTGCCGGAAATTGTTGATGTTGATGGTAAAATATATATGAACTGCGGTTCGGTTTCTATTCCGAAAGAAAATTCACCACATAGCTTTATGGTTTTTGAAAACGGTGAATTTTTATGGAAAAACCTTGAAAATGGCGAGATTTATAAAAGCTTTAAATTATGAGGAAAATATAGTATGAAAAAAATAACAGCAGTTTTATTGACTGTGTTAATGGCTTTTGCGGTTTTCGGCTGTAAAGAAAAGCAGGAAAAATTAAACCTTAATGATTTTGATAAATTGCTTCAAAACCAGCCGGCTTATGTGGTTGATACCGAGCTTTTGGTGCAAACCGGCAACAGCGCCGATAAGCGATTTTATCCTGATATGTTGACCGCAACCGTGCAAAACCGAAGTGATAAAATAATAACCTATCTAAAGCTAGCGTTTGTGGCTTGGGATAAGGATGGAAAGCCTGTAAAAATTAAAGCCGCTGAAGAAAAAGAGGACAGTGAAATAAAGGAAGTTGAGTATAAAAAGCTATCTTTAGAAAGTGGTCGGTATTATGGTAAAGGCGTGGGTATAAACCTTGCTTCAAATCATAATATAGAAAGCTTTAAGGCTATCGTGGTGTGCTTTAAAACTTCTAATGGTGAAAAGTGGGAAAACCCATATTATGAAACCTTTAAAACTGCCTTTGTGTCAAAAAAATTCAGCAAAAGTATGATGATTTCATACACTAAGCAAAAGGATGATTTTAAGGCATTAAGCAAAAACGAATTGGATAAAACTGTTTTGGATGAAACGAAGTTATCGGAGAAGCTTTCAAAGCTTCCAATACAAGTTTTAAGTGCCGACTATGTTGTGCAAGGTGAGGATAAGGATGCCACGCCCGATATCATCAAAGTAACATTTAAAAACGCCTCGGAAAAAACCATTTCAAATGTAACCCTTGGCTTTTTTGCATTTAACGAAAAGGGAGAAGCTGTAAGGATTAAAGAAGCGGGCGATAACGCTTCAAGCGGTAATTATATCGCATTGGTGGAATATACAACAACCGATTTTGTAAAGGATGCGGTTTTTGGTGATGCGGTGACATACAATGTCCACGAGAATTGCGGTATAAAATACGTGGTCGGTGTGGTTAAGTCTTATACGGACAGCGACGGCGCAATTTACGAAAACCCATATTTTATAGATGCTTGTCTTATTTATGAGGGAAAACAAATTGCAGTTGCGCCACCTGTATCAACTGAAACGTAAATAAAATTAACGGAGATGCTTTTATAGCATCTCCGTTTTATATTACAGCAAAGGTTTTATGACATCTTTAAAATCGAGATAATTGTCAATGGTTAAATAATTAAAATCTGATTTATAAACCGATTCATCATTACCGCCAAGTCCGTAATCATCGCCGATATAAATGACCTCGTTGTGGGAGTAACCGTTTTCTATGTATATATCTAATATCGTAGGGGTGGGCTTTGCTACAAGTGCAGTTGACATCTTTAATCAATTGGTTTGTATCCATTTGCAGGCTCTTATTCTTTGCGCATAATACGTTTATTTAGCGATTCGGGTAATTTGATTATAAATTCTTCTCCATCGGGTTTGCTATCGTCAATAATTTCGGTTCTGTAATACCAATTATCGTTATAAAAAGCGAGCTGAATACTTGCGCTTATAAAACCGTCCTTGCTTGTTTTAATAAGTTTGCCGAATTTTTCTATATCATCAAATTTTAAGGTTTTGCTTTTCGGTAAGTTTTCCATACCGTATATATAAGTAAGCTCGGCTTCGCCCATCAAAATCAGTCGGAGGGAGTGGTTGTAATTGGGATAGATAGACATTAAGCCAACCTAAAAATTTGTGGGTTATTCTATATTTGTATTTGGTTTTAAGTTTTTGTATCTAATCATTGCGATAGCTATTGAAACAATGGTAAAAACGTTCCCTAAAGAAGAGCCGTAGGCACAGCTTAAAAAATTATACGTAAACCAAAACGGAGCCGCTAATAGCGAAATCAAGCGTATGGCCTTTTCATCAGTCGGCCATAAAGCATTTATTTCCAACAAAACGCCTGTAAGGGCAAATAAATCAAGAATACTTCTATTTGAAAAAGCAATAATGATGCCTGTCACCAAGACACAGAAATTTATGGTTATCACAATTGTTTTTATATTCTTTTTAATAAAAGGCATGTGTTTTTTGCCTGCAAAAACCGAAGAAATCGCTGCAAGAATATCAAATACAGCGCCCGAAAAAGCACCTAGTAATAAATATTGTAAAATGTATAAGCATCTTGAAATTGTATTTAATAAAATGATATTGCTTCGTTTTTTCAGCTGGTAGCTAAAAAGAAAAGTAGCCACGGCAAGCAAACCGATTATTTGGGGTAAAATTTTCATAAAAACCTCATATTGCAAGCAGTTTTTTATAATTCTTGCAACCGAATTCATCATATCACAAACTAAAATTATTTGCAACAAAAAACGCCGACCTTTTGTCAGCGTTTTTATTGTTTTAATTACTATATTTTTATAATGGTTGAACATACAAAGTAAAATATTTCACACCGCTTTATTTAAAATTGCGCAAAGCACGGTTATGTCGTCCTCACGCTTATCGGTGCGTCTGCGGCGGGCGCACATACATAAATGCTCGGCCAAGTCCTGCGCTTTGCCGTCGTGGAAGGATTCAATTTCTTGTCTGAGCCAATCACAGCCTTCGCTGGTTGCACCATCGGACAGCAGTACAACAATATCGCCAATTTTACATTTTATAAGTGCGGTGTCAAAGCTGACGTCACGCAAAATTCCTGCAGGAAGGGAAGTACTTTCGGCTTTTCCGGTTCTGCCGCTTCTGCGTAAAATAGATGGTGCCGCTCCGGCCTTGTATAGCTCGGTTATGCCTGTGTATAAATCAATGCTTGCAATATCAACAGTGGCAAGGGATTCGTCGGTGGATTTAAATAGCATTGAAGAATTTAAAATTTTAAGCGAACAATTATAACCAAAGCCCGCTTTTACAAGGCGTGCCATAAGTCCCGATGCCATTGCACCGTCTACCGCTGCACGCCCACCTGTGCCCATACCATCGCTTAAAATCATAATAAAATGACCCTTGCCGTCATAAAAATACTTATATGCATCGCCACACAGATTGCCGCCGTTAGCACAGTATTGCTCAGCACCAAAATCTATTGTAATTTCGGCTTTTTCGTTAAGCACCATATAAATTTCACCGCCCACCTCGCTAACGTTTGGCGGGTCAAAATCACGCTCGCAAGCAATACTGCAAAGACGCATAACCTGTGCCCGATTTATTACAGTGTCAGCGGTTCTTTTAAGCCGCATTTCAATGGTCATTCTGCCGAATTTGTCCACTCGACCGGAGCATTCTTCAATATGAAGTCCTATGTTTTTTAGGGCGGCGGCCGCATTTTCAGCAGAGGAATTGTCAAACTGCTCTTGAATTTCAAAATCCTCAGCCAAATCGCTTAACATATTTGAAATTCCGTCAAACTGGTCAGATACAACCGAACGAACTTCATCAATGCGATTTTCGGCCGCAATTTTCGAAGTGTATTCAGTATAATATTTATAAACAGCGTTGCCTATGCGTGAAGTGCGAAGGCATCTGCCCTTGAATTCTTCGGTGGTGTGTGCTTCGGGATTGAGTTCACCAACCTTTACCGCCTTTGTCATTTCTAAAATAGCGTTTACGGTATCGTCACGCCGCTTTTCCCAGCAGTGAAGTCTTAATTTGCAAGCGGCGCAGGCCTCTTGTTCGATTGCGTTTATGACCGAACTGAAATTTGGTGAATTGATTTTTGAAAGCTCAAGGGAAACCTTGTCCACAGTTTCAGAAACGTCACGCAATGCGTGGGATGCCATATTAAGCTTCAGTGTCAGTGAGCGTTTGGCGCCACTGCCTGCATATACTTTTGGGTAAGCCGAAAAGGTTTTACCTAAAATTATACCGAAGCTTCGTGGAATGAATAGAAAAATAAGGCAACCGCATACACATTCTATAACGGTTATTGCAATTAAAATTCCGTCACCGGTAGTGGCAGCACCAATGAAAATCAGACCTAAAACAATAAATAGCTGTGCATATTTTCCACGGGAAGCGAATACACCTGACATTAGACCCGCAAGTGCAACTGCAACACCGATATCACCGTCAATTCCGCCGATTGAAAGTGTAAACGCAACGATGGTTCCGCTTACTGCACCGGAAATTATTCCGCCATATTTTGAAGCAATGAGTATGATAAGCACGCTAAAGATTCTTCCGACTGAAACGCCCATAATTTCAAAGCCGAAAAGTCCCATTATAATAATGTTAATCATAATTAAAACGGCGACAAGCTCGTGTGAGTTAAGACCTGCCTGACTTTTGGAAAGCGCAAGAAAACCACGTGAAAAGAAATATGCTCCGGCAGCGGTCAGAAGCATTTCGGTTATAATATCAAAGGAGTTGCCACCAAGCCCTTTAAAGGTTGCGGCAGAAGTCATAAGCGAGCAAAGTCCGGCAATTAGCGTAATAAAGCCATCACTGGTTATCACTTTTTTATAATTACTAAGCAAAAGCTTTATTGCAAGCACTGCGAAAAGACAAGCGGCATATTTAAAACCGTTATTGCCGACAACAGGGAATATGTAACCTAAGAATACACCTATAGCAACCGATGGAGTGAAGCTTAAGGGTGTGCCCGCTAAAAAAGAAATGCCAAAGGGTAATAGCCTGTCCATTACAACTGCACGTGTGGCAAACAGACCGCAAAGCCCCAATACTGTATGCTGTACAACTGCAAGGGCGATATCCTTGCTTGAAAGTTTAACTGTTTGATTTGATATTTTTACAATATCCTTCAATTTTGATCACCGCCATAATTTATTCAATAAAGCAAAGCCGATTGTGTCGGCACACTGATTTAATTATATGGCGAGCAATTAAAAAAGTTTGTCAAACTGCGGTGTAAAATATGATTGCTTTTTGTCAATTTACACCTTTTTTGCTTATTTTTGAAAATAATGAATAAAATAGTTTGTTTTGCAAAATTTAATCTGTGTTTCGGTACGGTTTTCCTTGACTTTGCCGACAAAAAATTATATAATATAGTTTCTATACGACGGCTTTAAGCCGATAAAACACAAAGGTGGTACTTTTAACATGGCGAAAACTATTAAAATTACCGAGGACGGACTTTTAAAACTTAAGAATGAGCTGGAACATCTTAAGACGGTGGGGCGCACTGAAATTGCGGAAAAAATTAAGATAGCAAGAGGCTATGGTGACCTTTCCGAAAACAGCGAATATGACGAAGCTAAGAATGAACAGGCTAAAATCGAAGCAAGAATTGTTGAAATTGAAGCAATTCTTAAGAACGTTGAAATAATTGAAGAGGTTAAGGGCCGTGGCAACCCAAAAACTGTATCATTGGGTGTTACTGTCAAGGCACTTGATATGGAATTTGATGAGGAGTGCGAATACCGTGTTGTTGGCTCACTAGATGCTGACCCTATGAACGGTAAAATTTCTGATGATTCACCTCTCGGAAAAGCGCTTTTGGGTAAAAAGATTGGCGACGAGGTTATCGTTGATGCTCCCGCAGGCGAGCTTAAATTCAAAATTTTAGAGATATTAAAATAATTTTAATTTTTTCAGGAAGTGAGAAAAATGGAACAAAACAAGCCACAAAATCAGGCGCCGGAACAGGACTTTAACGAAATTGTTAAAATCCGCCGTGAAAAGCTTGCCAATTTAAAGGCTGCGGGTAATGATCCTTTTACTATTACAAAATTTGATTTTAATAATGATTCTAAAAACATTAAAGAAAATTTTGAAAGCTTAGAAGGTCAAACCGTTAAAATCGCAGGTCGTATTGTTGCTCGTAGAATTATGGGTAAAGCAAGCTTCGTTGGCCTTAAGGATACAAGCGGTAAAATTCAGCTTTACGTTAGACGTGACGACGTTGGCGAAGACGTATATGCCGCTTTTAAAAAGTGGGATATTGGCGATATCGTAGGTGTTGAAGGCTTTGTTTTCAAAACTCAAACGGGTGAAATTTCGGTTCATGCAACAAGCATTGTGTTACTTTCAAAGTCACTTTTGCCCTTGCCTGAAAAATTCCACGGTCTTACCAATAATGACCTTCGTTTCCGTCAGCGCTATGTTGACCTTATTATGAATGAAGATGTTAAGCGCAACTTTATTGTTCGCTCGCAGTTCATTAAGTTTATGCGTAAGTATCTTGATGATATGAACTATATCGAGGTTGAAACCCCCGTGCTTAACACCATTGTTGGTGGTGCGGCTGCACGCCCCTTTATCACACATCATAATACTTTAAATATTCCAATGTATATGAGAATCGCAACCGAGCTTCCCTTAAAGCGCCTTATTGTTGGCGGTATGGACAGGGTTTACGAAATCGGCCGTATTTTCAGAAACGAGGGTATGGACCCCAAGCACAATCCTGAATTTACAACTGTTGAATTGTATCAGGCTTATGCTGATTTTCACGATATGATGGATATTGCAGAAGGTATTATCTCGGGCGCCGCTAAAGAAATTCACGGCACATATGAAGTTGAATGGCTTGGCGAAAAGATTGATTTAACACCCGGCTGGCGCCGCCTTACAATGGTTGATGCGGTTAAGGAATATACAGGCATTGACTTTGGCGCAATTACTGATGACGCTGAAGCAGTAAAAGCTGCAGAAAGTATTGGCGTTGAGCTTGCCGAAACTGCTGACAAAACCTGGGGTAATGCACTTTACGCCTGCTTTGATCAGCGTGTTGAAGAAAAGCTTATTCAGCCCACCTTTATTACAATGTATCCGGTTGAGGTTTCACCCCTTACCAAAGCTTCGCCCGAAGACCCACGTCTTACCGAACGCTTTGAGTTGTTTATCTGTCACAGCGAGCTCGCTAACGCTTATTCCGAACTTAACGACCCCATTGTTCAGCGTGAACGCTTTATGAAGCAGTTAGAGCTTCGTGAACGAGGTGACGATGAAGCCGAAATGCTTGATGAGGATTTCCTCACCGCTATGGAATACGGTATGCCTCCAACAGGCGGTATGGGTATTGGTATCGACCGTGCAGTAATGTTGCTCACTAATTCTGATACTATCAGGGAAGTAATTTTGTTCCCCACAATGAAGCCGTTGGACTGATTAAGTCTGTATAAGCGTATATATCTCAAGTTAGCGGAACTTATCGAAGGCTTTTAAGCCAATGCTTAAACCAATTTAAGCCGAAGTTAAGCCAAAAACGCTTGTAGAATTATGCAAGTT
>JAFQCU010000004.1 GCA_017416285.1 Clostridia bacterium | reverse complement strand
CTGTGTTCCTGCAGGTTGTGGCCAATACCGGGAATGTAAGCTGAAACTTCAATTCCGTTAGAAAGACGTACTCTGGCAATTTTACGAAGTGCAGAGTTAGGCTTCTTAGGGGTAGAAGTCTTAACAGCTGTACAAACGCCACGCTTCTGAGGTGAATCATGGTCTGTAAGGCTGCGCTTCATTGAGTTGTAACCCTTTAAAAGAGCAGGAGCCTTTGCTTTCTTTTCGATTGTGTCACGACCGCTGCGAACCAATTGGTTAAAGGTAGGCACTGATCAATCTCTCCTTTCTTAAAAACTATGAAATTCTGCGATAAACACATAATACCGCATATTATTTCACACTAAAACATTTTAGCATACAAGCGTCAATATGTCAAACAATTTTTAACTAAATTTTGCCCATTTTTTACACTTTTAAAACGGGTACAATATGTAGTATTTGCACAAAAATCATAACCACAATTTTCGAAAAAGTCGCTGCGCCTGCAGCATTGATAAATTTATATCTGTCGCAAAGCGACACCTTAACTTATAACGATGCGAAGCATCTCATAACTCATAACTTGCCGCAAGGCAATCATAACTAAAAAAACCGACCCGCTTGGGTCGGTTTTTAATTCTTACTTTTTAAAATTTTTGCGGCGATTGTTATCACGGCGGGGACGGCGTTCTTCCTCTTCACCGTCATCTTCAACCACTGCACCGTTAATTTCAACCAATGCGTCACGGCGTGAAAGGTTAATTCTGCCCTGATCGTCAATTTCGGTCACCTTAACGATTACCTGATCGCCAACGTTTACAACGTCTTCTACCTTTTCGGTGCGCTTAACGTCGAGCTTGGAAATATGAACAAGACCTTCCTTACCGGGAGCAATTTCAACAAATGCACCAAATGTCATAAGGCGGGTTACACGACCGCTGTAAATTGCGCCGATTTCGGGATCGTTTGCAATAAGCTCGATAATAGATACAGCCTGTTTTGCTTTTTCAAGGTCAAGACCGGAAACAAATACACGACCGTCTTCTTCAATGTTAATAGTGCAGTCGCACTGTTCCTGAATTGACTGAATAACCTTACCCTGCTTACCAATAACGTCACCAATCTTTTCGGGGTTGATAGAAAGAGTGAGCATCTTGGGAGCAAAGGGTGAAAGCTCTTTACGGCTTTCGGGAATACACTTAAGCATAACTTCGTCAAGAATATGAAGTCTTGCTTTATGAGTTTTAGCAAATGCTTCCTTAATAATAGCGGGAGTAAGACCGTGAACCTTTAAGTCCATCTGAATAGCGGTAATACCCTTGTGAGTACCTGCTACCTTAAAGTCCATATCGCCGTAGAAGTCTTCAAGACCCTGAATATCAACCATTGTCATAAAGTCGCCGTAAACGCCTTCGTCACCGGTGATAAGACCGCAGGAAATACCTGCAACGGGGGCCTTAATCGGAACACCTGCAGCCATAAGAGCTAAGGTAGAGCCGCAGATTGAACCCTGTGAGGTAGAACCGTTTGAAGAAAGAACTTCACTTACTACACGAATAGCATAGGGGAATTCATCAACACTGGGGATAACCGGCACAAGAGCCTTTTCAGCCAATGCACCGTGACCGATTTCACGACGGCCGGGACCACGTGAAGGCTTGGTTTCACCAACAGAGTATGAGGGGAAGTTATAGTGGTGAATATATCTCTTAGAAACTTCTTCGTCTAAACCGTCAAGCTTCTGAGCTTCAGCAACAGGAGCCAATGTAGCGATTGAAAGAACCTGTGTTTGACCACGGGTAAACATACCTGAGCCGTGTACACGGGGGAGTAAGTCAACCTTAGCATCCAAAGGACGGATGTCATCAATACCACGACCGTCAACACGCTTCTTTTCATCCTTAAGCCAGCTTCTTACAACGTGCTTTTGAATGAGGTAAAGGATTTCGTCAATCTTTGCCTCCTGACCCTCAAACTGAGCATCATACTTTTCGTGTAAAGCATTGCTAATGGGAAGTAATGCAGCATCACGAACGAGCTTGTCATCAGTATCAAGCGCTTTCTTGACGTCTTCAATGCAGAATTCTTCCATTTCAGCAAAGAGAACGGGGTCGGGATCGTTAGATTCAAATTCAAACTTGGGCTTACCGATTTCAGCAACAATGCCGTTGATGAACTTAACAACTTCCTTATTAACCTCGTGACCTGCCATAATGCAGTCGAACATAAGGTCGTCTTCAATTTCGTTACCGCCGGCTTCAATCATAGCAACCAAATCGGCAGTAGAAGAAACGGTTAAGGTAAGGTCGGTTTTTGCACGCTGTTCGAGATTGGGGTTAATGATGATTTCTCTATCAACAAGGCCAACGTTTACGCTGGATATAGGACCAGCCCAGGGGATGTCCGAAATAGCGATAGCGGTAGAAACACCGATAGCTGCTGCGACTTCAGGTGAACAATCGGGGTCAACCGACATAACGGTAGCAACAACCGAGCAATCGTTACGCATATCCTTGGGGAACAAGGGGCGGATAGGACGGTCGATGCAACGTGAAGCCAAGATTGCCTTATCGGTTGCTTTACCTTCACGACGAGTGAAGGAGCCGGGGAAACGACCTACTGAATACATTTTTTCTTCATAATCAACCGAAAGGGGGAAGAAATCCACACCTTCACGGGGCTTTGCAGAAGCGGTTACGGTACAAAGTACACGTGTGTCGCCATAGCAAGACATAACTGCAGCATTTGCAAGACCTGCCATCATGCCTGTTTCAATTTTTAAGGGGCGGCCTGCAAGTTCGGTTTCATAAACCTTAAAATTTTCAAACATTTTAAAATCTCCTTTAAATTTATTTTTGAGATTTTCGGTTAGCAATAAATACAATACCCGCCGTTTCGGATACTCTATTTACCGCTAAATCACGAAAATCTCTTATGGGCATCTCTGAAAACTAATTATATAAAGAATGTTTAGAATTTTTTTCGTCAGAGGTGCCAAAAATACGAAGTCAATGCTGACGCATTAACAAGAATTTTTGGTGCGTATGACGGAAAAAGGGCAAACATAATTTCATAAAAGGAGTTTTTAGAGGTCCCATTTTTTTGCTTTAAAAACTGCAACAAGGCAGACCGAAAAAATACGGTCTGCCTTTGGATGCCAAAATTACTTACGAAGACCGAGCTTCTTAACGATAGCACGATATCTTTCGATGTCCTTCTTCTGAAGGTATGCAAGAAGATTTCTTCTGTGACCTACCATCTTAAGAAGACCACGGTAAGAGTGCTTATCCTTGGGGTGAGCCTTAAGGTGTGCGTTGAGTTCGTTGATTCTTGTGGTAAGAAGAGCAATCTGAACTTCAGGCGAACCGGTGTCACCTTCGTGGATAGCGTAATCAGCTAAAATCTGATTCTTTAAATCCTTTGTCATCTCATTTTCACTCCTTTTTAAATTTCAATCCGTAAACCAAGCAAAAGGCCATTGAGTGTTCCCTTTCGGGCAGACGCCAACTGCATAGTACACGGTCGCCAAAAGATTATATCACAAACTTTCAAAAAAGTAAAGCATTTTTTATCGACATATAAAATGCTCCACACGTTGTCGCATTATAATTGCCTGACAAGTCAGTTGTTTTTCATCTATCTTCCCGCTTTGAGTTTTGCAAACAGCTTTGTGCTGCGGCATTTTACAAACGAAATTGCCTTACCCTCAAGCAAAGTGAGTGTGACGTTATTCATTTTTATTGGCACAAGCATTATTTTCATATAGCTTGATTTTGGTTTTGCAGTTTTTAACGCCCATTTTACTCGAGGATTGCAAAGCATTTTCTTGATTTCAATGCGTTTTTCTTTGGTTTTTAACGAACATTTAGGGTTTGTTAAATTTTCGACACAACCAATAAAGCGTTCGATATATCTTCTTGCTAAAAACTCCTGAGAATCGGCGGTATTTAAATCCCAATTTTTATAAAGATTTTCCATCCAGCCGTGCTCTTCCTCACGCTTTTCGTACATATTTGGGCGGTAAGCGGCGGTTTCACTTTCGGCACGCTTACGGATAAAGTGATAATACTGTTTATCGGTAACCGTAACTCGTTGGATATTTCGAATAACATCCAGATTAAAGGGAAAATCATCCCACAAGGTTTTAGAATAGCGGATATTATTTTCCATTATATAATCGGTACGATAAAGCTTGTTCCAAGGGGTGTAAAGCAAATTTTTATCAAAAAGTCGGTGTGCATTTTGTCTGAATTCCTCAGCGTTTTTATAAACTGCAGACGGAATAAGCAAATTGTCGGTGCGATATTCGGTGTCGGTATAATAAGTATCAATAAAAAAGCCCGCAACTACAAGCTGTGCGTTATCACGTTCGGCAAGGGCGTACATATCCTCAAGCATTGTTGGCTCGGCCCAGTCGTCCGAATCCATAAAATAAAAATACTTGCCTTTCGCACGTTCAATAGCATAATTTCTCGCCGCAGGGGCGCCGCCATTTTCGGTGTGAAAAACGGTTATACGGCTGTCCTTTTTTGCATATTCATCACAAATTTCGCCGCTCTTATCAGGGGTGCCGTCATCAACAATTAAAAATTCCCAATCGGTAAAGCTTTGTGCTTGAATGCTTTCAATCGCCTTTCCGACGTAATCCTCAACCTTATAAACCGGCATTATAATGCTTATTTTAACGTCACTCATACTAAAACTCCTTATCACACAGCGCCAATGCCGATGCGATAACCTTGTCCATATCGTAATATTTATACTCTGCCAATCTGCCGCCAAAAAGCATATTGCTTTCTTTTTCGGCCTCGGTCTTGTATTTCATGAAAAGTTGGTTATTTTTATCATCATTTACAGGATAGTATTGCTCCATACCATCTTGCCAGTCTGCAGGATATTCACGGGTAATTACGGTCTTGTCGGTTATAGCGCCTTCAAAATGCTTGTGCTCGATAATACGGGTATACGGTACCTCTCGCTCGGTATAATTAACCACCGCAACACCTTGGTAATCCTCAACTTTTAAAACCACAGTTTCAAACTTTAAGCTGCGGTAATCAAGCTTGCCGAATTTATAATCATAAAGGCTGTCAAGTGTGCCCGTATAAAGCACCTTTTCGCCCATCGAATTAAAATATTCACGGTTTTGATTATAATCGGTATTAAGCAAGACTTCACAACCGTCAAAAAGCCGTTCAATTAAAACGTTATAGCCCCCCACAGGGATACCTTGATATATGTCATTAAAATAATTGTTGTCATAGGTGTAACGAACCGGCAAACGCTTAATAATAAAGGCGGGCAGTTCCGCACAGTCACGGCCCCACTGTTTTTCGGTATAGCCCTTAATAAGCTTTTCATAAATATCACGCCCAACAAGGCTGATTGCCTGCTCCTCAAGGTTTTTAGGCTCACCACAAATTTCTTTTTTTTGCTCTTCAATAATTGCTTTAGCTTCATCAGCGGTGGTGACACCCCACATTTGGTTAAAGGTGTTCATATTAAAGGGCAAATTATAAATTTCACCCTTATAATTTGCAAGCGGGCTATTGACAAAGTTGTTAAATTCACAAATTGAAGTCACAAAATCCCACACACGCTTATCGCTTGTGTGAAAAATGTGTGCGCCGTATTTATGGACGTTGATATTTTCTATATTTTCACAATAAATATTGCCGCCAAGGTGATTTCGTTTTTCAACCACAAGACAGCTTTTGCCAGCTTTTTTGGCGTGATAAGCAAAAACAGCCGAAAACAAACCGCCGCCAACAAGCACATAATCGTATCTTTTCACGAAATCACTCCTTTAATTTAAAGTATAATATTATTATATCACGATTTCGCATAGATTTCCACATAAATAAATTTTTAAAATAAATGAATTTTTTTGTTGACAACAGCGCTCGACTTTGTTATAATAATATGGCGCTGTAAAAAGCGGTTAATATTCGCGAGTGTGCTGGAATAGGCAGACAGGCACGTTTGAGGGGCGTGTGTCAACCGACGTATGGGTTCAAGTCCCATCACTCGCACCAAAATCCCAAAGCAGACCTTTAGGTTTGGTTTGGGATTTTTTATTTTGTCAATGTGATGGGACTTGAAGCTTCGGTTCCTTCTCTCTTGCGGTACCCGACGACTCGATACTGCCGTATCTCGCTTGTCGACCGCAGCGCTTCGTTTTGCTCGCTGTTTCGTCCACCGGACGCACTCGCAACCTCACCCATCACTCGCACCAAGTAAAGACTTACCTTTAAGGTGAGTCTTTTTTGTTTTATGTATTTTATAAGTGTTAGCGGGACTTGAAGCTATACCGTAAATATGTTACAATAGTTTGCGGTGATGGCTATGACACATTATATGAACCTTAAAAAATCTCCGTTTGAGATGATAAAAAACGGACATAAAACTATTGAACTGCGCCTGTGGGACGAAAAACGTTCGCTTATTAACATAAATGACGAAATTATTTTTAGTTGTGGCGAGGAAACCTTAACCGCAAAGGTTTTAGCGCTTCACCGCTTTGAAAGTTTTGAAGCGCTTTATGAATCGTTAGACCTTTTAAAATGCGGTTATTTGCCTGAAGAATTAAAAACCGCTAAAGCGGATGATATGAACATATACTATTCACTCGAAAAACAACAAAAATTCGGCGTGGTGGGGATTGAAATTGAAGTAATATAAAAACGCACCCGATTGGGTGCGTTTTTTCTAACCGCAGAAGCGGGTGGTGATTTGTTTGCGACAATCCTTTGGGGAATACTCCCACTCGGTTATCATATCATCGGTATTGTAATACTTAATTTTAGGAATATAATTCGATTCAAAACTATCAATAATAATCAACTTAATTTTCATTTTATCCTTTAAAATACTTTTAATAAACACGCTTGCCTGTTGTCCGACCCGCACGTTGTCACGTGGCTCGGCAAGACCTGCAAGATTTGGGGTTATTTCCACAAAAATTCCGTAATCCTCAACGCTTCTGACCACACCCGTCACAGTTTGACCCGCCGAAAATTCACGGGCGTTTTCCTCCCACGTGCCCAAGAGCTCTTTATGTGAAAGTGTGATTTTTCCATCTTCAGCGATGCTTTTTATCACCGCTTTAATATTATCACCAACCTGAAAACGGTCTTTTGGATGCGATATTCGTGAAACCGAAATGGCATCAATCGGCAATAAAGCAATATTACCGCAACCAATATCACAAAAAGCGCCAAAGGATTCAAGGTGAGTTATTACCGCATTAACAACACTGCCTGTTTTATATTCGCTTTCAATATATTTTTTGCAAAGAAGCTGCGCCTTTCTTCTGGATAAAACAGCGTACAGCTCACCCTTGCTGTCACTTTTGATTTCACTTATAACAAAGCACACCGGCTTTCCGACACGTGAAATCAGTGCAATGTCACGTGTGGCACCGCTTTCAATACCTATTGCGCCCTCGTTACGAGGAATTATGCCACGCATACAGCCAAGATTTACTATTAAATTGTGGTCGGTGTCACACATCAGCACCGCCGCTTCAAGCACCAAGCCTCGCACCTGAGCATCTAAAAGTGCTGCGGGAGATAGCATTTGCCGTTTATTTTCCTGTGTGTTATAAAGTTTGCCTTCGGGGTAAAATCCGTTCATTTAACTGTCACCTTTCTTTTAATATCAGTTACTACGATTATATTCCCCGTTTTGTAAAAAAATGATAGAAAAATGGCGGAGTTTTAAAAAATATTTTAAAACTTTAAATTGGGGTTTATGGGGCTTGCGCCCACAATAAGTTATGAACGGCTATGCCGTGTTATGAGTTATGATTGCCTACGGCAAGTTATGAGTTAAGGTGTCGGCTTCGCCGACGGATATAAATTGGTTTGTACAATAATTACGAATTACGCATTACGAATTACGAATTGAGCGTTAGCCCAACAAACTATAATTTGAATAGCAAACAAAAATGGTAGAACGAATTGTTCTACCATTTTTGTTTATTTACACTCAAATGTAATTATACCCGAAATTAATCCGTCAGCGGTTGCTATAATGGTTGCGTTACCCTGTTTATCAGAGCGTACAACTGCAACCAACATACCTGACATTGCCTTTTTATCAGCACGCAAAAAGGTTTCGGTTTCACGCTGGTCGCCGGCATCGGTTGCGTAAACCTCAGCCTTGTCGGCTGTAAAGGTTATGCGGTTATCGGCATTGGGGCAAAGGTTGCCGTCCTTATCCACAATTTGAGCCGTGATATAGTTTAAATCCTCACCGTCGGCTAAAATACTTTCTTTGTAAGCCAAAAGGCGAATTTCATACGGCTCGCCTGCGGTTTTAATGGTTTTGCGTTCGGCCTCTTTACCGTTTTTATAAGCCACAGCAGTAATTTCGCCGGGTTCATAAACAACGTCATTCCAAATAAGGCGGAAGCGTTCAACCTGATTTTGCCATTCTTCCTTTTTATCGGCAAATTCGGCTTTCTTTTCAGCAAAGGTACGTTTGCCCTGTGACTTGCCGTTTACGAAGAGCTCAACCTCGTCATAGTTTGTATAAATATGAACCGGAACATTTTCACCAATTTTGTTTTCCCAGTTCCAATGTGGGAAAATATGTAAGGTGGGAATATCGGTCCAAACGCTGCGGTATAGGTAATAACGATTTTTGGGAAGACCTGCCAAATCAACAACACCAAAATAGCTACTACGTGAAGGCCAATTTGTGTAGTAAGGGGTCGGCTCGCCAAGATAGTCAAAGCCGGTCCAAATAAATTCGCCCATAACCTGTGGGAAATCCTTTTGGGCGGCAATTTCACGCTCGGCATAATATGCCCACGGGGGTGCCATTAAGCCGTAATCCGAAATGGCCAAATCATCCCAGCGTTTATCAGCAATTTCAATCTCTGCAGGGAAGTGATAAATGCCACGGCTTGAAATGCAAGAAGCGGTTTCGCTGCCTAAAAACATTTTTTCGGGGTATTTTTTCAAATCGTCGCCATAGGTGTGGGGCTTATAGTTAAGACCGACAATATCGGTATAAAATGCCATATATTTTGTGTAGCAAGCAGGATAATGCGAAAGACCGTTGGTAACGGGACGTGTGGGGTCGGTAGCCTTTACAAGGTCATAAAGCGTTCTTGCTTCCTTCCAACCGTTATCATCAATTTGCTCGCGCACCTCGTTACCGGTTGACCACATAATAACGCTTGGGTGATTGCGGTCACGTTTTATAATATCTATTACGTCTTGCTTTACGAAATCGTCATAGGTTTGAGCATAACCGTTTTTAACCTTTTGAAGGCGCCATTCATCAAAGAATTCGTCCATAACCACAAGGCCCATTTCGTCACACAATTCCAAAAGCTCGGGTGCGGGGGGATTATGGCTTGTGCGCCAAGCGTTAACACCCATACCCTTCATAATTTCAATTTGGCGTTTAAGGGCAGACTTGTTAACCGCCGCACCGATAGCGCCCAAATCGTGGTGCATACAAACACCGTTCATCTTAAGATAACGGCCGTTAAGGAAGAAACCTTGCTTTGTAAATTCGCACATACGAATACCGAAACGAACGGTTTCGCTATATCCGTTTTCAAGGGTGATTTCTACGGTGTATAAATTTGGCTCGTCAATATCCCATAGCATGGGATTTTTAATTTCAGCCAAAATAGCATCGTCTTCGGTGGTGTATTCAAAGGTTTCACCGTTGGGTGACGTAATTTTAGCAGTAAAGCCGCTTACGTTTACAAGCTCGGCCGAAATATCTAAAATTGCCAAGCCCTTGTCGGCATAGGTCTGTCTTACCCAAATGCCGTTATATGCAATATGCTTTTCGGGCTTTGAAACAAGGCGGATATTACGGTAAATGCCTGCGCCCGAATACCAACGGCCGCTGTTTTCACGCACTTCGGCATAAACAGCGATTAAATTTTCTTTATCAAAATTTACAAAGTCGGTAATATCAACCGAAAAGGATTTATAACCAAAATGGTTTTGACCTGCTAATTTTCCGTTTATGTAAATGCGGCTGTTCCACATAACACCGTCAAATTCTAAAAACACCTTGTCGGTTTTTTCGATTTTAACCCACTTGCGGTAAACACCGGCTCCCACCATGGGAAGACCGCCCGTCCAACCGGTAATAACCTGCGGCTTTGTCATACCGTCTTCAATAATTTGGTTTACGGTGGCATCGTTATCGGCAGAAAAATCGCCTTCAATTCCCCAATCGTGAGGTATTCTGACAACACGCCAATCGCTGTCGTCAAAATCGGTTGAAAAAACGCTTTCGTCAACAGTATCAAGCTCGAATTTTTTGAATTTAAAATCGGTTTTTAAAAACATATCCTACACTCCAATAAAAAAATATATAGGTTTTGCATTATATTAACACGAAAACCTATATGCTTGCAATATAAAAATATAATTATAATATGAAAATTTGGCTTTATTTCGCCCTTGCTTCACAATAAACACAACGGTAAACTCGGTTTTCTTTGTCGGTGAGCTTAAAGATTTGGGGCAGCTCCTGCTCGGTTGTGGTAATACAACGTGGATTTCTGCAGCTTATAACGTTTTCCAGTCTTTCGGGAAGCGCAATCTGCTTCTTTTCAACAATGTTGCCGTCTTTAATAATGTTCACCGTAACGTCGGGGTCTATGTAACCCAAAACATCGGTTTTAAGGTCTATGGCAGAATCTATTTTAATAATATCCTTTTTGCCGATTTTCTTACTGGGAGCATTTTTAATAAGCGCAACCTGACAATCAAGCTCGTCAAGCTTTAAAAGGGAATAAATTTTCATGCCAAGCCCTGCTGTGATATGGTCAATAACAATGCCGTTTTTTATTGTATCAACTGTCATTTACTCCACCTCCAAAAGCATTAAAATAAGTGCCATACGAACGTATTTGCCGTTTAAAACCTGCTTGAAATAACAAGCACGGGGGTCGCTGTCAATGGCAACGCTTATCTCGTTTACACGGGGTAGCGGATGCATTATTGATAAATCGCTTTTTGCGTTTTCCAGCTTTTCGGGGGTAAGAATATAGCTGTCCTTAAGTCGCAGATATTCCTCCTCGTTAAAAAAGCGTTCACGCTGAACACGTGTCATATATAAAACGTCAAGCGTGCCCATAACCGCCTCTAAATCGGTGGTTTCGACAAAATCGACCTTATCGCTTTTTAAAGATTCCCGAACGTATTCAGGTATTTTAAGCTCGTTCGGAGAAATAAAAATGAACTTAACATTATTATAACGGCGAAGCGCTGTTATAAGTGAATGAACCGTTCTGCCGAATTTAAGGTCACCGCAAAAGCCAACGGTTATATTTTCAAAACCACCTTTTTCACGCTTTATTGTAAGTAAATCCGTAAGGGTTTGTGTGGGGTGGTTGTGACCGCCGTCGCCCGCATTAATAACGGGAATACTTGCGTTTAATGAAGCCACAAGCGGCGCACCCTCTTTAGGGTGGCGCATTGCTATAATATCCGCATAGCAAGAAACGGTTTTTGCGGTGTCTGCCACGCTTTCACCCTTTGCCGATGATGAGCTTTGCGCTTCGGAAAAGCCCAATACGTTACCGCCAAGCTCGTACATTGCGGCTTCAAAGCTGAGTCGTGTGCGGGTTGAGGGCTCAAAAAACAAGGTAGCAAGCTTTTTACCTTTACATTTTTCGGCATATTTTGAAGGATTATCAATAATATCGTTGGCTTTTTCTAAAAGCGCATCAATTTCGCTAATCGACAACTGAGCAATATCAATTAAACTTCTCATATAAAAGTCCCTTCTGTTAAAATGAATAATTTTGATACATAATAAAAATATTTATATCCGTCGGCAACGCCGACACCAAAACTATTCACTATTCACTTTTAACTATTCACTGAATAATTTTTAGTGACACTAAAAATTATTCCTTTGCGCCGTTGATGGCAAGATAATTTTTAATTCGCTGAACGTTTTCGGCATTTTTTTCATCTTCGCTTAAATATTCGATAATATCATAAACGTCAACAACCGAATATACAGGGAAGCCGAATTCTTCGCCAACCTCTGCCATTGCAGATTTTTCGGTTTTGCCCTTTTCCTTACGGTCAACCATTACAAAAACTGCACAAACCTTGCTGTCCTTTAGTGACGATAAAATTTCCATACTTTCACGAATAGCGGTACCTGCAGTAATAACATCTTCAACGATTACAATGTCTTCGCCTTGAGGCTTATAGCCAACGAAAACACCACCCTCGCCGTGGTCTTTTTCTTCTTTTCTGTTAAAGAAAAACGGAACGTCCAAGCCCTGCTTTGAAAGAGCGCAAGCAACCGATACAGCAATCGGAATACCCTTATAAGCAGGACCGTAAAGCACAGTTTTTTTGTTGCCGATTTTTTCAAAATATGCTTTAGCGTAAAATTCACCGAGTTTTGAAATCTGGTCGCCTGTTTTAATATCGCCCGCATTTATAAAATAAGGGATTTTTCTGCCTGATTTTGCGGTAAAATCGCCAAATTTTAAAACGCCTGCGCTTTCTAAAAACTCAATAAACTCTCTTTTATAGCCTTCCATTTTTCTTCTCCTTTATATTTATAGTAATTAATGATGAATAATGAATAGTGAATAATTTCGGTGTGCCGTTTTCGGCACGGATTTATATCAGTTTTCGGCAAGCCGAAAACACATTAATTCTTCATTCTTCATTCTTCATTTTTCATTTGTGAAGAATTTATCCAATAAATTCTTCACAACAACGTGTATACGCTGCAACGGGGTCCTGTGCTGCAGTAATAGGTCTGCCGACAACAATATAGTCACTGCCGATTTCTTTAGCAGCGGCGGGTGTCATAACACGCTTTTGGTCGCCAACGTCACCGTCAGCAAAGCGAACACCGGGGGTAACGGTAACGAAATTTTCACCGCAACGTGCGTGCACCTTCCCCGCTTCAAGCGGTGAGCAAACAACACCGTCAAGACCTGCCTTTGCGGCGTTTTCAGCATAATGCAGCACAACTTCATCAATAGGCTCTTTAATTAAAAGGTCGTTTTCCATTGTTTCTTGGTCGGTTGAGGTAAGCTGAGTTACTGCAATCAAAATGGGGCGGGTGCCATCGGCACGGGTAAGACCTTCAAGTGCGGCAGTCATCATATTAATTGTGCCTGCGGCGTGAAGGTTTGTCATATCAACGTCCAAACCGGATAAAACCGCCATTGACTTTTTAACGGTGTTTGGAATATCGTGAAGCTTTAAATCTAAAAAGATTTTATGACCTCTTGCCTTTATTTCACGTACAATCTGCGGTCCTTCAGCATAAAAAAGCTCCATACCGATTTTAACAAAAGGCTTTTTGCCTGTGAATTTATCCAAAAAAGTTAAAACCTGTTCCTTGCTAGAAAAATCGCAAGCAATAATTACGTCCTTACCCACTAGTGTGCGCCTCCTATGATGTCATTTAAGTCCTTTATTCCATATTTTTCCATTGTTTTAGGTAACATATTAATAATGTCACGGCAGGCAAAGGGATTAACAAGGTTTGCCGCACCAACCTGCACAGCAGTTGCGCCCGCAAGCATAAATTCGATAACGTCCTCGGCAGTCATCACACCGCCCATACCTATTATCGGAATTTTTACCGCATCATAAACCTGATAAACCATTCTGACCGCTACGGGTTTAACCGCAGGGCCTGAAAAACCACCCATTTTGTTTGCCAAAACGGGTTTTTTAGTTTTTAAATTAATTTTCATACCCAAAAGGGTGTTTATAAGACTGATACCGTCTGCGCCCTCGCTTTCGCAAGCTTTTGCGATTTCCACAATATCGGTAACATTTGGTGAAAGCTTAATAATAACCGGCTTATCGGTAACCTTTTTAACAGCTTTGGTAACCGCCGCCGCATTTTGAGGGTTTGTACCAAAAGCCAAACCGCCGCCGTGAACGTTTGGGCAGGAAATATTAACCTCAAACCAACCGATTTGGTCCTCGCCGTTAAGCTTTTCACAGGTGTAAACGTAATCCTCTACCGAAAAGCCGCTAACGTTTGCCATAACCTTTTTGTGAAAACACTCACGAAGCTTAGGCAATTCGTTTGCGATAACTGCATCAACACCGGGGTTTTGAAGTCCCACAGAGTTTAGCATACCGCTTTCCACCTCGGCAATGCGGGGTGTGGGGTTGCCAAAGCGTGGGTCTTTTGTTGTGCCTTTAAAGGAAAATGTGCCAAGACGGTTTATATCATAAAGCTCGGCAAATTCGTAACCGAAGCCAAAAGTGCCGCTTGCGGGGATAATAGGATTATCAAGTGTAATACCGCAAAGATTAACCTTTGTATTTACCATATAATCTCCTCCCTGTAAAGCACGGGACCGTCCTTACAAATTCGTTTATTGCCGTATTTGGTTTTACAGCTACAGCCCATACAAGCGCCAAAGCCACAGCCCATTCTTTCCTCAAAGCTAAACTGACCGCTTGTTTTTGCCACCTTTTCGATTGCTTTAAACATTGGCATTGGTCCGCAAGTGAAGAAATAGTCGTAATCTTCCCCCATAGCGTCGGTAACAACGCCCTTAACACCTGCACTGCCGTCAACGGTGGTGATAATAACCTTTACGCCAAGCATTTCAAAAGCTTTATCGTAAAATATTTCACTTTTAGTGTTAAAACCAAGGATTACGGTAGGCTTTTTGCCTAGTTTTAAAAGCTCCTTACACAAATTGTAAAGAGGCGGAATACCCACACCGCCGCCAATAAGAAGCGGTTTTTCGCAGGGTACCTCGGGGTTAAAGCCGTTGCCGAGACCCGTTAATAAATCGAGCGTGTCGCCCGCCTTCATTTTTGACATTTGCTCGGTGCCTTCGCCCACAACCTTGTAAATTATAGTTATGGTTTTGTCATTATAGTCACACACCGAAATGGGGCGGCGCAAAAACTTGCCCTCTAATTTAATATTAACAAACTGACCCGGTGCAATCAGTGCCGAGGTGTCACCCTCAAGCACCATACTGTAAACCGTGTCGGTAAGAGCATAGTTATAAAGGATTTTATAAATTCCCTGTTTTACCATAATAGTTACCTCATAGATAATGAATGATGAATAATGAATAGTGAATAATTAATGTGTGCCTTAAGGCACGGATATATATCCGTCGGCAAAGCCGACACCGAAATTCTTCATTCTTAATTTTTCATTATTCATTTAAAACACAGAATGTGTTTTTTAAGCATCAATAGTTGAAATTGTAAGTGTGGTTTCTTCCAAAACGTCCAAAAGCACACGTACAGTGTCAAGTGCGGTAAAGATTGTTACGTTATTTTCGGTAGCAAACGCACGTATCTGGTGACCGTCACTTTCAACGTTGCCTGACGAAATATCCTTTGTGTTGATAACGTAAGCGATGTGTCCTTGGCGGATAGCGTCACGAATTTCGTCGGGGTCTTCATTTATTTTCTTGAGTACACGGGTATTTATACCATTTTCTTTTAAGAATTTTGCAGTACCGCTTGTAGCTTCAATATTAAAGCCAAGATTATAAAAACGGCGAACCAGCGGTAATGCCTCGTTTTTATCCTTGTCAGCAATGGTAACAAAAATTGTGCCGTAATTTTGCACCTTCATACCGCTTGCCTGCAAAGCCTTTGAAAGCGCACGGTTAAGCTTGTCATCATAGCCGATTGCTTCACCTGTTGACTTCATTTCGGGTGAAAGGTATGCATCAAGACCACGGATTTTATTAAACGAGAACACCGGAACCTTAACGTACCAACGTTTCTTTTCTTCGGGATAAAGGTCAAATATACCCTGTTCCTTTAAGGATTTGCCCAAAATAACCTCGGTAGCGATATCAGCAAGGCTATAACCGGTTGCTTTTGACAAGAACGGTACGGTACGTGATGAACGGGGGTTTACTTCAATAATATAAACGTTTTCATTTTCATCAACGATAAACTGAATATTATAAAGACCGATAATGCCAATACCAAGACCAAGCTTTTTGGCGTATTGTAAAATTATGCCCTTTACGCTGTCAGAAATGCTAAAGGTGGGATAAACGCTTATAGAGTCGCCGCTGTGAATACCTGTTCTTTCAACAAGCTCCATAATACCGGGTACAAAAACGTCAACGCCGTCGCATATAGCATCAACCTCAACCTCTTTACCCTGAATATATTTATCAACCAAAACGGGGCGGTCTTCATCAATTTCAACCGCAGTTTTAAGGTATTTGCGAAGCTGATTTTCATCTGCAACAATCTGCATAGCACGGCCGCCTAAAACGAATGACGGACGCACAAGTACGGGATAACCGATTTCTGCCGCAGCGGAAATGCCATCCTCAATTTTTGTTACGGCCTTGCCCTTGGGCTGTGGAATATTAAGCCCGCTTAAAATCTTTTCAAAGCTGTCACGGTTTTCGGCACGCTCGATTGCATCACAATCAGTACCGATAATTTTTACGCCCCTGTCACGCAACGGCTCTGCAAGATTAATTGCAGTCTGACCGCCGAGTGATGCAATTACACCCTCGGGTTGTTCGTAATCGATAATGTTCATAACATCTTCGGGGGTTAGGGGTTCAAAATAAAGCTTGTCCGCTGTGGTATAGTCGGTAGAAACGGTTTCGGGGTTGTTGTTAATAATAATCGCTTCATAGCCCGAATTTTTAATGGTTGTAACAGCGTGAACGGTTGAATAGTCAAATTCAACACCCTGACCGATACGGATAGGACCTGCACCCAAAACAACAATTTTCTTTTTATCTGTAAGGCGTGAAGCGTTTTCACCTGTGTAAGATGAGTAGAAATACGGAATATAAGCCCCTGTGTGACAGGTGTCAACCATGCGGAAAACAGGTAAAAGCTTGTTTTCTTTGCGGTAATTATAAACGTCAAGCTCGCTACACTTCCACATACGGGCAACGTATTTATCCGAAAAGCCCATCTGCTTTGCAGCCTTTAAAACCTCAAGATTAAACTGATTAACCTTTAAGTTTTCTTCCATATCAATAATACGCTTAATGGCTTCAAGGAAGAAAGCGGTGATTTTTGTGATTTCGTGAATTTCTTCAACGGTTACGCCACGGTAAATAAGCTCAGCAATAGCAAAAAGATTATCGTCACGGAATTCGCTGATATAATGACGAAGCTCATCATCTGTCATGTTATCAAACTTGTGGTGATAAAGATGATTAATACCGATTTCAAGCGAGCGTGTGCCCTTTAAAAGACTTTCCTCTAAGGTAGAGCCTATGCCCATAACCTCGCCTGTTGCCTTCATTTGTGTGCCAAGCATATTTGAAGCGGTGGTGAACTTATCAAACGGGAAGCGTGGCAATTTTGCAATTATATAATCAAGCTTGGGCTCAAATGCGGCGGTGGTATTTGCAATTTTAATTTCATCCAAGGTCATACCAACCGCAATTTTGGCTGTAACACGTGCAATGGGATAACCGCTTGCCTTGGAAGCCAAGGCAGACGAACGTGATACACGGGGATTAACCTCGATAAGATAATACTCACTGCTGTTGGGATTTAAAGCAAACTGAACGTTACAGCCGCCCTCAATTTTAAGCTCACGAATAATTTTAATAGCGCTGTCGTTAAGCATTTTAAGGTCGTGGTCGTTAAGTGTCATAATGGGTGCCACTACGATTGAGTCACCCGTATGAACACCAACGGGGTCGATATTTTCCATACCGCAGATGGTAATGGCCTTATCGCTGCCGTCACGCATAACCTCAAATTCAATTTCCTTATAACCCTTAACGCTTTTTTCAATAAGAACCTGATGAACGGGGGAAAGCTTAAATGCGTTCATACCGATTTCGATAAGCTCTTGCTCATTATAAGCAAAGCCGCCGCCTGTACCGCCCAAGGTAAAGGCAGGACGCAAAACAACCGGATAACCAATTTCTTCTGCGGCTTTTTTAGCCTCCTCAAGACTGTAGGTAATTTGTGAGGGAATAGTCGGCTCACCGATTGATTCGCAAAGCTCTTTAAACAGCTCACGGTCTTCAGCTCGTTCGATACTTTCACTGCAGGTGCCTAAAAGCTCGACACCGCACTCCTTTAAAATACCCTTTTCTTCAAGCTGCATTGCAAGGTTAAGACCTGTCTGACCGCCAATACCCGGCACAATAGCGTCGGGGCGCTCATAACGGATAACCTTTGCCATAAATTCCAAGGTCAAAGGTTCCATATAAACCTTATCTGCGATTGAGGTATCGGTCATAATAGTAGCAGGGTTAGAGTTACAAAGTATAACCTCGTAGCCCTCCTCCTTCAAAGCGAGGCAAGCCTGTGTGCCGGCATAGTCAAATTCAGCCGCTTGACCAATAACAATCGGGCCTGAGCCGATAATTAAAATTTTCTTTAAATCTTTTCTTTTTGCCATAAAAATCCTCCCATCAGTCTTTCACGTAAACCAATTTACCGTCTAATTCGGTAAAAATACATTCGCCATACAGCTTCATACCCTCAAACGGGGTTGCACGCCCCTTTGATAAAAATTTTTCGGTATCAACTGTTATTTGTTTATTTAAATCCCACACAGTTATGCCGCTATCGGCTATACCAAAACGGTTGCGTGGGTTAATTGACATAAGCTCGACAAGCTTTTCTAAAGTGATTATGCCTGTTTTAACAAGGTGGGTATACATAACGGGAAAAGCCGTTTCAATGCCAACCACACCAAAAGCACTTTTACTGAGACCCTTTGACTTTTCTTCCTCGCTGTGGGGTGCGTGGTCGGTGGCTATCATATCAATAGTGCCGTCCTTTATGCCCTCAATCAGTGCCAAACGGTCAGCCTCTGACCTAATTGGCGGGTTCATTTTAAATCGCCCGTGCTCAATTAAATCCATATCGTTAAACACAAGGTAATGGGGCGCCGTTTCACAGGTAACGTCAACACCGTCAGCCTTGGCTTTTCGAATAAGCTCAACGCTTTCCTTTGTGGAAATATGACACACGTGGTATTTGCAGCCTGTTTCCTTTGCTAAACGCAAATCACGTTCAATAGGTACCCATTCGCTTTCACTGCAAATGCCCTTGTGATTGTGAAGACCTGCATATTCACCGGCGTGAATATAACCGCCCTTTAAAAGCGAATTTTCTTCACAATGTGCAACTATCATCTTGCCAAGCGCCTTGGCGTTTATCATAGCCTTGCGCATTAAGTCTTCGCTTTGAACACCACGGCCGTCATCCGAAAAAGCAATGGCATTTTGCAGTTTTTCAAAACGGACAAGCTGCTCGCCCTTTTGCCCGACCGTTATTGCCGCATAAGGATGCACATTTATCACTGCATCACGGCTTATTATATCTAACTGCTGCTGCAGATTTTCTGCGCTGTCGGGTACAGGGTTAAGGTTTGGCATTGAGCAAATATCTGTATATCCGCCACGAGCCGCCGCCTTAGTGCCTGACAAAACAGTCTCTTTATATGAAAAACCCGGCTCTCGTAAATGTACATGTACATCACAAAAAGCCGGAAAAACAACCAAATTATTAAAATTAGAAATAGTAACGCCTTTGGGGAAAGAAAAATCCTGTGAAACGAATTGTTTACCCATATAAACCATTGCGTTTTTAACTGTCACGGAAAACCCTCCCTAAAACTTGCCCAAATTTCAGTATATTTTATCATAATATATATATATTGTCAAGAAATTTAACCTTACCTAAAGAAATAAATTGTAAATTTAAAAACTTTGTGTTACAATAAAACAAATTACGATACAAGGAGAAATGAAAGTGTCATTTCCGCTAGATAAAATTAGGAATTTTTGCATTGTTGCACATATCGACCACGGCAAGTCCACATTGGCTGACCGCTTGCTTGAGCACACACAGTCGGTTGCAAGCCGTGATATGGAGGAACAAATTCTTGACAGTATGGATTTGGAGCGTGAGCGTGGTATTACCATAAAAGCCCACGCTGTTACCCTTTATTATGATGCCAAAGACGGCGAACGTTATGAATTGAATTTGATTGACACCCCCGGCCACGTTGACTTTAACTACGAGGTTTCAAGGTCTTTAGCCGCTTGCGAGGGCGCTGTGCTTATTGTTGACGCAAGTCAGGGTATAGAAGCCCAAACCCTTGCCAACACATATTTGGCGGTTGACCACGGGCTTGAAATTTTACCCGTTATTAATAAAATTGACCTCCCTTCGGCAGAGCCCGAGCGTGTTAAGAGCGAAATTGAGGATATCATTGGTATTCCTGCTGATAACGCCCCCTTAATTTCAGCAAAAACCGGCATTAATATCCCCGAAGTGCTCGAAAAAATCGTAACCGATATCCCCGCACCAACAGGCGACCGTGAGGCACCTCTTTCTGCGCTTATTTTCGACTCTTATTACGACCCATATAAGGGTGTTATCGTATATTTCCGTGTTGTAAGCGGTAAAATTCAAAGCGGTGACGTTATTAAAATGATGGCTACCGGCGCACAGTTTGACATTGTTGAGCTTGGCCGCAAGCGTGCCACCTCGCTTGAGCCCTGCGACGTTTTGGAAGCGGGCGAGGTTGGTTATTTAGCCGCTTCAATCAAAACCGTAAGCGAAGCACGTGTCGGCGATACTATCACCTTGGCGGATAACCCCACCCCGAAAGCACTTGCAGGCTACCGCAAGGTAAACCCTGTTGTTTTCTGCGGTATTTACCCTGCCGACGGTGCAAAATATCCCGATTTGCGTGATGCACTTGACAAGCTTCAGTTAAACGACGCCTCCCTTTTGTTCGAGCCCGAGTCCTCAAACGCTTTAGGCTTCGGCTTCCGCTGTGGCTTCTTGGGGCTTTTGCATATGGAAATTATACAAGAACGCCTTGAAAGAGAATATAATTTAGACCTTGTAACCACAGCCCCCAGCGTTGAATATAAGTTCGTTTTATCCACGGGCGAAACCGTAACGGTGGATAACCCCACCAACTACCCCGACCCCGCAATCATTGTCGATGCGCTTGAGCCCGTTGCAGACGTTCATATTTATTCACCAAGCAGCTTTGTCGGCACAATTATGCAGCTTTGTGAGGAACGCCGTGGCGTTTACACCGATATGAAATATATGGGTGACCGTGTGGATATTCATTACATTATGCCAATGGGCGAAATTGTGTACGACTTTTTCGATGCCTTAAAATCACGCACAAAGGGTTATGCAAGCTACGATTATGAGATGAAGGGCTATGAAAAATCCAAGCTTGTAAAATTAGACGTTTTGCTAGCAGGCGATATGGTCGATGCACTTTCCTTTATTGTTCACAATGATAACGCTTATACAAGGGCACGTAAAATTGCCGAAAAGCTAAAGGAATTTATACCAAGACAGCTATTTGAGGTGCCTGTGCAGGTTGCAGTTTCGGGCAAGGTTATTGCCCGTGAAACTGTTAAAGCAATGCGTAAGGACGTGCTTGCAAAATGCTACGGCGGTGACATTACCCGTAAGAAAAAGCTTCTTGAAAAGCAAAAAGAGGGTAAAAAACGTATGCGCCGCTTAGGCAACGTTGAAGTTCCGCAAGAAGCATTTATGGCAGTGCTTAAATTAGATGAATAGGTGATAAAATGGCAAAAAGAAGCAAAAGACAACAGGCAATTTTACGTCGCAATATATTTTTGGGCAGCGTAAGTCTTGTACTTGTGGCCGCTATCGTATTAATAGTTTGGGTTGTTGCATCAGGTCTTGGCGATAACGACGGCAATTCTTCCGAACAAAGCACCAACTCAACACCAAGTCAATCACAGACAAACAGCGACACCTCAAGCGACACCTCAAGCGATACCCAAAGCCCCGAGCCTCTGCCCAGTACCCCCGACCCTGTGCAGGTTGGTGAATTTGAGGCGGATGCAAACTTCACTAAAACCATTTTGGTAAATATTAAAAATCCCTTGCCGAAAAACCACGATTATAAGGCAAATATGATGGTTTTCCCAAGTGAATATAAATGGTATTCACAGGCCGAGGTTTACCGCAAAATTGATAAGGATATTTGGCCATATCTCAAGGCTATGATGGATGCCGCTCGTGCCGATGGTGTTGATATTGGTATTATTTCGGCTTGGCGTGATTACGGCACTCAAGTAACCCTTTACGAAGCGCAAATTAAGAAGTGGCTGGATAAGGGCTATTCACAAGCAGATGCCGAAAAAGAAGCGGCTTCCCGTGTGGCTGTACCCGGCACAAGCGAACACCACACAGGCTTGGCGGTTGACTTTAATACCACACAGCAGTCGTTTGAAAACACTAAAGCATTCAAGTGGCTTAAAGAAAATGCCGAAAATTATGGCTTTATAATGCGTTACGAAAAGGAAAAAATGGATATCACGGGCGGTATTATTTACGAGCCGTGGCATTGGCGCTTTGTCGGCATTAACATAGCTAAAGAAATGAACGACCTTGGATATTGTTACGAAGAATATTGCCAATATAAAGGCATTGGCGATTATGTATATTAATTAAATGCGGTAGTTTTCTACCGCATTTTTTATTTTTGTATTTATTAAAAAATTCCAGCCATAATATACCACAAGAGGTGATTTTATGGCAGGACAGATTGAAGATTATAAAAACCAATTCATAAGCGGTAGTCTAAAAAAAGACATTGCCATCTTTAAAGAAATTTTCAAAAACGATGCAACCTTGCGTATTAAATTCATTTCTGCCAGAAAGGCAGTGCCCTTTGATGCGGCAATAATTTATATTGACGGTATGGTCGATTCCACCCAGCTTAACGAAGCGGTAATTGAACCCCTGATCGAAATAGAGGTTGAAAACGATTTTGAAAGTTTATCAGAATATATTGAAAAACAGGTGCTTTTCGCAAGGGACGTTAAAGTAAAAACCGAAATTTCACAAATTTTAGAGGGTATTTTATACGGCGAAGCGCTTTTGCTTATTGATAACAGTCAAAACGCTTTAATGCTTGACGTAAAGGGCTTTCGCACCCGTGGTATAAGCGAGCCCGAAAACGAACGCATAACCGAAGGTCCACGTGAAGGCTTTGAAGAAGCGGCGCTTTTAAATTTGGCGCTTCTTAGGCGAAAACTGGGAACTCCCGATTTGTGCATTGAGCTTAACCGTGTTGGCCGACGCACCAACACGGCAGTTTTTGTTTGTTATTTGGGTACGCTCGCCAACCCCAAAACTCTTAAAAAAATTAAAAAAGCACTTCAAAACATTAACATTGACGGCATTTTAGACACAAATTACATTATTGAAGAAATTTCGCCTCATCCTTTTTCACTCTTTAAAACAGCGGGCAAAACCGAACGCCCCGACATTGTTGCCGCACGTCTTTTAGAAGGTCGCATTGCTATTATTGTTGATGGCAGTCCAATGGTTATGACTTTGCCGTATCTTTTTTGCGAAAACTTTCAATCGGACGAAGATTACTACCAAACCTTTTTGCTTGGCAGCTTTGGCAGAATGATACGTTATTTTTGCTTTGCGCTTTCAATTTTTGTGCCGGCACTTTTCGTCGCAATAACCACACTCCACCCCGAATTTTTACCGACAAGCTTTTTAATAACGGTTATGCAGCAGCGCACAGCCGTACCATTTTCAATAGTAACCGAAACGATGGGTATGATTTTAATTTTTGAAATTTTAAAAGAAACAGGGGTGCGAATGCCCCAAAACATTGGCCCCGCCCTTTCGATTGTCGGAGGTCTGGTAGTGGGTCAAGCGGCAGTAGAAGCCAAAATAATAAGTGCTCCAACCCTTATCATTGTAGCCCTTTCGGGCATTGCGGGACTAATGCTTCCCCGACTTCGTGCGGCGGTGTTTTATTTAAGAATTCTATTTGTGCTTCTTGCAGCTTTGTGGGGGCTTTACGGTTTGTTCTGTGGCGTGATTTTAATGATTATGCACATTATTTCAATCAAAAGCTATGAAACCGATTACACCCTGACCTTAAACCGCATAAGCTTTCAATCCTTTAAAGACACCATATGGCGAGCGCCGTGGCATCTTATGCGTACCCGACCGCTTTTTAACAAAAACATTACGAGGCAAAGAAAAAAATGAAAAAACTAATGATTTTACTTTTGTGCCCACTTTTATTGTGCGGTTGCCGACAAAAACCGCAAGAATATTTGATAACCGCCATTGGTGCCGATTATGACGGCGGACTTTATACCCTTTATTTTGAAGCTGTGATTACCAATACCGAAAAGGACAGCCAAAAAAGAGAGGTTTTAACCGCAAAGGGCCGCACACTGTTAAAGACAGTCGAACAGCTTGAAAAGCAGGCAACACTTCCGCTTTTGATGTCACATTGCGGTGTAGTTGCGGTTGGAAAAGGTATAAGCCGCACCAAGCTTTTGGGGATTATGCGTTACTGCAAGGAAAACCGCAATATTCCTTTGTCGATACAATTTATTGAAACCGAAAGTCCGCAAAAGCTTTTCCAAACCGAGCCAATTTCGTCAATCAGTGTTGGTTACGACCTTGTAAGTATGATGCGAAAAACTGAAAAACCGCTTAAAAATCGCCTTTTTGAAATTTACAAAAGCCAAAGCCCTGTGCTGCCTAAAATAACGCTTACTGAAAAGGGGTATTATTTTGAATAACTCAAAGCCTTTTGCGCATCACTTTATATGGCTTTCCACATTGTTTATTTTGGGTAGCAGTATTATAAACCTGCCATTTAAAAATGCCGACAAATTAACCTTTTTGGGCTTTTTAATTGCATTTTTGCTATCAATAGCTCTGATTTTTGCGGTGTACAAATTCGATTTTTTAAAATACCCTATTATGTTTTTGGCGATTTATTTTGTAGGTGAAGCCTTGATTGTTTTTTTGCAGTTTATCAGCCAAACCTTGTTAAACAATAATCAAAATTTTTGGGTTTTACTGCTGTTTTTGGCAACGCTTATATATTTTTGCTTCCGTAAAGCAACCGAAATTTTCAATTTTTCGCTCGTTTGCGGTGTGGTATGCGGTCTGCTTTTGGTGTTTTTCTTTTTTTCCACTTTGAAGGATTTTAATCCCGAAAATATCTATATTTATTCGTTTCCAAAAATAAATAATCTGTTTAGTCAAGCCTTGCCGTATATAAAGTCCGTAACGTTACCCACCGCTGTATTAACCCTGTATGCAAAGCAAACAAACACAACTAAAACCGTTGCTTTTTCGGGAATTTGCGTTGGAAATGCATTTTTGCTTATAAGCATTTTCAATTCGGTTTTACTATTTGGCGCACAAATGGCGGGGGAATTTGATTATCCTTATGCAATGGCGATAAGCACCGTAACCTTTGGCAATTTATTTTCACGATTGGACGGTTTTTCATATTTTATTTATTTCGTTACAGCACTCATTAAAATTACAGTTTGCATAAATGTAATCAAGCAAGAGATTAACGTTCGTGCAAACTGAAGGGATACAAGGGGACGGTTTTCTTGTGTTTGGAACCGTTCCCTTGTGTCCATTTTTTGACTGTTCTTCGTTATATACACCAAAATCCTATAAAAGCGGGATTTTGTAAAAATATTGACGGATATAAATTTAGCAGTTATAATGAATATATACGAAAGTCTTTGATGGTGGATACTGATTTTTGTCTTGGTATTATCGATAAAGAACAATTTATCGATTTCAATGCTGAATATGCACAAGATATTTGTTTAGAAATTGAAGAAGATAATTTTAGATTAACCGACGACGAGGCAAGAAAAATTATTCATAAGATTTCTAGATGCAGTACTATTACTGAATTTCAAAATTTATCCATTGAAAAGAGGGATAAATTTTTGAAACTTTTGCGAAATCAAGGGCTGTCAATAAGACAAATTTCGAGATTGACAGGGATAGGGTTTAACATAGTTAGAAAATTTTAATAACACAATAGAACCGTCCCCTTGTGTCTTTATATATGAAAATTTGTAAAACATAAAAACAATATCTTGGAGAAATAAGTAACATGGCTATAAAATATTGTAAAACATGTGGTTGCGCCGTTTCTAGATCTGAAGCGTTTTGTCCAGAATGTGGTTGCCGTTGCAATTCGTCCTATAAGAATCACTCAAAGAATGTTTTAATAAGTGGGATTATGATATTCACAATTGCTATAGTATATATTATATCCAACATATTTATAGCGCCTTATTATACTAGCGTTTATTTAATGTTTTTTTCAGCATTTATGGTAGTTGTTTTTGCTATTATATCATTCATTAAGGATGGGTTTAACAAAAAAGCCGTTTTAGGTGCTCTCACAGCTGTTTTATCTGTTATTGTTGTGGTACTTTTTCAGCATCTAAATTTTCTCACTTTTACAATTTCGACAAAAGAATTTGAGGAAGCATTTCCAGTTAGCATTTCTGATTTTATTTTTACAAAAGGTGACAATACAATAGTCGAGGGAAATGTTGCATTCGTAAAAAAGAAAAAAGACGGAAGTGTAATTATTAAAATGAGTCACGAGCAGAACAAGAAAATTTTGGCTATATGTGCGCAGGAAATTGCAAAATCACGGAGCGATGATATTTATATTTCTACAAGTTTTGACGAAATATGCGTAAATCTTTATAGGGAAAATTTGATAGCAGATACTGTGACTGCTGCGTCTGCGATGAATAAATTATATTTATATCAATTTTTTAGTGACCCTCAAAAAAAGGCAGAGGAAATTTATGTAAAATATGTTTGGATAGATGGTGCTACGGGCAAGGAACTTTATAGCCGCAGTGAATTTGTTGATGAAGATGTAAAAGAATTTCATATAACAGAAGAGGAGTTATCATCAAAATGGAACACAAGGTGATGATTCGAAAGAGTAAACACAGGGGACGGTTAGCGTGAGAGTATACTAGATATGGTAAAAACATAACACAAGGGACGGTTCTCTCGTATGTCAGCCAAAAACGTGCCACCGGCACCTTTTTAAATCGCCGAAACCCTCTCGGGTTCGATCCCGATTGGATATATAAATAAAAAACACCTATAACCGAAGTTACAGGTGTTCAATAAAATGGTGGAGACGGTGGGGATCGCCGTCTGCTTCGCATACTAATGGCTTGTCGACCCAACGCTTTGCGTTCGGTACCCGACTGCGCCGCTTTCGGCTAAAAACGTGCCACCGGCACCTTTTTAAATCGCCGAAACCCTCTTGGGTTCGATCCCGATTAGACATATAAATAAAAACACCTATAACCGAGGTTACAGGTGTTCAATAAAATGGTGGAGACGGTGGGGATCGAACCCATGACCTTTTGACTGCCAGTCAAACGCTCTCCCCATACACCTAAAAACGCACCCTGTTTTTGTGGATGTGCAATTCGCACATTCGACAAACAATAAACCTCCTTGTAAAATGGTATTACCAAATACAGGGGGTTATTTTTATGAAAAAGTATATTTATGATGAAAATAATGGTTTATGCTACGAACTTCAAGGCGATTATTATATTCCTTGTCTGAAACTGCCCGATGAAGAAAAGATAGAGATTGGAATTTGGGGACAACGCCATTTAGAATACATAAAACTCAATCGGAAAGGATTATATTCTAAGTTGATGGTGAAATGTGAAATTAATCGCTACCTTGCTAACATTAATAAAGAAGCTCAAGAAATGTTTTTTAAGCTAGTAAAAGAAATGGCAAAAAACGAAGGCATAACAGAACAACTCAAAGCAAATAATCAAATGAAATGGGTAGCAAGTATGAATAACATACGCCAAAGAGCTACTGACATCGTAAATAACGAATTGATTTATATCTAAACTATAAAGAGCGGTAGAGAGATTATAACTCTCTACCGCTTTGAATTTTTAAGAATCAGATGTGCTGATAATACATTTAAAATACTATAGACTATTCGTAAAGTGCATCTTCTACTACATCTGCAAGGTGAGTTGAAGATAATTCGTTTTCGTTACATAAAGCAACCAACTCTTCTGCCTTTGAACGTTCAAAGAAAATTTTTTTAAATGAATTAACAATTTTTCCTGACTTGTCTACAGCATCTATGCCGTAAACAGTGTAAACAATTCCATCCTTGTCTTTTATAGTAGATTCATTTAATTGATATGTATGTAACATAAACTATTTTTCCTTTCGTATTATAGAATCCACAGAACGATTAAAGCATTCGGAAATATTAGCTATTGTTTGTAAACTTGGAATAACAACTCCATTTTCAATATTGCTTACAGTACGTGTTGATGTTTCAATTTGTTCAGCAAACATTTCCTGTGATTTATTCGCGGCCTTACGGATATCCCGAATGTTATTGCCAATAAATTCAGCGTCTAAAATCATTTCTTCACCTTGAGCTAATTATATAACCAAAATAATTAAACTACCACGAAACGCATTTCATATTTCGACAATTTTTTATTTCATTTTTTTGACAAAGAATTCGGGTTGAATTACATATAACTTTTTATGTATTGCGCTCGCCAATTTTTACAAGGAAGCTATAGTTCCTTTATATCGACACCTCTATAGCTTATTGGGCATATGTGTAAGCACATAAACATTACTCCTTCTTGCAATAAAATTTTTTCAATATTTTTTACAGCCTTTTCCATCGGTAATACTTTTTTAAAATTTTAAAATATCAATCGTTATTTTTGTCTTAAATTTGTAAAATATCAAAGTATTCTTTCGCAAAATACTTTGAATTTGTGCAAACAGGTATACCCAAAAACGCTGCTATTTTTTTCTTTTTCCCTCGTTTATCAAGAAAAGGATCTATGATGATTCCATGGTGTTTGATTTTGTCTTTTATTTGTTCAAGATAACAAATGTAATCGCTTTTGTTACTTAACGAATTTAAAACCACTACCATATCATAGTTCTCTATATGTAAATCAGAAACTTCATTTACTGAGTATTGTGGCCCTAAAATTTTCATTATTGATTTAATTACTACATAATCTGCACCAATTTGCAAAAACAAAACATTATTTTCCGGAATGATAGTAACCAAATAATCGCTAAATTTTTTTAATCTGTTTTTTCTAACCGTGTTTAATACAATCGAGGTAAGTAATAAAACTATCAATAATCCGCAAACAATAATTAGTGTAAACTTGTATAAACACAAAATTAGAAATAATACAATTAATATAAAAAATATAGAGATGATTAGCCACCATTTTTTGCTTAATTTAATGTTTGAAAATGGTTTATAAAAACAACACAAAAAATCTTTAAGGCTTTTGATATCCAACAAGTCTTCCAATGAAACGGCAAAACCAATATAAAGTGTAATATTGGTTAGGGCCATTCCTAAAGAGATGCCGCTATCCTTTAATATACCCGCTATCAGGAAATAAGTGGCATGGATTAGTAATGTTATATCAATAATTGCCATTATCTGTTCGATTTTAAGTTTAGATTCTTCTTTAGAGTGGCCTTTTATATAACCACGAACGAGTATTGCCATACCAACTAATAACGCAATGTTTGACATCAAGTTTATTAACGAAACACATATATTAGAAATATAGTTTGGCAAAACATCCGTAGTCATCGTGCACATAGCTGTATAAAAACAGATCAATATGGGCAATTTCCAAAATAACTCCCCTATATTCAAAACCATTTCGGTTTTATTTTTTCCATGTTCTTTTTCAAAAGAAATCAAGTCAATAGTTGTATTTAATTTGTTTTTCACATTTTACTCCTTGCAAATCCACATTATAAGTATTTTCTAATATTATGATTTTTACAACTTTTTTGTTATTATTTTATCCTAATACGCAAAGAACAAGGATATTTAAATTAAACCTGCCGGTAAGTCAATAATTTTGATTTATATATAACAGTTATTAGTGTTGTTAGATGAAATATTATAAAACTTCAGGAGAAATATTCTTTTTGCCGTGTATCCCACCGCCCAACCACTCACCAGTTTCTTTCCAAACTTCATAATAAAAAAGCCAAAGCGATGTCCATGGAATAAGTGTTTTTGCCCATAAATCACTATAATTTAACTCATTATATTTAGGATAATAAAGACAAAGTGAACCATTTGAATATAAATGTGGAACCTTTCTTCCATTTTTAAAAAAGTTGACTTTGGGTTCAATAACAAAAATATTGACTGTTGTGCTATTCTGCTTTGCACACAACTTAATCGTGTAGGTAACGGATGTTGTCGTCGGTTTAAGAGTTAAGGTAACTTCTATGGCGCCTCTTTTACATTTCCAAACGGTTTGCGGATAATGCTTTTTTATCTCGGATGCTTGACTAACCAACTCAGCAAGAGTATAGTGTCGAATGGCGAAAAATTTCTCATAACTCATCGTCAAATATCAACTTCCATAAAAGGTATTCTTTTTTACGGGTGTTCCTAAATTTTGTGTATTTAAAGTCCCGGATTTATCAACCGATAATTTTCCTGCTTGACGAGCCTCATTTAGAATTCTAGTATGTCTTAATATAGATGCGTTTGTTATTTCTTCTCCGAACATTTTTTTCGTTAGATGATTAGCTTCGGAATTATTAGAACATTGCTGCAAAGCATAAATGTCAGTTGTTAAAGCATTCATCATATCTACAAAATCTTGATAGTTATTTCCTTCGTGCCATTTTTCCGTCAAAACCTCATTAACAACGGGATTCCTGACATCAAAAGGTTGTCCGTTACTTTTTTGTATTAAATCATTAACATGCGCGCAAAAAGAAGAAATGATTTGAATGGTATTACCAGTAAAACTTGTAATATTACCCATTAATGCGCATATAACAATACTTCTAACGGGTTCTTTATTGTTTTTGTCACAATATATGTCTCTGTATCTTTTGACTAACTGGACGGCCCTTCGAAGCGGTTCTAATTGTGCGGTTATTTCTTGCTCTGAAACACCTTCGACATCAAATTGGCCGTGATGAAATTCAGACATTTCAAAAAGAAGTCGAGTACGTGCTTGGTTTTCAAACCAAGCAGCAAATCCTTTGGGATTACTATGATGATACCAAGATTTTAAATCGCGGTCAGGTACGATAATTTCTTGCGTTTTAATGTCAATAAGTTTTCCAGGCATAATATCCATATGAAAATCATTGGCGTAATTAACTCTAACACAACGCGTTTTTGGTTCTATTTTTCCTTTATGGGACGCGTCGTCATCAAGAATTCTTACAATATGGTTATATAATTCTTTGGGAGTTATGTTAGAATTGATAGGAAGTTCCGCAACAAAATCTAAATCGAATTCTTCGCCCGCAAGAGGTTTGACAGTTGTTTTTAATTTAAAAGAACCATGCGGGTATACATTTAACTCAGTTTGTTTGAAGACATCATCCTTTCGCAAAATCTCAATAATAGTTTCATACCTTTGAGTCGCCAACTCGTATAGTTGAGGTGTCAATTGCAATTTTTCGCATATTCCAAATAGAATAGATTCTATATAATTTTTCATTTTCATTCTCCTAATAGCCATTTTGAATTATTGCCTAAATTTTTTTCAATTCCGTTATAACACTCGCATCTTAATTCTTCTGCAGAAGCCAAACATAGCATGTCTGGATGCTCATTAACGGCTTGTCTTATGACCGATTTTTGATTATCAGTTAGTTTTATTTCAAATATATCTGCATATACTAGCTCATCACATTTCATAAACACGGGATGTTCCACTCCATTATTGTGAACACAAACTTTGCGGTATTCGATATTTTCAAAAGCATCCCTGGGAAGCAATTTAGATACTATTAACTCTTCGTAAAATTCGCGTTTTGGGTCATATTCTCTATCTTTCATACTTCTGAACCACTGCATAAAATCAAGCAAATGTTTTCCTGATATATAAATACGCAAATCATCCGTTTCAGTTGTATTTCCCATACTAATGTCAGGTCGAAAATTAAAACTTTCTAACGTCGGTTTGGCTTCATCGTAATATTTATATACACCACCTATAGGTTGATACTGATTCTTTAATCTATTTCCTTTTACAAGAAGATATTTACCATCTACCTGTATCCTAAACAAATAGGAAAACGAAAGCCTAATATCCTTTTTATGATATTTAAGTTGTTGAAGCCAAAGTCTCCAATCTGTTTTATGTGTATCAATAAATGTAAAAACGCTTGAAATGAGACAGCCTAAAACAGCCGAGGCTATTGAACCTAAACATGTCCAAAGAGGTGCTTTATTTATGGAACCTATACATGTTAAAATGGTAATAATTATAAAACCTATTATAAAAATTATTGTTTTTTTCATTTTGACTCCTTTTAAAATTATAGTTTTTTATCGTGAGTTAGTTTTGAAACAAGTAAACATATGGAAAAGCAATATGTTTTTTACATATGTCTTTTTACTTTACTCATATATACAACATTTCAAAAATAAAAACAGGTGACAAAATTTGACAAATTTTGTCACCTGTTTACTGTTTTGGTTTGTTGTACTATTAAGGAGAAGTGCAAACTTTTCTTTAATATTGTAAGAAAGGAGATGAAAAGAATGACTAAACGTTTAACAAGCATCATAAGCGCACTTTTAATTATGTGTTTATTTGTAGTTCCGTTAAGCCCCGTTTCTGCCGCAACAGCCCCTGAAACTGAAGTTATGCCCTGTTATAATAATGTAAGCACAGTAACGGGTGCTATGAGCATAAACGATAGCGGTAAAATGACTATTAGCTATAGATATACTGGTTCTTCATCAATAACAACCAAAGCAGTTATCACTACATATATTGAAAAGAAGTTTTTGGGTTTATTCTGGAAACGAGTAGATATTGGCACAACTAATGATGAGTGGGTTGATACAGTATATGATTATATGTATGCAGGGTCGCGTACTCACCAACTTTCTGCATCAGGTACATATCGAGTAACCATAAATTATAAAATTTACGGTTCCGGTGGTTCGGCAGACGAAATTGAAATGCAAAAAACCGACTCATATTAAAAAAGTAGCACGGTGCATTTATCAAGTGCACCGTGCGTTATTTTATTTGATAGATTGTATCATTTCTTTGATCATATCAAAGCTAAAATCGCCATGGCAATCAATTGTAAATACATATCCATGTTCTATCCATATGGCATTCTTGATATAATTCCACTCTTTAAATTCAACTTTAATATCATCAACCATTTCTGAATGAATATTTCCAGATTCATTATCTACAAAATGCCCTGAATGAGATTCGGTTGTGGTTTGTGTAAACTCAATGATATCCCCTGATGCGTTTTCGTAAGTTGTGATCACAAAATTATCATCCCGCAATACATTAGTCTTATTAAACCCATCTGGTAATTTAGTCAAACTATATTCTTCAGTTATTTTATCAGTTGTGTCACCTTCAACCGAATAGTGTATAAACGTTTCATAAATTTGTTTAACAAATTCTATAATCGGCTCGCGAATTGCTTTTACGCTGAACGCGGCGGTAAACATTGTAAGAATTAATACAATAATAATCGCCACGCGTTTTGCAGCAGTGTTTATAAGATGATAATAGGCCTTCTTTTGTGAATTGATTAGCTTTGCCATACGCTTATTAAAGCCTTCCGAAAACACAAAATCAATTTCGTCTTCGTTTTTGGGAATATGTGAAAACTCAGAAGAAATGACTTCACGGAAAGCTTTTTTAAATTCAGCTTTACTGATTGCCATTATCTTCAACTCCTTCTGTTTCAAGTATACTTAAAAGCATTTTCTTGCCACGAACTAATTGCTTTTTTGTGGTGCTTGTTGTTTGGTCAAGAAGCTTTGCAGTTTGCGGTACGGTTAGCTCTGCCACAAAATGATAATATAGTACGTCGCGATACTTTTCACTCAAATTTTCAATAGTCGCCACTATTCGGTCACGATCAATTTTATTACATATAAATTCAACAAACGTATCGTCAGACAATTCTTCATTATCAGTCATATTATATTCTATAACTGTATCTAAAGATGTGTTTTCCTTCTTTTTGGATTTTGACTTGCTAATAGCAGTATTCTTTGCGGCTTTTAGTAGATAGTTGCGCAAATCGGTTTCATCTTTTATGCTTCGCACAACATCAAAATATTTTTGTGCTATACGTAAAAATACTTCTTCAACAACGTCTTCAGCATCATGATTATTATTCACAATTAAAAAGGCTGTTTGAACCATTTGCTTCCGGTATGAATTATAAATATGTGCAAACAGTTCCTTATCGTTTTCATCGTCAAGATATGCTAAATATAGAGCCAGCATTTTAACGTTCCCCTTCAAACCCTGTCTCCATATATACAACACTTTATATGTAAAAACAGGGTACAAAATTTAATTATCCAAAATATACCAATAACTCACCTCGTTACCGAAGTAAGTTTTAAATAAATTCAAATAATACATTTTAATTATAAAACAAACAAAAATTATGTCAAATATTATTTGTTATCGTCGTTTCTTAAAATACTTTTTGTTGTTTTTACAATTTCGATTATAGCGGAAATTTCGTTTGATGTACAGTCAGCAAGTAATTGGTTTATTATATCGCAGATTATATGGTCGTTTTTAATTAAGCTTTCATAAACGATTTCATCAAGAGTTACTCCCAATGCGTTACAAATATTTACCAACGTGGGTAAGCTCAATTTTGTTGCAACACGTTCAATATGCGATATATTAGAAGGTTCAACGCCTGATTTTTCAGCCAACATTGCTTGACTCCATCCTCGTTCAATACGAAGTTGTCGTATTCTTTTACCAATTGCTATATAATTTATCTCCATTATTCCACCACCAAAACACCTTTTAAAGTTATTGTATATCCTAATTAGAAATTTCTGAATAACGCAAATATCCTAATAGGATACTTAATAATATTTTGTGCAAAATAATTTAATATATTAGCAAATTGCTTTTAAAAATTGTCCCCTCTTTATTGTCGAAATTTGTTGTATTTTAGGAAAACATATAGGACATTTTTCATCGTTATTTTTCAGTTGTAAAAAACGAGGTAGCGGATGTCTTTTGTTTTTAAAATAAGTTTTAAGGAGAAATATATGCACACTATTTTATTTAACAGTTATAGAAAATTTCAAAAAGAGAATAAGGATAATTTTGCAAAGGCAATTTTTAAGCTACCACTTACTGCTAAACTTTTGTTTGGCGGTTTATGTTTTACTTTAATAGGAAATTTGCTTGCTATTTTCATCCCAATTGTTAAATATACATATTTAACATGTTTTATTTGCCTATTACTTGAAGCAATATTTTACATTTCTTTATATTTTTATACGGAAAATTTTCAAATTAAAAATAGCGATATGAAATTTATTATTTATAAAGAATACTGTGATAAAATACGCTTTTGGTTAGTAAAAGTTGGATTTGTAATGACAAGAGAAAATATAATAGAACTTATGTGGCGTTTAGAAAAAGAAATTGAATCCAAAGAAAAACAACGAATAACTACCCAAGAACGAATTGAGAAATGGATACAAATACTGATTATACCAATTACGCTCGCGATTTTTTCTACGTTAATAAAAGAACAAAAAGATTTAACTACACTGTTTACATATGCAATTGCATTTATACTAACATTGGGTTTTATAGCGTTTGTTTTTTTGACTTGCTATAAAATTTGCGATTTTTTTAAAAAGCGCAAGATAGAGCAAATGAAGAGCTTATGTGATGATTTGCAGGGTGTGTTGGATTGTCAATTTGATATTAAACTTTTATATAAATGTGATTGTTGAAAAACATTGCTAGTTTATTTAATTATATTCTTCATACTTGCAGTGGCATAAATCCTTATAATTATAAATTAATTCATATAGAATACAAAGTAAGTAAAAAAAGTCCTTGCAATTTTAAAAAATAAGTGTATAATAGATTATAGAACAAATGTTCTTTTTGAAAATTGAATAGGCGTCACGACGGAATGGTTGAGATGAAACAGGCTACATAATTCCATCTCCAGGTCAGATGCTTTGATTAACCGG
>JAFQCU010000019.1 GCA_017416285.1 Clostridia bacterium | reverse complement strand
CCTGTAAATGTTCCCTTACGTTCTCTTTTTGAATACGTGTCAAGCTTCATATTAAGCAGCTTTGCAACCTCATACTGCTTATATTTTAACCTCTTTCTAATTTTACGTATACGCTCATTAATTTCACTCATACCTTCACCCTCATAAAAACAAAAAAGTGCGCAACCGAAGTCACGCACCGAAAAACACATAACTCCTATTGCTGCGACACAACTTTGACAAACCACAAGAGAAAGCCAAAACAGAGAATGTGCTTTTACCGAATATAAAAGCAATTCTCTTATAGTTTGTCCAAAATTCAGTTGTGTCGCAAAATTAGTTTACCACGATTTAACAAGAAAATCAAGATTGGAAAATAAATTATGGTTTATCTATGCCTTCCCCTTGAGGGGAAGGTGCCGAGTATACGAGGCGGATGAGGTGGAAAACCGTTTAATTACTGCAAATTACACCTCATCCACCGCAAGCGGTCCCCCTTCCCCTCAAGGGGAAGGCTTGCCCTACAAACTATAATTTAAAAGCATATAAAAACGGACGAGCCTAAAGGTTCGTCCGTACTAATTTATAATAGATTCATAAGTTCTAGCCATTTGCCGGCTTCACTTACCCAACGGCTGTTATAGTTTGCAATATCGTTCACTTCATTAAGCGACTGAATATCAAAGGTTGAACCGCCATGATTACCGTAAGGGTAAATATGCAATTCGTAAGGAATTTTATATTTAGCAAGTGCATTTGCGTAATAAAGCGAGCTTTCAACAGGTACGCAGTTATCCGCAGAGGTGTGCCAGATAAATGCGGGTGGTGTTTTTTCACTTACACACTTATCAAGCGAAAAACGGTTGAAATTTTTGTCGGACAAAGGATACTCGCCCGTAAGATTTCTAAAAGACCCTTCGTGGCAAATGCCTTGGTCGGCAATAATAACGGGGTAAGACAAAATAGAACCGTTTACCGATTTAGATTCGGGTAAAACTTCACGCACTTCGGGTATGTCGAAGCTTGTCGAATAATGTGCAGCGAGGTGGCCGCCCGCCGAAAAACCGATTATTGTAATTTTTTCGGTATCAACGTGCCATTCGTCCTGATTTTCATACAAAAGCTCCATTGCGGCGGCAACTTCCCTTATTTGTGTGGGGAATTTATTGGGCGCAACCGAATAATTAAGTATAAATGCGTTCATACCAAAAGGCGCAAAGGCCAAAGCAATCGGTTCGGACTCACGCTGTGAGCACATACCGTATCCGCCGCCGGGGCAGATAAGCAGGGTTGGGCGTTTGCGGTTTTCCTGTTGCATTTCGGTCATATTATACTGAACATAGGTGGTCAGCGTTGGGTCACAGCCGTTTTCACCCAAAAAGGGAAAGCGGTCCTTTAAATGAATTTTTTTAACTTCCATTTTAACACCTTATTTCAAAATAAAATACAAAAGTACGATTATACCAAGAATTATGCGATAATAACCAAAAGCGGTAAAGTCACGTTTTTTAATATAACCCATAAGGAATTTAATTGCCGCTACCGAAACAGCAAAGGCAACTACTACACCTATAACTAAAATAGCAATTTCCTTGTTTGTTATAACAATATCAGCTTCCAAAAAGTCCTTAAATTCAAAAAGGCTTGCGCCCAACATTGCGGGTATTGCCAACACAAAGGTGAACTCTGAAGCGGCAACACGGGAAGCGCCCAAAATAAGTGCGCCGATAATCGTTGCGCCCGAACGGCTAGTACCCGGAAATGCCGCAGCCAAAAGCTGAAACAGGCCGATATAGGTTGCAAGCAAAAAGGTGATATCACCAAGGCTGTTATATTTAGGGGTGCGCAGCTTATTAAAGCGTTCAATAACAATAAAAGCAACGCCAAAAACAGCAAGCGCAATCGCCACACCAAAGCCGTTGTAAAAATATTTGTCGCAAATTTCATCAAGTCCCAAAAGCTTAAAAAATACACCCGGTATTGACGCCACCGCAACCTTAAACCAAAGCATCCAGCTGTCGGTTTTGAAGATGCTTATACCATTAGCCTTATCCGGCTTTTGAAAAGGCCAGATTTTATTCCAAAACAGAATAACCGTTGCCAAAATGGCACCAAGCTGAATTACCACTAAAAATAACGACCAAACCTCAGGCTGAATATTCATTGGTAAAAGCTCTTCTAAAATTATAAGGTGTCCCGTGCTGCTTATCGGCAACCATTCGGTTATACCCTCAACAATACCGTAAAGCACAGACAATAAATAATCTAACATAAAATCACCTATTACAGTATAAAAGGGTTGTTAAAAAATAACAACCCTTTTTTAAAAATTATTTAGCGCAAATTTCTTTATAAAGACCGATATAAGCGTTAGCGGAAGTTTTCCAGCTGTTGTCGCAAAGCATTGCACGTTTTTGAAGAATCTGCCAGCCCTCACGGTTTTTGAAGCCGTCGATTGCACGCCAAATGGTATTCTGCATATCGTGTGCGTTGTAATTTGCAAAGGTAAAGCCATTACCCTTGCCATCATCGCTGTCCTTAATTGTATCATTAAGACCGCCGGTTTCACGCACAATCGGAATAGTACCGTAACGAAGTGCAACCATTTGTGCAAGACCGCAGGGTTCGCTTTGGCTTGGCATTAAGAAAATATCTGCACCGGCGTAAATGCGGTGTGCAAGGGTTGGGTTAAAGCCAAGCTTAAGACCAACCTTTTCGGGATATTTCTGTGCCATTTCGTAGAAAAATGTTTCAAATTCCCACTCGCCCGAGCCTAAAATAGCAAACTGTAAATCGGCTTGCAAAAGCTCCTCAAATACACGCTTAACAAGGTCAAGACCCTTGTGCTTAACAAGGCGGGTAACAATACCTATAACAGGAATATCATCCCTTACAGGAAGCCCAAGCTCTTTTTGAAGCTCGGCTTTGTTTACTGCCTTGCCCGACATATCTTCTGCGGTAAAGCTCTTATAAATAAGCGGGTCGGTTTCGGGGTTATAAACCTCGACGTCAATGCCGTTTACAATACCGCAAAGCTTATATGTAAATTCCTTTAAAATGCCGTCAAGCCCGTGGGAATAGTACGGCTCAAGAATTTCACGTGAATATGTGGGCGAAACGGTGGTGATTTTATCAGCGCACTGAATAGCGCCCTTCATAAAGTTAATGCAGTTTTCATACTGCAAAATGCCGAAGCGTTCAATCGGAAGACCAACAACGTCATTATAAAGGTCATATCCGTATTTGCCCTGATACTGAATGTTATGAATAGTGAAAACAGTTTTAATATTCTTATAAAAATCATTCTGCTTATAATAAGCATCATGATAAACCGGAATCAAAGCGGTTTGCCAGTCGTTACAGTGAATAATATCAGGAGTGAAATTGATATGAGGCAAAACCTCAAGCACTGCACGTGAGAAAAATGCGTAACGTTCGGCATCGTCGTAAAAGCCGTAAAGGCTGTCACGCTTGAAATAGTATTGGTTGTCAATAAAATAATAAATTACACCGTCAAGATGAGCTTCAAAAACACCGCAATACTGTCTGCGCCAAGCAACCGGTACTGTGATATTGCAAATAAAGGTCATTTTTTGACGCATTTCTTCACTTATAGTACCGTAAAGCGGTAAAATAATGCGACAGCCCACCATTCTTTTGCGAAGCGCTTTGGGAAGCGCACCCGCAACGTCTGCCAAACCGCCCGACATTGCAAACGGATAGGCTTCACTTGTAGCAAATAAAACTTTCATAAATTTTCACCTTTTAAACTATCTGTGACTTTCTTACAAAGCAGTGATGCTCAGTAGTGCCCTTAAGCACCATTTTTTCGTCAATTACTGAATTTTTATCCGCAATTACGTTATCTAAAACTGCATCTTTTTCAACAATAGTTTCCTGCATAAGAATGCAATTTTCAATAACAGCGCCCTTTTCTACCTTAACGCCACGGAATAAAATACTGTTTTTAACGGTGCCGTAAATTTCACAGCCATCACCTATAAGTGAATTCTTAACGTCTGCTTCAATGCCATAGCGGGTAGGCATATCATCACGGGTTTTAGTAAGAATCGGACGTTCTTTATTGAAAAGCTCGTTTCTTACCTCTTTGTTAAGAAGCGCCATAGATGCCTGATAATATGTATGTGTGTTATCAAGCACAGCAACAAAGCCTGTGTGCTCAAAGCCGTAAACCTTTAATGCAGAAAGCGATTGCGGTAAAACGTCTTTTTCGTAATTCTTAATTTGTCCATCATAAGCATCTTTAACGATTTTGATGAGCAATTCACGCTTAATGATGCTAACACCCATACTGTAAGCGGCAGCATCAGCAACCTGTGATTTCACCATTTTTGTAATGCGACCGTCATCGTCAAGGGTTAAAACCAACTTTTTGCCTGCAGCTTCGGGTAATTCACCCTTGTTGTAAACAACCGTAATATCCGCACCCTTTGCAATGTGTGCTTCAACGGCTGCGCCAATATCGATATTAGCAAGTGCGTAAGAATCGCACAGTGCAATATATTCGCTGCCGCAACGCTTCAAATAATCCATTGCGCCGTAAAGTGCATCAACCGTATCGGTATATTTTCTTACATCCCTTGAAGAATAAGGGGGTAAAATGTATAAGCCGCCGTTTTTACGGTCCAAATCCCACGCAACGCCGTTGCCAACGTGGTCCATAAGTGAACGGTAATTTTCCTTGGTGATAATACCAACCGAGGAAACGCCTGCGTTTACAAGGTTTGAAAGTGCAAAGTCAACAATGCGGAATCTTGCACCAAAGGGAACCGATGCCATTGAACGGTTAGAGGTTAATTTTTTAAGCATATTATCCTCGGCATTTGCAAAGATAATGCCTGCAACTAATGAAGTTCTCATATTTTTGCACCCTCCTCAACGTTTTCGGTTATCATTTTATTTGCAGAAATATCTGCGTTTTTGCCAACTGTAAGGTTATCGCCAATAACGGTAATACCCCAATTATCACTGCCTACAACAGCAGGGTCACCGCCAATGGTTGCGCCTTCTTCAACAACAACATTTTCAGCAATAATTGAATAGCGCACCTTTGCGCCCTTCTTAATTACGGCACCCGGCATAACGAGTGAATATTCAATCGTTGCACCCTCTTCAACCGTAACGTCCTTAAACAGAACGGAAAAATCAACATTGCCGTAAATTTCACAGCCGTTGGTAATAAGTGAATTTTCAACCTTAGCCTCATCTGAAATGTACTGTGGTGAAGTACCGGTAGTTTTGGAATAAATCTTCCAGTTTTTATCAGCCAAATCAAGATTAAGGTTGGGATTCAAAAGGTCAAGGTTTGCATCCCACAAGGAATCAACCGTACCAACGTCCTTCCAATAATCGTTAAAGCGGTAAACCTTTAAAAGCTCGCCCGCATTAAGCATTGCGGGAATAATGTTTTTACCAAAGTCGTTTGAAGAGTTGGGGTCCTTTTCATCTTCGGTAAGGTAATAGCGAAGCTTTTCCCAATCAAAGATGTAAATACCCATTGAAGCCAAGGTGCTCTTGGGTTGTTTTGGCTTTTCTTCAAATTCATAAATTGTGCCGTCGGGATTAGTGTTCATAATACCAAAACGGGAAGCCTCTTCCAAAGAAACGTCCAAAACAGCAATGGTACAGCCCGCACCGCTTTCAATGTGCTGATTCAACATATCGGAATAGTCCATCTTATAAATATGGTCGCCCGACAAAATCAAAACATACTCAGGGTTATAGCGTTCAATAAACGAAAGGTTTTGATAAATAGCGTTTGCAGTACCCTTATACCAGTCACCGCCCTGTTGACCCTGATAAGGCGGGAGAATATGTACACCGCCGTCAAGACGGTCCAAATCCCAAGCCTTGCCCGAGCCTACATAATCGTTAAGTTCAAGGGGTTTATACTGGGTAAGAATACCAACGGTATCAATACCCGAATTTGTGCAGTTAGACAACGGAAAGTCGATAATACGATATTTTCCGCCATAGGGTACAGCGGGCTTTGCAATTTTACCTGTAAGTACACCCAGTCTGCTTCCTTGGCCGCCGGCCAGAAGCATAGCTACGCATTTTTTACTTTTCAATGGTAACACTCCATTCTGTTAAATTTGCCTTTGTTTTTCATCAAAGGCACAAAATTCCAAATTTATTATACAATTAAAGTGCAATATTTTCAAGTGATTTTTGTTAAAAATCCGAAATTCCGAAAAAATGTTTTTTACATTTTTTGTTGAAAATATACAAAAAACGACATCGCATTAAACATAACGAAAGCCCGTTTTCGAAAAAACGGGCAACTATTTAGTCATGATATAATTTTTTTGTCTGATACTTGGGTTCAAAGGTAATATTAACCCCAAGCTTGCGGAAAACGTCCTCATCCACACGGGAAAGTATAACCGAAGAATGTGCTTCACAGCCTCGAAGCTTTGGTGCCTGCTGTAGCGCAATTTTAGCCACGTCGCTTGTAACAGCGCAAATTGAAAGCGCTTCTAAAATTTCGTCGGTGTGCAAGCGTGGGTTATGATTGCCCATAATATCGGTTTTAAGCTTTTGCACAGGCTCAATAATTGTTGAAGAAATCAAATTAATGTCATCAGGTATGCCTGCAAGCTCTTTGAGGCAATTAAGAAGCAACGCAGAGGAAGCACCCAAAAGACTTGAGGTTTTGCCGGTAATTATTTTGCCATTAGATAACTGCAATGCAACTGCCGGCATACCGGTTTCATCGGCTTTTTGTAAAGCGGCGGCAGCAACAGGACGGTCGTCACAGGTAACACCTACCTGCTTCATTAAAAATTCAATTTTGGTTGCAGCCGACATATCGCTCATACCTTGTGTAACATTTACAAGGGCGGCATAATAACGGCGAATAATTTCTCGCTTTGCGGCTTCAATAACGGTCTGCTCATCCGTAATGGCAAAGCCTGCCATATTAACCCCCATATCGGTCGGGCTCTTATACGGCGAGGTGCCCATAATAGTTTCCAAAATGGCATTTAAAACCGGAAAAATTTCAATATCACGGTTATAGTTGGTTGCCATTTCATGATACGCTTCTAAATGGAAGGGGTCAATCATATTAACGTCATTAAGGTCAGCGGTTGCCGCTTCATAAGCAACGTTTACAGGGTGCTTTAAGGGCAAATTCCACACAGGGAAGGTTTCAAACTTTGCATAACCCGCTTTCACGCCACGCTTGTTTTCGTGGTAAAGCTGGGAAAGACAAGCCGCCATTTTACCGCTGCCGGGACCGGGTGCAGTAACCACAACAAGCTTTCTTTCGGTTTCAATATAATCGTTTTTGCCAAAGCCCTCATCACTTACGATAAAAGGGATATTTGCGGGATAATCCGGAATAGTGTAATGTCGGTAGGTTTTAACACCCAAGGCATTAAGGCGTTTTTCAAAAGCCTCTGCCGAGCGCTGACCCGCAAAGCAGGTAATTACAACACTTCCGACAAAAAGACCTATTCTGCGAAAAGCATCAATAAGTCGAAGGGTTTCAAGGTCATAGGTTATACCAAGGTCGCCACGGCGCTTGTTTTTTTCTATTGCATCAGCATTAATGACAATAACCACCTCGGCATCGTCCTTAAGCTGTAAAAGCATTCTAACCTTTGCATCAGGCTGAAAACCGGGCAAAACACGTGCGGCGTGAAAATCGTCGAAAAGCTTGCCGCCAAACTCCAAATAAAGCTTGTCGCCAAAGCTGTCAATTCGGTCAAGAATTTTCTGCGATTGCAGTTTAATATATTCAGAATTATCAAAGCCGATTTTTTGCATTTTCCCATTCCCCGCCTTTTTAAAAAACATAGTGGTATTATACCACAAACCCCGCCATAAACAAAGAAAAATTTTAATATTTTATCAATTTAAAATTTTTTCTGCAATTTTAACGAATTCATCATAAGTATATAGTGTATTTACAACCTCTAAAAGCGCACTGCTTGAAAGAGTAGATGGTAGCCCTAGTGCCAAAATCAGTTTTTTGCGATTTTCGCCGCTGTTTTCGGTTCCTGAAAGCGAAAGATTATAAAAATCCACCTTTGTTATACGCTTTTCGGGTGTATCGACGCCGTCATTTAAAACGCCGTACTTTAAAAGTGCTTCGGTTAAAACCTCTTTCGAAAGACCTTCAACACCTAAAAAACCTTCTTTTGAGGGAGCGTTTTTTCGTTTTTCCTTGCCTTTAAGCTGTGGCACGTAAACGTTAATAATCTCCCCGTCAGCAGCTATATTTTTAATGTGATTCCTTATAACCTGTCCCGCACCGTCGCTGTCGGTCATAATTATTATGCCCTTTTCTTTTGCAAGGGTGCGAATTAAATCGCACATTTCCTTGTTTTTAAAAATCCTGAAGCCGTCGGTTGAAATTATTAAGGTATCAACCACGTTCTCCAAGGTTATTTTATCGTATTTGCCTTCAACAATAATCGGCATTTTAAGCTTAATCAACGCTTTCACCCTTTACCGCAATATATGAAAGCTCAACCACCAATTTTTCAAGCACAACACGGTCATCGCCGCTAAAGGATTTTAAAGTTGCGTCGGCACGTGTCAGGGCTTTAAAGCTTAATGCAAGCTTATTAAAATCAAAATTTTTCAAATTCGTGCCGGCGTTTTTAAGCAAAAAGGCACGGTTGCCATAGGCAAAATCCTCAGCAATTTTATCAACGCTTACATTTTTACTTCTGCCCGCAAGCAAACGGTACATATCCACATAAACCGAAGAAATTGTGCTTAAAATTATAATCGGTTCAACCCGCATAAAAAACAAATTGTCTAGTATTTTATAAGCCGACTGCAGCTCGCATTTTAAAATCTTATCTGCAAGAGAATAAATATCGGTTTCAACCGTTTTTACCGAAACATTTTCTACCACAGACTTAGTGATAGTCTCGCCCTTAGCGTAAGCACACAGCTTTTCAAGCTCGTTACGTAAGGTATTAAGGTCATCACCGGAATTTTCTATTAAAAGCCGTGCAGCACCGTTTTCCATTTTACAGCCACGCTTAAGAGCACCATCGTTGAGCATTTTTTCAAGCTCTGCGCCACGCTTGTGGGTAAGATTTACAACAAGACCCTTTGCGGCATCGTACGCTTTTATAATTTTATCAAGCTTTGCGTTTTTCTTGATTTCAAATTCCAAAGCATCGAACCACAAAATAAATACGGTGGTTTCGGGCAGGTCTGATATTAATTCAATAAGCTTGTTAAAATCATCAGAATTACAGCCCAAAAAGTCAAAATCCCTTAATATAACAACCTTTTTGTCGTTCATCATCGGGAACTGCTGCACAGCATCGTAAACGTCCTGCAAATCGCAATCTGCCTCAAAGCGGTGGTAATTGAAAACGTCGTCAGACGGGGCAATATTCTTTGCAAGCTTTTCCACGTAAATACGCTTGAGATAGCCGTCTTCACCAAAAAGCATAAAAAGGTTTTTATCGCCCGTTTTTATTGACTTTTTTAACGCTTCTTCGTAAACGATTGCCATTTTAGTATTTTCCCGCCTTCCGTCATTTTCTTTTTAACAATACCTTTTAATTTTAACATATTATCACGCTTTGCACAAGCAACTATAACATAAAAAATTAAAAATATTACCGCAGCCGTAAAATATGCGCTCCAAGGCGGCATATCGGTTGTTGCAAATTCGGACGAGCCGAAATAATTTATAACCGCATTTATATAACTCACCGTAAGATTTGAAAAATAAAACAATATGCCCCGAAGCGGGAAAAATATAAAGCCGATTATACAAAGGCAAAGTGCGGCTGTGGTAGCAAAGGATATAAGCAAATTGGTAACCACCGCCATATTTGAAACATACCCAAAAACCGTAATTGTAACAGGAAGTGTCAAAATCAATGCTGAAACAGTTATTAAAACAGCCGAAACAAGAGAAGATAAAATTTTGTGGCGGATTATATTCTTTTCATTTAAGAATTTTGTCACAGGAATAGCAACGCTCAAAATACCGAAAGTAGAAAGCGCCGATAGCTGCAACGCCACGCTGAAAACCGCCATTGGATTAAACAGTAAAATTGCGCTGATTGCAGCGCCAAGGCTGTTCGCACTGTTGGACTGTCGGTTTAAAAGCAGCGATAACGCTATTAATAAATAGGTTATACCCGCACGAAGTATCGACATTGTAAAACCGCATACAGCCGCTACCGATAAAACGGTCAGAAAAATAACCAAACTTTTTAAAAGACGATTATAAACAAATTTGTTTACAAGGTAAAGCATAAGGGTAACAATTATCGATAAATGCATACCCGACACAACCATAACGTGCATTACGCCGGCACCCTTAATATTGCTGTAAAAGCTATCGCTTAAATAGGTGCGGTCACCTGTTAAAAGCGCAAGCATGGTTGCGGCTTCGTCTTTACCGTAAAATTTAAAAATTTGTTCTTTAATAAAGTTGCGAATATTGGCGGTTTTAGTTATAATAAAATCGTTATTGTCGGTTAATACAATGTCGTTAATATCCGCAAATGAATAAATCCTTTCGGAATAATAACTGCGGGCAGAAGCTTGGCTTTTAAGCTTACTTAAGCGGGCGTTTGCTTTAAACGATTGCCCAACATTAATTTCGGGGCCGGTATAGGTCACTTGCAATCGGTCACCCTTTTTAAGAATAGGACTTTCAAGCACCTCAACAACACATAAATAATTTTCTTTCTTGTTTTCCGAAACCGTAACTGCAATAAATTCGCCCGAAACGGTCATATCGTCCATTTTGCTTATACGGTCAACGTTACTAAGGCAGTGTGACGATGAAAGTATAATAGCAAGTAGCCACACACCGCAGAAAATAAAAACTCCGCCTTGCTTCTTATAAATTAACACAAAGATAAAAACAATACACAAAGCGGAAAATATTATAGTTGTAAAGAAAGAATGGTAAATCAGCAAAACCGAAACCGATGCTACTATAGCCAAAAGCAACATTGGTCGTTTCTTTAAAAAGCTTAAAACCTTAATCACCTCATTTACCATTTACAAATCAGAAAAAATATAGTATAATACCTTAAACAAGGGGGCATTAATATGAAAAAATTTAACCCGATAAAGCTTGCAATAGCGGTTACAACCGTGTTTTTAATAGTGCTCATTGCATTTGCCGTAATGTTACCGTGGCTTGTTACCTGGTACGTGCAAATAGCCGGCCGCCACGAAAGTCTTGCAACTACTATGATGGTAACCTGTTATCCCTGCGCACCGTTCGTGGCAGTTGTTTTGTTGACACTTCGCAAGCTGCTTAAGAATATTGATATAAAAAACTATGACAAAATGCAAAATGCAAAGCTTTTAAAATATATGTCAATCAGTTGCATTATTATTGCTTTAATCACCGTTATTGCCGGCAGATTTTATTTACCTTTCTATATTGTGGCAGCAACCTTTGCTTTTTTGTCGCTTATCATCTATGCTTTTAAGTCTGTCACAGATGAGATTTTTTCTGACAAATAATACCATATTTCGACAAAATTTTCAATATTGTGTTTTAAAAAAAGTCTGCAGTTTATACGGCAGACTTTTTATTTTTTTCTTTATTTATAATTCCAAACTGTAAAAACAGCGCAATTCCGATTGTTGCCGCTGCGGCAATAATGTTAAGCACCTGCTGTGCATAAATCGAAACTCCCAAAAACATATTACCGTTTTGCTGAATATATGTCACCAAGAAACCGGCCGCAAAGGTTGAAAGAAAACCCATAAGTCCCGAAAGTGACTGTGTAACCGCCAAAGAATCGGCACGTGAATCAAACGGTACGTAATCGAAAATCAAATTAATAAGAGCACTGCTTATACCGGCTTGTGCAATACCGTGAGTGATATAATGCAGCGCAAAGGTGATGCTACCGTTTGAAGGGCGGGCAACAGCAACTGCCACAAAGCCTAAAAAAGCAAATATAAAGCAAATACGAAGCATTTTAGCAAACGAATTTTTATCAGCATAGCTACCAAGCGCACGGGAACACAGCACACGGATAATCGCTTGAATTATTGAAAGTACCGAAATAAAGGTCAGGCTGAAGCCAAGCTCTTTTATCATATAAACCGAATTGAACGGCTCTGCAATGCCTTTGGCAATATACCAAAGCACAAACAAAAGGGTGATTTTTTGAACGTCTTTATTTTTAAAGGTTTCACCGATTTGCGAAAGCAATTTTTGGTTTTGTGTTTTAACGATTTCCTCGGTCTCACTTGTAAAAAGCATCGAAAGTGTGTGACCTGCCATTAATACAAAAATTGTTATACCGCAAATGATGAACGCTGTTTTAATTTCACCATTTTCCTTAAAATGGTCAACAATATTACCCATTAAAAAGGTAAAAATCATACCACCCAGCAGCGACACAATTTCTTTATTGGCAGTAAAGCGACCACGTATACCGTCATTGACCAGTGACATCATCCAATTAATCTTTTTAGGATGGGCAAGGTTGTAAACAAAATAAGCTAAAATGATTGTAGCCACAAATATAATTTGTTTGACTGTTGCGGGAAATTTGAAAAAAGGTACGACGTATAATAGAGCGAATAAAAGTTGATTTATAATACTGAAAACAATTACAAATCGCTTCATTTTGTGGCGGCGTATAAGCATAGAGCCAAGCTGGAACAATCCACCTAAAGAAATTATTGATGATAAAATGCCAGTTAAGCTGTCTGAAAAGCCTAGCTGTGTTGTCAGCGTTGCGAGGTATGACCCCGCCACAAGAATAGAAATAAAATATTCAAGCATCGCTTCTAAAATATACAAAATTTGATTTTTGTTATACGTTGCTTTTTGCATAAAACCACCTTTTCAAAAAGGGTTGTGTGTGCGATTTATCCATATTATAGCACTACTAAATCAAATTGCAACTAATTCGACAAAAATTTGCAAAAATTGAGTAAACTAAAAATAAAAGCACTGCAAAAACAGTGCTTTTGTCTCTCGTGTCCAAAAAAGAACTGGTTGAAAACCGAGGATTTTCTATTCATCACTCAGTATTAATTTTCATTTTTAATGTATCAATAAAATTCCTTACATTTTCAGAACTTACACCTGTTAAATCAGTAACAAAATTCTTTAAATCATAAATCTGAAAATGATAGTTTTTATCCGCACGAAAGCTTATATGATAATGATTTTTAAAGAGAATGCCGCTTTTAACCTTTAACGTGGTTATTTTATTAAAAGGGATTTGGTACTTGTGACCTCCGCTGTAAGTATATATGAAACTACTTTGAGATAAAAACAAATAACAGATGTCAAATCTTCGTTTGACAAAACGCCACCAAAATCTACCACCATAGCAGGGATATTTAATATCAGGAAATTCATCTTTTACTAATTCATAAGTTAAATCGAAACTTCTTTTGAATTTATCACTCCAACACAATGTCATCACCGCCTATGTGTAGTATAGCATAAAAGCGAAGAGGTCGCAATACTTCTTCACTATTCACTATTACTTATTACTTCCCAAAAATCCTGTCCACAAATCATTTAGTGAAAAGTGAAGAGTGAAAAGGTAAGAAGTAAAAATCCCGCCCACTTGCGTGAACGGGATTTTTGGCACCCCTAGTAGGAATCGAACCTGCAACTGCCCCTTAGGAGGGGGCCGTTATATCCATTTAACTATAGAGGCAAATATTAAGTTGTAGGCCCGCTCCTAAGGGATTTATATCATAGGGGCCGTTCGGCTTATAGCCGCAGGGTTCTCGGGACCCATTCAAAATCTTTGATTTTGTTAATGGGTGAGGTTCATATATCCATTTAACTATAGAGGCAAATATTAAATTGTAGGCCCACTCCTAAGGGATTTATATCATAGGGGCCGTTTGGCTTATAAAAGGCAATATCAATTTACCGACATATTATACCATTAACATTGGACTTTGTCAAATAAGAAGTAATCGTTAAATAATAACCGTCAGAGACTATGCTCTGACGGTTTGACAACATAAAATTATAAGTTAGTTTATTCTCTCCAACTCACTTTGTATAAACTTGTTGGGGGACATACCGCAGAGCTTTTTAAATGTTTTGCTGAAGTGGTAAATATCTGAAAAGCCGAGTTCTTCAGCAATTTCACCAACAGTGTAATGCTCATCAGACAAAAGCATTTGCTTGGCTTTTTCAATACGGTGCTTTTGGCGGAAATTAATCGGGCTTTCGCCGCTGTATTCTTGGAAAAGACGACGGAAATAACATTCGCTTACGCCACATTCCTTTGCAATTTCGGTGATGGACAAATCGCTGTCACGCTCTAACAAATCTATACCCTTACGAATGCAAGAAAACTTTTTGCGGGTGGTGCGGCTTTTTTGTTTTTGACAAACCGTTGCCATTATCTGATAAATGATTGAAACTACCTCGGGCATGCAAACGATATTTTTTCTGAATTCTTCGCACAACAAATCAAGGTTTGCGGCAAGTGCGGGGTCGACCTCTTTGATGCAAATTATCGGTTTTAAAACGGGGGCAATGTCTTCACCGGTTTGGTCGGTCATTTGAAAATGCACTACAACTGTATCTTCCTTATCTGTGTTCGTATTGTGGAATTCAACCTTATATTCTAACCCCTTTGCCATATAGGTCATTTGGTTTTGTGCAACCTCTAAAACCTGACCGTCCTTTGCCGTGATAGTGGCAGAGCAGTTTTTAAACCACAAAAGTGTGTGGGAAATTTTCGGCTTTCCTATTGCGGAATAAACGTTTCCTCTTGGTGCCCAGTACTGCACGTTGGCAATGGGCTGGGTAATATGAAATTCGGTATTGTAAAGCTTTTCAAAGGATATTGTTTTCATAACCTATTGCCCCTTTTATTTTCACTTTGGTTTTATTATAGCACATTTTTTAGTTTTTGTATCGTTTTTTACAAAAAATATTCCTTTTTTTACGTTTTAAATAAAATATAAGTGTGTTACAATGACAATATATACAAAGGAGGGCGAGTTATGCTCGATTATAATGTAAAGATTGGTCTGGTTGCAATGCGGCGAAATACGACCGATCGTCCAAGAGGGACCTTCCTCACTTGGTATTCTGCGGAGCAACGTGGTAAAAGGTTTGTAAATTATATTGAAGAAAATTTTAAAACCGAAAACGTTTCTTTTGTGGATAACAAGGGTATCGGCCATGAGGATTTGGTCTTTGATGACAAATCTGCCGAGGAGGTAATTGAACGCTTCAAGGCTGAAAAGGTTGATGCAGTTATGATTATTAACTGCAACTTCGGTAACGAAGAAGCTGCTGCCGATATTGTTAAGGCACTTGGCAAACCCGCACTTTTGTGGGCACCGCTCGATGATGAGTATTACGTTGACGGTATGCGCCCAACCGATTCACAGTGCGGTCTTTTTGGTGTGTCACGCCAAATGCAGCGTTATCATTTGCCTTTTTCACATCTCCCTTGCTGTAGGGTTGAAAGCGATGAATTTAAAGAAGGCTTTGAAAGCTTTGTACGTGTAGCCTGTATGGTTAAAAACTTTACGGGTCTTCGCATTGGTCAAATTGGCTCACGTCCTTATCCCTTTTTTTCGGTTATTTGGAACGAGGGCGAGCTTATGGAAAAGTTTGGTGTAAAAATTACTGCACTTAACTTTGCTAATATTCAAGCACGTATGGCTACTGCTGCTGAACAATATCCTGAAGAAATTAAGTATTACGAGGATTACATACTTAAAAATTACACCCTTGACGACCTTACACCTAAATATGTAAATGGTATGGCAACAATGGTTGTAATGTACATTAAGCTTTTTGAGGAATATAACCTTGACGTTATATCGGCAGAATGTTGGACTGCTACCCCTGTTATGTTTGACGGGTTAGCACCCTGTACAGTATATGGAATACTTAATGATTTGGGCTATATGGTGTCCTGCGAAAGCGATATGCACTGTGCAATGACTATGGTGCTTTTAAAATCGGCAACACTGGGTAAAGGCAAGCCCTTGTTTGGTGAATTTACCGTTCGCCACCCCGAAAACAAAAACGCCGAGCTTTTATGGCATTGCGGTCCGTTCCCGCTTTCACAAAAAGCCGAAAGCGGAATTGACTCAACGGCACGTCTTGTTAATCAGCGTTCTTGGTTTAGAGCTAAAGACGGCACTTATACCGTTGCCCGTATGGACCAAGAAAGCGGCGATTATATGATTTTACCGCTTGTATGTAAAACTACTGTTGGTCCACAAACCCACGGTACATATATTTGGGGCGAATTCGATGATTTACAAAAGGTTGAAGACCGACTTATAGATGGTCCTTACATCCACCACTTTGTTGAAATTGAGGGTGATTACAGAAAAGAAATTAACGAATTCTGCAAATACTTCCCCAATCTTAAAGTAGATAAAAACATTTAAAAGGAGAAAATAAAAAATGAATTACCAAATGAACGATTTTTTATTTGCAATGATTTTGACCGAGCTTGAAGATGCCGTTGGTATTGAAAACTGTTCTACCCGTGCTATCGACAAGGTTACACACAGCGTTGACTATTATTGGCTTTCACGTATGTGGGCTGACCGTGGTTGTCGTATGCCCGAAGCACAGTACGTTGTTTGCCCTAAGGACGCAACTGAAGTTTCAAAGGTTGTAAAGATTGCAAACTACTACAAGCTCCCCGTTACCACTTGGGGTGCAGGCGGCGGCACACAGGGCGGTGCTATCCCCGTTTGCGGCGGTATTATTCTTGACACCAAGAGAATGAACAAAATTTATGAAGTTAATACCGAAGGTATGTATATTGAATGTGGTACAGGTGCTATATATAAGCATATCGAATGGGCAGCAAACGAAGTTGGCAAAGCAACAATGCACTATCCCTCTTCACTTACCTGCTCAACCGTTGGCGGCTTCTTGGCACACCGTGGTATCGGTGTTGTTTCTACCAAATACGGTAAAATTGATGATATGGTGCTTCAAATGGAGGTTGTTCTTCCTAATGGTGATATTATCAACACCTGTTCAGCGCCTAAGCACGCCGCAGGACCCGACCTTAACCAAATTTTCATTGGCTCTGAAGGTACTTTGGGTATTATTACAAAGGCACAAATTCGCATATTTGACCAGCCTGAAGAACGCCGTTTTCGTGGCTTCTTATTCCAAGATATGACCGGCGCATTTAAGGCAAGCCGTGAGCTTTTGCAGAAATTTAAGCCCTCGGTTATGCGTCTTTATGATGAAGCCGAAACTGCTTCGCTCATTAAGAAAATCGTTGGTGTTGAGCGCAAGGGCGCATTTATGAACATTGCCTATGAAGGCGTAAAGGAAATGGTTGAGGTTGAAGAAAAAATTCTTCTTGAAACCTTTGCAAAGTATGGCGCTGAAGACTTGGGAAGCGAATACGGTGAAAAATGGTGGAAGGAAAAGATTACCTTCTTCTATCCCGGTCATATGATGGATATTCCCCAGATGTTCGGTACAATGGATACTATCGCACCTTACGGTAAGATTGAAGAAATTTATTGGGCAATGAAAGAAGCTATTGAAACTAACTTCCCGCAGGCTAAATTTATTGCTCACTTCTCACACTGGTATGAATGGGGCGCAATGGTTTACGACCGCTTTATTGTTGAGGGCAAGGACGTTCCGCAAGACCCTGTTGAAGCACTTCGTTTGCACCAAGCAATTTGGACCTGTGGCGTTCGTACCGCACTTGCACACGGCGGTGTTGTTAATGACCACCACGGTGTTGGCATTAAGCTTGGTCGTCTTATGAAAGAACAGTACGGCCCCGCAATGCAGGTATTTGAAGGTATTAAGAAGCAGTTAGACCCCAACGGTATTATGAACCCGTTCAAGTTGGGACTTTAATAGGGAGGGTAAAGAATTATGATAATGTCAGAAAAATGCAAACAGCACGTTGACTCTTGTCGTTTCTGTTGGATGTGTCATCATATTTGTCCTATCGGTAATGCTACCGGTCAGGAAAGAAATACCGCACGTGCCCGTGCACTTGGTATATCACTTGTAAACCGTGAAGCAATCGATTTGTCTGAAATTATGGACAACATTTACGAATGCTGCGGCTGCGGTGCTTGCGTTCACGACTGCGTAACAGGTTGGGATCCCGTAATGTTCACAAAGGAAACCCGTTTACAGGCTGCCCTTGACGGCAAAACCCCTGATTATATTAACGTATTAATCGACAACTGCCTTGAAACTGGCAACGCTTATGGTAAAACCGTCACTTGCGAAACCCTTACAGCCGCTATTAAGGCACACGCTGATAAAAAAGATACTCTTTTGCTTTTGGGTGTTGACGCTAAATTTATGGCTTGTAAGCAAGCACTTAAAGCAATTCAGGTTTTTGAAAAAGCGGGGGTTGATTTCAGCGTTTTAGAAAACGAACCCGCAACAGGCGCTCAGCTTGATTCCCTTATCGGCGCTGCAAATGAAACCAAAGAGCAAATGACCGCTTGCGCAAAGGTGCTTGATAATTACAATACCGTTGTTGTTTACGACCCCAATGATGCCAAGGCTATTAAACAGCTTTATAAGGAATACGGCATTGAAACCAAGGCAAACGTTGTTACATATACTTCTTTTGTTGCTAATCTTTTGCGTGACGGCAAGCTTGAACCTGTTAACAGCGGCAAGGCTGTTGTTTTCCAAGACCCTTATCAGCTTTCCCGTGGTCTTGAAGAAACCGAAGAAGCACGTGAAATCATTATGTCTTACGCTGTGCTTGGCGAAATGCTTCTTAACCGTGCAGAAACCGTTTGGGCAGGTAACATTTTAATGGCTCAGTATAAGCCTGAGGTTGTAAAGCTTGTAAGTGAAAGAAGAATCTTTAACGCAACCTCAATCGGTGCAGATACCATTGTTACCGCTTGCGTTGGCGAATATGTTGCTCTTAATAATGTAGAGCAGGACAAGGTTAAGATTATTTCTATTGAAGATTTAATTTTGGGCTAAGAGGTATAAAAAATGCTAGTAAATTTGAAAACCGTTCTTGATATGGCGGAAAAAGGCGGATTTTGTATCCCCGCATTTAACGTTTATAATATGGAATCTGCAATGGGCGTTGTTAAAGCAGCCGAAGAAATGAAGGCACCCATTATTATGCAGGTTTATCCCCGTCTTATGAAGGAAGAAACCGGTTATTATTTATCACCCGTAATTCTTGCCGCCGCCAAAAGAGCAAGCGTTCCCGTTTGCTTCCACCTTGACCACGGCCCGAGCGAGCTTGAAACCACACGCTCACTCCGTTACGGTGCAACAGGCATTATGCTTGACGGTTCAACCCTTCCTTTTGAAGAAAACATTGCTTTAACCAAGCGTGTTGTTGACATTTGCGGCTTTGCTGACGTTCAGGTTGAGGGTGAACTCGGTCACGTTGGCACAACCAAGGATGACGAAATGGATGAATTCACTACTCCAGAAGATGCCAAGCGCTTTGTTGAAGAAACCGGCGTTGCTTGTCTTGCTGTTGCAGTTGGTACTGCACACGGTCGTTACAGTAAACCGCCAAAGCTTGATATTGAACGCATTAAGGCTATTCGTGAAGCTACCAATAACACCGCACTTGTTTTACACGGCGGTTCGGGTGTTCCCGACGAAGAAATTAAAAAAGCAGGAATAACAGTAGATATGCTGCCTCCCCTTAAAAATCCCACCGATATTATCGGCAAGGTGACCGAAAAGGCAGCAAAGGCGACAGGACTTACAGTCGGCACACCGGTTATTTGCGGCACTACCGACACAGTAATGGAGGTTTTCGCCTCGGGCTCGGTTAATAAGGGCGACGTTACGGTTAAGCTTGCAACCGCAGGCAGAATTTGTGTTATAACCGACAAGCCCTACCCCGACAGGCACTTGGTTAACTATTCACACATCGCCGACGGGCTTTGGTACCCCGGCACCGCAACCAAATCGTGTGCGGCATCATACCGTTGGTATCGTGACACCTTTGGCGGTGAATATAAAGAGCTTGACGATGGCGCAAGAGAAATTGGCATCGGTTGCGACGGGCTGATTTTTCACCCCTATCTAAACGGTGAATTAACCCCTTATGCTGACCCAATGCTTTGCGGCAGCTTTACAGGGGTAAGAGCCACCCACACAAAAACGCACTTTACACGTGCCGTTTTAGAGGGTGTGGCATATTCACTTTTAGACAGTAAGCTCTATCTCGATTCACTTAATATTCCTTATAATACGGTTGCAACCGCAATCGGCGGTGGTACCAAGGGCGAACTTTGGCGCCAAATGATTGCCGATGCACTCGGTATAGCACTTAAAACCGTAAAAAGCAGCGACTCATCCTTTGGCTCTGCAATGCTTGCTGGCATTGCAGTAGGTGTGTTTGAAAGTCCGACTGACGCTGTTAATAAGTGTGTTAAAGAGGTTAGTATAACCTATCCGAACCCTGAAAATACCCCAAAATACCGCAAGGCTTTTGAGGATTATAAAAGAATTCACGACGCTTTAGCGCCGATATATCAAAACCGATAAAGGAGCAAATCAAAATGGACATTAATTTAATTCCCCCTGAAAAATTAGGCGAAGGCAGTAACATTAAGCTTAACGTGTGCGAACACGAGGTTGATATGTACTGGAAGGTTGCTATTGAGGTTCTTGAGGTAATCGAAGAAAACAACCGCAAGGGCGAACCCACTGTTATGGTAGTGCCTTACGGCCCTATTGGTCCTTATGCACGTATGGCTGAGCTTGTAAATAAATACCGCATTTCCCTTAAAAATTGCGTATTTATGAATATGGACGAATATCTTGACGAAAACGGCAAGTATATTGATTACAACCATCCGCTTTCTTTCCGTGGCGGTATGGACAGAACCTTCTATTCAAAGGTTGATGACGAGCTTAACGTTTTACCCGAAAACCGTATTTTCCCCGACCCCGAAAACCCCGGTAAGATTATGGAAATAATTGAAAAATACGGCAAGCTCGATATGGTATTCGGTGGTGTTGGCATTAACGGCCACTACGCTTTTAACGAACCGCCCGAAGCATGGGAAAAGGTTACCCCCGAAGAATTTGCCCAGCGTCCCACACGTGTGCTTAAAATTGCTCGTGAAACCCGCACAATTAACGCATTTATGAACTGCGGTGCAAATATTGAAGCAATTCCCGAAAACTGCATCACCGTTGGTATGAAGGAAATCTTCAAGGCAAAGAAAATCCGTATGTGCATGCCGAGAGACTGGAATGCCGCCGCACTCCGTAAGGTTTTACACGGCCCTGTTTCGGCATATGTTCCTTGCTCACTTTTCCAAAATCACCCCGACGCACTTTTGTATGCAGCAGCAGTTGCTACACAGTGCCCCGTTTCAGAAATTCGTGTTTACAATAAATAATGAAAACGTTAATTAAAAATGCCGCCGTCGTTTTTTGCGACGGCGTGCGAGTATCTGATATTTTAATTGAAAACGGTAAAATTGCCGATACGGATTATAAAGGTGAAATTACCGAAAATATGAAAATATTAAACGCCGACGGAAATTATCTTTTAGCCGGCTTTGTTGATTTGCACGTTCACGGCGGCGGTGGGGCAGATTTTATGGATGCCACCCCCGAAGCCTTTGAAACCGCCGTAAAAACCCACCTAAAGCACGGTACTACCTTGCTTTATCCGACTGCGGTAGCGGCAAGCTTTGATGATTTGTGCGATTTTTTGAACGCCTACAACCAATTTAAAAGCACAAGCGAATATGCCGCTTTAACCGATGGTGTTCACCTCGAAGGACCATACTTTTTCGGCGCAACTCAGCTAAGCCGTGGCGCTCAAAAGGCGGATGTTTTGCGACTTCCCGATATGAATGAAGTGGAAAAGCTTTTACAAATTGCAAACGGAAGTATTGTTCGGTGGGATGCCTCTCCCGAGCTGGCGGGTGCTTATGAATTTGCTAATAAAATGCGAGATAGCGGCATAGTTTGTGCCGTTGCACACACCGATGCTACTGCGCCTCAAACCCTTAAGGGCTTTGAAAACGGCTTTAATCACGTCACACATTTTTATAATGCTACTTCTCTGCACCGCAAGCGTGAGCAAACCGTTTATGCGGGTGTTGTGGAAGCCACTTATCTTGATGACAGCGTTACGGTTGAGCTTATCGGTGACGGCTGTCATATACCTAAAGAAACCTTCATGCTCACCCTTAAAATAAAGGGCAGGGATAAGCTTTCTGTCATAACCGACGGTATGCGAATTGCAGGCACAAATATGCAAAGCGGTAAGCTTGGCAGTCTTAAAAACGGCAGCGAGGTTATTGTTGATGCCGGCGTCGCAAAGCTTGCAGATAAAGTATCCTTTGCGGGCAGTATCGCCACAATGGATCGTTGCTTACGTGTGCTTTGTAACGATTTTGGGATTGATTTGCCCACCGCTTCAATTATGCTGTCCTTGACCCCAGCCAAGCGAATGGGCGCCGATGCGCAAAAGGGCAGTATTGCTATTGGTAAGGATGCCGACCTTGTTTTAGTAGATAAAAATCTTGAAATTAAAACGGTTATCGCCGGCGGAAAAATTTTTGGAGAAAATTAATTTATGAAAATTGTTGTTTGCATCCGTCAAGGGCTTGATGGCGAAATTCTTTATATGGTGCGCCCCGCCCTTGCAGGAAGCGTGGTTGCTAAAATCAAAAGCATTACCACACCTGCCATGGCAACCGTCCGCACCACCCAAAAGGATACGTCCGATATTTTGGTGGGTGTTGGCTTTGGCGCAAAAGAACACCTTGATAAAGTGAAAGCATTTGCTAAAAAAATCGGTGGCGATTTAACCGCCACCCGCAAAATGGTTGATAACGATTATCTTCCTTACAATTTACAGGTTGGGCTTACAGGCAAAACCGTTGCTCCTGCGGTTTATATTGCAGTGGGCGTTTCGGGTGCCGTTCACCATATTGTTGGTATGGAACGTGCCGGTACGGTTATTGCCATTAACCCCGATAAAGATGCCCCCATTTTCGATTACGCCGATTACGGCATAATTTCAAATATTGAGGATATGGGATTTTAAAAGCAAAAGCTCGGCAGAATTTTTTTGCCGAGCTTTTTAATATTATTTTTTAAAAATTAATCTTTCTTTTCCCAGTTTGACATACGCTTAGCGTATTTGCGGGTCATAACGTTAATTTTATTTAGCACAACGTCAACCGTTAAGCGAGGCTTATATTCTGCCTGCTGCAAATCGTTATTGCGTTTGATAGCGGCAAGAATTTCGGTTTTGTCGTCGGTTTTGAAAACCTCATTTAAAACCTTAAGGGTGTAATCATAACCATACTTTGCCATTTCATCAAAGGTGTCAGGTGTGAAAACCATCATTTCAAGGCGCTTGTCATTTGGAAAATCATAAAACTTTAAAACTTTACTGTCAAACGCTTCGTTTTCAAAGAAATATTTATGATTATCAAAATAAACACAAAGAATATAATCCAAATCCTTTTCCATTAACGGATAAGCGGGAATATTATCAACAAATGCGCCGTCTAAAATGCGGTCACCATTTATAATCTCACCGCTTGATAATAGCGGAATAGCAATGGCACCTTTTACATATTGCTGCGTTTGTTCAGCATTTAAATTGTGAAACGGTATATATTCAACCTTGCTTTTTGTGAAGTTCCACACAGCAACAAAGTGTTCGAAAAAGGGCTTATTATCTTTGGCGAACACCTCACAAATTTCATCACGAATTGGACCGGGACCACCATAGGTTAAAAACAGTCTTCCGTGTTTTTTGGGGTCAATCATCTTCCAAATGCGTTCAAACTCATAAGGCTTGCCAATGCCATAGGTCTGTGCCGCAAGCATACCGATAGAAGCCGAGCTTACACATTTAATTTCATCTTTTTGAAAAAAATCATTAACAGCTTTTAAAAAACCATATTCATAAGCGCCTTTACTTGCAGCGCCCGATAAAATAATACCGATTTTTGCCATTTTTCAAAGCTCAACTCCTTTGTTTTTCTTTTGACAAACTATTATAACACATTTCGACATTTATTTCAATTAGATATTTTTGTGAAATTAAGCCAATTTTATGCTATTGAAAAACACAATTAAGGTGGTATAATATAGAAAAAACGAAAGGCGGAAAATGTTTTGAAAATTACCGTAATTCAGCCACCTTATTTTGCGGGTGAAACACCCGACGAGTTTATAGCCGACTTTTTAATAGACGAGCTTAATAAATCTGATGCCGACCTTGTGGTATTACCCGAATATTCAAACGCTGGGGGGCTCAGTGACCCGGAAAGAGAAATAGCGGCTTTGCCAAGGGCTCAAAAAATGCTTTGGGCGGCTCAAAAATCTGCCAAAGACAAAGGCAGGTTTGTTGCGGTTAACGTGCTCGAAGAGCGCAATGAAAAGCTTCAAAACAGTACATATTTATATAACAAAAACGGTGAAATTGCTTTCGTTTACGATAAAATTCATTTGCCGCCAAGTGAGGTTGTTTTACAGGCAAAAATGCAAAGCAGTTGTTTTTATCCATTTGTTCAGTATTACCGTAATGGTGACTTGGCAATGTCCTACACGGTTGCCCGCCAGCATATACGCTTAGCAGAATTTGATTTATCTGAATACATTTAAGCAAAACGCACCCTTGTGGGTGCGTTTTTGGTTATACTATAGTAGGAGATGATTATTTATGTGTACCGCAATCAGTTATAGAGCAGACGGTTGCTTTTTTGGCAGAAATTTGGATTTAGAACGTGGCTATGGCGAACAGGTAGTTATCACGCCAAGAAATTTTGTGTTTGAAATGCGGTGCAGCGAAAAGCTACAAAAGCATTATGCTTTAATAGGTATGGCGGCAGTAATTAATAATTATCCATTGTATTTTGATGCCGCAAATGAAAATGGGTTATGCATGGCGGGACTTAACTTCCCCAACAATGCGGTTTATCATAATGAAGATGAAAATAAAATAAATATATCGCCGTTCGAATTCATACCGTACGTTTTGGGTATATGTCGGGATATTGGCGAGGCTGAAAGGCTTCTTTCAAAAATTAATCTTGTCAACGTGAATTTCAGTGATAAATTGCTATTATCCCCACTTCATTGGTTAATAAGTGATGGTGAAAACTCGCTTACCGTTGAAAGCGTGAAAGAGGGGTTAAGGGTTTATAAAAACAGCATAGGTGTGCTAACTAATAATCCGCCGTTTTTAAAGCAAATGGAAAGACTTCAGAAATATCGCAATGTTTTTTTGCAAAAACAGCCGCAAAATGACAAAAGTGAAAACTATAGCTTGGGAATGGAATCTGAAGGACTACCGGGTGGCTTTTTATCTGCTGATAGGTTTGTTAGAGCCGCCTTTGTAAAACAAAAATCACCTACGGATATCGGCGGCGAACAGGCAATTAACCACTTTTTTCATATTTTGGGAAGCGTCGCTATGCCTAAAGGGTGTGTTACAACTCCATCAGGCGAGTTTGAATACACACGCTATTCTTGCTGTATCGACCTTAATAAAATAGATTATTATTACACCACTTATGATAGCAGTCAAAGACTTAAATTCTCTTTAAGTGATTACAATTTGGGTGGAAAGAATTTGATATGATAAATTTTCAAATTATAGTTTGTCGTACTTTGAGCACAGCTTTTATTGTAAATCCGTAGGGACAAGCGGTCTCACACTGCGGCGTTCGGTCCCGCCACGGTTTTGACAACACACCGTGTTGTCATTCATTACCGCTCTGCACGCTTCGCTACCCCGACTGCCCGTTGGAATTCTACTATGTTTGCGGACAGTCCTAGACTGTATAGTATGGTAGGATAGTTTACAGAATGTACGGGAGGATTGTTTACAGTTTTATGATAAAATAAAGGCAGATAAAATGCTAATAAAGGAAGTGTTTTGAATGCCATGGGAGACTAAAACTGTGGAAAAATTGAGG
>JAFQCU010000003.1 GCA_017416285.1 Clostridia bacterium | reverse complement strand
CCAAACCAGCACCATCAAAAAGACCAAATTCATCATAAAGAACAACACTACCGGGACGATCTGCTTTAAATACTAAACGAACAGTTACCTTTTCACGACTCTTAAATTCATCATGATGGTTCCATAAATACGGTGAAACAATAAGTTTGTTTCTGTTGGTATCGAATGCAACAGTTGTAGAAAACCATTCATTAGCAATCCAATGAGAGGAACGGAAGCCGTTATAACCGGATTTGATTTCTTGATAATTCCAACCAAATTCAGCACCCCAGGGATCTATGCTGAATTCGTCAGCGTCAGTAAAACGTGCGTCAACAGACCATTTACCAGAGAATTTAACAGGGGATTTATCTGCCACATTATAATTTGTTGCAAGCTTGGTTAACTCTTCATAAGAGTTGAATTTGAATTCAGGCAAAATGGTATATGTGCTTTCACCAATAACTATTTGATTTTCGTTATTAGTGTTCTCACCTTCGCCGGTACCTTCACCTTCACCAGTACCTTCACCTTCACCAGTACCTTCACCTTCGCCGGTGCCTTCACCGCCTTGTGAGGGTTCTTCGTATAAGTAAGCAACTTCAAGGTCGGTAAGGGTATGTACTTGACCCTTGGGTGTTGCGAAGAACTTAACGGTAAGCACATCGTTAGCGGCAACTTCAATAGCACCCAAATCAGGGAATTCCAAATTGAGATTATCTAATTTGATTGCATTATTTTCAGCGTTAGTTGGCCAAATTTTGTTGCCATTCTTGAAAATAGTAATTTCCAAGCTACGGTCATTTGCCCACCATGACCAATATGGAGTACTGTTACTTAATCCCTTTAATGAACCTGCAACATCATAAAGAACAACCTTACCGTCTTTGGGTGCGGTGTAATTTAATGAAATCCAAGCAGTGGCTGTTTGGCCATTTTGTCTTTTTACAACAGAAGCTTTGACGGGGGTTAATTTCTCAATATTATACGAACCATCAGCATTAACAAACTTGTCTTTTTTGCCTGAACAACCACTAAAAACTGATAGCGACATAATTATAATTAACGCTATAGAAATAATTTTTAAAAATGGCTTTTTCATCTTTGTACTCCTTGTATTGATTTTTAAAAAATTACACAATAGCAAGAGAATATAATCAATATTTCCAAAGTAATATGAAAAAATAATCACATATTGATTATCTATTTAATTTTTTTGAACGCTAATTTAAGAAATAAAAGTGAAAAGCTTACTAATTCTAACTAACCCCGTTCGAATCCTTCACAAAAATAAAAAACAAAAGAAAGCCCATCCTATTGGCTGAACTTTCATTTTTTTGGCAGGGGTAGAAGGATTCGTTCTCGCACTGCGGTGCTCGGTCAGGTTCGGCTCCTTTATTTAGCAAACAAAAACAAAAGCACCAACCATAAAGGTCAGTGCTTTTATTTTGGCAGGGGTAGAAGGATTCGAACCCTCACAAACGGTTTTGGAGACCGGTGTGCTACCGTTGACACCATACCCCTATATTTAACGCTTATTTGGTGGAGCATCAGGGACTCGAACCCCGGACCAACCGGTTATGAGCCGGTTGCTCTAACCAACTGAGCTAATGCTCCAAATAAGCAAAGATTATTATAACACAATTTATCGTTTTGTCAATACCGAAAATTAATTTTTACATAATTTCGTGTGCGTTTTTTGCCTTTATATATTATTAATATTATTAAAAAGTTAAAAAAAGGTTACAATATACCCCGAAAAGTTGACATTTAAAGGTGCAATTTGGTAAAATGAGTTAATATTATGGGATAGTGTTGATTATCCGTTTAAAGTTTTTTAGCAAAGGGTGAACATAAATGGTAAGAAGTATGACCGGCTTCGGCAGAGCCAAAAATCAAATTAACGGTTTTGACATTACGGTTGAAATTAAGTCTGTTAACCACCGTTATTTTGAATTTTCCTGTCGTATGCCAAGAGCGTATAACTTTTTAGAGGAAAAGATAAAATCGTATTTAAACCAGAAAATTTCACGTGGTAAGGTTGAGGTTTCAATTATGGTTGACGACCTTAATCAAAATTCTACCGTTGTTGAAATTAACCGTGAATATGCTGATGCATATATCAAGGCGCTTGGGGATTTGTCAAAACAATATAAGCTAAAAAATGACGTTAAGGTTTCCACCCTTGCCATGAATACTGAAATGTTCAAGGTTCGCCGTCAGCAAATTGAAGATGACGTTATTGAAGCGGCAATAATGCCTGTTTTAGAGGAAGCGTGTGATAACTTTATTTCAATGCGAAGCGTTGAGGGCGAGAGACTTTTAAAGGACGTTATTTCTAGAACAGATTATATTCTTTCAAAGGTGGAAGTTATTGAAACCCGTTCACCCGAAACGGTTGCCGCTTATCAGGAAAGAATTACAAACAAGATTAAAGACTTGCTTGGTGACAACACTGTAGACGAGCAACGCATTTTGACCGAGGTTGCAATTTTTGCCGACAAGGTTGCCGTTGCAGAAGAAACTGTTCGTCTTCGCAGTCACATTAAGCAGTTTGCGGGTCTTTTGGAAAGTGATGAGCCCGTCGGTAGAAAGCTTGACTTTATCGTTCAGGAAATGAACCGTGAAACCAATACAATCGGTTCAAAGGCGCAGGATATTGAAATTGCTCACATTGTGGTTGATATTAAATCCGAAATTGAAAAAATCCGTGAGCAGATTCAGAATATGGAGTAGTGTATGAAGCTTGTTAACATCGGTGCGGGCAATTTGGTGTCGGCTGACCGTATTGTAACGGTGGTCACTCCCGAATCTGCCCCGATTAAAAGAATCATTCAGGACGCAAAGGAAAAAGGCACTTTAATTGATGCAACCCACGGCCGCAAAACCAAAACAGTTATTATAACCGACAGTTATCACATAATTTTGTGTTATTTAACGGTTGAAAAGCTTATTGGTCGATTTGGGGAAGATGCAATTAAGATATTACAGGAGGACGAAGATGAATAAAGGCGGCGTATTTGTAGTTGCAGGCCCTTCGGGCAGCGGCAAGGACACATTGTTTAAAGAACTTTTTAAAAGAAAGCCCGAAATTAAGTTTTCAATTTCGTCCATTACAAGACCAATGCGTGTTGGTGAAATTGAGGGTGAAAAATATAACTTTATCACTCGTGAAAAGTTTTTGAATATGCTCGAAAATGACGAGCTGCTTGAGTATAACGAGTATATCGGTAATTATTACGGTACGCCAAAGGCACCGGTAGTTGCCGCTATCGAAAACGGTGAGGATATTTTAATTGAGGTTGACGTTAACGGCGCTAAGGAAATTTGCCAAAAGCTGCCCGAAGCCATAACCGTGTTTATAATGCCCCCGTCTTATAAGGAGCTCAAACGCCGCTTAAGCGGCAGAGGTACCGAAACACAGGACCTTATTGACAAGCGTATGAAAGAAGCGCTTAATGAAATTGCTCGTGCTACAGAGTTTGACTATATCGTTGTAAACGATGATATACAGACTGCTGTTGACGATATAATTGAAGTAATATCAAGCAGTCGCTTGACACTTAAAAGACAAAAAAATTTAATTGATGGAGTGCTTAGTAATGTTGAATCCTAATATTGGTAAATTAATCGGCGGTTATGAAAACAGATACCGTTTAGTAATTGACGTGGCTCATACAGCCCGTGATATTTCACAAAAGCAGGAGGAAATGGGCGAAATTTCTATCGAAAAGCCGGTTTCTGTTGCTATTGACAAGCTTGCTAACGAGCTTGAATAATTAAAGCAAAAATTCAAAGTAGGAGGGATTGTATATGTTATCGCCTGTGGCTAGAGTTGCGCTTTACGGCGCCACCTATGCTTTTGACAAGCTTTATTCTTATGCAATTCCGTCCAAGATGAATTTAAAGGCAGGGCAAAGGGTTATTGTTCCGTTTGGGCGTGGCAATACCGAAAAGCAGGCAATGGTTTTCGAAATTGCACAGGAGGATACTTATCACTTAAAGTCGGTTTTATCGGTTATTGATGAAGCTCCTGTTTTGAGTGATGAAATGATAAAAATGTGCGAATATATGCACGAAACTGTGTTTTGCACCAGATGTGATGCTGTTGCGGCTATGCTCCCGACAGGACTTAACCATCGCCTTATAAATTTTTATTCGGCAAATCTTGATTTTGGGGATACCGACACTTTGAGTGATATCGAAAAACAAATTTTCGATTTTCTTAAATCAAAGGGTGAAAAAAGCGAGGACGATATTATCGCCGCCGTTGGTGTGGAGATGGCTGTTTTAAAGCAAATGACCGAAAAAGAGGTTTTGATTAAAAACAGCGAAACCAAGCAAAAAATGGGCGATGCAACTCAAAAATGGGTTAAATTAGCTGATAATATTGCCGATATAAAGCTCACCGCCCGCCAAAAAGAGGTTGTGGATTTGCTTACTGATATTGAAACTGCTTCGGTTAAAGAGCTACGTTATTTTACGGGTGTTTCAATGTCGGTTATTGAAAATCTTATTTCAAAAGGCGTGCTTGTGGCGTTTGAACGTCAGGTTTTTCGTTCTCCCTATAAAACAAATCGCCAGCCAGATTTAAGCGAAATTTATTTAACTGCTGAACAGCAGGCGGCATTTATGGGGCTTTTTGAAAAATATAAAAGCCAAAATGCTGAAGTATCACTTTTATACGGTGTTACGGGTTCGGGCAAGACACAGGTTTATTTAAAGCTTGTGGATAGTGCCTTCAAAAACGGTGACGGCGTTATCGTAATGGTGCCCGAAATTGCTTTAACCCCACAGATGATTGAAATTTTTACAAAGCGTTACGGTAATAAGATTGCGGTTTTTCACAGCGCAATGTCTATGGGTCAGCGTATGGATGAATGGACCCGTATTAAAAACGGTGATGCTTTGATTGCCATTGGCACACGCAGTGCAATTTTTGCTCCATTTAAAAGGCTTGGGCTTATAATTATTGATGAGGAGCAGGAGCACACCTATAAATCTGAAAAATCACCACGCTTTCACACACGTGATTTGGCGAAATTCCGTGCGGCGTATCATAAGGGGCTTTTGTGTTTGGCATCTGCCACACCGTCGCTTGAGAGCTATGCCGCTGCTCAAAAGGGTAAATATTCACTTTTTACCCTTAAAAACCGTTATAATAATTCTGAACTTCCAAATGTTGAAATTGTTGACATGAAAAGGGAAGAGCTAAACGGAAACACCTCTCCAATAAGTGAAACGCTGTATGAAGCAATAAACGATACCTTACAAGCCGGAAAGCAGGCAATTTTACTTCTTAATCGCCGTGGCCATAATACGTATATATCTTGTCCAAATTGTGGTTATGTGGCTTCTTGTCCTAATTGCAGTGTGTCGCTTACCTACCACTCGGCAAATAAAAGGCTTATGTGTCACTATTGCGGTCATTCTGTGCCGATACTTAAAAAATGCCCCGACTGTGATTGTGAGCATTTGCGTTTTTCGGGTCTTGGTACACAAAAAGCGGCAGAGGTGCTTGAAGCAATGTTCCCCGATGCAAGAATTTTGCGGCTTGATGCTGACAGCACGGTATCACGTGAATCCTATTCAACCTACCTTTCAGCCTTTGCAAAGGGCGAATATGATATTTTGCTCGGAACACAAATGGTTGCAAAGGGGCTTGATTTTCCAAACGTTACCTTGGTTGGCGTTTTAGGTGCCGATGCGGCAATGTATAGCGAGGATTTCCGCAGCTTTGAACGCAGCTTTTCACTTTTAACACAGGTAATTGGCAGAGCAGGTCGAGGAGAAAACGAGGGCAGGGCTATTGTGCAGACCACTAATCCCGACAGTCAGCTTATCACCTTTGCCGAAAAGCAGGATTATGAAAGCTTTTATAAACAGGAAATTGCAATGCGTTCGCTTAATACTTTTCCGCCGTATTGTGATATATGCACCGTTTACACACAGTCTATTAATCGCACCGATGCCGAAAAGGCGATAAAAGATATTTTTGCCAAAATTCGGGAAATGATAGATAGTGAGTATATCGACGTTAAAATTATAATTTTAGGGCCATCCCCATCGGGAATTGCTCGTGTAAATAACAAATACCGTTATCGAATGATTATTAAGTGTAAAAATAACAGGCGTTTTCGTGAAATGCTTAAAAATGCAATTAATATTAAGCTTATTCGTGACGTTACCGTTTCGGTGGATATGAATCCCGAAACAATGCTTTAAAAGGATGTAATTAAATGGCTATAAGAAATATTGTAACTAAAGGCGATGACGTGCTACGCAAAATTTGCCGTACACAAATGCAGTTTGATGACAAGCTTGCAATGATTCTTGATGATATGCGTGAAACTATGTATCAGGCAGAGGGTGTAGGTCTTGCAGCACCACAGGTTGGAATTCTCAGACGTTTTTGCATTATTGATATTGGCGATGAGGATGGCTTGATTGAGCTTATAAATCCCGTCATTATGGAAACAAGCGGCAGTCAGATTGGGGCAGAGGGTTGTCTTTCAATCCCGGGTGAATCGGCCGAGGTGGAACGACCCATGTACGTAAAAGTGCGTGCACAGGACCGTTTTGGTAATAACATTGTGGTAGAGGGCGAGGGCCTTAAGGCACGTGCGTTTTGCCATGAAATCGACCATTTGGACGGAATTTTGTATATAGATAAGGTAAAAAGATAATGAAAATTGTTTTTATGGGTACACCCGATTATGCGGTAAAGACCCTTGAAGCACTTATAAATAGTGAGCACACGGTAGCGGCGGTTTTTGCCCAGCCCGACAAGCCGGTGGGTAGAAAACAAGTGTTGACACCTCCGCCCGTTAAGGTTTGTGCCGAAAGCTATAATATCCCTGTTTATCAGCCAAATTCGGTTAGAACAGGCGAAGCGTTAGAAATTATAAACCAAATTAACCCCGACGTTATTGTGGTTGTGGCTTATGGTAAAATATTGCCTAAAGAGATTTTAGAAGCCGCAAAATTTGGCTGTGTCAACGGTCACGCTTCACTTTTGCCGAAATACCGTGGTTCTGCACCAATACAGTATGCAATACTTTGCGGAGAAACTGAAACAGGTGTTACAATACAACTTATGGATGAAGGTATTGATACAGGTGATATATTAGAAACAGCAATTACTAAAATTGGCGATAACGAAACTGCTGAAGAGCTTTTCGAACGTTTGTCGGTTATCAGTGCTGATTTAATGCTTTCTACCATTAATAAATTAGAAAAAGGTGAAATCACTCCCAAAAAGCAGGAGGGTGAAGCCACTTATGCGCCTATAATTAAAAAGGAAATGGCGCTTCTTGATTTTTCGAAACCCGCTAAAGAGCTTTTTAACGCTGTGAGAGGTTATTATTCTTGGCCCTGTGCTTACTTTTTTATGGACGGCAAGCGTATGAAGGTTATAAAAGCCGCAGTTGGTAGCAAAACCTCAATGCCGGCAGGCACAGTTGTTGGTAATAACGGTGTGCTTTCTATTGCTTGCGGGGACGGTGTCGCACTTGATATTTTGGTGCTTCAAGCCGAAGGCTCAAAGGTGATGGAAGCCAAACAATACCTTTGCGGTAAGCAAATACCGATAGGTACATTGGTCGGTGAATAAAATGGCAAATGCACGCAAGGTTGCTGTATTGGCACTAGGGAAAATTTTTGTCGACGGGGCATATTCAAATATTGCGGTTAATTCTTATTTAAAGGAAGCCGATTTAACCCCCGCCGATAAAGCCTTTGCTACAGCTTTGATTTACGGCGTTTTGGATAGAAAAATCACACTTGACTACGTGATTTCTTCCTTTGTTAAAACACCTATTAAAAAGCTTTCGCCCTTTACGCTTAACGTTTTGCGTACTGCACTTTTTCAAATAATGTATATGGATAAAATTCCCGAAAGTGCGGCGGTAAACGAAGCGGTAAAGCTTATTAAAAAATCAAAAGAAAGCCGAAACTCCGGCTTTGTAAATGCGGTGCTTCGAAACGTTTTAAGGGCGGAAAGCTTGTTACCAACAGGCGATTCTGTTAAGGATTTAAGTGTTATTTATTCCTGCCCTGAAAATATTATCGAAAGCTTTATTAATGATTATGGTAATCAAACGGCAGTTATTCTTTTGGCGGAAGCCTTAAAGCCTGCACCCTTAACAGTTAGGGTTAATACAGTTAAAACCGATATTGAAACTTTTATTAAAGAAATGCCCGACTCTGTGGCGGTAAAGCCCAGTGGTGCAGTGGTTATTAATAAAGGCATTGATATAAACAATAATACATTATATAAATACGGGCATTTTTACGTGCAGGACACCGCTTCACAAACGGCGGTATCGGTGCTTTCTCCTAAAGCGGGGGACAGAGTGCTCGATATGTGCGCAGCCCCTGGTGGCAAAAGTTTTTCATTGGCTTTGCTTATGGAAAATAAGGGCGAAATAATATCCTGTGATATTTACGACCACAAATGCGAGCTGATTAAAAAATCGGCCGACCGTTTAGGTCTTGATATAATAAAACCCATCGTACAGGATGGCACAGTCTATAACTCTGATTTAGGTGAATTTGACTGTGTGCTTTGCGATGTTCCGTGCTCGGGTCTTGGCATTATTAGAAGAAAGCCTGATATTAAATATAAGGATTTTTCAGAATTTGACGGTCTTTTAACAATTCAAAAGGCAATTTTAAATAATGCTAAGAAATACGTTAAAACGGGCGGTAAATTGTTATATTCCACCTGTACTTTAAGAAAAGCCGAAAACGAAAACATAGTCAATGAATTTTTGGCACAAAACAGTGATTTTAAGCTTGAATACAGTCATACCTTTATGCCGCATATTGACGGCACAGATGGTTTTTATTGCGCTTTATTAATTAAAAAATAGGAAAGGGGAGCCGTTATGGAAAAAATAGACATTAAGTCCTTTAATGAAGCCGAGCTTCTTGAATTTATGACAGCGCTTGGCCAACCAAAGTTCAGAACGGCTCAGCTTTTCAAATGGCTTCAGCAAGGGGTTGAGGATTTTGACGAAATGACAAATCTTCCCAAAGCCTTGCGTGAAACCTTAAAAGAGCAATGTTATATTGCAAACGTAAGTATTGTAAAAAAGCTTGTATCCAAAATAGATGGAACGGTTAAATACGTTTACGAGCTTTTTGACGGCGAAAGAATTGAATCGGTGGTTATGAAATATGAACACGGTTATACAGTTTGTATTTCAACACAGGTTGGGTGCCGTATGGGGTGCAGTTTTTGTGCTTCGGGTCTTGACGGACTTTTTAGAAATTTAACCCCGTCGGAAATGCTCGCACAAATAACCAAGGCTCAACAGGATAACGGTATTCGTATATCCAACGTTGTTATGATGGGTATGGGCGAACCTCTTGACAATTTCCTAAATTCTGTAAAGTTTTTACAGCTTGTATCAAATGACAACGGTCTTAATATAGGGCTTCGCCATATTTCACTTTCAACTTCCGGTGTTGTCAGTAAAATTAAGGAGCTTAAGGAATATAATTTTCCAATTACACTTTCAATTTCGCTGCATGCGCCTAATGATGAAATACGCAGCAGTATGATGAAGGTAAATAAGAAATGGGGCGTTGATGAATTGCTTGCCGCTTGCAAGGAATACCAAGACGTAACCACACGCCGAATATCGTTTGAATATGCTTTGATTGAAAATGTAAACGACAGTGATGCTTGTGCCGATGAATTGGCAAAGAAGCTTCGTGGTATAATGTGTCACGTTAATTTAATACCTGCAAATCCGGTTAAGGAAAATTCCTTTAAAAAACCGGATATGAATAAAATCATACGTTTTAAAGAAAGACTTATAAAAAACGGGATTAATGCTACTGTACGCAGGACCTTGGGCGCCGATATTGACGCTTCCTGCGGTCAGCTGAGACGCAAAGTAAAGGAGGGGATGTGCAGTGAGAATTTACAGTAAAATTGATATCGGCAAAGAACGTTCACTTAATCAGGACGCTTTCTTCGCAGGCGAAATCGGAGAAGATATTGCTTTTGCTGTTGTATGCGACGGTATGGGCGGCGCAAATGCAGGTGATATTGCAAGCCAGACCGCAGTTAAAACCATAAGCGAATATATCGTAAATTCCTACCGCAGAAAAATCACAATCCATGACTTTTTAAAGATTTTAAAGAACGCAATACTCAGTGCAAATATTACGGTTTACAATATGGCTGAGAAGGATGAAAATCTTAAAGGGATGGGCACAACGGTGGTTGTGGCTGTTGTAAAAGGAAACGAGGTTGCTATTGCACACGTTGGTGATAGCAGAATTTATCTCATAAACAATGAAATTACACAGCTAACCCGTGACCATTCGGTGGTGCAAACCCTTATTGAGTCGGGCGAAATCACACCTGAAGATGCGGCACTTCATCCACGTAAAAACGTAATTACCCGTGCCTTGGGTGTTGAGGCTGACGTTAGCGTTGATACGGCAGAGCTGGTTTTACAAGATAATGAAACTTTATTGCTTTGCACTGACGGTCTTACAAATTTTGTAACAGATGAAGATATACACGAAACATTTAAGCAAAACGATGTTTCATTGGTCCCCGAAAAGCTTATCGAGCTTGCAAATGCGGGCGGTGGCGGTGACAATATTACAGCCGTTACCCTTACCAAATAATGCGAAAGGATAAATTTTTATGGATAAGTATGTTGGAAAACGTCTTGACGGCAGATATGAAATTCGAGAAATAGTCGGCGAAGGCGGTATGGCACGTGTTTATAAGGCTTTCGATAATCAGGAAAACCGTTTGGTTGCCATTAAGATTTTAAAAGAGGAATTCTTATCAAACGATGAGTTTTTGCGCCGCTTTAAGAACGAATCTAAAGCAATCGCAATGCTTTCACACCCCAATATTGTAAACGTGTTGGATGTTTCGTTCGGTGACCTTATTCAGTATATTGTTATGGAATATATTGAAGGTATTACCTTAAAGGAATATATCGAAAATCAGGGCAGTCTTCGTTGGAAGGATGCTGTGCATTTCACTATGCAGATTTTAAAGGCGCTTCAGCACGCACACGATAAGGGTATTGTTCATCGTGATGTTAAACCGCAGAATATTATGGTTTTGGCAGACGGCACAATTAAAGTTACCGACTTTGGCATTGCCCGTTTTTCACGCAGTGACCAGCGCACTATTACCGACAAGGCAATAGGCTCGGTTCATTATATTTCTCCCGAACAGGCACGTGGTGAAAAGACCGATGAAAAGGCTGACATTTATTCGGTTGGCGTTATGCTTTATGAAATGCTTACAGGTAAGCTGCCTTTTCAGGCAGAAAGTGCGGTTTCGGTTGCTATTATGCAGCTTCAGCGTGACCCTCAGCGCCCGACCGAAATCAATGCTTCAATACCGCTTGGCCTTGAACAAATAACAATGCACGCCATGCAAAAAAGTCAGGATAAGCGTTATCAATCCGCTTCTGAAATGCTTTGTGATTTGGGCAACTTCAGAAAAGACCCCGCAATGACATTTTCTTATAATTATTTTGTTGATGATTCACCAACACGCTTTGTGGGTGGTGTGGTTACCGACACACCCGAAGAAAAGCCACAGAAAAAGACCGCAAACAAGGAAAAAAGCGGTATTGTGCCCATTCTTACGGGTATTGCAATAGCCTTTATTCTTGCGATTATTGTTTTGCTCATTATATTCTTGCCTGGCCTTTTCAGCGGTACAGGTGGTAATATTCCAACCCCAAGCTTTATTGGTATGAAGTTTGAAGAGGTTAAAAATAACGCAGAATATGACGCAAACTTTAACTTTGAGGGTAAATGGGCTTATAATGCCGATTATGCTTATGGTTATGTTTATAATCAGTCAATCAGCGAAGGCACAAAGGTTAAAAGTGATACAGATATTACCCTTTACGTAAGTATGGGCCCAAAGACCAAAAAGGTTAATGATGTTCGTGGTAAGGCAGAATCTCCCGCAGTGAGTGAACTCAAGGCGAACGGATTTAAGGTTATTCTTACCGATATGGCAAGCCACGATTACGAGCCGGGTTATGTTATCAGAACCGAACCTCGCCATGGCACAGTCGTTGCCGTGGGTGAAACCATTACCGTATACGTTTCAACAGGTAAACCTAAGGAATACGTAAAGGTTCCCGATGCTGTGGATAAGAAATATTCACAAATTGAGGAAGAGTTAAGACAAAGCAAGTTAAACATTATAAAGGAAGAAGTTAATATTGCTTACGGTCAGGATTACCGTCCCGCAGGCTATGTAATTAGCCAGAGTGAGGTTGCCGGTATCAAGCTTTTAGAGGGCACAGACCTTATTATTTACGTTAGCACAGGTAAATACGGTGCTGATGTTGAGATTAACGTTCCTTCATCTTATAGTGAAAACCTTTGCACCTTCCAGCTTTACAGAAGCGACACCGATGAATTGGTGATGGAAAGTGAAGAAATTGATATAACTAAAACCAAGACCGTTAAGTTTAAGAGTGTTCCGTCTGCAAACAAATCCGAAACAGCTTCCGTTTTTTTGGTTAAAATCAAGGGTAAGAATTCGGATGCTAAGCCGTATTTAACAATTAAGGTAAGCTTCAGAGGCGGAGCAACTGAGATTCTTAGATACGAATCGGGATTTGAAAATTGATGAAGGGTATAATTATTAAGGCGCTTTCAGGTTTTTATTATACTGAGAGCGAAGAAAAAATTTATGAATGTAAGGCCAGGGGAAGCTTCCGCAAAGAGGGGGTTTCCCCCTTGGTTGGTGATAGGGTTGAATTTGAGATAACCGATGATTCTCACGGAATAATTAACTCTGTTGTTGACCGCAAAAACGTATTAGAAAGGCCTAATGTTGCCAATATTGATAAGCTTTTTATTGTTTCATCATTTCAAACACCTGCGCCAAATGCGTTTATTATTGATAAAATAACTGCTATAGCCGTATATAACAATATCGAACCTATAATTGTTTTCAATAAGTGCGATATGGGCGATTTTTCTTATTGGCTTAATATTTACAAAAATGCAGGTCTTAAGACCTATGTTGTCTCTGCTGAAACGGGCGAGGGAATTGAAGCTGTAAAAAACGAGCTTAAGGATTCAATAAGCGCTTTTACGGGCAATTCCGGTGTTGGAAAATCAAGTATTCTTAACCGACTTTTTGGTGACAAGGTTATAAAAACGGGTGAAGTCAGTCAAACGCTTGGCCGTGGCCGCCATACCACCCGTCATATTGAGGCTTATAAGCTTTCTTTCGGCGGTTACGTGGTTGATACACCGGGATTTTCTTCACTTGATTATGATACGACAGATTACGCTTTTAAGGAGCAACTCCCCGAGCTTTTTCCTGATTTTTCAGATTATATTTATGATTGCCGTTTTAGGGGTTGTTCACATACAAAGGAAGCAGGCTGTGCAGTAATTTCGGCAGTAGAAGACGGTAAAATTGAAAAGAGCCGACACGCTTCATATTTGCAATTAGTCGAAGAATTAAAGGATTTAAAGCCGTGGGAAGGCACAAACCGTAAAAAAAGGTAACATTTTTTATTTTCCCTTATATAATGTTATTGTAAGGGGGAATAAAATTGCGCCGTGGCTTCAATTTAAATAAAGGGCTTACCGCAATCGCTTTTGCGGTTGGGCTTTTGGTCAGTTGCTTTTGTCCCCCAAGATTTTTGGTGGCTGTGCTTGCAATTTGGGTTATTATACTTGGATTGTCAGCGGTCAAATGTTAGTGAAGGGGAATTGTTTATGAAGGTTGTATTATTCAAAAGTCCTAAGTTTTTAAGCGGTTTTTTAAGAGTTATTTTCGGAATTAAAAAACACGAAATATCAGATACATAAAAAACGGAGAACCCCAAAAAGGTTCTCCGTTTAAAATTTGTAAAGCCTGGTTGCTAAAAAAGCAAATATAAGTTGCTTGCTTTAATTTTAAAAATATGTTATTATGAATTTGACTGATAATGTTTTGCACGGTATTCGGATGGTGAACAGCCGTGTTTTTTGGCAAAGGTTTTTGAAAAATAATTTTGGTCGTAAAAGCCACAATCGAAAGAGATTTCTTTAAGCGATTTACGTGTTTTGCAAAGCATTTTTTCAGCCTTTTCTAATCTGAGCTTGCAAATATAGCCCATAATTGAAATGCCATATTCTTTTTTAAAGCATTTTGCTAAAGTGGAGTTGCAACAACCGAATTTTTGTGATAAAATAGATAAGGTGATTTTTGAAGAAATGTTGTTGTGGATATAATCCATAATAAGCTGAGGTAACTGGTCAGAATAAGAAAACAATTTGTTTTCGGAAGTGATATATTCTGAAAGCACAGTCATAATGCTGATGTAGGAATATATTAAATCACGGTCAATTACCTTTATGGTTTCGGCAATTTCTTTGGCAACTATCGGTGATTTTAAAATTTCGGTTGATTTTTTGATTATGTATTCAAGTGAGCCATCTTCGTCATCACGTATTTGTCCCATCATGAGATAGCCGGATAATACACCGTAGTGATATATGGGTGCAACGGCTTCGTAAAGACCGCAACGGCATTTATATACATAAACTTCACCTGTTTTTTTAACCTCCTCAAAAGCAATTTTATCATTGTTTTTGCAGTCAGCTAAAATGGAGGCATTGTTTTGTAGGGTTTTACAAAACAGCGATGCTTCACCAGGGTAAGAATAGATTTCGTTACATTCACTGTCGTGAATCGAAATTCTTATCCCTGAAATTTTGTAAAAATTTTTAAGAATTGAATTAATTTCAATTTCTTGTCTCATGCGGCACCCCTCGAACAAGTAAAATCAAGTACTTTACGGTTTTATACTAATGATTGTACTATTTTTCATAGACAATGTCAAGAACAAATGGTATAATTAGTTATAAAACTTTTTCAAGAGGGAGAAAATTTGAAATGAGGAAAGCAAATTTGGAACAGATTACTAATGCAATTATGAATTTCAACCTTGAAGGCACCGTAAGAAGTGTTACTCCTTATGGTAACGGTCATATTAATGACACCTTCCTTGTTACCTGTTATGAAGATGATGGCGCAAAGCACGAATATATTCTTCAGGCAGTAAATAACGAGGTTTTCAAATTACCCGCACAGGTTATGGAAAACATTGTAAAGGTTACTGATTATCTTATCGGTCAGGTTGAAAGTCCTCGTGAGGTTGTAAAGGTTATCCGTACCTTCTCGGGCGGCTTCCACTATCAGGATAAGGACGGCTTCTTCTGGCGTATGTATGACTTTGTTAAGGATTCTATCTGCCTTGACCGTCCCGAAAATACTGAAGATTTTTATCAGTGCGCTGTGGCTTTCGGTAAATTCCAAAGATATTTATCTGAATTCCCTGCATATACTCTTCATGAGACCATTCCGGATTTCCATAACACTCCCAAGCGTTATAACGATTTCCTTAAGGCCGTTGAAGAGGATAAGATGGGCCGTGCTGCTGCGGTTCAGGATGAAATCAACTTCATTAAAGAACGTGCTGATTTCTATTCGGTTCTTATTGACAGCAACAAAGCAGGTGTTTTGCCGCTTCGTGTAAGCCATAACGATACCAAATCAAACAATGTTATGCTTGATTTCGATACTCATAAGGCACTTTGCGTTATTGACCTTGATACCATTATGCCCGGTTTCTCGGTTACTGACTTTGGTGATGCTATTCGTTTTGGCGCATCAACCGCTGCCGAGGATGAAAAAGACCTTTCAAAGGTATGGATGGATATTGATATGTTTGCAGTTTATGCCAAGGGCTTCCTTGAAGGCTGCGGCGGTCAGCTGTTAGATAGTGAAATTATGCTTTTGCCTGAAGGCGCTAAAATGATGACAATCGAATGCGGTATGCGCTTCTTGGCTGACTATTTGCAGGGCGATACATATTTTAAAACCCATTATGAAGGTCACAACCTTGACCGCTGCCGTACTCAGCTTAAGTTGGTTGCTGATATGGAAAGCAAATGGGATGAAATGAAGTCAATCGTTAAAGAATATTGTAAGGGGTAATTGAAGTGTCAAAGGACATCACTTTGGTTGTAATGGCTGCCGGTATGGGCAGTCGATTTGGCGGTCTTAAACAGATGGAGCCAGTAGGTCCTCGTGGTGAGGTTATACTTGATTTCTCGGCATATGATGCTATAAAGGCAGGCTTTACAAAGATTGTGTTTGTAATCAAGCATGAAATTGAGGCTGATTTTAAAGCAATCGTTGGTGACCATATTTCTGAAAAGGTTAAGGTAGAGTATGCTTTTCAAGAGGTTGACAACCTACCCGAAGGCTTCGTATGTCCAAAAGAACGCACAAAGCCGTGGGGAACAGCACAAGCTATTCTTTCCTGTAAAGGCATTGTAAATGAACCTTTTGCAGTTGTTAATGCCGATGATTATTACGGCAAAACTGCGTTTAAGAAAATGGCTGACTTTTTAAAGCAAGACGGCACTGATTATGCAATGGTTGGCTTCAGACTTGAAAATACTCTTACCGAAAACGGTTACGTTTCACGTGGTATTTGTGAAATTAATGACGGTGTTTTAACATCGGTTACTGAACGCACAAAAATTATTGATTGCAAGTTTACCGAAGACGATGGCCAAACTTGGGAAGCTTTATCCCCCGATTCTGTTGTTTCTATGAATCTTTGGGGCTTTAAGCCTGATTTGTTTGGATATATTGAAGACGGCTTTAAGTCATTTTTAAGCGAAAAGCTTAACGTGCCTAAGGCGGAGTATTATTTACCTACGGTTGTTTCGCAGCTTATTGATAAGGGTGAAAAGCAGGTAAAGGTGCTCGTAGCTGAGGATAAATGGTACGGTGTTACATATAAGGAAGATAAACAGCTAGTAACCGATGCACTTACTAAAATGGTTAATAATGGTCTTTATGACTAATGAATAAAGGAGTAATTTTATGCAATTTATTAAGGTTGACAATTATGAACAGTTAAGTGAAAAAGCAGCACAGATTATTGCTGATGTTGTAATTTCAAAGCCCGATTGTGTTTTGGGTCTTGCTACAGGCTCATCACCTATCGGCACATATAAAAAGCTTATTGAATGGAATAAAGAGGGCAAGGTTGATTTTTCTAAGGCAATGTCAATCAACCTTGACGAGTATGAAGGTCTTGATGGTGATCACGATCAGAGTTATCGCTATTTTATGAACAATAATCTTTTCAATTTCATTAATATTGACAAAGAAAAGACCTTTGTTCCTAACGGTAAAGCAACTGATATTGACGCAGAATGCACGGCTTATGATGAAAGAATTAACGAAGTAGGTATTGATATTCAGCTTTTGGGTATCGGTCTTGACGGTCACATCGGCTTTAATGAACCTGATGATTTCTTCACAAAAGAAACTCATAAGGTAGTGTTGGATGAATCCACCATTGTTGCAAATGCACGCTTTTTTGAAAGTATTGACGATGTTCCCAAAACCGCAATTACAATGGGTATGGGCGGCATTATGTCGGCTAAAAAGGTTTTACTTATTGCAAACGGTCAAAACAAAAAGGATATTATCGAAAAGGCATTTTTCGGTCCCATCACACCAAAGGTTCCTGCCTCAATTTTACAGTTGCATAATGATGTTACTGTAATTTTCAGTGAAAAATAATTTTTAAAGGGGAAGTTTAAAATGAGTTTGAAGAGTAAAGGCAAAGGCTTTATAGCTGAATTTCGTGATTTCATTATGCGTGGTAACGTTATCGATATGGCTGTCGGTGTTATCATTGCAACTGCTTTTGGTAAAATCACTACCACTCTTGTAAACAACGTTATAATGCCGCTTCTTGGTTTCTATTTGTTAAATGGTATTGATTTGAGCAAATACGACATTATTTTAAAGCCTGAAGTTTTGGTTGATGGCGTTGTTACCGAACCTGCAGTTGTTGTAGGTATTGGCACACTTTTAGTTGCTATTGTTGACTTTATCATTATTGCTTTTGTAATTTTCCTTACAATTAAAATGTTAGCAAAGATTAAGGAAATGGCAGAAAAAGCAATGAAGAAGAAAGAGGAAGAAGTTGCAGAGGAAGCTCCTAAGGGTCCCACAACTGAAGAACTTTTGACCGAAATTCTTGCTGAAATCAAAAAGAATAAGGAATAAAATTTAAACGCCCGTATAAGCGGGCGTTTATTTATAATTTGGTGCTTTGATGGATAAAAAATTTGACAGATTTGAGCTTTATGCTTTACTTCAAAAAATCCCAAAAGGCAAGGTTATAACCTATGGTCAGGCGGCAGCTTTGCTTGGTAACAGGGGCTGGGCACGGGCTGTAGGCAATGCGCTTCACCGCAACCCCGATGGTGAAAAATATCCTTGCTACAAGGTGGTTCACGGCGACGGTTCGCTTTGCGAGGCATTTGTTTTCGGCGGCTTGGGCGAGCAACAGCGCCGTTTAGAAGCCGAGGGGATAGAGGTTATCAATAATAAAGTCGACCTCAAAAGATATGGAATATTTTGTCGTCAAAATTAAAATGCTCCCTCTGATGAGGGAGCATTATTTGTCACATTTTAAGTTGGAAAAGCGTTTTGTTAAGTATAATATATGACTTTAAAATTTGTATCGCATTAAACAAAGAATAGGTGATTGAGAAATGTGTTGGTAGATGTTATAATAATCACATATAAAACGCAAAGGAGAAATAATTATGCGTAAAGATTTTGGAGTTAAAACCTGTGCCTATCCAATGCCTGTGTTTATTGTTGCAGCTTACGATAAAGACGGAAAGCCAAACTGTATGAATGCGGCTTGGGGTGGAATTTACGATACGAATCAGATTATGGTTTGCCTCGACGATGGCCACAAGACAACTAAAAATATATTGACAAGTGGTGCTTTCACAGTCAGCATTGCCGATGCAAAGCACGTGATTGAGGCGGACTATGTCGGCATTGTTTCGGGTAATAAGGTTCCTGATAAAATGGCAAAAGCCGGACTTACAACCGTAAAATCCGCCTTTGTAAATGCGCCTATAATCAACGAATTTCCTATGACTATTGAGTGTAAGCTCTTAAAATTCAATGAAGACGGTATTTGCATTGGCGAAATTGTAAATGTCAGTGCAGATGAGTCGGTGCTGGGCCAAGACGGACAAATCGACCCCGAAAAATTAGAGGCTATTACTTACGACTCGGTGCACCACACCTACATAAAACTCGGCGAAAAGGTTGGTAACGCTTTTTCGGATGGAAAGAAGTTAAAATAATATGGAATTATCAAAATTTTTCAAAAGTGTGTTAGAACAGGACACTGCACCGATTGTTATTTGCGATTTAGAGCATACGGTGGTTTATATGAATCCCGCATCAGTTTTGCGTTATCATACAGATCTTACAGGCAAAAGCATAAAGACTTGTCACAATGCTGATTCTAACGCAAAAATTGACCGTGTAGTCGCTTGGTTTGCTGAGAGCAAGGATAATAACGTAGTTTTCACTTCACGCAACGACAAAGAAAATAAGGACGTTTATATGGTGGCTTTGCGGGAAGATAACGGCACACTTATCGGCTATTACGAAAAGCACGAATACCGCACTCAAGAAACCAAGTCATTATATGCTGAAATAGGGGGATAAAAATGAGTTCTTATTTCCCAATATTTTTACTACTTATAATTATCTTTATAACACAGCGAAACGAAAAAGCAGTTTTTAAAAATATAATTAACAAAAGAAAAACGGAGGACAGCGAAATGTTTGAACTCGCACAAAAATTTTTAAATAAGGAATGTATTATTTACACCTTTAATTCGCAGATTACAGGAATTATCAAAGAAGTGAACGAGGGCGGGATTTTGATTGAAAAATCCGGCACTTTGGAAGCGGTTAACTTTGATTTTATTGTAAGAATACGTGAGTATCCCAAAAACAAAAATGGAAAGAAAAAGTCGGTAATACTTGACTAATAATGGTGATTTAATGAACAGACCATACATAATCTGCCATATGGTAACCTCGGTTGACGGTAAGGTTACAGGTGAATTTTTAAGTGGTGCTGCCTGCGAAAAGGCTTGCGAAATATATTACGACATTAACCGCAATTTAAAATCAAATGGTTTTATTTGTGGTCGGGTTACTATGGAAAGCAGTTTTACAGGCGGATACTATCCCGATTTAAGCGTGTATGAGCCAAAAGAAAAGACTGATTTTATGCCTAATAATTTGTCGGGATTTTTTGCTGTTGCGTTTGATACTAACGGCAAGCTTGGTTGGAAATCTAACCGCATTATCGACCCCGATGGTGACCCCGGTTATGACGGTGCGCAGATTATTGAGGTGTTATCCAAAAATGTTGACGAGCGATATCTCGGCTATCTTGAGCAAATGGAAATACCGTATATCTTCGCAGGTGAGGACAAAATTGACGTTGAATCCGCACTATTTAAGCTTAAAAACATAGTAGGAATCGATACCTTGCTGTTAGAGGGCGGAAGCATTATAAACGGTGCATTTCAGCGTGCAAACGCTATTGATGAATTAAGCCTTGTTGTAGCACCGACTATTGCCGACAAAAACGACAAACCGCTCTTTATGGACAGTACCGTTCAAGAATTTGAACTCACCAATTCTTATGTTAGAGATGGAGTATTAGTGATGAATTATAAAAAGAATTACGATTTAGAAGTAAAAGAACGCTTTGGCGAAACAGACGCTTATAGAGAACACGCAGAAAAGACCGCAAATTACACCGCAGACAAATGGCAAGAGGTAAATGGTGGTTTAATGTCAGTATTTACCAAATTCGCCGAGTGTAAGAATAACGGCTATACTGTTGATTCAAATAATGCGCAGTCGCTTGTAAAGGAACTGCAAGGTTATATTACAGATAATTATTATACTTGTAACAACGAAATCTTGATGGGTCTTGGTAAAATGTATGTGGCAGACAAGCGTTTTCAAGATAATATTGATAAAATTGGCAACGGTACGGCAGAATACGTTTCAAAAGCAATAGAAATATATTGTAAATAATAAAAACCCCGATAGGTTTTAACTTATCGGGGTTAATTATATACAATAGTACTGATGAATTTGTTTGGTGGTAAGAATAATATATAAAAATTCCAAATCCAACCCAAAGGTTAAATTTGGAATTTTGGTCGAGGTGACAGGGCTCGAACCTGCGGCATCTAGTTCCCAAAACTAGTGCGCTACCAACTGCGCCACACCTCGTTTGAACTTTAATGATTATACATTATAAAGCTGGGTTTGTCAATAAGATTTTATTTTAAATTTTGCGTTATTATTAGTAATATACCTAGCGGAAGGCATAAAACAGTAATTAACAAAATCTTACTTAATTTGATTTTTTGTTTGGGTGCGAATGCGGCTATAAAACCGCAAATAATTATAAGGCAAACAAGTATAAAATATGGCATGGGTTTCTCCTTTGGTTTGTTTTGATTATAATATACCAAAGGCTGTGTACCTAAAATACACCATAAAGCTGCGACAGTTTTCTGCCGCAGCTTTATGGTGTAAATTTAATTTAATTTTTTATTTGCTTTTTTGGTGAATGCTTTAATTGATAACACCACAATGAGCCAAACTGTAAAATATATTACAACAAATACAGCGGTGAAAATTACCAGCACCATGGGATTAAAGGGTATCCACGAATTTATAACGTAGCAAAGCACGTAAACGATATAAAGCGAGCCAAAATGGAATAAAAGCGATTTTGTGATGGGCCAATCTTCAATTTGGTTAAATACCGTAGCGCCCGACTGTACAAAGGCAAGCAGATAAATTGAAACTGTACCCAATAATATTTCTCCACCGGTGAGCGTGAAATTATTGACGCTCTTTGAAATGATAAAATAAATTATTGCTAAAATAATTGGTCCAAAGCCGCCGAAAATTAAACCACGGTGTAAAAACTGCTTTAAATATTTATTCATTATATTCCCAACCTTTCCTTAACGTTTTTTACGCTTCTGCGTGACACGTAATCGGTATAGCCGTTTTTAAACTTTACGATAAGTGTGCCTGTAATTGCCGCATCGAAGCGTTCGATTTTTTCAAAATTTGCAATGCAGGATTTATTGATTTTTATAAAGTCGTGTGATAACTTGTTTTCGATATTGTAAAGTCGCTCTTTAAGTAAAAATTTATCACTTTCGGTCATGGCAAAAACCTTATTGTTTTCCACCGTAAAGCAATATATATCGCTTATTTTTAGCGGGTATATTTCTTTTCCCTTAAAGCCGTTTATTTGTGAAGAATAATCAGTTATAAGTGACTCTATTTGCTCTAAAAGCTTGGTTTTCTCGTGGGCGAAGATTTGGATTTCCTCCTCACGGTTTTTATCGATAAAAATTGAAAGTTTCAAGCGTAACCCTCCTTGCAAGGATATAATATGATATTTGTTTTTGTTTTTCAAGCGTTTTAAAGCGTTCGGCTATTTTATGAAAGTAAACGGAAAAATATTGACTTAAAAAGCGCATTATTTTATAATTGAATTAATAAATTTAGGGGATAGATTATGAAGGTGTTTGACAGTAAAATCAAAAGGAATTTCGGCTTTGGCTGTATGCGACTTCCTATGCTTGAAAACGAGGTTAATTATGACGAGTTTTCAAAAATGATAGATGCGTTTTTGGCTGCCGGCTTTAATTATTTTGATACGGCACACGGCTATTTGGGTGGTAAGAGTGAAACCGCATTGCGTGACTGTCTGGTAAAGCGTTACGATAGGGAAAGGTATGTGCTTGTAAATAAGCTTACAGCTCCATATTTTAACAGCGAATCCGAAATACGCCCGTTTTTTGAAAACCAACTTAACTGGTGCGGTGTTGATTATTTTGATATTTATTTAATGCACGCACAGGACAGAAATAATTTCAAAAAGTTTAAACAGTGCCGAGCGTATGAAACTGCTTTCGAGCTCAAAAAAGAGGGCAAGATTAAGCACGTAGGACTTTCATTTCACGATACGGCGGATATTTTGGATGAAATTTTAACCACGTATCCCGAAATTGAAATTGTTCAGCTTCAGTTTAATTATATCGATTATGAGGATGCTTCTGTTCAAGGCAGACTTAATTATGAAGTCTGTGTTAAGCATAATAAGCCGGTTATTGTTATGGAGCCTGTCCGTGGCGGCAGCTTGGTTAATTTACCACCTACCGCACAAATGATTTTTGACAGGCTGGGCGGTGGAAGTAATGCAAGCTATGCTATTCGTTACGCCGCAAGCTTTGATAATATTGTAATGACACTTTCCGGCATGGGGAATATGGCAATGATGCTTGATAATATTAGCTATATGAAGGACTTTAAGCCACTTAATGAGGCCGAAAAAACGGCAGTTTCAGAGGTGTGTAAAATCCTAAAAGCACAAAATTTAATCGGTTGTACGGACTGTAAATATTGTGTATCACGTTGTCCAAAAAGTATACCGATTCCAACCCTTTTTGCTTGCCTTAATTCGCACCGAGCTTATGGAGGATGGGGAAGTGAAATGTATTATGAAATATATACAAGCGGCGGTGCAAAGGCAAGTGATTGTATCGAGTGTGGCGCTTGTGAAGTGCAGTGTCCGCAGCATTTGGAAATTAGAAAGCTTTTAAAAGACGTTACAAAGGAATTTGAAAAATAATTAAAGCCCCGATTTTTGGGGCTTTATTTTATGCTTTTTTGTTTTTGAGATTTATTACAAATGCCGTAATATAAAGGGCGGCAACAAGTGAGAAGCCGATAATTATTGTAACGGTTTTCGCTAAAGTGTCGCTTGTGGGGGCTTTTGCGGGAACGTTGGGTTCACGGTCTGAAACAACTAAAATTGCGTTTGCAATGGGACGTTCTTTACCGTCGGACGGGCGGTTGACAATTCTTAATTCACCGGTTTCGGGGTCGCATATTCCCATTTGGGCGCTTCCGCCACCGTCAAGGTTAATCGCCGAAACGCAACCGTTATCTTTCATATAATTGGCAAGCTCGGTAAGGGTTAATCCCTTTGACGTATCACTTCTCCCGTCAACAACAACCATAAAAACGGAGCCATCTTTTTTAATACCGACAGCGGCACGGGGGTCAGCATAACCAACAGCGTGCCAGCCACCCTTTTTGTCTTCGGTAATGGCTTCTCCGTTTGTAATAAGTGCGCCATAGTCACCGCCGATGGCTTTATTACATTAATAATAACATACTTCAAAACAAAATAAAATAAGAATTTTTTGTTTAAATATTACTATTTACAATGCGCTTAATTGTTGGTATAATAAATTGAATTAGTATGTGAGGTGGAATATGGATTATTTTGTAAATCCGTCTTGTTTCGCATCGGCTTTTGTGGTGCCGACCGAACTTTGTGATAAATATTTAAAGCTTGCAAAGGGCGAACATATAAAGGTTTTGCTTTATATGTTACGCAACAATAATGATGCGCTGTCGGAGGACATTATTGCTGAAAATTTGGCAATGCCGATTTATGACGTGAAGGAAGCCTTGCTTTTTTGGTTAGAAGCGGGTCTTTTAATGGCGAAAGAAGCGCCAAAGGCAGTTAATAAGGATAAAAAAGTATATCAAAAAATTGTAAAACCCACCCGCAACGACGTTATTTTGCTCAGCCAGCATGACCCGAAAATTCAGTGGCTTTTAAATCAAGCTCAGGTAGTTTATGGTCGCAACCTTACAGAAGCTGAAAGACAGAATTTGGTTTGGATATATCATGGTCTTGGTCTTGATATTGACGTGCTTTTTGTTATTTTAAACCACGCTAAAAGCATTGACCGTTTAAAGGTTTCGTTTATTCAGTCATTGGCTATTGAATGGTTGGATAAAGGTATAGACACCGTTTCCGCCGCTGATGAGGAGCTTCGCATTATGGCGCAAAACGATCTTGCTTGGCGTATGGTGCGTTCAGCCTTTGGATTGCCTCCAAGAAAGCCCGGCAAAAAGGAAAAGGAATTTGCAAACGTTTGGGTAAACGAATGGAAAATGTCCAAAGAAATGCTTGAAGCCGCTTATGACGTTTGCGTTGATGCAAAGGGCTCACTTATATTTGCATATATAAATACCGTGCTTAAAAGTTGGCACGATAATGGTTATAAAACTCCTGATGAAATTATAAGAGAAGACAAAAAGGAAAAAAGTCACGGCAGTGCTTACGACCTTGATTTGTTTGAAAAAATGTTAAATTCAAAGGAATAAAAAAATGATTACAAAAGAACTTACATACAAAAAAGCTTTTGAAATAAAAAGCAACACCTTAAAAGAAAAAACTGCACGCCGAAATATGCTTTTAAATGCGGCTTATGCTACAAATCCACGCCTTGCAGATATAGATGTTGAGTTATCTCAAATAGGTGCGCAGTTGGCTATTGCTTCGCTTTCGGGTAATAGCGAAAAGGTTGCAGTTTTAAGAAAAAATTCAGTGGCGCTTTCTAAAGAAAAAAGAGCAATTCTTAAAAAGGAAGCCGTACCTGAAATCGAGTATGATTGCCCGATTTGTAACGACAGCGGTTACGTCGGCGGTAAAATTTGTGATTGTGTAAAGAAGATTGCCGCAAGGGTTATTGTGGACGAGCTTAAAACACAAATGCCGCTTGATGATTGCACCTTTGAAGGTTTTGATTTGAATTATTACAGCAAGGATGGGGAAAATGCCCGCAAGCGCATGACCGCAATTTTAAAGCTTTGCAAGGAATATGTTAATAGCTTTAATCCACAAAATTCACAAAATCTTTTGTTTATGGGTGCGCCCGGTCTTGGCAAAACTCATTTAACACTTGCTATTGTTTCGGGTGTTGTTGATAAGGGCTTTATACCGTTTTACGGTCCGGCTGAGAATCTGTTTACGCTTATAAGCAATGAACGCTTTACAGGCGAAAATAAGGGCAGTTATCAGTCTATGCTGAGCTGCGATTTGCTTGTGATTGATGATTTGGGTACAGAATATTCCAACGAATTTTCAAAATCTATGCTTTATAACCTTATCAATAGCCGATTGCTTTCTAAAAAGCCGACTATTATCAACACAAACCTTACAATGAAGGAGATTGCCGACCGTTACGGTGAACGTATTGCCTCACGCCTTATTGGCGGTTATAATGCCAATAAGTTTATCGGTGTGGACGTAAGACAACAAAAGTTTTTAGAGGAAAACAGAGGGATTTAATTGCAAATTAAAAGATATTTTGCCGGTAGCTATGACGTTGCTGTTATAGGAGGCGGTCACGCCGGTATTGAGGCCGCTTTGGCGGCTGCACGCCTTGGTGTCAGCGCTATTATGTTCACTATTACAGCTGACTGGATAGGTAATATGCCTTGTAACCCGTCGATTGGCGGCACTGCAAAGGGCCATTTAGTGCGTGAAATTGATGCCTTGGGCGGTGAAATGGGCAAAGCGGCGGATAAAACAACCCTTCAAAGCCGTATGCTTAATTTGGGTAAAGGCCCTGCTGTTCATTCACTTCGTGCACAGATTGACCGCCGTGCTTACAGCGAATATATGAAGCACGCTGTTGAACTGCAAAAGGGCTTGGACGTTAAACAATGCGAAATTGTAACGGTTGAAAAGCAGACTGACGGTTGGCATCTTGTTTCAAATTTGGGTGCGGAATTTATTTCAAAAGCGGTTATTTTGGCAACAGGTACCTTTTTGGGCGGCAGAATATACGTTGGTGAAGTTAATTTTGAAAGTGGTCCTGATGGCGCTTTCCCGTCAAATCGATTGGCTGAATGCTTAAAGCAGATTGGTGTTCCACTTCGCCGTTTCAAAACCGGTACCCCCGCCCGTGTTTTAAGGGATAGTATCGACTTTTCTGAATTAGAGGTTCAACCAGGGGACGAAAAGGTTGTACCATTTAGCTATCAAACCAAGAATATCCCCGAAAATAAGGTGGTTTGTCATATTGGCTACACCAATGATGATACAAAAGAAGTAATATTATCAAACATTGACCGTTCGCCCTTGTATGCGGGTGAAATTGAGGGCGTTGGCCCACGTTATTGTCCGAGTATTGAGGACAAAATTGTGCGTTTTTCGGATAAAAAGCGTCATCAATTCTTTGTTGAGCCTTGTGGTGAAAACACCGAAGAAATGTATCTTCAGGGTATGTCATCATCGCTTCCCGAAGAGGTGCAGGTACAGTTTTATAAAACTATACCATCGCTTAAAAACGTTAAAATCATACGCAATGCTTATGCTATTGAATATGATTGCATTGACCCTTCGGCTTTAAAGGCAACCCTTGAAATGAAGGCGTTTGAGGGACTTTATGGTGCGGGTCAGTTTAACGGTTCATCCGGCTATGAGGAGGCTGCCGCACAGGGCCTTATTGCGGGTATTAACGCTGCTTTAAAGGTGCAGGGTAAGGAACAGCTTGTGCTTTCACGTGCTTCCTCTTATATTGGTACGCTCATTGATGATTTAGTTACAAAGGGTTGTGCCGACCCTTATAGAATGATGACCTCACGCAGTGAATATCGCCTTGTTTTAAGACAGGATAATGCCGATGAACGTCTAATGCCAATTGGTTATAAATTGGGACTTATTTCACAGGAAATTTTTGATGAATTCACCCTTCGTACACAGCAAAAAACTGATGAAATCGAAAGACTTAATAGTACCTTTATGGGTCCTAATGATGAGCTTAATCGCCTTTTGGAGGAACGTGGAACCGCACCAATGACAACCGGTATGCGACTGGCAGATTTGGTGAAAAGACCACAGCTTTCATATAAGGATTTAGCACCATTTGATAAGGAACGCCCTGTTCTTTCAGATGCGGTTGCCGAAAAGGTTGAAACCGAAATAAAGTATGAAGGATATATTACACGTCAGCAAGCGCAGATTAACGAAATGCTTCGACTTGAAAATAAGCTTATTCCCGTGGATATTGATTACAATAAAATTACAGGACTTCGTTTGGAGGCGGCGGAAAAGCTTAATAAAATCCGTCCTGCAAACATTGGTCAAGCATCACGTATTTCGGGTGTAAGCCCCGCAGACGTTACAGTTTTGCTTATTTATTTATCCAAATAATCAAAGCCCCGAACCGCTCGGGGCTTAAATATTTACGGTTTATTCACATTTTGTTGCCTTTTTTGAAATAAAATACTATTAGAATACACTTCATAAGGAGTGAAAATTTTGGACGATTATAATTTTTACAATAACGATTTTCAAAACCCCGAGCCTCAACCCGTTCAAACCCCGTTAAAGCAGGAAAAACCAAAAGCAAGGTTTAGTATTTTAACGGTTATAGTAGCGGCAGTTGTTGCGGGCTTTGTTGGTATTTCAAGTGCGGTTATTACAACGGCGTTTTTCTTAAACCGAGATAACGGCGGTGCTGCTGAACATCTTGATTTAGAAAACAATAATATTAGCATTAATGTTGATGAGCAAGCAATTTCGGTTGTGGAAGCAGTCGCTAAAAAGGTGACGCCATGCGTTGTTGGTATTCGCACTACAACATCTGTTAATAGCTTTTTTGGTAACCAGCAGGAGTCATCAGGCGAGGGAAGCGGCGTAATTTATAAGCAAGACGGATATATTATTACTAACTATCACGTAATAAAAGATGCCGTTGTGAATTCACGTAATACCAAGATTGAAGTATTTTTGGATACCTCTGCCGAAAATTCATATGCGGCAACGGTTGTAGGCTATAACATTGCTGCCGATTTGGCGGTAATCAAAATCAATGTAACGGGGCTTCCGACTATTGAAATTGCCGATTCTGAAAAAATCAAGGTTGGACAGTATGTTATAACGGTTGGTAATCCGGGTGGACTTGAGTTTATGGACAGCGTAACCTATGGCGTTATAAGCGGTCTTAAGCGTGTGGTTTCAAGCGATAGCGATATTGGTCTTATTCAAACCGATGCGGCTATAAACCCCGGTAATTCGGGTGGTGCGTTGGTTGATGCGACCGGTAAGCTAGTTGGTATAAACAGCTCTAAAATCGTTTCGGAAGAATTTGAGGGTATGGGTTTTGCTATTCCTTCAAACGAAGCGGTGGAAATTTGCGACAGAATAATTTCTAAAGAAAATTCGCCCGAACCGTATATCGGCATAACCTTAAGCGAAAAATACACTGCCGAGGTTTTACAGTTTTACGGGTATCCCAAGGGCGCAGTTGTGTTGAGTGTTTATAATGGTAGTCCGGCATATGAAGCGGGTCTTCGCAAGGGTGATATTATTACCGAGTTTGGCGGAACCGAAATTAACGATTTTAGCGTTTTGGAAAATCTTATGTCAAACTGTCAGCCAAACCAAAAGGTAAATGTTAAGCTTTACCGCAGCGGCAGATATTACACAACAACAATTACTGTTGGTTCTAATAATGCGATAGGATAAATTAAAATCTCCCTTCGGGGAGATTTTTTGTTGTTGACCAAACAATCAATAAAGGGTATAATGATTCGTAAGAGGTGTTTAAATGAAGCGCTTAATGATTGTTGTGCCGTGCTTTAACGAGCAAGAGGTTTTTGAAACCACCTTAACAGAGCTTTCAAATTTGCTTTTTGACCTTATTAAAAAGGAAAAAATAGCAAAAAACAGCGGTATTATGTTTGTAGATGACGGAAGTCGGGACGATACCCGCCGTCTGATTTGTGATGCATATAAAAAGTACAGTCACGTTTATGCGGTTAATTTGGCGGGAAATGTTGGTCACCAAAACGCTCTTGTGGCAGGGCTTGAGGCAGCGGCAGATTTATGCGATGTCACCGTTACAATAGATGCCGATTTGCAGGATGATATTTCAGTTATTGAAGAAATGATTGATAAGTTTAACGCAGGCTGTGACGTGGTTTACGGGGTTAGAAGCAACCGCAAAACCGATGGCTTTTTTAAGCGTACCACCGCAACCGCTTTTTATAAGCTTATGAAATGGCTTGGCGCTAAAACTGTTGATAATCACGCTGATTTTCGCCTGCTTAGCACACGTGCTGTAAAGGCGCTTTTACAGTATGAGGAACGCAATTTGTTTTTGCGTGGTATTGTAACAAGGCTTGGCTATAAAAGCGCTTGTGTTTATTATTCACGCCAAAAGCGTATGGCGGGGACAACAAAATATCCGTTTAGAAAAATGCTTTCTTTTGCGGTCGAGGGTATAACTTCATTTTCAGTAAAGCCCCTTAAAATGATTATGGCATTGGGTCTTTTTATAATACTTTGCTCACTTTTGGCAATTCTTTATGTTTTAGTGTCATTTTTCGGTGGTAATGCCGATGCCGGTTGGCCCTCGCTTATGATTTCAATTTGGTTTTTGGGCGGTGTTCAGCTTTTTTCTATTGGCTTGGTTGGTGAATATATCGGCAAAATTTATTTAGAAACCAAAAAGCGTCCACGCTATAATATTGAGGAAATTTTAAGTCATAATGAAGAATAATTTACTAAAAAAATATAAACAGCCATTGCTTTATATTGTGTTTGGCATTGCCACCACGCTAGTCAATTTTATTGCTTATTTTTTGCTTTCAAAATTGAGCTTTGGCACTGCAATTTCAACCGTTTTGGCATGGCTTATTTCGGTGATTTTTGCATTTTTTACAAACCGAAAATACGTTTTTAATGCCTCGAAAAACGGCTTTTTAAAGCAGCTTTTTGGTTTCTTTTCAATGCGAATTGCAACCGGTGTTTTAGACCTTTTAATAATGGTTTTGTTTGTTGATGTTTTAGAATTTAACGACCTTTTAATAAAGCTTTTATTAAACATTTTGGTTATAATTTTAAACTATTTTTTCAGTAAATTTTTGGTTTTTAAAAACAAAAAATAAATTAAACGAAAAATATTTAAAGTCCGATGAAATTCATCGGGCTTTTTACTTGCATTATTATTAAATATATAGTATAATAAATTGATTATATTTTAAGGAGATATTTTCTTTTTGAATAACATTGCAATTACTACCGATTTTTCCGAGCAAACCGCCTACACTAAAAGGGTTAGGGAACTTGCTTTAAATATATACGGCCACACACCCAAAGCCTGTGTTAATACCTTTGGCTGTCAGCAAAACGTAAGCGACAGCGAACGTCTTAAGGGTATGCTTGCGGCTTGCGGTTATGAAATTGTTGATGCGATGGAAAATGCCGATTTTATTATCTTTAACACCTGTGCTGTGCGTGAGCACGCCGAAATGCGTGTTTTTGGTAATATTGGTATGACCAAAAAAATTAAGGCCGACAGACCGAATACAGTTGTTGCGGTTTGCGGTTGTATGGCTCAGCAAGAGCATATCGCCCAAAAATTAAAGCGCAGCTACCCATATGTTGATATTGTAATTGGTACACACGTTTTTCACCGCTTGCCTGAATTTTTATATAAACACCTTTCGGGCTCGCCCCGCATTTTTGAGCTTTCGATGGATAACAAAACCATTGTTGAGGATATCCCAATTAAGCGTGACGGCACCTTTAAGGGCTGGCTTCCCATAATGTACGGCTGTAATAATTTTTGCACCTACTGTATTGTGCCGTATGTTCGTGGTAGGGAACGCTCACGTGAGCCGGAAAAAATTCTTGCCGAGTTTAAGGAAATGGTTAAAAACGGCTGCAAGGATATAACACTTCTCGGTCAAAACGTTAATTCCTACGGTAAGGGCTGTGACCATGGCGTAAACTTTGCAAAATTACTTCGCATGTTAAACGAGGTCGAGGGTGAATTTGTTATAAGGTTTATGACTTCACACCCAAAGGACTGCACGGTTGAGCTTTTGGACACTATAAAGGACTGCAAAAAGGTTTCACGCCATTTGCATTTACCGTTCCAAAGCGGCAGCAGTAAAATTTTAAAGCGTATGAACCGCTACTACGACCGTGTGGGATATTTACAGCTTATTAAAAATGCCAAAGAACGTTTGCCCGACGTTGATTTAACGAGCGATATTATTGTCGGCTTTCCCGGTGAAACCTATGACGATTTTAAGGAAACTTTAAGCCTTGTAAATGAAGTGAGGTTTGCATCGCTTTTCACCTTTATTTACTCTAAACGCAACGGCACACCCGCCGCTATAATGGACGACCCTATAACCCGTGAAGAAAAGGGCAAATGGTTTGACGAATTATTAAAAGCACAGGAAGAGGTCGCAAAGGAAAATATTAACAAATATATCGGTAAAACTTACCGTGTGCTTTGTGACGACTTTGGAAGTCGTGACGGCTTCATGACGGGTCACACTAACGGTACGGCGGTTATCGAGTTCCCTGCAGATGAAAGCCTGCTTGGAAGTTTTGTAGACGTAAAGGTTTTAAAGTATGAAAACGGCCTTTGCGGTGAAATTATTAATGATTAATTTTTTATAAAAGAGGTTTTTAAAAATGGACGTAATTGAAGTAACAAGAGAACTTGGTAAAGCTATTCAGGCTGATGAACGTTTTGTTCGTTATGCAAAGGCTCGTTTGGCAAATGATGCTAATACCGATTTGCAGAACGCTATTGGTGAATTCAACATTAAAAGAATGGAGCTTGAAAAGGCTATCAGCGAAGATGGCAAGGATGAAGTTTTAGTTAAAAAGCTTAACGAAGAGCTTCGTGAAAGCTATGGCAATATTATGGCTAATCCCGCAATGGTTGAGTATAATACCGCAAAAGCAATGCTTGACCAAATGGTTAACGAAATTAATACAATCATTTCTAAATGTCTTGATGGCGAGGACCCCGCTACTTGCGAAGTAAGTGACGGTTGTACCGGAAGCTGTGCTACCTGCGGCGGTTGCCACTAATTTTTTAAAAATTTTAAAGAAAGGAAGTTTAAAATGGCTGAATTATCGCCGATGATGCGGCAGTATAACGAAATAAAGGCGCAAAACGAAGATACAATTTTGTTTTTTCGTGTGGGCGACTTTTATGAAATGTTTTTTGAGGATGCCAAAAAGGCTTCCGAAGAATTGGATTTGGTTTTAACCGGTAAGGAATGTGGTTTAGAAGAACGTGCCCCAATGTGCGGCGTGCCTTTTCACAGCTGTGAAGCTTATATTGCACGCTTGGTTGAAAAGGGCTATAAGGTTGCAATTTGCGAGCAGGTTGAAGACCCTGCTACCGCAAAGGGACTTGTAAGGCGTGATATTGTTCGCACCATTACACCCGGTACCGTGCTTGAGGACAGTATGCTTGACGAGGGCAAGAATAACTATCTTGCCGCTATTGCTTTGTGTGAGGGTGAAATCGGTCTTTGCTTTACCGATGCCTCAACAGGCGAATGTCACGCAACCGCTTTGTCTGAAGAAAATTTTCAAATTCGTTTAATTGATGAAATTGCACGCTTTAACCCACGTGAAATTCTTGTGGCAGAGGATTTTGGCTTAAAAGCTCCCACGGTTGCAAGCTATCTTGAACAAAGCTTTGATGGTATGCTTACAATACGTGAAAAATCAAGCTTTGTTTTTTCCGCTGTTGAGGATTTAATTTTAAAGCACTTTAACGTTATAAGTGTTGAAAACGTTGGTCTTCAGAAAAACGGCGCAGCCGCTTGTGCGTTTGGTGCTGCTCTGCAGTACCTTTATGAAACCGGTGTTAACGGTCACGTTTCGGTTAATGAAATTGATGTTTATACAGGCAGTCAGTTTATGCGACTTGACACAACAGCAGTTCGTAACCTTGAGCTTTGCGAAACAATGCGCTTAAAGGCGAAAAAAGGTTCGCTTTTGTGGGTGCTCGATAAAACTAAAACCGCAATGGGCAAGCGCCTTATAAGAAACTGGGTTTCACAGCCGCTTTTAAGCATTACGGCTATTACACTTCGCCAGAATGCAGTGGAAGAGCTTGTATCAAACACAATTTTGCGTGGTGAAATTGTCGAAGCTTTGACCGGTATTCGTGATATTGAACGTTTAATGACTAAAGTGGTTTACGGTTCGGCTAATGCAAAGGATTTATTAAATCTTTCTTATACAGCACAAAAATTCCCAACCCTTAAAGCATTACTTGAGAATTCAAACTGCAGAATGCTTAAGGATATTTATAACGAAATCGATACCCTTGAGGATATTTCGGCTTTAATTAACGAGGCTATCAATCCTGAAGCTCCTGCAACCGTCAGGGAAGGCAACCTGATTAAAGATGGCTACAGCGAGCTTGTAGATACCCTCCGCCATGATATGAATGCCGGTACAGGCGTTCTTGCGGAAATTGAGGCAAGGGAAAAGGAACGCACCGGCATTAAAAATTTGCGTGTTCGGTATAACAAGGTTTTCGGTTACTATATTGAGGTTACAAATTCCTTCCTTGATAAAGTGCCCGAGGATTATATAAGAAAACAAACCCTGACAAATGCCGAACGCTTTATTACCGAAGAACTAAAGGAAATTGAAAAGCGTGTGCTTACCGCAAAGGACCGCATTGTTCAGGTTGAATATGAAATTTTCGATACTATTCGCAAAAAGACGGCAGCCGAGGTTGTCAGATTCCAAAAAACTGCAGGCGCCATTGCAAAGCTCGACGTTTTGTGTTCTTTTTCGAATGTTTCGGCAGATAATCATTATTGCCGCCCGCTTGTTAATAACAGCGGTGCAATACGCATTAATGATGGTCGCCATCCTGTTGTTGAACAGGTTTTACGTACTCCGTTCGTTTCTAACGATACGCTTCTTAATATGCAGGATGACCGTTGTGCTATTATAACGGGTCCTAATATGGCGGGTAAATCGACCTATATGCGACAGGTTGCGCTTATCACGCTTATGGCGCAGATTGGTTGCTTTGTTCCTGCTAAAAGCGCCGAAATCGGTGTGGTTGATGCAATATTCACACGTGTTGGCGCATCAGATGACCTTGCATCCGGTCAATCGACCTTTATGGTGGAAATGAGCGAGGTTGCTTACATACTTAAAAATGCCACAAAGCACAGCCTTTTAATTCTTGATGAAATTGGCCGTGGTACTTCAACCTTTGACGGTATGTCGATTGCACGTGCGGTGCTTGAATTTGTGGCTGATAAGAAAAAGCTTGGTGCAAAGGCTTTGTTTGCCACCCATTATCACGAGCTCACCCAAATGGAAAACGAGCTTTCGGGTGTTAAAAATTATAATATTGCCGTTAAAAAGCGTGGCGATGATATAACCTTCCTGCGCCGCATTGTTCGTGGCGGTGCAGATGACAGCTACGGTATTGAGGTTGCAAAGCTCAGCGGTATTCCAAATGCTGTTATTGAACGTGCTAAAGAGGTTCTTCAAATGACCGAAAATGAAGGCCTTGTAACCTATAAAACTGTTGTTGACAGCGATACGCAAATGTCGTTTGAAATGCAGTCCGCACAGGAAATTTTAAAAGACCTTAAGGCGATAGACGTTAATACTTTAACTCCTATCGAATCAATGCAGATTTTGTTTGATATCTGCAAAAAGGCAAAAGAACTTTAAAAGTGAGGTGTAAATATGCCAAAAATTAATGTTTTACCCAAAAACGTGGCCGAGCTTATTGCAGCGGGTGAGGTTGTTGAAAGACCCGCATCTGTTATAAAAGAGCTTATTGAAAATTCAATAGATGCCGGTGCAGATACTATTACCGTTGAAATTCAAAACGGCGGTATTTCCTATATGCGTATTACCGACAACGGTTGCGGTATTTCGGGCGAGGACGTCCCCTTGGCATTTTTACGCCATGCAACAAGCAAGATTAAAGAGGATAACGACCTTAATTATATTTCAACGCTTGGCTTTAGAGGTGAGGCTTTGGCGGCGGTGTCTTCGGTTTCACGTGTCGAGCTGCTCACTTGTAGCGAAAACGAGGAAATCGGCACCCATTATGTAATCGAGGGTGGGCAGGAAGCGCTCTATGAGGAGGCGGGTTGCCCCAAAGGCACCACCATAATAATACGTGATTTGTTTTATAACACCCCCGCACGTATGAAATTCCTTAAAAAGGATGTTTCAGAAGCGAATGCTTGTGCGGCTGTTGTTGACCGTATTGCACTTTCTCACCCCGAAATTTCAATTAAATTTATTCGTGACGGCAAGCAAACCCTTAACACTTCGGGTGACGGACAGATAAAAACCGCCGTTTATAGCGTTTTGGGGCGTGAGTTTGCGAATTCTCTTATTGAGTGCGAGGGTGAGTTTGGCGGCATTACCGTTTCGGGTCTTATTTGTAAGCCCGTTTCCTGTAAGCCGACAAGAAATAATCAGTTCACCTTTTTGAACGGTCGTTTGGTTCGTTCGGGTACAATTATCACCGCTGTTGAACAGGCTTATAAAAACAGTGCAATGATTGGCAAATTCCCTGTATTTGTGCTTTACGTAAGCGTTCCGTTTGATACGGTTGACGTAAATGTTCACCCCGCTAAAACCGAAGTAAGGTTTTCAGATGAAAAGCGTATTTTTGACAGCGTTTATGCATCGGTTAAAAATGCGTTATCAAAAGGGGATACACGACCCGAAATTAAAATTACCCAACCGGCGTTTAACCGTTTTGAAAGAATGACAACTGAACAGTTTAAGCAAACGGTAATTAAAACGGAGCCGCTTAAAGAAATAACCAAGCCCGAACAGGTAAAAATTGTTACCGAGCCTGTAATTAAAAAAGAACCAAAAAGCTTTGCTTTCGAAGCACCGAAAAACACAACCTTTGCGGACACCTACTCCTTTGTTGGTAACGATGGCAAGAAAACCGAGCCTGTTTATGCACCAAAGGCACAGTCAAAGGATGTTTTAATTGAAAAAGAGCTTGATGAAATCATTGATGAGGACAAGCCTGTAATCACAATTATCGGACAAGCCTTTAATACCTATATTATCGCACAGATGGATGATAGTATTTTTATGATTGACAAGCACGCCGCACACGAGCGTATTTTGTTTAATAAGCTTAAAAGTCAGCACAAAATTGAAGTGCAGGCACTTTTAACCCCAATAACCGCAAATCTTCAAAAGGATGAATACAACGCAATTATAAATAATTTAGATTTACTTTTGTCTGCGGGGTTTGAAATTGATGATTTTGGTGCTTCTACCGTTGCGGTACGTGCAATTCCCACAACCCTTGTTGGTGAGGATATCGTGTCGCTTCTTTCCGAAATGGCAGAAAGCATTTTAACTACAAAATCTGTTCAGATTGAAAGGGAAGAAAATCTTTTCCACACAGTTGCTTGTAAGGCGGCAATCAAAGCGGGAAGCCATACAAGCGTTGCCGAAATGAAGGATTTGGCTGAAAAGGTTTTGCTTTCAAAGGATATTATGTATTGTCCGCATGGCAGACCTGTGGCTTATGAAATCAAGAAAAGGGAACTTGAAAAACAGTTTGGCAGAATACAGTGATTAAAGCATTATTCATTGTTGGCCCGACCGCTTCGGGCAAAACCGACTTAAGTATTTCCTTGGCAAAAGCATTAAACGGCGAAATTATTTGCGCTGATTCAATGCAGATTTATAAGGGTATCCATGTGGCATCTGCCGCACCGAATGATGCCGAAAAAGATGGTATACCGCATCATTTGTTTGAATTTTTGAATTTAGAGGACGAATATTCGGTAGCGGATTACGTAAAATCGGCACGTGAAGTAATTGCCGAAGTTTCATCCCGTGGGAAATTGCCCATAATTGTTGGTGGAACAGGGCTATACGTTTCTTCCTTGCTTGATAACATTGAATATATCGAGCAGGATGCCGACCCATCTCTTCGACAAGAGCTTGAAAACAAGCTTGAAAGCATTGGGGCAGAGGCAATGCTTGCAGAGCTTTCTGAATTTGACCCCGAAAGTGCTGCAAGGCTTCACCCCAACAATCGCCGCAGAATTATTCGTGCGTTTGAGGTGTATTTGCAAACGGGTAAAACCATTACCGAGCAAAACGTTATATCACGGCAAAATCCGTCGGATATTATACCGCTGGTTATCGGTATAACCTATAAAAACCGTGAGCTTTTGTATGACAGAATTAACCGCCGTGTTGATATAATGCTTTCAAACGGCCTTTTGGATGAGGCAAAGCAAACGGTTGGTAATAATAAAAAAGGTGCTTTTCAGGCTATTGGTCATAAGGAGCTTTATCCCGCTATAATGAGCGAGGATACAATCGAAAGCTGTGCCGAGCATTTAAAGCAACAAACAAGACGCTATGCAAAGCGTCAGCTTACTTGGTTTAATCGTGATGAACGTATAAATTGGGTGTATCCCGATGAGGATTCTGACTGTTATCAAACAGCCTTGAATCTTGTAACTAACTTTTTAAAGGAGGTATAGGCTTTGAAAAAGAACACCCTGATAAAATTTGCCATTATTTTTGTTGCTGTGGCATTTTTGGTTAATCAGGCGGTTGCCGCCTTTTATAAGCCTGTTACCACCGAAAGTGCAGTTTTTTATACTGCAAACAACGGGTTCAAAATTACGGGTGTAATTATACGTAATGAAATACTTGTTACAAACGATAACGATGGTGTTTTGCACTTTATGATAAGCGACGGTGAGCGTGTTGCGAAAAACGGAACCATTGCTAACATTTACGGCAGCGAAGCAGCATCAATAACCCTAAGCCAAATGCAGTCGGTTCAGAATAAAATTAATGATATTAACGATATTTTGTCATTTAATGACCTTGAAGCCGCTAATCTTGAGCTTATTAACAATCGTGTTAATGACAAGCTTGATGCCCTTGTAATATCATCTGCCGCCGGCAATTATGATACTATTCAGGAAAAAGGCGAGGAATTGCTTTTTGCCTTAAATCGCCGACAGGCTGCTTTGGGGGATACCTCAACCTTTGCCTCTCAGTTAGAGGGGCTTAATAACCAGCTTGAGATTTTAAAAGCCGGTCTTACCGGTGTTAAGGGTGAAGTTAAGGCTATCGAATCGGGTTATTTTCTTTCCAAAACCGATGGTTATGAAAATGTTTTAAGCGTTAATAAGCTTTATGATATAACGCCCGAATTTTTGGATACGCTTAAATCAGAAAAAAATGAGCAGTCGGTTGTTGGAAAAATCGTTTCGGATTACGAGTGGTACATTGCCGCCAAGGTTTCAATAAATGATTCCCATAATTACAAGGCGGGGGACACACTTAAAATTTACACCTCGGTTAAATCTTCACCGGTTTTACCTGTAACTGTTAAACAAGTTAACACTTCGGATGATTCTGAAAGTGCGGTAATAATTTTCGCTTGCAGTGAAATGAATTCCGAGCTTGCTTCTATGCGAAGCGGTCCTATGACGGTTGTCAGCCGTGAATATAGCGGTCTTAAGGTTTCCAAAAAGGCTTTGCGTGTGGTTGATGGTGTTAAAGGTGTTTATATTGTCAAGGGCATGCAGGCAAAGTTTGTTCCGGTTGATATTTTATATTCTACCGACAATATGATGATTTGCAAAAAGTCGGACAGCGACGGTGCACTTCGTTTGTATGATCAGGTTATCGTGAAAGGAAGAAGCCTTTATGATGGAAAAATTATCGGCTGAGGAATTTGATTTAAATTTTAAGGCCGTTAATGAAAAGCTGGATGTTGCTTTAAAAAAAGCGGGCAAAACACGTGACGACGTTATTTTACTTGCCGCCACCAAAACAGTTGATGTTGATACCATAAATTATGCAATAAACAAGGGTATTAACTATATCGGTGAAAACAAGGTGCAGGAGCTTTTGTCAAAGCAAGACGGCATTATTGACGTGCACCATCACTTTATCGGTCATTTGCAGACCAATAAGGTAAAAGATATAATCGACAGGGTAGAGCTTATTCATTCGGTCGATTCGCTAAAGCTTGCAAAGGAAATTTCAAAGCAAGCGGTTAAGAAAAATAAGGTAATGGATATTTTACTCGAAGTTAATATCGGCGATGAAGAATCCAAATGGGGCTTTGAGCCGAATGAGTTGGAAAGTGCTATAAAAGAAATTGCGGCACTTGAAAATTTGCGTGTTTGCGGTATTATGGCAATTCCGCCGATATGCAACGAGCCCGAGCAAAACCGCAAATATTTTAAACAAATGCAACAGCTATTTATTGACATAAAGAATAAAAACATAGATAATTGTTTTATGAACATTCTTTCAATGGGTATGTCGGACGATTTCGACATTGCGATTGAGGAGGGGGCAAACCTTGTAAGGGTTGGCACCGCATTGTTTGGAAAACGTTATTATATAAAATAAAAAATTAAAATAAAGTGAGGACTAAAAATGGGTATTTTTGACAGCATTAAAAACATTATGACTATTCCCGAGGAGGATGAATTCGAAAACGAAAACGAAGTAGTTGAAGAAGCTCCCAAGAAAAAAACACAGCCTGAAGTTAAGCGTGAAACCACACCTCGTGTTATCGGCGGCAAGGCAAAGAACGTACAGGCTAACGGTATGCAGGTTGTACTTGTAAAGCCCGAACGCTTTGAAGACGTAACAGGTATTGCAGACCATCTCAATGCTAAAAAGACGGTTGTTTTAAATCTTGAGGTTTGCGACCGTGATGTTTCAAGACGTATTATTGACTTTTTAAGCGGTGCTGCTTATGCTAATCACGGCAACATTCGCAAGGTTGCAGTTTCAACCTTTATTATCGTTCCCTCTGACGTTGACGTTATGGGCGAATTAATGCTTGAAGAATTAGACGAAGGCCGTATGTACTTTTAATGGAAAGTGAAATACTTGTTGCCCGTATTAATGATACATTTGATATTTCGCAAAAAACCTCTAAACCCAAGTTTTTCGGGTTTTTGAGGCGGGAAGAAGCAGTATTGGCACAAAGAACACTTGATAATCGTGGGGCTGATTATGTCCTTTACGGTGGCTATGACGATGCCGAAAGGGTTATGCTTGGCTGTTTTCCTGATTGGTGTGATGATGGTGTTTTTCCAATAACTGCTGCAACCTTTTCTTATCGTGAGTCTGATACTCTTAAGCACAGGGACTTTTTAGGGGCGCTAACTGCTCTTGGTATAACCCGTGAAAGCATTGGCGATATTTTGGTCGAAAACGGCCGTGCCGTAGCCTTTTTTAAAAACGAGGTTTTGCCCTTTGTGCTTTTAAATATTGATAAGATTGGAAGAGTGGGAGTAAATGTGTCTAAGGGCTATCACTTGCCATTGCCACAGTCAGACAGCCTTGTTGAAGCAACCGTTACGGTATCATCTTTAAGGCTTGACTGTGTTGTGTCAGCTGTGTGCGGGTTATCACGCAACAAAGCGACTGAACTTATTGATATGGGCTTTGTTACGGTCAATTCTGTTCAGTGTGAAAAAACCACAAAGCAGGTAGCACAGGGCGATGCAATTACTGTAAGGGGTAAAGGTAAGTTTATTATCAGTAACACTCTTCTAAAAACCAAAAAGGACAGAACTGTTTTAGAGTTTAAAAAATATTTATAGCTTTTAAAAAGGAGTTAACAAACAAGATGTTTACTGCTGAAGAAATTAAAAACGTAAGCTTTTCAAAATCTATGGGCGGCTATAAAACCGAAGAGGTTGAGGTTTTTCTTGATAAGGTAGAAGCCGATTATCAAAGTTTTGAATCGATAATAAATCAATATAAGGCTGAGGTTGCTCGCCTACAGAATGAAATTGATACTGCAGAGCATTCTAAAAACAGTATTCAAAGTGTGCTTTTAAATGCTCAAAAGCTTGCAGAGCAGATTGTAGCTGATGCACAAAGTAAAAGTGATCAAATGATTAGTGAGGCTGAGGCTAATATTGCCGTTTTGGCTGAGCGTGAAAAAGAAATGGTTGCAACCTTTGAAATGCAGGCTGCTGAACGCAAGGCGAATTTAGAGGGCGAGCTTGAAAAAATGGTTAAGGACGCCAAGCTGCAGGCAGATAGCATTACTGCGGCTGCAAATGACAGCGTTCAAAGACAGCAGGTTTTGTTTGATAAACTTAAGTTGGAGGTTGCAGCATTTAAATCTGCCGTTACCTCGAAATATAAAGAGCATCTCAGCATTTTGCAGGAAATTCCCGATGCTGTACAAATGGACCCTCAAAGAATGGCTAGTGTGATTACTGCAAAGCTTAACGAGGTGCCATCAGCTGAAAGCTTTATAAAGCCTGCGACTTCAGATATTGATGATAACGGCTTTTCTGTTGCGGAAAATACAGAAGAATAATATACTTATTACCTTTAGGGAGGTATATCTTTGATTTCATATATTTTGGCACTAATAGTTGGTGCGGTTGTTTTGGCGGTTGACCAATACACAAAATATTTTATAATGACTAATTTCGAGCTTGGTCAAGGTACCGATTTCATAAAAGGCATTATTGATATTGTTTATATTCATAACAAGGGCGGTGCATGGGGAATACTCGAAGGTCACACTTGGGGACTTCTTGCTATGACAGTGGTTATTATGCTTGTTTGTATTGCCTTGCTCTTTAAGTGGGGGGCTAATAATAAACTCATTTTTTGGGCAATGTCACTTGTTCTTTTCGGCGGTATAGGTAACCTTATCGACCGCATTTTCCGTGATGGCAACGTGGTGGATTTCTTACATTTTGAATTTTGGCCTACATTTCCTGTGTTTAATGTTGCCGACTGCGCTATCGTTATCGGTGTTGCACTTTTAATATTATATTTTACGGTTGACACTGTTAAAGAACTTAAAAGCAAAATGTCTGCTAACCCTATAAAGGTGGCTGAAAATGACAATACTGACAAAAACGTGTGATAGTAACGACCGTATTCGTGTGGACGTTTTTGTCGCCGAAATGGGCGATATTACACGCTCACGCTCGGCAAAGCTTATTGATGATGGCTGCGTTACGGTTAATGGCAAAATAGCCGCTAAAAATTTAAAGCTTCAATTTGGGGATGAGGTAATATTGAATATGCCTGACCCAACGGTTTATAACGTTACCGCTGAGGAAATTGAGCTTGACATTGTTTATGAGGATGACGATTTATTAGTGGTTAATAAGCCAAAAGGTATGGTTGTTCATCCTGCGGCGGGCAATTTTGAAGGTACTCTTGTAAATGCGCTTATGCATCATTGTGGGGAATCGTTATCCGGTATCAACGGTGTTATGCGCCCCGGTATTGTGCATCGAATTGACAAAAACACAAGCGGGCTTTTAATGGTGGCTAAAAACGATACTGCGCACAACGGTCTTGCTTTACAGATTAAAGAACATTCCTTTACACGTGAATATGAAGCGGTGGTTTACGGTAACCTTAAAAACGATAGCGGTATAATTGATGCTCCTATTGGCAGACACCCCGTTAAAAGAAAGCAAATGGCTGTGACCGACAAGGGCAGTAAGCACGCTGTTACGCATTATACCGTTATTGAACGCTTTGGTGATTTTACCCACGTAAGACTGCGCTTGGAAACGGGGCGTACCCATCAAATACGTGTTCATATGGCGTATATCGGCCATCCGGTAGCAGGGGATGACGTTTACGGTCCCAAAAAGGTTATAACTTCACTTTCGGGTCAGTGCCTTCACGCAAAAAAAGTTGGCTTTGTTCACCCAATAACCAATGAATATTTGGAATTTGAATCCGAATTGCCCGAATATTTTGTTAAATTCTTAAAGGGGATAAGGTAATGGGTATTTTTGATGGTTATTTATTAGCTTCCGATATTGATGGTACGCTTTTAGATAACGGGTATATTAACCCTCGAAATATTGAAAAAATAAAATTTTTCGTAAACGAGGGCGGTGCCTTTGCGATTGCCACAGGTCGAAGCGTTGGGGCGGTTAGTATGGTCACTGATGTAATTGATTGTATTGGGCCGTCGGTTGTTGCTAATGGTGCGATGATTTATGATTATAACAGCCAAGAAATTATTAAAGAGTATTTATTGCCCGAATGTGATAAGAGGGTTGTTGGCTTTGTGATTAATATATCGTCTGATATTGGCGTTGAAATACATAGTGGTAAAAATGTTTTGGTTGCGAATGCAACAAGTGAAACCGACGACCACGAGCAATATGAGAAGCTGAGTATTGAAAAAATGCCGCTTAGCGAAGCCATAAAGTATAGCTGGACAAAGGTTTTGTTCGCTTTCTCTGATGCTGAAAAACGGGCAGAAGTTAGAAATCAAATAATGGGGCTTAATATTGAATCTGATTTATTTGATACGATAGCCTATATCGACGGAAGAACCAGATATTATCTTGAAGTGGTGCCTAAAGGGATTTCTAAGGCCGATTCGCTTCAAAATCTTTGTAGTTTGCTAGGCATAAAAAAAGGCGGATTTTTCGCTATTGGAGATTATTATAACGATTTAACAATGCTTAAAAATGCGGATATTGGTGCTACGACGGCTGAAGCACCCGATGAAATTAAGCAATGTGCTGATTTTGTTGGTGGCAGCTGTAAGAACGGTGCCGTAGCCGATTTTATTGAATATTTAACTAAAATTTTTACAAACTGAAAGGATGAAAAAAGATGGACGCTACATTAAAGAAATCCCTGCAAAAGACCGCAACACAGGTCAGAATTGGGATAATCGAAAGTATCCATAGTGCAAAGGCAGGTCACCCCGGTGGCTCACTTTCCTGTGCAGATATTTTAACCTATCTTTATTTTGCCCACATGAACATTGATCCCAAGGACCCCAAAAAGTCTGACCGTGACCGCCTTGTTTTGTCAAAGGGTCATGCGGCACCTGCGCTTTATTCGGTTTTGGCAAACCGTGGTTATTTTTCAACCGATTTGCTTTTAACCCTTCGTAAGCAGGGAAGTATTTTACAGGGTCACCCCGATATGAAATATATTCCCGGTGTGGATATGTCGAGCGGCTCGTTGGGTCAAGGCATTTCATGTGCTGTTGGTATGGCTTTGTCGGCTAAGCATTTTGGCGAGAGTTATAAGGTTTATGCCGTTTTGGGTGATGGCGAAATTGAAGAAGGTCAGGTATGGGAAGCAGCAATGTTTGCCGCTAATAAGGGTCTGTCTAACCTTACAGTGTTTGTTGATTATAACGGCCTTCAGATTGACGGCAGCATTGAGGAAGTAAACTCTGCCGCTCCGATTGATAAGAAATTTGATGCCTTTAATTGGCATACAATTATCATTGATGGTCACGATTTTGACCAGATTGAAGCCGCTTTGAAGGAAGCTGAAGCCATAGATAAGCCGGTTGCAATTATTGCTAAAACCGTAAAGGGCAAGGGCGTTTCTTATATGGAGAATAATGTTAACTGGCACGGTGCCGCACCTAATGATGAATTGACGGCGCAGGCACTTGCAGAGCTTAATGAAGCTCTTAAGCAGTTGGATTAAGGAGGAGTACTGAAATGGCAGATATTAAAACAGTAGCAACAAGAGCCGCTTTTGGTGCTGCTCTTGTAGAGCTTGGCGAAAAACGTAATGATTTTATTGTTTTGGATGCGGATTTAGCTGCCGCTACCCAGACAGGTATGTTTAAAAAGGCGTTCCCCGAAAGATTTTATGACTGCGGTATTGCTGAACAAAATATGGTAAGCATAGCTGCCGGTGTTGCCGCAACTGGCAAAAAGGTTGTTTGTAGCTCTTTTGCAATGTTTGCAGCAGGTCGTGCTTTTGAACAGGTGCGTAACTCTATCGGTTATCCCCACCTTAACGTAATTATCGGCGCAACACACGCAGGTATTTCGGTTGGCGAGGATGGCGCAACCCATCAATGTAATGAAGATATTGCATTAATGCGCACCATACCGGGTATGACAATTATCAACCCTGCAGATGAAACCGAGGCTAAAAAGGCAATGTATGCCGCAATGGACCACGACGGCCCTGTTTATATGCGTTTTGGCCGTTTGCCTGTGCCGGTTGTATTTGGCGATGATTATGATTTCGTAATCGGTAAGGGCGTTGAGCTTAAGGAGGGCAATGACGTAACTATCGTTGCTACCGGTCTTATGGTTAACGAAGCGTTGCAGGCATACGAGCTGCTCAAGCAAGAGGGTATAAGCGCTCGTGTTATCAATATTGCAACAATTAAGCCTTTGGATACTGAAATTATACTTAAGGCTGCTAAGGAAACGGGAGCAATCGTGACTGCTGAAGAGCATTCGATTATCGGTGGTCTTGGCAGTGCTGTGGCTGAATGTGTTGCAGAGGAATATCCTGTTCCGGTTGTAAAGCTTGGTGTTAACGACAAGTTTGGTCATTCGGGTCCGGCTGTTAAGCTTTTGGATGAATTTGGTCTTCGTGCTGTTAATATTGTTGAAAAAGCCAAAAAGGCAATTTCAATGAAAAAGTAATTTTAAGCGCCCTTGAAAAAGGGCGCTTTTTCTATTAATAAACAATGAATTTTGTTGTATTCATATTGACTTTGGGGTGGCATAGTATTATAATGTTAGGGTGCTAACAATTTATTCTGTGAGGTAGCTTATGCAACACGAAAAAAACATAGGTTTTAACGTTCGGCGACTTGCAAATTATATCAGGCGTGATATCGAAAAAAGCTCGGCTTCAGGTAAAATTACATTGCCCAAGGGTGTAAACGGTTGGGCAATTCATTATTTTTACGATAATCGTGATAGAGAAATTTTTCAGCGTGATTTTGAAAATCGTTTTTCAATAAGGCGTTCAACGGCTAGTAATATTTTAAAAGCTATGGAACAAAACGGTTTTATTGAAAGGGTTAGCGTTGAAAGAGATGCTCGCCTTAAAAAAATAATTTTAACCGAAAAGGCTGTTAAAATACACGAAGCTATTATGCAGGATATTGAGCGCCGTGAAGTCTTGCTAAAAAAGGGCTTTAGCGATTGTGAAATTGAACAATTCTTAGGTATGATTGACCGATTTATTATAAATTTGGAGGACGAAAATGATTAAAACCTTGGCAAAATCTATCAGGGAGTATAAGCTTTCCTCAATTTTGACCTTAATCTTTATTATGGGTGAGGTTATAATTGAAGTTTTAATTCCCTTTAAAACCGCCGACCTTATTAATAGTATTGAATCCGGTGTACAAATTGATTCAGTTATAAAAACGGGTCTTATACTTATCGCAATGGCACTTGTGTCGCTTTGCTGCGGCGGTATTGCGGCTATAACCTGTGCGAAAGCTTCCACAGGCTTTGCAAAGAATTTGCGCCGTGATATGTTTCAAAAAATTCAAGGCTTTTCGTTCAGCAATATCGATAAATTTTCCTCTACTTCACTTGTGACACGTCTTACAACCGACATTACCCACGTGCAGATGGCTTATATGATGATTATTCGTACCGCTATCAGAAGCCCGATGATTTTTATTTTCTCAATTATTATGGCTTACACAATGGGCGGTGCGCTTGCTACCTCTTTTGTTGTGGTTATACCCGTATTACTTTTCGGCCTTTTAATGATAGCACGTAAAGCAATGCCCGCTTTCAGACGTGTGTTTAAAAAGTATGACAAGCTTAACGAATCTATAGAAGAAAACGTACGTGCAATGCGTGTGGTAAAGGGCTTTTCAAGGGAAGAATATGAAAAGCAGAAGTTTGCCGCAGCGGCAGACGGTATAACCGAGGACTTTACCAAAGCTGAACGTATTGTTGCTTTGAATACACCTATAATGCAGTTTTGTATGTATTTTAATACGGTTGTAATTCTGTTTTTGGGCTCGTATCTTGTAATCAAAAGCAAGGGCTTGGAGGTAAACGTTGGTCATATTTCAGCAATGCTTACCTATGGCGTACAAATATTAATGTCACTTATGATGCTTTCAATGATTTACGTAATGATTACAATGTCGCTTGAATCAATGAAGCGTATTTGTGAGGTTTTGAACGAGGAATCTAATCTTCACAACCCCGAAAACCCGATTTTTGAGGTTAAAGACGGTTCGATAAAGTTTAATAACGTAAATTTCAAATATAACAAAGATGCAAAGCGTAACGCCTTAGAAGGCATTAATCTTGAAATAAAATCGGGTATGACGGTTGGCGTTATCGGCGGTACGGGTTCTAGTAAATCATCCCTTGTGCAGTTAATACCACGCCTTTATGACGTAACCGATGGCGAGGTTTTGGTTGGCGGAGTTGACGTTCGTGATTATGATATTAAAACACTTCGTGACAGTGTTGCAATGGTGCTTCAGAAAAATCAGCTTTTCTCTGGCACAATTAAAGATAACCTTCGTTGGGGTAACGAAAATGCAACCGACGAGGAAATGATAGAGGCTTGCAAGCTTGCACAAGCAGATGAATTTATAAGCGGTTTCCCTGATGGTTATGATACCTATATCGAGCAGGGCGGCACTAACGTTTCGGGCGGACAAAAGCAACGCCTTTGTATTGCCCGTGCACTTCTTAAAAAGCCTAAAATTTTAATCTTGGATGACTCGACAAGTGCGGTTGATACCAAAACAGATGCATTTATCCGACAGGGCTTTAAGAAATTTATTCCAGATACTACAAAGATTATAATTGCTCAGCGTATTGCTTCTGTTCAGGATGCCGATATGATTATCGTTATGGAAAACGGTAAGATTGAAAACATTGGCACACATAATGAGCTTATGAAATCAAGCGAAATTTATCGTGAGGTTTATGAACAGCAGACCAAGGGAGGTGACAGCAATGAGAACGCCTAATTACAGAGGACCGCAGGGTAGAGGCCCCGGCAGTATGCCACACGGCAAGCGTAAATTCAGTATGTCAACCTTTAAGCGTGTGTTTAAAATGATGTTTTCATATTATCCCGTGCTGTTTCCTTTGGCGCTTTTCTGCATTGCTTTTGCGGCTCTTGTTGCAACTGCGCCCGCTATTTTTAATCAGCAGATAATTGAAATTATTACCGATACCTATAAAAGCGGGGATTGGGCGGCAGCCAGCAAGCAAATCATACCAAGAATAATCATTTTAATTAGCCTTTACGTGGTTTCGCTTGCGGCAGTGTTTACACAAACACAGCTAATGGCATATATTACCCAAGGCTTTCTTGGAAAAATGCGTAAAACCTTGTTTAATGGTATGCAAAATCTTCCTATTGAGTATTTTGACACCAATAAGCACGGCGATATTATGAGCCATTTCACTAACGATATTGATACGCTTCGTCAGTTGATTTCACAATCGATTCCTTCGCTCTTGCAGGCAGGTATTGTTGTAATTACGGTGTTTATAATAATGCTTTCTTACAGTATTTGGATCACATTGGTTGTGCTCGTTGGCGTATTTTTCTTGTTTATGGTTACTAAAAAGGTGGGCGGTGGCTCTGCCAAGTACTTTATGCGCCAACAAAAGGCGATTGGTAAAACCGAGGGCTTTATTCAGGAAATGATGAACGGTCAAAAGGTTGTTAAGGTTTTCTGTTACGAGGATAAAACCCAAAAGCAGTTTGATGAAATTAACGATGCTTTGTGTGAGGACAGCAAGCGTGCACACGCCTATGCAAATATTTTGGGCCCGATTAATATGAATATCGGTAATATTTTATATGTTATAATTGCTACTGTCGGCGGTCTTTTGTTGCTGCTTAAGGTTCCCAATTTAAGCTTGCTGCAATTATTTGGCGTTAGTATGCCACTTAGCATAAGCATTGTTATACCTTTTCTTAATATGACAAAGCAATTCACAGGTAACGTGAATCAGCTTTCACAGCAGATAAACTCTATTGTAATGGGTCTTGCCGGTGCTGAACGTGTTTTTGAAGTGATGGATGCCAAGCCCGAGGATGATGAGGGTTATGTAACACTTGTTAACGCTAAGCGTGATACAGACGGAAACATTATAGAAACCGATGAACGCACAGGTCTTTGGGCGTGGAAGCATCCGCATGGTGACGGCACTGTTACTTATACCGAGCTTCGTGGCGACGTTAGAATGGTTAATGTTGACTTTGGTTATGAGGAGGGTAAAGAGGTTTTACACGACGTAAGCGTTTATGCCGAGCCCGGACAAAAGGTTGCTTTTGTAGGTGCTACCGGTGCGGGTAAAACCACTATTACAAACCTTATAAACCGCTTTTATGATATTGCTGACGGTAAAATCCGTTACGACGGTATAAACATTAACAAAATTAAAAAGTCTGACCTTCGCCGTTCTTTAGGCATTGTTTTGCAGGAAACAAACCTTTTCACCGGTACGGTTATGGAAAATATCCGCTATGGTCGACTTGATGCAACCGATGAGGATTGTATAAATGCCGCAAAGCTTTCAGGTGCTGATGATTTTATAACCCGTTTGCCAAACGGTTATCAGACCGAGCTTACAAACAATGGTTCAAATCTTTCACAAGGTCAGCGTCAGCTTATTGCTATTGCCCGTGCGGCCGTTTCCGACCCGCCTGTAATGATTCTTGATGAAGCAACTTCTAGCATTGACACCCGAACAGAGGCTATTGTTCAAAAGGGTATGGACAGTCTTATGAAAGGAAGAACGGTTTTTGTAATTGCTCACCGCCTTTCGACAGTTCAGAATTCCGACGTAATAATGGTGCTTTATAAGGGCAGAATTATTGAACGTGGCTCTCACGATGATTTAATTGAGCAAAAGGGTCAGTATTACAGCCTTTACACAGGCGCATTCGAACTTGAATAAAATTAAAACCCCGTCAACTACGGGGTTTTGTCATATATGGTTTTTTCCTTTCATACAATTTAATAACAAGTTTTAAAGAGAGGAAAATACTATGGATAATAAAGCCCTGAAAACCGATGTTTATACAAATGAAAACGTCTGGGTTGACAGCTGTGAGCAGCCTATTGATGTTGAATTTACACTGCCGGAATATTGCCCTGATATTTCTAAAATTTTCAAATGCAAAACGGTTGCAAGAATATCTTCAAAATCTGTTAATGACAAAAGCATAACGGTGGACGGAAGCATTTGCATAACGGTTTTGTATTGTGATACAAATAATAAGCTGTGTTCATATGAATATCAATATCCATTTAATAAAGTGCGTGAAACCGATGTAAATACAACCGGCTGCGACTTATATGCCAACGCTAAAACCGATTATATAAATTGCCGTGCGGTGAGCGGTAGAAAGGTTGATATTCACGGTGCAGCAAGCATTAATTTAAAACTGTTTTGCCGCAAATGCAAGACGGTTATTTCTGATATTGATGATGCTTGTATCGAGGCAAGACGAGCAACTGCCCCTGCAACCTCACCAATGGGCTATGCCGAAAAGTACGTAATTATAGAAGAGGAAATTGCCCTATCGGACGGAACCCTTCCTGTTGAAAAAATTATACGCTATGATGCCTATCCAACCGTTACCGACTGTAAAATTATAAGCGACAAGGTAATGAATAAGGGTGAAATGGCGGTAACCATTACATATTGCAATGAAAATTCTGCTAGTCCGCAGGTGGTTAAAACTTTAATACCTTTTAGCCAGATTGTTGACATTCAAGGCGTTACAGAAAATTGTCAGTGCGAAACAAAAACAATTCTTTCTTTTTTAGACGTAAAGCCTAAAATTAACGCTGCGGGGGAATGTAAAAGCTTTATGCTTAATGCAAAACTATTGCTTTGCAGTCAAGCATATTGCGAGGATGCCGTTCCTATAATATACGATGCGTTTTCTCGCCGCTTTGAAGCCGATATTATAAAGGATAAGGTAACCTTTACAAAAATTTGCGACAACATTAAAGAGCGTTTTCATTTTAAGGAAAATATAACCCTTAATGATGCAATATCAACGGTATTGGATTTGTGGTGTGACGTTCAATCGGTAAAAGCAAAATTTGCTGACGGTAAAATGACGGTTTGTGGCGTGCTTATTATCAGCATTGTTGGAGTTGCCGAAAACGGAGAAACAATTTTCTGTGAAAAACCGCTTGATTTTGAATATGACCATTCTTTAAATAGTGTAACCGAGGCTTTGGAATGTCAGCCTGAAATCAGTGTAATTTCCTGCGGATATACCATAAACTCACCTACAACGCTTGAAATAAGGGCCGATTTGGCACTTAATGCCGCCGTTTTGGAAAAGCAGGGAATAGAGCTTATAACCGATTTAAAGTTAAATGAGCAAAAATTAAAGCCTAAACGTGGCAACTGTGCTTTGACGGTTTATTTTGTGTCGGGTCAGGAATGTGTTTGGGATATTGCAAGAATATATAACGCAAGTGTTGATGAAATATTAAAAATCAATAATATTCAGGGTGAATACGTCAACGATGGCAGTATGCTGTTAGTACCAACCTTATAAATAAAAAAGCCTCACGAAAGTGAGGCTTAAATTATTTTGTTAATAAATCAATAAGGGCTGAATAAATTTTTGATGGGTCACTTAAAAACTTTTCTTTAATATGAAGCGCTTGGTCTTCATCACATACAAGCATTTTTACCGACATAAACGGGGTTTCACCGTCCATAGCAGAGCAGGTGATAAAGGTTTTATTGTCTTCACGTGAAATTTTAATATCAGTTTCTTTAGCATTTTTAAAGCGTGCAAGCATTTTAAATGCGGCATCATAAGCACGCTGCTTAATGGTTAAAGAAAGTGTGGTTTTAAGTGTGTCAGCAACATATTTGCCACTGTTTGTAATTATATAAGTGTCTTCCAACTCATTAACAACCCTTAATTGACCGTTTTTAACAAGGTGAGCGATAGAATCGTTGACTTCAAAACAGTTAGCAATACCTTCGTAATGAAGTGTATCAGCCAAAAGCTTGCCGGGTACGGCTTCATCTAATGCTGACAAAATATAACAAATTAAAATTCTTACTTCAGCTGTGCTGAAAAGACCGCCTGCGTGGTTTACGCCGGCTGAAACTGCGTCCTTTTCCAAAGGAAAATTCCCCTTTACTAATTATTATCCTTAATATTATACTTGCAATTTATCGGTTTTGCAAGTGTAAAATAAAAACGGCGGTTTACCGCCGTTTAAATATTATGCAAAGAATTTATCGTGAACAGCAAGAACTGCAGCATCGGCATATTTTTCATCAATCAAAACCGAAATTTTAATTTCGCTTGTTGAAATCATATGGATATTAATGCCTGCATCAGACAATGCTTCAAACATTTTAGAAGCAATACCGGGGTTGGATTCCATACCTGCGCCTACGATAGAAACCTTCGTGATTGAAGTATCGGTTTTAACGTCTTCAAAATTAAGACTGCCTTTAAGCTCATTAATTGCGGCAACAGCGGCATTTGCATCACTTTCGGGAACGGTGAAGGTGATATCCTTTGTGCCGTGACGACCGATTGACTGTAAAATAATGTCAACATTTATTTTTGATTGAGCAACTTTATTGAAAATTTTAAAAGCAATACCGGGGGCATCCTTAAGACCTACTACCGAAATGCTTGCAACGTTATTATCCTTGGCAACGCCTTTAATTAAAGTTTTTTCCATTTTTGTAATCTCCTTTACAATTGTACCACGTTTTGTGGGTTCAAGACTTGAGCGAACTTCTAATTCAACATTGTATTTTTTAGCCATTTCAACCGAACGGTTGTTAAGAACCTGTGCACCGAGGGTAGCAAGCTCTAACATTTCGTCATAGCTGATTTCATCCATCTTAACAGCGTCGGGAACCTTTCGTGGGTCTGCAGAATAAACGCCGTCAACGTCGGTATAAATCTGACACAAATCAGCCTTCATAGAGGCGGCAATAGCAACCGCACTTGTATCAGAACCGCCACGACCAAGGGTGGTGATATCATCGTACTTATTAAGACCTTGGAAGCCCGCAATGATTACAATATGTTTTTTAGCAATTTCAGCCCTGATTCTTTCACTTTCAACCTTTTTAATACGTGCGATTGAATAGTGACTGTCGGTCTGGAAGCCTGCCTGCCAACCTAAAAGTGAAACCGCAGGGTAACCGAGCTTTTCAATAGCCATAGCCAAAAGGGAAATAGAAATCTGTTCACCTGCTGATAAAAGCATATCCATTTCACGTTTGGAAGGACCGTCGGGATTAATTTCCTTTGCTTTGTCGATTAAATCATCAGTTGTGTCGCCTTGAGCAGATACAACAACTACAACATCGTTGCCTTTTTTATAATCTTCAATAATAATGTTGGCAACGTTAAATACCTTTTCGGCGTTGGCAACCGACGAGCCGCCGAATTTTTTAACTATAAGTGACATTTATAATACCTCCGTATTAAAGCATGGTGTGTAAAATTTTATATTCATTAAGCTGTGTCATTGCCGCAAGCTTTGCTTTAACCTGTGACTTGGATAATTCTTTGGTTAAAATAGCAATTTCTTTACGGTATTCATTAAATACATAGCTTTCAAAGCAATCGCCAAAAGCGGCAATAAACTCGGGTTTGAGTGCTTCGTAATCGTTACCCTTTAAGGTAATATAAAATTTGCCGATTTCATCAATAAAGCAGTCAACATAGCCTTCATAACCATCCTGCCAGTTGAGATACTTTTTAACACCGCTGTGGCGGATAGCATCAATAATATCAGCAACAACTGCGCTTGCTGTGGCTTCTTTGCCGGCACCCTTGCCATAGAATGCAACCTCGCCGGTTTGGTCACCGTCAACTACAACACAGTTAAATACACCGTTTACGCTTGAAAGTATATGCTCACGGCTTACAAGTGTTGGACGAACAGATGCAATAATCGTGCCGTTTTCCTGCTTTTTGGCGTGACCGATAAGCTTAATAACTGCGCCAAAGCCATCTGCATACTCAACGTCGTCGAGTGATATATTTGTAATACCCTCGGTCTGTACTTGGTCGGGGTAAACGTGTTTACCAAAGCCAAGTGCTGCTAAAATGCAAATCTTACGGCATGCATCGTGACCCTCAACGTCAGCTGCTGGATTTCTTTCAGCAAAGCCCAAGTCCTGCGCAAGCTTAAGTGCAGTGTCAAAATCCATATTATCCACTATCATTTTATTTAAAATGTAGTTAGTGGTTCCGTTTAAAATGCCCCAAATCTCATTAATTTCATTTGCGGCAAGACAGTTTGCCATTGGTCGAAGTACCGGGATACCACCGCCAACGCTTGCTTCAAATAAGAAGCTAACACCTTTTTGGTTGGCAAGCTTTATAAGCTCAGCACCCTTAGCGGCAACCAATTCCTTATTAGACGTAACAACGCTTTTACCGGCTTCTAGGCAAGCCTTTACAAAATCGTAAGCGGGATTAATTCCGCCCATAACCTCTGCAACAACAGAAACGCTGTCATCGTTTAAAATGTCATTAAAATCCTTTGTGAATTTATCGCTGTAAGGCACGTCGAAATCTCTTAAATCAAGAATATGCTTTACATTGATTTGTTTATCAATGCGTTTTGCAATTCTTTCATTATGGTTAATTAAAATTTCAGCCACACCTGAGCCAACAACACCGTGACCCATAATAGCAACGTTAATCATTTTTGCCCTCCGTTCATGCTTTTGATAGAAATTACACCGTCAATTTCTTTTAGGGAATGCAGAATTTCATCAACCGATACGTTAATACTATCGGTTTTAATTGTGATAGAAACATCTGCCGCACCATCTATCGGTATACCCTGATTAACAGTGAGAATATTTGCGCCATATTCATAAAGTGCGGTAGTCAGCAAAGAAAGCATACCTGCTTTGTCTGAAAGTCTGGCAAAAAGAGTTAAGGTTTTCTGGTCAGTATCGGAATATTTGAAAACAAAGTCCTTATACTTATAAAAGGCGCTTCTTGAAATGCCTGCCATTTTGGCGGCTTGACTCGCATTTTGCGCACGGCCATCGGCTAAAAGCTCCTTAGCAAGAACAACACTTTCAAACACACTGGGCAGAACCCTTGAATCAACCAAAAAATAGCTTGAATTTTTCATAAGTGTTCTCCATACAAAAACTATTGTTTTCAATTATAGTACACTTTTTGTTAAAAATCAAGCAAAAAAATATATTTTTTACATAAATGTTTAACTTGCATAAATCTTATGAAAAAGGCGGAAAAAAATTGGATTTTCAAGCAAAAAAGCGCTTTTTAATCAGCTTTTTGTATATCGCAGTTATAAGCGCAATCACCATAATTATCTGTCGTTTTTTATTGTTTAGGATGTTTCCGTTTTTATTATCCCTTATTGTTGCTGCCTTATCGCAAAAGCCGGCTGTCTTTTTAAGCGAAAAAACAGGACTTAAAAAGTCCATTTGTGCAACGGTATTGGCAGCCGGCATTTATCTTGGACTATTTTGCGCAATTTTGTTATTGGCATACAGACTGATAATTTCATCAGCAGGGCTGATTGAGTATCTGCCTAATATTTTTTCAACTGTGGGCGAGTGGGCGAGTGGAATTACGGACTTTATTTCAGATTATTTACCAGAAAAGTATTATTTTTCATTTGATTCGGTTTTAGAAAACGTATTAAAAAATTTAACAAATGTTCTTACGGATATAATTAAAAAGGTGGTAACGGCGACGCCATCACTTTTGCTTAGCAGTGTGGTTGCTTTGGTTGCAAGCTGCTATATTGCAAAGGATTTTGACGGTCTTGCCAGATTTTTAAAGTCAATTATTAGTGAAAGAATTTATGACCGCTTTTTAAGGGTTAAAGCAATTTTCACAACAAGTATTTTTAAAATTTTAAAGGGATATGTTACTTTATTAGTAATAACCTTTTTGGAATTATGGGTTGGTTTTATTGTTCTGAAAATTAATAACGCATATATTTGGGCGTTTTTGATTGCTTTAATTGACTTTTTGCCGGTGCTTGGTACAGGTATAATTATGATTCCATGGGCGGTTTACTGTGCGATATCCGGCAATACAGCGCTTTCTGTCGGTCTGGCTGTTTTATATATAATTATTGTAGTCATACGCAATTTTATTGAGCCAAAAATCGTTTCACAGCAAATTGGCATAAACCCGTTATTCACGCTGTTTACAATGTATCTTGGCTTAAAGCTTTTTGGCGGTGCGGGTTTAATAATTTTACCCCTTATTTTTATTGTAACGGTTAAATATTATAAGGAAGAAGCAATATAGATTCTGTCAGTTTTTTACCTGCTGCATATTATGTAACAGCGGAGTGAATTAAATGAAAAGATATATAATAGCTACCGGAACAGTTACCTATGCCTTAAAGGGTAGGGATATATTACGAAAAAACGGCTTTTCGGTTAAGATTGAAAGAATTACCGGTGATAAAACTCTGGGGTGCGGATATGTACTTGTGGTAGTCGGCAATATAGCCGAAGCCGAAAAAATTTTGAATTCAAGCGGTATTAAAATTCTGAAAATAACTGAAGAGCAATAACTATTTAAGGGCATTCCAAGTGTTTGGGATGCCCTTTTCGAAAGGATATTTTTATGATTTATTTTGATAATGCCGCAACAAGCGGACACAAGCCGCAAACGGTAATAAATGCGGTAAATTATGCAATGAAAAATCTGTCAGCCAACCCCGGCAGAAGCGGACATAAAGCGTCAATTTTAGCGTCGGATATGGTATATAACACACGAAAAAAGCTGGCAGATTTTTTTGGTGCTGAGGGCGCAGAACAGGTGATTTTTACACAAAATTGTACCCAAAGCATTAACTTCGTTATTAAAGGAATTTTGAAAAAGGGTGACCACGTGCTTGTTTCCAATCTGGAGCATAACGCCGTAATGCGTCCGCTTTTTAAAATGGGAATAAATTATGATGCGGTGACAGTTTTTGATGATGATAATGACACCATTTTAGATTTTGAAAAGAAAATAAAAGCCAATACAAAGCTTGTAATAATGACTGCCGCATCTAACGTTACGGGAAAAATATTACCCTTTGCAGAAATAGGAAAAATATGCCACAAAAGGGGGATATTTTTTTGCCTTGATGGGGCACAGGGCGCAGGGGTTTTGCCGATAAATATGCAAAAAATGCATATAGATTATCTATGTGTCGCACCGCATAAGGGACTATATGCACCGATGGGTATTGGCGTTTTAATTTGCCGAAAGCCGATAGAAAATACCATAATTGAAGGTGGAACCGGAAGCTCGTCACTTAACCTTAAACAGCCTGATATTTTGCCCGAAATGCTTGAAAGCGGTACCCTTAACGTACCTGCTATTGCGGGTTTGTCGGCTGGTTTGGATTTTGTTGGGCAAGTGGGAATTGAAAATATTTATAAAAAGGAAATGCGGCTTTGCAAAGCATTTTATGATGGTATTTCCAAAAACAAAAAAATCTTAATTTATACTAAAGAACCCTTAATGCATAAATATGCACCTGTAATGCCTTTTAATTTGCAGGGTGTTCCAAGTGAGCGTGCGGCTGAAATTTTAGATAGCCATTCCATAGCGGTCAGGGCTGGGCTGCATTGTGCACCGTCGGCGCATAAAACTTTAAATACAACCGATTTTGGAACGCTTCGGGCAAGTTTTTCGGTGTTTAATAACGAAAATGAGGTTTTGCGGGCAATAAATGCGCTAAAAAATGTTTAATTTTTAACAATTAGCTATTGATTGATATTATAATCTGTGCTAAAATATAATAAATAATGATATTTAATAATACGCTTAAGAAGGGATGTTGAAAATTGGGCGCATTTTTTGATACGATTTACGTTATTTGGAATCAGGTAGTATATGCGGTTGCCAACATACAAATTGCTGATATTATCGATATTGCTGTAATAGCTTATGTTATCTATCAGGGTATCGTATTTTTACGAGAATCACGTGCAGGTCAGCTAGTGAAGGGTCTTGTTATACTTTTTGGGGTTTTCGTAATTGCAGAGTGGTTAGAGCTTGTAACAATTAAGTGGGTTTTGTCTAAAGCGATTGATTTTATTATTATTGCTGCGGCAGTTATTTTCCAGCCAGAGCTTCGCCGAATACTCGAAAGGGTGGGACAAACCAAATTAACCACTGCACAGCTTTTTGATGAGGGTGAAAGTGCACAGGCAGAAAGCATTGATAAAATCTGCAAAGCGGCAGGCTTTATGCAGGAAAAGAAAATCGGTGCATTGATTGTTTTTGAACGTGAAACCCAGCTGGGCGAAATTATTAATACCGGCACAATTACCGATGCTGCGGCTTCGGTTTCGGTTGTAAATAACATATTCTTCCCGAAATCTCCCTTACATGACGGTGCAGTTATTGTTCGTAACGGACGTATTTATGCCGCAGGCTGTATTTTACCTTTAAGTCAGGTAGATTTATCAAGCTCATCAATGGGTACACGCCACCGTGCGGCTATTGGTATGAGCGAAAACTCCGATGCGGTTGTTCTGGTTGTTTCTGAAGAAACAGGTACGATATCTATCGCCGAAGGTGGAAAAATTACCCGTAATTATAACGCCGTAACCGCTGCGGCCGAGCTTCGCAGATTACTTCTTGACAACGAAAAAAGTGATAAGACATCGCCCGTTGTTAAGGCACTTAAAACTATTAACCCGTTTAAGAAAAATCAATGAAAGGAAGGGTAGAAATGTCAGACAAACTTAAAAATTTAAATCCCTTCGCATTGAAAAAACTTCTTTATAACAAAAAGTTTATAATTCCGCTTTCTATCTTTTTGGCGTTTGTGCTTTGGCTTGTTATTATCACACAGGAAAACCCAATTCGTGAACGCAGCTTTACCAATCTCACCTTAAGCGTAAATCTTGAAAACACCTTTGCTTCTGAAAACAGTATGAACATTGTGGGGGATTTATCTTCACAAAAAGTCAGCGTTGTTGTCAGAGGACCGAGCTACGTTGTATCTTCACTCCGTTCTGAAGACCTTACGGTTTACGTTTCGGCTGCAAGCGTTGACGAGCCGGGAGTTTACACACTTGACGTTATGGCAAGTCGTTCTTCAACTAATTACGAGGTGCTTTCGGTTTCACCCTCTACCGTTAAGGTGGAGTTTGACTATTTCGACACAAAGGAATTTACCGTTAAAGCTGATGCCAAGGGCGCTACCGCCGTGGAGGGGCTTATTGCTGAAGCCGGTATTGTAAGCGGTATTGAAGGTGACGTTTTAAAGGTTACCGGTCCCAGAAGCAAGGTTAATAAAATTGCTTCGGTTGTTGCAGTGTGTGACGTTAACCGTGTTTTATCTGCAACTGAAAGCTTTGATGCCGAAATCAATCTTTTAGATGAAGAAGGCAAAAAAATATCACCGCAAAATATTACGCTTAACGCTGAAAACGTTAAGGTTAAGGTTCCTATTTCTAAAAAGAAGACTGTATCTGTCGTGGCGGATTTTACAAACTTCCCCGAAGGCTTTGACGAATACAGTATTAAATATTCGATTGACCACCCGAAGGTTGATATTATCGGTAGCCCCGAAGTGATTGATAAAATTTCTAAAATCACTTTGTCGGCTGTTGACGTTTCGCAAATCTCGCTTAGCAATAAGGAATTTGATGTTACACCGAAGTTGCCTGATGGTGTGCGCCTTGTTGATAATTTTGAAACCTTTAAGGTTTCGATAAATACAACTGGCTATATTGAAAAAACCGTAGCTGTTACAAACGTAAAAGCAATTAATCTAAAGTCGGGTCTTAAGAGTACCCAAAGTCAAATTAAATTTGTAAAAATCTGCGGTCCAAGGGCAGCAGTTAATAAAATTACTGCCGATATGATTACCGCTCAGGTTGATTTGCAGGATAAGGGCGAAGGCCAACATTCGCTTAATGTAGCCTTTAGTTTTAAAACCTATAAAAACGTTTGGGTGGTTGGCACTTATAATACCACGGTTACAATTTCAAAAAAGTAAATTTTTAACAACGTAATTCCTCCTCGCATAATATAATGCGGGGGGAGTTACTGTTTATGAAGCTTTTAATTTTTTTAGTGGTTTTAATCTTTTTTATTTTGGGGTTGTGTGAATTTTTGCATCTGTTAAAGTGCTTTTTGGTTTTTCCAAAACGAAAAATGCACTCCACTTTAGTTGTGATGCTTGAAGAGGATACCGCAATCAGTCAAATCGTTTTTGCGGGTGAACAGTATAAATGGCTTGGCAGTAAGCTTGCCGACCGTGTCATTATTGTTGCGAGCGGACTACAGCATGAAACGCTGACAGAATGTGAAAAACTTGCTATGCGTTATAATTTTAAATTCGTGGTGAAAGGGTGATAATAGGTGGAAAATATTTCTGGTATTATTAAAAAAATAACTTTTCATAACGAAGCTAATGCGTATACGGTAGCGGTTTTAAAAACCAAAACCGAAGAAATCACCATTGTGGGAACCTTGCCCTTTATTAACGAGGGAGACTCGCTTGATTTAGAGGGTGAGTATACCGTTCATGCTACTTATGGTGAACAGTTCAAGGTGTCATCATTTACACAGCGCACCCCCGAAAATTCAGCGGCTATTTTAAGATATTTGGCTTCGGGTGCTATTAAAGGTGTTGGCCCTACAACTGCGACTCGTTTGGTTGAACGGTTTGGCGAATCAACCCTTGATATAATTCAAAACCACCCGTCTGATATGGCAACACTTAAGGGTATTTCCTTGCAGAAAGCAATGCAAATTCACGAGGAATACCAAAAACAATTTGGTGTGCGTGATATTATGCTTATGCTTTCAAAATATAATATCACACCCGATCGTTGCGTTGGCATTTACCGAAAGTTTGGGGCAAACGCTATTGAAATAATCAAAACTAATCCGTATACCCTGTGCGAAGAGGGGATTGATTTTCCCTTTGAGCTTTGCGAAGAAATCGCTGCCGATTATCAGTTTGATATGGCAAGCGAATTGCGTGTCTCAGCAGGGATTGAATACGTTTTAAAGAAAAATTTGTATAATGGTCACACTTGTCTGCCAAGAAGTAAGTTTGTAAGTGTTGCCTGTCGTCTTTTAGGCGCTAAGGAATCGGTAGTGGAAATTTGCTGTGACCGTCTTATTGATTGCTTCCGCCTTTGTAGTGAGGCGATAGACGGGGTTGAGTTTTTATCAATTCCCGAATACCACAATGCAGAGGAGCATATCGCCGCAAGGCTTTGCTCGGTTAAGCGTTTTATAAATTCTTCGGTAACGGTGGACGAGCTTGAAATACAGAACGTTGAAAACCGTTTGGGTATTAAGTTCGAGGATTTACAGCGCCGTGCTATTTTTGAAGCCTTTGAAAGTGGAATTTTAATACTTACGGGTGGTCCGGGTACGGGCAAAACCACCACTCTTAATGCGATAATCAAGCTTTTTGAAAATCGCAATTTGAAAATTGAGCTTGCAGCCCCGACAGGTCGTGCCGCCAAGCGAATGACCGAGCTTACGGGCAGGGAAGCACGCACTATTCACCGTATGTTAGAGGTTGAGTGGGGCGAAAATGATAAACCTTATTTTAACAGAAATGAAAAAAATCCGCTTGAATGTGACGTTATCATAGTTGATGAGGCTTCTATGATAGATGCGATTTTGTTTGATAATCTGCTGAAAGCCTTGCGCCTTTCTTGCAGAATTATTTTGGTGGGTGACTCTGACCAGTTACCAAGTATAGGTGCGGGTAATATTCTTGGCGATATTCTTGCGGCGGATATTTTTCCGTCAATCAGGCTTAAAAAAGTTTTCCGCCAAGCAGCTCAAAGCGCTATTGTTAATAACGCTCACGCTATTATCAGGGGCGAAAAGGCACAATTTAATGCTCAGGGCGGGGATTGCTTTTTTATGAAGCGTTCGGACAAGTATCAAACTCTTGAAACCCTTGTAGGTCTTGTGTGTGAAAGGCTCCCACAGGCTTATGGTGTCGACCCACTTACCGACATTCAAATTTTGTGCCCATCACGTATGATGGATACCGGCACACTTAACATTAATAACGTTTTACAAGCAAACCTTAATCCGTTCACAAAACATAAGCGCCAACTTTCATATAAGGGCGTTTATTTCCGTGAAGGCGACAAGGTTATGCAGATTAAAAATAATTATGACATTACCTACACAAAGGATAACGGCGAAACGGGTAGCGGCGTTTTCAACGGTGACGTTGGCTATATAACCGATATTGATATTCGTGGTGGCATTTTGAAGGTGCGCTTTGATGATAGGGTTGTTACATATTTTTCGGAAGATTTGTCCGAGCTTGAACTCGCTTACGCAATAACGGTGCATAAAAGTCAAGGCAGTGAATACGATTATGTAATAATTCCGCTTTGCGACGTGCCGTCACGCCTTGTGTACCGTAATCTTTTGTATACTGCTGTAACACGTGCTAAAAAGATGCTCATACTTATAGGCGATGAAAATATTTGGGACTCGATGGTCGAAAATGACCGTAAAAATCTTAGGTACACTGCACTTGTAAAATTTTTAAAGGACAATTCATACAATGAGGCTTTTTAAGATAATTACTTCGGCATTGTTTCCAAACGTTTGTGTTGCCTGCGGTGAAATTATTCCCGAGGGTGAGCATTTGTGCGAATATTGTACCGAAATGGCCGAAAAGCTCGATTTCACAAAGGCATGTCGGCGTTGCGGTATGCCTAAAAAGGAATGTATGTGTTCAAAGCGTGTTTTCCATTTTAATGGCTGTGCAGCACCGTTTTATAATACGGGTGTTACTCGTGATGCAATGTATTCATTTAAGTTTGCACGCAAAGAATACATTTCAAAATTTTTTGCCGAAAGAATGGCACTTACCGTTAAATCGTGCTACAGCGATATTAATTTTGATGTTGTCACCTTTGTTCCAATGTCGTTTCCCAAAAAGCTTAGGCGTGGCTTTAATCAATCTGAGCTTTTGGCAAAAAGGCTTTCAAAAATACTTAAATTACCGCTTTGTGATGATTTGCTGTTATGCGGTAAAAATACTGCCGTTCAGCATAAGCTAGGGTTTGATGAACGCTTTAAAAACACTAAGGGGAAATTTAAGGCCAACACAAATTATAAGCTAAATGGTAAAACCGTTTTGTTAGTAGATGATATTAAAACCACCGGCGCCACTTTGGATGAATGTTCAAAACAGCTTTTACTTTTAGGCGCTGATGAGGTTTACTGTATAACAGGTCTTATGACCGCAAAAAACAAGAAGAAGGAAGGAAAATAATGGCTACCGATATTGGTATAGATTTAGGCTCTTCTAAAACTGTAATTTTTTCCAGCTCTAAGGTTGTGCTTGAGCTTCCAAGCGTGGTTACGGTTGATAGTGAGAGTTGGGAACCGATTTATTACGGTGAAAAAGCAAAACAGACAATCGGCAGAACACCTGACAGTATGTTAAGTGTTTATCCTATTGAACACGGTGTTATTTCTGATTATGATTTAACCGAATTAATGCTTAAGGATTATATGCAACAGGCTTTCGGTAATAAGATTTTGCGCCCACGCATTATTGCAACCCTACCTGCGGGTCTTACCGAGCTTCAGCACCACTCGTTATCAAATGTAGTTGAGGCGGCGGGCGGTAGGAATATTACCGTTGTCGAGGGACCTCTTGCTATTGCTTTTGGGCTTGGTCTTGATTTTTCAAAGCCCCACGGCACGTTAATTGTTGATATTGGCGCAGGTACTACCGATGTTGCGGTTATTTCAATGGGCGGTATTGCTGCATGTGACTCATTTAAAACGGCTTCGTTTGATTTTGATGCACAGATTATTCGTTACGTTCGGCACGAATATAATATCGAAATTGGTCCCTTAACGGCTGAGGCAATTAAAATCAAGGTTGGCTCTGCCGTCAAGCGTGATATTGAAATTGCGATGGTTGCCAAGGGTAGAAATATTTTTTCGGGCTTACCCGAAAGCTTTGAAATTACTTCGGGCGAGGTTTATGTCGCTATAAATGACACAATAAAACAAATTTTAGGTGCTATACGCAACGTACTTAATAAAACCGACCCTGATTTGGTTGCCGATATTATGAACGACGGAATGTATCTTGCGGGCGGCGGCTCGAAGCTTGCCGGCTTTGCCGAAAGAATTTCCGACTTTTTGGGCATCAAGGTTCACCAAATGGATGACCCCGCACACAGCGTTGTTAAGGGTGCAGCGGTAGCAATTAAACAGTCTGACCTTTTAAAGAATGTTGATTATCAGATGAGGTCTTTAAAAGAGCTTGAAATTGAATAATGTTGAAAAAGTTTGTTTTAATTTAACACTTTAAAACGTTAAAGTTTGTGCAAAATTACAATTGACATATCCACTCCGAAGTAGTAGAATACACCTATCATCAAGAAAAGGAGTGGACAGATTGTTCGTAAAGTCTTATTTTCGATTTTATTATTTTAATAATACGGACTGTCTGTACACTATTAAAGCATAATTTTGATTGTGTTTTTAATATTACATTCAGCCCGTAGTTTTCGTGCTTTTTGGCATGGTTATTACGGGCTTTTTATTTTTTAGAAAACGAGGAAAACAATAATGATTAATGCAAAAATGACTGAGCTTGGCAAAGTAAGGTCTGTTATTCGTGAAATATTTGAATATGGTAATAAACGCAGAAGTGAAATAGGTGCAGAAAATGTGCTTGATTTCAGTCTTGGCAACCCAAGTATTCCCGCACCGGAAAAGGTGTCGGAAATTATGGCACGCCTTATTAAAGAAACCGACCCCGTGAAGCTGCACGGTTATACCTCTGCACAGGGCGACCCAACCGTTCGCAAGGCAATAAGCGACAGCATTACCGAGCGTTTTGGTGCACCCTCTGACCCCAATTTAATTTATATGACCTGCGGTGCAGCAGCATCGCTTACAATAACCCTTAATGCTTTGGTAAATAATGGGGACGAGGTAATTGCTTTAGCACCGTTTTTCCCCGAATACCGTGTATTTGCCGAAAAGGCAGGTGCCAATTTTAAGGTTGTAAAATGTCGTGAAAGCGATTTCCAAATTGATTTTGCCGCTTTAGAAAATGCTATCACCGAAAACACAAAGGCTATTATTGTTAATTCACCTAATAATCCCACCGGTGTCGTATTTTCTGAAGAAACCGTTATACAGCTTTCAAAGCTTTTAAGCAAAAAACAAGATGAGTTTGGCACCGATATTTACATAATTTGTGACGAACCCTATCGTGAACTCGCTTACGGTGTGGACGTGCCCTATATTCCGAATTTTTATGATAATACAATCGTTTGTTATTCGTTCAGTAAATCGTTATCACTTCCGGGTGAAAGAATCGGCTATATTTTCGTTTCCCCTAAAATAGATATTGCTACCGATATTTACGCTGCGGTTTGCGGTGCGGGCAGAGCACTTGGTTACGTTTGTGCACCCAGCCTTTTGCAATACACAGTTAAAGAGTGCATTGGTCTTACGGGTGATGTGGAAGCTTATAAACGCAATCGTGATATTTTATATAACGCTTTAGTAGAATATGGTTATGAATCTGCAAAGCCTGACGGTGCGTTTTATCTCTTTATGAAGTCTCCCGAAAGCGATGCCGCTGCATTTTGTGAAAAAGCCAAGAAGTACGAGCTTTTGCTTGTTCCAAGTGACAGTTTTGGTTATGAAGGCTACGTTCGTATAAGCTATTGCGTAAGCGAAAAACAAATTTTAAAATCTTTACCTGCCTTTAAGGCGCTTATGGAGGAATATAAATGACCGACCTTGAAAAAGCAAGGCAAACGATTAACGAAGTTGACACAAAAATGCGTGAGCTTTTCTTGGAAAGAATGCGTGCATCACAGGTTGTTGCAGAATATAAAAGGCTTCACGGCATACAGGTGTTTGATGCACAGCGTGAAGCAGAGGTTATTTCACGTAACACTAATGCGTTCAGCGATGAAGAAATTAAATCCTATTACGTTGATTTCGTTGTTCATAATATGGAAATTTCAAAGCGTTACCAGCACCGCTTACTTGAAGGTATGAAGGTTGCGTTCAGCGGGGTAGAGGGTGCTTTTGCAAATATTGCGGCCAATAAGGTTTTCCCTGATGCCGAGGCTGTACCGTATCCTGATTTTAAATCAGCTTATAATTCTGTGGTTGATGGTGAGTGCGACTGTGTAATTTTACCGATTGAAAACAGCTTTAACGGTGATGTTGGCCAAGTAATGGACCTTGCATTTTTCGGCTCACTTTATATAAACGGCGTTTATGACATTTCGGTTATCCAAAACCTTTTGGCTAATAAGGGCGCTGATATAGCAACAATTAAAGAGGTTATAAGTCATCCACAAGCCTTGGGTCAGTGCAACGAATACATAAAAAAGCACGGCTTTAAATCGATTGAGGCAGTCAATACAGCCGTTGCCGCCAAGCTGGTTGCAGAAAGCGGTAGGCTTGATATTGCCGCCATTGCAAGTGAAGAGGCTGCCGAAAAGCACGGCCTTGTTAAGCTGGAATCACATATTAATCAAAGCAATAATAACACAACCCGCTTTGCTGTTTTTTCACGCACGGCAAAAGCGCCGTCTGTTGCAGATAATCATTTTATATTACTGTTTACTGTTACAAATGAAGCGGGTTCATTAGGTAAAGCAATTTCGATTATCGGTGAAAATGGCTTTAACCTTAAGGCACTTAAAAGCCGCCCAACAAAAGAACTTATTTGGAGCTATTATTTCTTTGTCGAGGGTGAGGGAAATATTAACAGCGACAAGGGCAAAAAAATGATAAGTGAACTCAAAGAAAAGTGCAGTGATTTAAGAATCATCGGCAACTTCGAAAAGGAAGTTATTTTATGATTTTAACAACTAAAACCTCGGTCGGACAGTATGATATTGTTATCAAGCGAGGTGTTTTGAATAATTTAAATAAGCATTTAAAGCTAGACCGTAAGGTGCTTATCGTTACCGATAGCGGCGTACCAAGTGCTTACGCAAAATCAGTAGCGGCACAATGCAAGGAAGGGTATATTTATACTTTTGAGCAGGGTGAAGCAAGCAAAAATTTTGATACTTACCAAGCCATTTTAGAGCAAATGGTTAAAAACGGATTTACACGAAGTGACTGTGTGGTTGCGGTCGGCGGTGGCGTTGTCGGTGATATGGCAGGCTTTGCCGCTTCAACCTTTATGCGTGGGGTTGATTTTTATAATATCCCAACGACCGTGCTTTCACAGGTTGATTCCTCAATTGGTGGTAAGGTTGCGATTGATTTTTGCGGTGTTAAAAATATAGTTGGTGCGTTTTATCCGCCCAAAGCAGTTATAATTGATGCTGACACCTTGAAAACTCTGCCACAAAGACAAATTTCAAACGGACTTTGTGAAGCGCTTAAAATGGCAGCCACCTTTGATGAAAGGTTATTTGACCATTTTATGTCGGATAATTTGGATATTGATTATATCATCGAACAAAGCCTACGCCTTAAAAAAGCGGTGGTCGAAGAGGATGAAAAGGAGCAGGGTAAACGCAAGGTGCTAAACTTTGGGCACACTGTTGGTCATGCTATTGAAAGTGTTAATTTAGGCAAGCTTTATCACGGTGAATGTGTTGGTCTTGGTATGCTGTACTGCTGCAGCGATGATGTAAAGGTTAAAATTGCGGCTGCGCTTAAAAAGCTCAATTTGCCTACCGAATGTGAAATTAATGCTAACGATATTGTTGATATTATATCGCACGATAAGAAAAAATCAGGCGATAGTATTTCGGTTATTTTAGTTAATAAAATCGGAAGCTATGAAATTAAGAAAATAAGCTTTAATGAATTTAAAGAAGTGATTTTAAAATGAAAAACAGTTTTGGACAAAATGTAACGGTAACCGTTTTCGGTGAAAGCCACGGTGCCGGTATTGGCGCTGTGCTTGACGGTATGCCTGCGGGTATTCCTGTTGATGAAGGCTTTATTAATCATCAATTAAGCCTTCGCAGACCTTCGGGGGATATTTCAACCCCACGTGTTGAAGCGGATAATTATATAATTTACAGCGGCGTTTTTAACGGCTTTACAACCGGCACACCGATTTGTATTGTTATACCCAATGAAAACACACAATCGAAGGATTACACCGCAGATAGATTTAACGCCCGACCTTCTCACGCTGATTTTGTCGCCTATGAAAAGTATCACGGCTTTGAGGATTATCGTGGTGGCGGTCATTTTAGCGGGCGAGTAACTACAGGTCTAGTAGCAGTCGGTGCTATTGCGATTTCGGCATTAAAACAAAAGGGTATTAAAATCGGCACACACATTTCAAGGTGCGCCGGTGTTAATGATGCCGCTTTTACAGATTATGAAACTGAAATTGAGGCACTTAACAATAAACAATTTGCTGTTTTAGATAATGCCAAGGGCGAAGAGATGATAAGCGCAATTAAAGCCGCAAAGGCTGATTGTGACAGTGTTGGCGGAGTGCTTGAAACTGTTGTTTTGGGTATGCCTGTCGGCGTGGGTGAGCCTTGGTTTGACACCTTAGAGGGTTTGCTTTCTCACGCACTTTTTTCAATCCCTGCAATAAAGGGTGTGCAGTTTGGTTTGGGCTTTAATATTGCCGATTTAAATGGCAGTAAGGCAAACGACCAGTTTGAAGTTAAAGATGGCAGTGTTATAACTAAAACCAATAATAATGGTGGTATAAACGGCGGTATTTCAAACGGTATGCCGATTGTATTCAGCTGTGCCGTAAAGCCTACCCCGACCATTGCGAAGGAACAAAACACAATTAATTTTAAGCAAAATGAAAACGTTATTTTACAGGCGGCAGGCAGACACGACCCTTGCATAGTTCACCGTGCACGTGTTGTGGTTGACAGTATGGTTGCAATTACACTTTGTGACGCTTTGTCAGCAAAATTTGGAACGGACTGGTGGCTTAAATGAAATACGGCCTTATTGGTGAAAAGCTTGGACACAGTTTTTCAAAAACCGTTCACTCTAAAATAGCCGATTATGATTACGAGCTTTTGGAAATTGCAAAACCCGATTTGGATTTATTTATGCAAAAGCGGGATTTTTGCGGTATTAACGTTACTATACCATATAAAGAAGCGGTTATACCTTATCTTGATTTTATAAGCGATGAAGCTAAAAAAATTGGTGCAGTTAATACTGTTGTAAATAAAAATGGTAAGCTTTATGGATATAATACTGATTTTTATGGTCTTAAAAGCCTTATTGAGCGCAACGATATTGAAATTAAAGACAAAACTGTTTTAATTTTGGGCAGTGGCGGCACCTCTAAAACTGCAAATGCGGTTTGCAAAGAGCTTAGCGCAAAAGAAATTTTTGTTGCTTCTCGCAAGGGCGGTGAGGGCTTTGTCACCTACACCGAAGCTTTAAAACTCGAACCCGAAATTATTATTAATACAACCCCTTGCGGTATGTACCCGAATAACAGCGACACACCGATTGATTTGGAAAAATTCTCTAGTCTTGAGGCGGTGGTTGACGTTGTTTATAATCCGCTTAAAACCCGTCTTGTTATGGATGCGCATAAAATGGGCATAAAAGCGGTAGGCGGTCTTTATATGCTTTTTGCGCAAGCAGTTAAAGCGGCCGAAATATTTTTAGAAAAAGAAATAAAAACCAACGCTTTTAACGAAATATTTAAAGACAAACAAAACCTTGTGCTTATTGGTATGCCGTCTTGCGGTAAAACTACCCTCGGCAAAATGCTTGCAAGTGATTTTAAAAAGCAGTTTGTTGATACTGATGATGAGATTGTAAAGGTAGCGCAAATGCCAATACCTGAAATTTTCAAAAAATTCGGGGAGCAGTATTTCCGTGATTTGGAAGCCAAGGTTATAGCAGATTTATCAGCTAAACAGGGGCTCGTTATTGCAACGGGCGGCGGTGCAATTTTAAGACGTGAAAATGTTGATGCACTAAAGCAAAACGGTAGTGTAATTTTTATTGACCGACCGCTTGATTTGCTTATTACAACCGATGACCGACCCCTTTCCTCAAGCCGTGAACTTTTGGAAAAGCGTTATTATGAAAGATATGCAACCTATTGCTTGTCGTGTGATGTTAGAATTAACGCTGACGGCGATATAAATACAACCCTTGAAAAAATTAAAGAAGGCTTTTTATATGAAAATTTTGGTAATTAATGGTGTTAACCTTAACATGCTTGGTGTTCGTGAACCACAAATTTACGGCAATAAAACCTATAAGGATTTGTGTGCTCATATTAAGAATTATGCAAAAGAAAAGGGCGTTAAGGTATCGTTTTTTCAGTCCAATCACGAGGGCGATTTGGTAACAGCCATTCAAAAAACATATAAAAAATTTGACGGCATTGTTATAAACCCAGGTGCCTATACCCATACAAGCGTTGCGCTTTTAGATGCGGTGAAAGCGGTTGGTGTACCAACGGTTGAGGTGCACATTTCTGACGTGGCAAGCCGTGAAGATTTCCGTCAAATCAGTTATATCCGTATGGCGTCTATTGCTACTGTTAGCGGTAAGGGCTTTGATGGCTATAACGAAGCAATTGATATTTTAATGCAAAATTCCGGTGACAAATAATGATAGTTAAAGTTATTCCATCTGCCGCTTTTGGCAGAGTTAAGGCACCACCTTCTAAAAGTATGGCGCACCGCCTTTTGATTTGTGGCGCACTCTCAAAAAAGAGTGTTATAAGCGGTGTTGCTTTTTCTGAAGATATTAAGGCAACCCTTTCTTGTCTTAAGGCATTGGGTGCGCAAATTGATATAGAAAAGGATACCGTAACGTTAGGCGGTATTGATATAAACAAAGCGCCTGTATCTCAAAAGCTTTTTTGTAACGAAAGCGGCAGTACCTTGCGTTTTATAATACCGCTTTGCATGGCTTTTGGCGGTTATTTTAACTTAAGCGGCAGTGAACGTCTTTTTGAACGTTCGCTGGTTGTTTATGAGGAAATTTGCAAAAGTCAGGGTATATCCTTTACTAAAGGCCGGACAGAGCTTTCGTTGTGCGGCAAGCTTAGTGCGGGGAAATACACTGTTCGTGGTGACGTTTCGAGCCAGTTTATAAGCGGACTTATGTTTGCGCTTCCACTTTTGCCACAGGACAGTATTATTGAAATTACAAATGGGCTCGAAAGCGGGTCATATCTTAATTTAACCATAAAAGCACTAGCTGATTTTGGTGTAAGAATTACCCGTTATGATGAAAAAACCTTTTATATAAAGGGCGGTCAGACCTATAAAAACCGTACATTGACAGTTGAGGGTGATTACTCTAACGCCGCATTTTTTGAAGCACTGAATTTAATTGATGGCAACGTTGCCGTTTCAAATCTTTCAGATACAAGCGCACAGGGTGACAGGGTTTATAAGAAAATGATGAGCGATATCGCAAATGGCTGTCCAACCCTTGATATAAGCGATTGCCCCGATTTGGGACCCATTCTTATCGCTTGTGCGGCGCTAAAAAACGGTGCAAAATTAATTGGTACTCATCGCCTTAAAATTAAAGAAAGCGACCGTGGCTTAGCTATGGCAGAGGAACTTTCTAAATTTGGGTGTGAAATTGAAGTAAAGGACAACGAAATAATAGTTCCAAAAGCGCAATTACACCCACCAACAATGCCGTTATTTTCGCATAACGACCACCGAATTGTTATGTCACTGTCGGTTTTGGCTTCAAGATACGGCGGTGAAATATACGGCGCCCAAGCGGTTTCAAAAAGCTTTCCCGACTTTTTTGAAAGGCTTAATTCTCTTGGCATTAAAACGGAGGTTATATCAACAAATGAAGCTTAGTAAGGATTTAAATATACTTATCGTCGGTCTTGGCCTTTTGGGTGGTAGCTATGCAAGAACGCTTAAGCAAAAAGGCTTTAAGGTTTCGGCAATAACCAAAAATCAGGATGACATTGATTTTGCTATTGAGAATAATATTATTGACAACGGCACAACCGAGCTGGACGCTCAGATTATTGGCAATGCTGACCTTGTGATTTTTGCGCTTTATCCACACATTTTTATTGAGTGGATTGAAGAAAACCAATCACTTTTAAAAAGCGGCGCAATTATTACCGACGTTACCGGTGTTAAGGGAAGTATTGTTTATAAAATACAGGATATGTTGCGCTCGGATGTTGAATTTATTGCGGCTCACCCAATGGCGGGTCGTGAAATGAGCGGTGTGCAAAATTCTGACGGTGTTAATTTTTCTGACGCCAACTATATTGTTGTTCCCACCGATAAAAACAGCCACAAGGCGATTGAGCTTTGCTGTGAGCTTGGTGAAACCTTGGGCTTTAAGCAAATTGCAGAGCTTTCGGTTGAAAGCCATGATAAAATGATTGCTTTTTTATCACAGCTAACCCACTGTATCGCAGTGTCACTTATGTGCTGTAATAACATTTCGGGTATGGAATATTATACGGGCGACTCTTTCAGAGATTTAACCCGAATTGCACAAATTAACGATGAAATGTGGAGCGAATTGTTTCTTAATAATAAAGATTATTTGCTTTATGAAATGGAATGCTTCAGAAAATCATTTGATGAACTATATGAAAAAATTAAAGCTGAAGATAGGGAAGGCATGCGTGAAATGATGCGACTCTCCACCTACCGCAGAAAGAGGTTCGATAAAAAATGAACTTAGATTTTAAAAGAAAATTACCAGTACCGCAACAAATCAAAACACGCTACCCCGTAACCGAGGAATTAGCTAAAATTAAAGCGCAGAGAGATGCTGAGGTTCAAGCAATTTTTAAGGGCGAAAGTGACAAATTTATGCTTATAATCGGTCCTTGTTCCGCCGACAGCAAGGAAAGTGTACTAGATTATATCGGTCGCCTTAAGGATATTGAGGCAGAGGTTCAGGACAAAATATTAATTATGCCCCGTATTTATACCAATAAGCCCCGTACTACAGGTGATGGATACAAGGGTATGCTTCACCAGCCCGACCCCGATAAAACCCCCGATATGCTTGAGGGCATTATTGCAATTCGTGATTTACATATGTCTGCACTTAAGGATTACGGTTTCACATGTGCTGATGAAATGCTTTATCCTGATAATTATCGCTATCTTTCTTATATTTTAGGCTACGTTGCAGTCGGTGCACGTTCGGTTGAAAATCAGCAGCACCGTTTGACCGCAAGCGGTATTGACGTTCCGGTAGGTATGAAAAACCCTACAGGCGGTGATTTGTCTGTTATGATGAATTCAATCACAGCGGCACAGCATTCGCATACCTTTATATACCGTGGTTGGGAAGTTACAAGTGCGGGCAATCCGTTAGCTCATGCTATTATGCGTGGCTATATCGATTATGCAGGGAAATGCGTTTCAAACTATCATTATGAAGATTTGCAAAACCTTTATAATCTTTATGCTCAAACTAACCTTGTTAATCCTGCCGCAATAATTGACTGTAATCACGCAAATTCAGGCAAGAAATACCTTGAACAAATTCGTATTGCAAAGGACGTTGTTTACAGCTGTAACCATAACAAGGATATACGCAAAATGGTTAAAGGCCTTATGATTGAAAGCTATATTGAGGATGGCGCCCAAAAGATTGGTGAGCATTGTTATGGCAAATCAATCACTGACCCTTGTCTTGGTTGGGAAAAGAGTAAGGAATTAATTTATAAAATTGCAGATACGCTTGAATAAAAAAATCGACCCGCAAGGGTCGATTTTTGTTTAATCCTCAGTTTTAACAATGAAGGCAAAATCAAGCGATGTGCCGTTTTGAAGCTTGACATTTGCGAGTGATTCTGAATATGCAATAGTTTTGCTTTCGAAGGCTAATGGAACGAGCTTTGAATTACTCAAAAGGCTTGTCTGAATTTCTGTAAGGTCACCGCTTGTGTAATCAATACCGAATTTTGAAAGGTATTCTGCCACGCTTGGCGAGTTTACGGTTACGGGGAATATTGACATATAATAATCTTGGCTTTTAAGCTGGGATTCCAAAACGCTGGGTGTGGATACTGCTTCAATGTTTATAAACGCACCAAGGTGGTTTTGCCAGTGTCCGACAATGGCGGTTACCATATTTTTGGAAAAACCGTTATCGTAATAATAAAGTTTAATATCATCGGGCAGTTTTTTGTCCGGCATTTGTTTTATTGATGATGTGAAAAGCGCCTTAGCGGTATCAAGGTTATAGGTGGGAAGTCCGTTTGCGCCGACTGAGGTATTAAGTGATGGCGGGAAGATGGAATTTGCCGGTGAAACACCGCTTGAAAGGGTGAAGGAATAAATTTCGCTGCTTGCCAAAATTGTCAGTGATTTGCGTATATCAAGCGGAAGCTTATCGCTTAAGGTCAAAAACCAGACGGTGTTTTGGGTGCCTGCTGTTTTAATACCGCCTTGCTTTAGAGCATCAATGTCGCTTGATTTTACAAAAGCAATATCTGCATCGTTTTGTAAAAGGGTTTCGGCGGCGGTAAGGTCTTTGTTATGAGAAATAAAAACTGCGGCATTTTTAGCGGTAAAATCACCTGTGTATTCCTTGTTTCTGTAAAGCCTTATACCGAAAATTTCCTTACCCCATTTAACAAGGCGATAACTGCCGTTTGAAAGGGTGAAATCGGTATCAAGACCGTATTTGCCTTTGCAGGAAAGGAAAAATTCTTCGTTGCAGGGCATTGATATTGGAAGGGTTAAAATTTTTAAAAAATCGGGGTTGTCATAGCAAAGCTCAATTTTAAGGGTTTTATCATCAAGAGCCTTTACACCCAATTCAAGATTAATCAAATCGCCGCTGTTAATTTCTCTCGCATTTTTAATGCAATAAAGCAGGGAAGCATAGGGGGCGGCGGTATCAAAGCTAAGGGCACGCTTAAAGCCGAATTCAAAGTCATAAGCGGTCAGCTTATCACCATTTTTCCATTTGGCATCATCCCTAAGTTTAAAGGTATATGTAAGCCCTTGCTTTTTGTGGCTTTTTGCGACCCCGTACTGTAACTCGCCATTTTCATCAAACCGCATAAGCCCCTCGTATAGGTTTTGCGAAATCAGCAGCTCAACATCGCTTTTGGCTGTTTGTGGGTCTAGTGTCTGGGGAAGCTCGTCAAGCTGGAAATATACATAAGCGTCATCGTTATTTTTACAGCTCGTAATCGGGAGCAGCAAAACGATGCACATTAAAAACGATAATATCTTAAAAAACGTTTTCATTTTTCGTTTCCTTTCAAAATTCGTGCTAATAATTATACTATATTACAGCAAAAAATTCAATATTTCTTGTGTAATTTTAAAAATACTATATATTTTATAAATAAATACAATAAAAATAGTAAAAACCCTTTGCAAAAATGAATAGAGTGTGTTATAATTTTAACATGTATGCGAACAGCTTATATTCGCATATAGGAATTATCTTATAGGAGGATATATTAAATGCTTAAAAAAATCAGCACACTCCCCTTTAAAGGGACGCCTGAACAGGAAGCAAAGCTTAAAAGTGTTATTGATGCTCATAAGCATGACAAGAGCTTATTGATGGCAGTAATGCAAAAAGCACAGGACATTTATGGCTACCTTCCTATCGAGGTGCAAACTATGATTGCTGAAGGTATGGACGTTCCGCTTGAAAAGGTTTACGGCGTTGCAACATTCTATGCACAGTTTTCATTGTCACCCAAGGGCGAGTACAACATTTCAGTTTGCCTTGGTACCGCTTGCTATGTTAAGGGTTCGGGCGACATTTTTGACAAGCTCAGCGAACGCTTGGGTATCGGCGCAGATGAATGTACCGAAGATGGTAAATTCTCACTTACTGCTTGCCGTTGTATCGGTGCTTGCGGTCTTGCTCCTGTTCTTACAGTTAATGAGGAGGTTTACGGCCGTCTTACTGTTGACGACGTAGATGGTATTCTCGAAAAGTACGGTTTCAAAAAATAAACCGAGAGGAAAATGTTTGTATGAAAATCAGTACAATTAAAGATTTACTTGAAGCCGATGTTATCTGCTGTGAGGAAGAGCTTGGCGCTCATGTTTATTCAGCTTGCGGAAGCGATATGATGAGTGATGTGTTGGCTTACGTTAAAGATCAGGCTGTATTGCTTACCGGTCTTGTTAACTCACAGGTTATCAGAACCGCTGAAATGATGGATATGAAATGTGTCGTATTCGTGCGTTCAAAAAATCCCACTGCCGAAATGATTTCTTTGGCGCAGGAAAGCGGTATCGTTTTATTGGCTTCTAAAAAAAGACTTTACGAGGCTTGCGGTATTTTATACAGCAACGGTCTTGTAGGAAACAGAGTAAAAAATGTCTGAGGCTTTAAAATTTCACTTCGAGGTTGACGGAAAGGATTTTACATCCGCAGGTCATGCTTCGGTTATGGTGAAGAAGAATTTAAGGCAGTTAGGGTTGCCGCCCGAAAAAATCAGGCAGGTTTCCATAGCAATGTATGAAGGCGAAATCAATATGGTTATTCACGCAGGCGGCGGCGTTGCTGACGTTAGTGTAACCCAAGATTACGTTGAAATTGTTTTAAAGGATAACGGTCCCGGAATTAAGGATATTGAACAGGCTATGCAGGAAGGCTTTTCCACAGCAACCGAAAATATCAGGTCCTTGGGCTTTGGCGCAGGTATGGGTCTTCCCAATATGAAGCGCTATTCCGATTTTATGGAAATTGACTCTACCGTGGGTGTTGGTACAACCATCACCATGCGAGTAAATATTTAATTGTCGGCAGGTAAGTTTATGAATACATACGAGCATTCGGTTTTTTTAGATGTCGAAAAGTGTACCGGCTGTACCACTTGCTTAAAGCATTGCCCGACTGAGGCAATTCGTGTTAAAGAGGGTCATGCCGTTATAAATGAAGGACGTTGTATCGATTGCGGTGAATGTATAAGGGTTTGTCCGCACCATGCGAAAAAAGCAAAGTGTAACGCTCTTTCGCAGATGGATAAATTCAAATGGAAGATTGCACTTCCGGCACCGACACTTTACGGTCAATTTGAAAATCTTGACGATGTTGATTATGTTTTAGACGGTCTTTTAAAGCTTGGCTTTGATGATGTTTTTGAAGTTTCTGCGGCGGCTGAACTTGTTTCAGCATATACTCGTAAATATTTAAAGACAGAATCTATAACAAAGCCTGCAATAAGCTCGGCTTGTCCCGTTGTGACACGTCTTATTGCTTTAAGATTCAGGTCCTTAACGGATAACATAATTCATATGCTGCCACCGATGGAGGTTGCGGCTGACCTTGCCCGTCAAAAGGCAAAAAGGGAACATCCCGAGCTTTCAGATGATGAAATCGGTGTTTGTTTTATTTCACCCTGTCCTGCAAAGGCCAGTTACGTAAAAAACGGCTTTGCGGATTATAAAAGTAAAGTCGATGCAGTTGTTCCGATAAGCGACATATATTTTCAGCTTATCAGTGTTATGTCACACAGTAGTGATATTAAATCACTGTCCAATTCGGGTATCATCGGTATAGGTTGGGCTTCATCCGGTGGTGAAGCAACCGCAATTTTCAACGACAGCTATTTAGCAGCTGACGGCATTGAAAATGTTATCAAGGTTTTAGACCAACTTGAAAACGGTGATTTTCCAAATCTTGAGTTTATTGAGCTTAACGCTTGTCCAGGCGGTTGCGTGGGTGGCGTTTTGACAATACAAAATCCCTTTATTGCCAAAGCAAGACTTCAGTCTTTAAGACGGTATTTGCCTGTTTCGGAAAATTTTGTAAAGGATAACGGCGGTTATATTCCCGACGGTTTCCTGTTTGACAATTTACCGGTCTATCAGCCAATTTCACGTCTTTCTGACAGTATGGCGGAATCAATGCGTATGCTGTCAGATATTCAGCGCATAAAGGGTGAGCTTCCGGGACTTGATTGTGGTTCGTGCGGGGCTCCAACCTGCCGTGCTTTGGCAGAGGATATAGTAAAAGGGCTATCAGATATTGACAAATGTCTTGTTAAAAAATGTAAAGATCAGGAGGGCGCAAAATGACGGTAAATGATTTGCTTTTAAATGAAAATTTTTCTGCAATCACTTTGCCCGAAGGCGACCGTGATATTTCTGACGTTTACATTGGTGACCTGTTAAGCTGGGTTATGGGACGTGCCAAGGCTGACGATGCTTGGATAACTATTATGTCCAACGTTAATATTCTGGCAGTTGCTTCATTGGCTGACACAGCCTGCATTATATTGGCAGAAGGTGTAACGGTTGATGAAGAAATTATGACGACCGCCGCCCAAAAGGGCATTAATATTCTCACAACTGAGCTGAGTATTTTTGAGGCGGCCGTTGCGATAAATGATATGCTATGAAAAAGTATTTTTACGATCTGCACATTCATTCTTGTTTATCGCCCTGTGGTGATGATGAAGCAACACCTGCTTCGATAGCGGGTATCGGAAAGCTTAACGGTTTAGATATTATGGCGCTCACTGACCATAATACAACCAAAAACTGCCCTGCTTTTTTCAAGGCGGCAAAGGCTTACGGTATAATCCCTGTTGCGGGGATGGAGCTTACCACCTCAGAAGATATTCATATGGTGTGTCTGTTCAAAACATTAGATGACGCTGTTGCTTTTGATAAGGCACTTGACAGTTATCGTATTCCCATCCTTAACCGCCCTGAAATTTTCGGTCGGCAGCTAATAATGGATGAGGATGATAACGTAATTGGTGAGGTTGACAACGTTTTATCCTTTGCGACCAATCTTTCTTTCGATGAAGCACCCACGTTAGTGGAAAGCTTCGGTGGTATTTGTTATCCGGCGCATATTGACCGACCGTCAAATTCGGTTATTGCAGTGCTTGGTGCTTTTCCGCCGAACAGCAATTTCACTTGCGCCGAGCTTCATTTAAAGGAAAAGGTTACCGATTATGCCGTTATGGCACAATTAACTGAGGATAAACTTGTTTTCAGCTCTGATGCGCATCAGCTTTTGGATATAAAGGAAGCGGAAGATTATATAATGCTTCCCGATGATTCGGAAAATGCTGTGGAAAATCTTTTTAAGTTTTTAAAGGATACGTTATGAAAGAATTATCACTTAATATTCTCGATATAACTGAAAATTCGGTTAAAGCGGGGGCGACCCTTACTGAAATTAACGTTTCGGAAACTGAAAATGATTTAATTTTAACCATAACCGATAACGGTCATGGTATGACAAGCGAAATTCTCGATTCGGTTACAAATCCGTTTACAACAACCCGCACAACCCGTAAGGTTGGTATGGGTTTACCGCTTTTAAAATTGGCGGCTGAACAAACGGGTGGGGAAGTGGTAATCACTTCAAAGCACGAAAGTGAATTTCCCGAAAGCCACGGCACGGTCGTAAAAGCAGTTTTTCATAAAAATCATATTGATTTCACACCGCTTGGCGACGTGATTTCAACCATAACAACATTAATTCAGGGTCACCCTGATACCGATTTTCTCTTTATTCACTCAAAATGTGGCAATCAGGTCGCACTTGATACGAGGGAGCTTCGGGAAACCCTTGAGGGAATTCCCCTCAACACTTACGAAGTAATTAAATGGATAGAGGAATATTTGCATGAGCAATATTCTGAAATTCTTAAATAGTATTAGGAAAGGATGTCATTGAAATGAAATCTTTAGCTGAATTACAAGCAATTAAAGAAAAGATGAAGGACAAGGTTGTTCTTCGTGAAGGCACCAACGCTACACGTGTTGTTGTCGGCATGGCTACTTGCGGTATTGCCGCAGGTGCAAGACCCGTTCTTAGCACTTTTGTTGAAGAGGTTAATGCTTTAGGTCTTGTTGATACTGTTACCGTATCACAAACAGGCTGTATTGGTCTTTGCCAATATGAACCTATTGTTGAAATCTTTGAAGCAGGCAAAGAAAAGGTTACCTATGTTAAGGTAGATGCTGACAAAGCAAAGCGTATTGCTAATGAACATTTAAAGGGTGGCAAGGTTGTAGTTGAATATACAATCGGTGCTAACCAGTAAAATTATTGGAGGTAAAAAACATGATTCGTGCACATGTCTTAATTTGTGGCGGTACAGGTTGTACTTCTTCAGGCAGTGCTTCAATTCAGAAGGCTTTTGCTGAAAATCTTGAAGCATTCGGTCTTACCGAAGAAGTTAAGCTCGTTCAGACCGGTTGTTTTGGTCTTTGCGAACTTGGTCCTGTTGTTATCGTTTATCCTGACGGTACTTTCTACAGCCGTGTAACTGTTGACGATGTAAAAGAAATCGTTGAAGAACACTTGCTCAAGGGCCGTAAGGTTGACCGCCTTGTTTATGATGAAACAGGCGATGAAGCTCCTGCTGTTGAAGGCAACGTAGCTTTAGGCGATACTGTTTTCTACAAGTCACAAGACCGTGTAGTTCTTCGTAACTGCGGTGTTATTGACCCTGAAAACATTGAAGAATATATCGCAATGGATGGTTATGCTGCTTTAGGTAAGGTATTAACCGAAATGACACCTGAACAGGTTATTCAGGTTGTTAAGGATTCAGGTCTTCGTGGTCGTGGCGGCGGTGGCTTCCCCACAGGTCTTAAGTGGGCTTTAACTGCTCCCAATCAGGCTGATCAGAAATACGTTGTTTGTAATGCCGACGAAGGCGACCCCGGTGCATTTATGGACCGTTCTATTTTGGAAGGCGACCCCCACTGCTTAGTTGAAGCAATGGCTATCGCAGGTTATGCTATTGGCGCTACTGAAGGTTACGTTTATGTTCGTGCTGAATATCCTATCGCTGTTCAGCGTTTACAGAAGGCAATCGACGACGCTCGTGAATATGGTCTTTTAGGTAAAGATATTTTCGGCAGCGGCTTTGATTTTGACCTCTTTATCCGTCTTGGTGCCGGCGCATTCGTTTGCGGTGAAGAAACTGCGCTTATGACTTCTATCGAAGGTAACCGTGGTGAACCCAGACCCCGTCCTCCGTATCCTGCAGTTAAGGGTCTTTTCGGCAAGCCCACCGTTGAAAACAACGTTGAAACCTTTGCAAACATTCCTCAAATTATTCTTAAGGGTGTTGATTGGTTCACTTCTATGGGTACCGAAAAATCTAAGGGTACTAAGGTATTTGCTCTTGGCGGTAAGATTTCACACACCGGTCTTGTTGAAATTGCAATGGGTACTACTCTCCGTCACATCATTGATGAAATCGGCGGCGGTATTCCTAACGGTAAGAAGTTCAAGGCTGCTCAGACAGGTGGTCCTTCCGGTGGTTGTATCCCTGCACACCTTATTGATACTCCCGTTGACTATGATAACCTCACAGCTATCGGTTGTATGATGGGTTCAGGTGGTCTTATTGTTATGGACGAAGACAACTGTATGGTTGATATGGCTAAATTCTTCCTTGAATTTACCGTTGACGAATCTTGCGGTAAGTGTACTCCCTGTCGTGTAGGTACAAAGCGTCTTTTGGAAATCCTTGACAAGATTACTTCCGGTAAGGGTACCCTTGAAGACGTTGATAAGCTTGAAGAGCTTTGTTACTACATTAAGCAGAACTCACTTTGCGGTCTTGGACAGACAGCTCCTAACCCTGTTCTTTCAACCCTTAACTTCTTCCGTGATGAATATATCGCTCACGTAGTTGATAAGAAGTGTCCTGCAGGCGTATGTAAGGATCTTCTCAAATTTGTTATCGATAAGGATAAATGTATCGGTTGTGGTCTCTGTGCTAGAAACTGCCCTGCAGACGCTATTGCTAAGACTGATTACATTGCTCCCGGTCATAAGCTTCCTTCTTACGTTATCGATCCCGACAAGTGCGTTAAGTGCGGCGTTTGTATTGATAACTGTAAGTTTAAGGCAATCAGCAAGATTTAAGAAAGGAGCCGAATAATAATGGATATGATTACTTTAAAAATTAACGGTATTTCCGTTTCTGTACCCAAGGGCTCTACTGTATTAGATGCTGCCCGTGTTGCCGGTATTGAAATTCCCACCCTTTGCTTTATGAAGGAAAAGAACGAAATCGGCGCTTGCCGTATTTGCGTTGTTGAAGTAAACGAAGGCCGTGGCTTTAGAATGGTTACTGCTTGCGTATTCCCCGTAAGTGAAGGTATGGAAGTTTTAACCAACACTGAAAAAGTTCAGAAGGCTCGTAAGACCACCTTGGAACTTATTCTTTCTACTCATGACAAGAAGTGTCTTTCTTGCTCACGTTCAACCAACTGCGAACTTCAAAAGCTTTGCCTTGATTATGGTGTTGATGAATCTGCATTTGGTGGCTTTAAGCCCGTTTATGAGCTTGATAACAGCACTCCTCACTTAGTACGTGACAACAATAAGTGTATTCTTTGCCGTCGTTGCGTTGCTGCTTGTAACGAACAGTACGTTGGCGTTATCGGTGCTAACAACCGTGGTATTGACACCAATATCGGTACTCCGTTCGAAGTTGGCCTTTCAAACGTTCCTTGTATTTCTTGCGGTCAGTGTACCGTTGTTTGTCCTACCGGCGCTTTGGTTGAAAAGGACGACACTGATAAGATTTGGGAAGCTTTAGCTGATCCCACAAAGCACGTTGTTGTTCAGACTGCTCCTTCAGTTCGTGTAACTCTTGGTGAATGCTTCGGTATGCCTATTGGTTCAAACGTTGAAGGTAAAATGGTTGCAGCACTTCGTCGTCTTGGTTTTGCAAGAGTATTCGATACTGACTTTGCTGCTGACCTTACCATCGTTGAAGAAGCTAACGAACTTGTAGAACGTATCAAGAACGGCGGAACTCTTCCAATGATTACTTCTTGTTCACCCGGTTGGGTTAAGTTCTGTGAATACTACTATCCTGACATGATCAACCATCTTTCAAGCTGTAAATCACCTCAGCAGATGGCAGGCGCAGTAATTAAGACCTACTATGCTAACAAGATGGGTATTGATCCTAAGGATATCGTTTCTGTATCTGTTATGCCTTGTACAGCTAAGAAGTTTGAAATCGGTCGTGAAGATCAGTCTGCTGCAGGTGTTCCCGATGTTGATATCGCTATCACCACTCGTGAGCTTGGCCGTATGATTGACCGTGCAGGTATTAAGTTTACCGCTCTTCCTGACGAAGAATTTGATTCACCTCTCGGTGAAGATACCGGTGCAGCTGTTATCTTTGGTGCTACCGGTGGCGTTATGGAAGCAGCTCTCCGTACTGCTAACGACTGGCTCACAGGCAAGGACAATACTGAAGTTGACTTTACTGCAGTTCGTGGTACAATGGGTCTTAAGCAGGCAACCGTTAACATTAACGGCAGTGACATTAAGGTTGCTGTTGCTTCGGGCGCAGCAGCTGCTAAGTGTGTAATGGATCAGCTTAAGGCAGGCAACCCTGCTGGTTGGACCTTTATCGAAATTATGGGTTGTCCCGGCGGTTGTGTAAACGGCGGCGGTCAGCCTATTCAGCCTCAGTCTGTACGTGATACTGTTGACCTTAAGGCTGTTCGTGCACAGGCACTTTATGATCAGGATGCTTCAATGGCTATTCGTAAGTCACACGAATCACCTGTTGTAAAGACCCTTTACAGCGAATGGTATGACGGCTTCGGCGGTCATAAGGCTCATCACGATTTGCATACAAGCTATGTAGCTCGTGAAAAGTACACAAAATAATATAAAGTTAAGGAGTCAACCGAAAGGCTGACTCCTTTTTTATTAATCCTTATCACAACAAGTATCTTTTCTGAAAAGCAGGGAAATACACCACACACCCGCAAGGGCGATTACTGTGTAAATAATTCGGCTTATAATTGCTGCGCTGCCGCCAAATGCCCAAGCCACAAGGTCAAAGGAAAATAGCCCTACTAGACCCCAGTTTAAAGCACCGATTATAACAAGAACCAAGCAAATTTTATCAAACATAATTTCAACTCCTTTTGTAAACATATCATTTACCAAATAAGGTGAAATATACAAAAAAGCAACGATTTTTTAAAATCGTTGCTTTTAAAATTTTAAAATGACATAACGTCGTTCATATCGTAAAGGCCGGCATTCTTTGATGCAATAAACTTCGCTGCACGTATTGCGCCAACCGCAAACACTTCTTTAGAGGTTGCACTGTGCGATAGGGTGATTACCTCATCTCTGCCTGCAAAAATCACGTCGTGCTCGCCAACGATAGTGCCGCCACGTACCGAATGAATACCAATTTCGTTCTTTGACCTTTTGGCACGTTTTGAATGGCGGTCATATTCGTAATTATAATTATCATTAAACTGCGAGTTAACAGCATTAGCAAGCATTAAAGCTGTGCCTGACGGGGCATCAATTTTAAGATTATGGTGTTTTTCAATAATTTCAACATCAAAGTCACTGCCTAAAACCGAAGCGGCTTTTTTTGCAAGGGAACAGAGCAAATTAACACCGATTGACATATTAAAGGTAAAGAAAACAGGAATAACCTTTGCGGCAGCATTGATTTTTTCAATTTGCTGTGCGGAATATCCCGTTGTGGCAATAACCACAGGGGTACTGTTCTTTACAGCGTAATCCAAAAGTGAATCAAGTAGAGCAACGTTAGAAAAGTCAATAATTACGTCGGCTTTAACGTTTAGTGACTCAAAATCAGAAAAAATGGGGTATTTCTGACCAATGTTCACTTTATCTACGCCTGCTATAATTTCAATTTCAGTATCATTTGCGGCACAGTCGGTAATAAAACCGCCCATTTTTCCGCTTGCGCCTACAAGTATGGCCTTTAACATTTTTTCACATCCAAAATCTTAATTAAGTTAATAGATTACATTCATAAAGCTTTTCAATTAAAAAGCTTAAATTTTGTTCGTTCATTGGGTAAAGCGGAAGCCTACACGGACCAGCTTTTTGTCCCAATAAATTCATTGCAGTTTTAACAGGAACGGGATTAACGTCGCAAAACAAGGCTTTAATAAGTCCCATATACTTAATTTGCGAAGCCATTGCAGTTTTTATGTTGCCAACCCAAAAGTTTTGGCAAAGGTTGTGGATTTCGCTTGGCAGTATGTTTGAAATGACAGAAATTACGCCTAAACCGCCAAGTGACATAATAGGTATAATCTGGTCATCGTTGCCCGAATAAATCCACAAATCATCGCCGCAAAGATACGCCGTTTCGGCAACCTTTGTTATATTGCCCGACGCTTCCTTTGTGGCAACAATGTTTTTGTGCTTTGCAAGGGCTTTGTAGGTTTTGGGCTCGATATCAACACCTGTGCGGGAAGGAACGTTATATAAAATTATAGGTTTTCCTACACGGTCGGCAATATAACCGTAATGTGCAATTAAACCATCTTGTGAAGCTTTGTTATAATAGGGCGTTACCATTAAAAAGGCATCCGCACCAAGCTTTTCGGCGTCATTGCACAGTTCAACAGTATAAAGCGTATCATTGCTTCCTGTACCTGCAATAATGGGCACTCGCATCTCGGCAGCATTTACCGCCGTTTCAATAACTTTTAAATGTTCGTCATATTTTAAGGTGGACTTCTCACCGGTCGTGCCGCAAATTACAAGGGCATCAATACCGGATGCTATTTGACTTTTGACAAGTGTTCGAAGGTGCTGAAAATCAACACTGCCGTCTTCATTCATCGGGGTTATAAGTGCCGTTGCGGCACCCGTGAATATTTTCGGCTTCAAAAAATCCCTCCAAAAAAGTTAGTCCATATATCCTTTTGCGCAGAGAAGTTCAGCAAGTAATACGGCGCCGCCCGCAGCACCACGAAGGGTATTGTGTGAAAGACATACGAACTTATAATCGTACTGACTGTCTTCACGTAAACGGCCGATAGATACAGCCATACCGCCCTCAAGCTCACGGTTAAGCTTGGTTTGGGGCATATTGTCTTCAACAAAATAGTTGAGGAACTGCTTGGGAGCATGGGGAAGATTGAGCTCTTGAGGAGCACCCTTAAATTCAGCCCAAGTGTTTAAAATTTCTTCCTTTGTGGGCTTCTGTTTAAAGGTTACGAAAACGGCAGCCATGTGACCGTCCGAAACGGGAACACGAAGGCACTGTGCAGTGAATTTGGGAGAATCAGCGGGAACAATTTCACCATTTTCAATTTTACCCCAAATTTTAAGCGGTTCTTTTTCGCTCTTTTCTTCTTCGCCACCGATAAAGGGGATAACGTTATCAATCATTTCGGGCCAACGGTCGAAGGTTTTACCTGCGCCCGAGATTGCCTGATATGTGCAAACCAAAACGTTTTCAACACCGAATTTGTCAAGAGGATAAAGGGCGGGAACATAGCTCTGGAGTGAGCAGTTTGATTTAACTGCAATAAAGCCCTTTTTGGTGCCAAGACGTTTTCTCTGGCTTTCAATGATTTCAGCGTGGTCATCGTTGATTTCGGGAATAATCATAGGAACATCAGGTGTAAAGCGGTGAGCAGAGTTATTAGAAATAACCGGACATTCACGCTTTGCATAGGTTTCTTCCAATGCTTTGATTTCATCCTTTTTCATATTAACGGCGCAGAAAACAAAATCAACCTTTGAAACGATTTCATCAATATCCTTTTCAGCGTCGTAAACCATCATATCCTTAAGGCTTTCGGGCATGGGTGATGTCATAGCCCAACGGCTGCCAACAGCATCGGTGTAAGATTTTCCTGCCGAATTTGAACTTGCAGCCAAAGCGGTAACGTTGAACCAAGGATGGTCGTGAAGTAAAAGTGCAAAGCGCTGACCAACCATACCGGTAGCACCGATAATACCTACGTTATATTTTTTCATTTTTAAAACATTCCTTTCAAAATTTGAAAATCACACTTGATATATATTCAAATTTATTATAATATATAAACATATCCAAATAATAATACCATTTACATAAGTTTTTGTCAAATGGTTTTACGGTATTTTTAAGGAAGAAAAGAGAAAAAATGAAAACAAGCGATTTTTATTATGATTTACCGGAGGAGCTTATTGCTCAAACACCGGTTGAGCCCCGTGACCAGTCACGCCTTTTAGTGTTTAATAAGTCGACCGGTGATTTACAGCATAAGCATTTTTATAATGTTTTCGATTATTTGAACGCCGGCGACTGCCTTGTTTTAAATGATACAAGGGTTTTACCCGCAAGAATTTTTGGCACCCGTATTGATACGGGAAGTGTAGTTGAATTCGTGCTTTTAAAACAAAAAGAGCAAAACGTGTGGGAATGTCTTGCAGGTCCGGGTAAAAAAGCAAAGGTTGGTCATAAATTTACCTTTTCCGAAAAGCTTTCGGCTGAGGTTATTGAGGTTTTGGATGACGGCAACCGTATTGTTAAATTTGCCCCAAAGGGTGAATTTTTCGCAGTTTTGGATGAAGTTGGTCAAATGCCGTTACCACCTTATATTAAAGAAAAACTTCAGGATAAGGAACGCTATCAAACGGTTTATTCACGTGAGCTTGGCTCGGCAGCGGCGCCAACCGCAGGGCTTCACTTTACGAAAGAAATTTTGTCACAGCTAAAGGAACGTGGCGTTAATATTGCTTACGTCACCTTACACGTTGGTCTTGGTACCTTCCGCCCTGTAAAGGTTGATAATGTAACCGAGCATAAAATGCACAGCGAGCATTATTCCATCACACAGGAAAATGCCGATATTATTAATAAAACCAAGCAAAACGGTGGCAGGGTGATTTGCGTTGGCACAACAAGCTGTCGCACAGTTGAAAGTGCAATGCAAAAATTCGGTGAAATTAAAGAATGTAGCGATGACACCTCAATTTTCATTTACCCCGGTTATACCTTTAAGTGTATGGACGGTTTAATCACTAACTTCCATTTGCCCGAAAGCACACTTATAATGCTTGTTTCTGCCTTTGCGGGTTATGAAAAAACAATGAATGCTTATAATGTAGCCGTTAAAGAAAAATATAGATTTTTTAGCTTCGGCGATGCGATGCTCATAGTATAAAGGACGATGTCCTTTATACAGTGAATAGTGAAAAGTGAATAGTGAAGAGTTAAGGTGTCGGCTTCGCCGACGGATTATAAAAATCTTATTCACATATCCCGTAAACTTCGGAGATGCGATGATTATTTTATAATAGGAGTAATTTGATGTATAAATTAATTAGCGATAAAAATGGTGCTCGCCGAGGTGAGTTTCAGACAAACCGTGGCACTGTGCAAACCCCTGCATTTATGAACGTTGCAACCTGTGGCGCAATCAAGGGTGCTGTTTCGGCAGAGGACCTTAAAACCCTTGGATGTCAGGTAATGCTTTCAAATACCTATCACTTACACGTGCGCCCCGGTGATAAGCTTATAAAAGATTGTGGCGGACTTCACAAATTCACCACTTGGGATGGTCCGATTTTGACCGACAGCGGCGGTTTTCAGGTTTTTTCACTCTCTTCGCTTCGTAAAATTGAGGAAGAGGGCGTAACCTTTGCTTCCCACGTTGACGGTAAGCGCATTTTTATGGGACCAGAAGAAAGCATGCAAATTCAGTCAAATTTGGGCTCGACCATTGCAATGGCATTTGATGAGTGTGTTGAAAATCCCGCAGCTTACAGCTACTCTAAAGCCTCTTGCGAACGCACAACACGTTGGCTGAAAAGGTGCAAGGCAGAAATGGCTCGACTAAATTCTCTAGAGGATACAATCAACCCCGAGCAAATGCTTTTTGGCATAAATCAAGGCTGCACTTATGAGGATTTACGTGTTAATCATATGAAAGAAATTGCCGATTTAGATTTAGACGGTTATGCTATTGGCGGTCTTGCAGTAGGTGAACCGGCTGAAGTTATGTATGACATAATCGAAAAGGTAACACCGCATATGCCGCAAAATAAAATACGTTATTTAATGGGTGTTGGCACCCCTGCAAATATTTTAAATGCAGTTGAGCGTGGGGTTGACTTGTTTGACTGTGTAATGCCAAGCCGTAACGCCCGCCACGGACATCTCTTTACAAGTGAGGGCATTATTAATATCAATAATAAAAAATATGAAAACGATATGCGCCCAATTGATGAAAATTGCGGCTGTCCTGTTTGTCAGAGCTTTAGCCGTGCATACATCCGACACCTTTTAAAAAGCGAGGAAATGCTTTCGCAACGCCTTTTGGTTATGCATAATTTGTGGTTTTATAATCATCTTATGGAGGATATCCGTAACGCTTTGGATGAGGGCCGATTTGCAGAATTTAAGCGTGAAAAGGAAATTATTTATTCCAAAAGAATATAGCACTTGCTTTTTTCTGGAAATTAGGGTATAATACCATTTGATATTTAAATTGGAGGAAGTTTTACAATGAATTATGAATTTTTAACTCTTGCTGATAAGAACCCTGCCGGCGGAATGAATATGATTTTGTTGGTTGTGGTATACGCTGTAATTTTCGGTGCAATGTACTTTATTTTTATTCGCCCAAACCGCAAAAAGCAAAAAGAAGAACAAAAAATGCGTGAAAATTTGCAGATCGGTGATGAAGTTATTACCATCGGCGGTATTTATGGTCGTGTTATTTCTTTGAAGGAAGACAGCATGGTTATTGAATCTAAAGCTGACCGCAGCAAGTTGACAGTTGCTCGTTGGGCTTTGCAGCAGAATCTTACAGTTCATGATGATGCGGCTAAAAAATAAGTTATAAAAATTGTCCCTTCCGAATAGACTTTATCGGGAGGGACTTGTTTTATGCCTAAAAAGATTGATTATATATTTTTGCTTAAAGTTTTAATTATTGAGGTACTTACCACCGTTGCGGCAATGTTTTTGTTTGCTACAATACTATATTTTTTAGAGGGCGGCTATCAGTATTCACCGCTTTTTGCAACAATTTCTTTAGGGATTGGCACTATGGCGGCGTCACTTTATGCTGCTAAAAAAGTAGGACAAAGGGGAATGCTTGTCGGCAGTATTATCGGTGGGGTAACCTTTATTCTGATAACGCTTTTAAGCCTTATGGCAAGTAAGGATATTTTCACGGTTAATACACTTTTTAAACTAATAATAGTAATGCTTTTATCATTAATTGGCGGTGTGCTTGGGGTTAATTCAAAACAAAATCAAAAATACATATAAAAAAGCGGTTCATTTGAACCGCTTTAATTATTACTTTACTATTGAGTTGTAAAATTTATCAAAATCATCAATGGCTTCGTTAGCTTCTTTATTGTTGCCTGTGATTTTATCCTTAGTGTCAACAAGGGACTGTATAAGCTCGTCAAGCTCATTTACAAAGTCTTCAGAGGTCTTAACAATATTTGCACGGATTTCATCCAAAGAAGCGTGTGCTTCGTCAATGGAATTTAAATTCTTTTCAACTTCCGCATTTGAAATGTTAAGACTGCTTTCGCTATTTTTCATAACGGCTTGCGCATTAGCCTGTGCAACCAAATAAAGCTTGCCAATATTTTCCGAAAGCTTTTCGATTTCATCATATTTTTCCATAAAGGCGTTAAGCTTTTCATCAACGATTGCTTTTTCAGCCATTAAATTATCATACTGTTCTTTAGAAAGCTCAAGATCTTTTGCCAAGCTGTCGGCTTTTTGATTCAAAGCATCCTGCTTTTTAGAAAATGATTTGTGGGTTTTTTCGATATATTCTAAAACGTCATCAGTATTGAAGCCGAAAAGACTTCTTCTAAAACCTGCCATTTTAAACTTCCTTTCGAAATTTGTACATAGATTATACCATATAATTTGCGAATTGACAAGGTTTTTATTTTGTTGACATTTTGCGTGATAAATAGTATTATAAATTGTAGAATATTCTGCGTCCAAAATGGCGCTTTTTTTATTAGTTTGGGAGAAAATTTTTATGAATTTTATCGACCTTCGCAAAAAGGTAATTAAGAAATATTTCGGCCGTATGAATGACCGCCAATTTGAAGCCGTTACAACAGTAAACGGTCCTGTTTTGGTACTTGCGGGTGCAGGCAGCGGTAAAACCACCGTTCTTGTAAACCGTATCTTAAATCTTGTTAAATTCGGTAACGGCTATAACAGTGCATATATTCCAAACCTTACTGATGAGGATATTAAAGCGGGCGAAGATTATATAAACGGCGTTACCGATTTTGTTCCCGACGGTATTTTTGCCGATTTTCCCGCAAAGCCTTGGCAAATTTTGGCAATAACCTTTACAAATAAGGCTGCGGGCGAGCTTAAAGAACGTATTGCTGATAAATTGGGCGATGATGCAAATGATATATGGGCAGGCACGTTCCATTCTGTTTGCGGCAAAATTTTAAGATATAATGCCGATCGTTTGGGTTACACCTCACATTTTACAGTGTACGATACCGATGACCAAAAACGTCTTTTAAAGGATATTATGAAGCAACACGGTATTGATGATAAGTTCGTGCCGGTGAAATATGCCTTGTCGCTTATTTCTTCCGCCAAGGACGAGCTTTTAACCCCAGAAGAGTACGAAGCACAGGCGGGTAATGAATACCGCACAAAGCTTGTGGCACAGCTTTATAAGTATTACCAAAAGCGTCTTTATGAAATCGATGCGATGGATTTTGACGATATGATTGTTAATACAGTTCGTTTACTGCGTGAAAATGATGATATTTTGGAATATTATCAGAACAAATTCCGTTACGTTTGTGTTGATGAATATCAGGACACTAACCATGCACAATACGTTTTGGTTTCGCTTTTAGCGGGGGGAAAGAATAATATTTGTGTTGTTGGTGACGATGACCAAAGTATTTATCGCTTCCGTGGCGCTACAATCGAAAATATTTTAAATTTTGAAGATGAATATAAGGATGCTAAGGTAATTAGACTTGAACAGAATTACCGTTCTACCTCTAATATTTTAAATGCCGCAAATGAGGTTATTAAAAACAATCGTGGCAGAAAGGGCAAAACCCTTTGGACCGATAACGGCGATGGCGAAAAAATCACAATGCATACCGCTTATGATGAAAGAGAAGAAGCCCGTTTTGTTGCCGATACGATTTTAGACAACGTTAGAAAGGGCGGCAAATTTTCTGATAATGCGGTGCTTTACCGTATTAATGCGCAGTCAAACGCAATGGAAAACGCCTTTACACGTTCGGGTATTTCTTTCAAGGTTATTGGTGGTATGGCGTTCTATGAACGCAAGGAAATTAAGGATGTTTTGGCGTATTTACAGCTTATAAACAACAATCGTGATGACGTGCGTTTGCGCCGTATAATTAACGAGCCGAAGCGTTCTATCGGTGACACTACCGTTAATCACGCTGCCGAAATTGCACGTGAATTGGGAGTTTCGATATTTGAGGTTATCAGCAATGCTGACGAATATGCCGCCCTTAACCGTTCTGCTGCAAAGCTCAAGGGCTTTTGCGATATGATTAACGGTTTGTGTGAATATGCCGAGGAAGCTTCAATTAGTGAACTTTTTGAGCGTGTGATTGAGGTTACAGGCTATAAAACAATGCTTGAGCTCGAGGGTGAAGAGGGAAGAGACCGTCTGCAAAACGTTATGGAACTTTCTTCGAACATTTTACAATACGAGCTTGAAAACGATGCCCCGACTTTGGCAGAGTTTTTGGAACAAATTGCCCTTATAAGCGATATTGACGGTTTGGAAAGTGATAACGACAAGGTTGTTTTAATGACGGTGCATTCGGCAAAGGGCCTTGAATTTGAAAACGTTTTCCTTGTCGGTATGGAAGAGGGAATTTTCCCTGGTGATCAGTCGATTGCGGGCGGTATGAGTGAAATTGAAGAGGAACGCCGTCTTTGTTACGTTGCGATTACTCGTGCTAAAAAGCGCTTGACTGTTTCAAACACTTCACTGCGTATGCTTTACGGCCGTACAAACCGTAATTTGCCATCACGCTTTTTAAAGGAAATTCCGCTTGAATTATGCAATTCCTCGGGTGTTAATCAGCGCTCTTACAGCTATGTGGCACCTGCACCGACATTTGCTGCTACTTCGGCAAATAAATCGTCATTTATTAAAGATACAACCAAAAACAAAACCGACTCGGTTTATAAGGTTGCTATGTCGGTTAAGCATAACACATTTGGTGTTGGTATGATTTTATCTACAACACCAATGGGTAACGATACTTTGTTGGAAATTGCTTTTGATAAGGTTGGTACTAAAAAAATCATGGCAGGATTTGCAAAATTAACAATTATTTAATTAATTGTATCTATTTTAATGCTACACTGTTAGCAGTATATTAAAGGAGAAATGATATGACAACTAGCATATCAGGTGTTAAATCACAAGCGAAAAAGTCACTTGGCGGTAATTGGCTTATTGCAATTTTTTCTGCCTTGACAGTACTGGTTTCGTTTTTAATAATTGATAATATTGCATGGGTTTTCAGCATAGTGCTTGGTAACGTTGCAGCAAGCTTTATTCTTGCGCTTTTAACCGTTTTACTTTGCGGACCGCTTGCGCTTGGTGTGCTTCGATTATTTTGGCGTATGCACAGCGGTTTGACCGAAACACCGGCGACTGTGTTTTATTATTTTTCAAGTATTAAATGTTATCATAAAGCAATAAAACTTTGTTTTATGTTATCAATACGCCTTTTAATGTTTGCGGTAGCTTTTTATATACCTGCAATAATTTTATATGTTATTTCAAGCCCCGAATTATACGACTTTTTAAAGCTGCCCATACCGATGTGGTCACAGCATTTGGTTCACCTTGTTGATTTCTTTTCTTCTATCGGTGCGGTGTTGGTTATCGCTTCAATGCTTAGGTTTTACCTTTCTCCGATTTTAATTATAGTCGATGATGAAATGGACATAGATGAAGCTCTGCATATGTCTGCTGTTATTTCAAAGGCTTCGCTTACTGATTTTATATTTTTGTTGTTTAGCTTGATTTTTTGGCTAATTCTTTCATTTTTCTTTATACCCTTAATTTTTACGCTTCCTTACTTTATAATGAATTATGTTGTTCATTCCGAGGTGGCTATAAAGGATTATAACGAAAAAATTCAAAAACTTATAGATGACAATCTTCCGTCGTTTGTGGCAGGTGTTTAAGGTGAAAAAGAGTATATTTTTCCTTTGTTTTTATGGTCTTGCTTTTTTAGTTATAGTTATTAATTCGGCATATCTTGTGCTTGATAATGTGTATGTTGATATTTCTGACGTACCGAGCGGTGAGTACAAGCGTTCGGTTTATTCGCCGAGCGGTGTCAGTGAATTAAAGGTATATGTTGTTGAAACAGACATAGGCAACGGTGTAAGAATTACACAAACTAAAAACGGAAAGACTAATAATATTTTTTGGCAGACGAATGTATCGAGTGCAAATATTTATTGGCAGGATGAGGATTCTGTCATTATTAACGGTATTATGCTTGAGCTTGCAGAAGGCGACGTATTTGATAGCCGTTATATGCGTTCAATATTTAATGATGGATTAATGGGGTGGGATAAATGAGTTATATTTTAGCTTCGCAGTCACCACGTAGAAGGGAACTTCTTTCGGTGATTACTGAGGATTTCACGGTAATACCATCAAACGTTGAGGAAATTGTGCCTGACGAAATTGAGCCGTATGACAGTCCTGAATATCTTGCTAAAATCAAGGCGCTCGATATTGCGAAGGATTATCCTAATGATGTTGTTATTGGTGCTGATACCTCGGTTTTTCTTGGGGATTTTATTCTTGGCAAGCCGAATGATAGACAGCACGCCTACGGAATGCTTAAAGCGCTTTCTGGTAATACACATATTGTTATTACAGGCTGTGCGATTGTAAAAGGGGATAAGTGTGTAAGCTTTTCGGTTAGAAGTGAGGTTGAGTTTTATCACCTTTCGGAAGAGGAGATAAACGCCTATCTTGATACTGATGAGCCTTATGATAAGGCGGGCAGTTACGGGATTCAGGCAAAAGGTGCTTTGTTAGTTAAGGAAATACGTGGAGATTATTTTAACATTGTTGGTCTACCAATTGGCGAATTGAACAGGCATTTGAAAGAGTTTGAGTGATGCGAGAAATCGCATCACTTTTTATTTTTTAAAATAATTACAATTTTGACATATTTTTCTAAAAAATATTGACAAAATTTCACTTTAATGTTACAATAAACTAAACTTTCAAGTGTACTTTAACTTAAACATTAATTTAAACTTGAGCCAATAATCAAGCGAGGTGATTTACATGCCAACGGTGAGAGCGACCTTAAGCGTGCGTGACCGTGTAGTTTTGGCAGCTGCAGAGTTGTTTATGAAACAAGGGTTTTCTAATACTTCGGTAAAAGAAATTTCTATTGAATCTGGAGTTTCTGAAAACTCAATTTATTACGAAATGAAAACCAAAGAGGCAATAATTGCAGAACTAATTGGTTATGTCATCGAAAGACAGCGAGAAATAGCTGTAGAAAAGCTTAAAGGCATAACAGATGACAAGCTGTTTATGTATTGTTTTGAAAAAGTACTTCAGCTTTACATTGCCGAAATAAATGAGAATATACGTGAGTTATACACCACGGTTTATTCAATTCCTAAAACTTGGGACTATATTAAAGAAGTAAATGCCGAGGCATTAAAACGTGTTTTTGGTGACCGTTTTCCTGAACTTGACTTTAAAGATTTTTATGAGCTTGAAATCGCAACGGGCGGTATAATGCGTGGATATTTAACAGTGCCTTGTAATATGTACTTTACGAAAAAGCAAAAAGCGAAAAGATATATCGAAACGACCTTGCGTATTTTCAATATTGATGAAGAAACTATAAATTCGGTTTTTAAGTTTATTATACAATTTGATTTTTCGAAAATAGCGAATGATACTGTTAATGACTTATACAACTATTTTGAAAGACGCATATACGAAAAGAACGGTCACCGAAATGACTAATCCCCAGAAAAGAGGTAAGTTTGATGACAAAAATTAAAAAGCTTTCCAAAAAAACATTAGCAATTATTTTATCAGTAATGGTGGTGCTTGTGTCATTACCGCTTATGCTAATTCCAATTTTGGCGGCAGACAGCGATGAATTACGCACGGTAGACCCCTCCACCTTTAATTCTTGGCAGGAACTTTTTCCACACGACAGCACAGAGCATGCCGGTAGCGTTTGGACTGATAAATCGGTTTTTACAAATCCAAACGGTCTTGGAAGCCTAGTTGATGCAAACGGCAACGCTTATAATCTTACAATGAAGGATGACAAGCATAATTTTATTGTTGCGTTGTCGGCTTTAGCATCTAATAAATCTATTGTTGGTTATTCTTATACACCAACCGATACAATGCTTGTGCTTGACGTTTCGGCTTCGATGAGCAATAGCGGTTATGTTGACGAGCTTGTTGCTGCGACCAACGATGCGTTAAACCGTTTGCTTGCTCTTAACAGACATAACCGTGTTGGTATTGTTTTATATTCGGGCAGTTCGCAGCAGGGAAATTCTTCGGGTAATACTGCAACACTTTTATTACCGCTTGATCGTTATACCGCACCCACATCCGGTAATAACAGAGGTAAGTTTATCATCCAAAGCGGAAATAGTGTTCAGGTGAACGGCAACGTTAAGAATTCTGAAAACAGAACCATGCCTACCACTTCGAAGAACGTTAACGGCGGTACTTATATTCAAAACGGTGTATTCTTTGCTTATGAGGAATTTATAGCGCAGACCGAAACGGTTATACCTGATGGTCAGCATCAAGCAGGTGCAGCACGCACACCTATTTTTGTTTTAATGTCTGACGGTTTGCCCACCGCTGCCACTAACAATTTTGCGGGCTTAAATAATAACAATAATACCGTTGGTTTAGGCACATCTAATTTAGGTGACGGCACAACCGTTAATGACAGCACTTTGCAGGACGCCATTGATTTTGTTAATCAGCTTACTTCGGCATATGTGTTAAATAAGGTTGACGGACATTATGAAGCCGCCAAACCGTTATTCTATACTTTGGGTCTTGGCAAAAACAATCAATCACTTTCTAGCGCAGTTTTGGATCCGAAAGCATTTGATACTACAGATGAGCTTTGGGAAGATTACGTTGCAACCGAAAACGGATCAAATATGATTTTTGACAGGAATTCGAACGGCAACAATACCTCGGTTAGAAAGATTAGTGAAATTAGCTCGGTTGAGCAAAAGAATTACGTAAGCAAATATTTCCCCGCAAGTAACGCTAATGAGCTTACAGCAGCGTTTGATGCGATTGTAAAACAGATTATTATTCAGTCGTTATATTATCCCACACTTGTTCAAAATGGTTTGCACGACCATGAAGGCTACGTTGAATTTGTGGACGATATAGGTCACTATATGGACGTTAAGGACGTAAAGGGGCTTATGCTTGGTAACACCTTCTATACAGGTCAGCACCTTGCAGAAAACTTTACGGGCGATGATAGTGTATTCTTTAATCCCGACGGCAGCTATTCCGATTTGGGCAACAACCTTGTATGGGCTGTGCAGCAACGTATCGGTATAACCGACGTAAGAGTTGCACGTGACCTTATTAATAGCGCATACAACACATATCAGCTTCGTGCGTGGGATGGTAAGTGGTCGAACTACATTGGTTGGTATGCTGATGAAGACGGCAATTTTATGGGCCACTGGCACGATGGCCATACCGCTGAGGATATTCCCGAAATTAACGGTGTGAAAGCGGTATATATTAATAAATCATATGGTCTATTGGGTGCTATAAAGGGTGAATATACTGATACAAATCTTATGTATATTTCAACACAGGTGCACACCCGTATTTCTGATGGTAATACCTCTGTTATTTGGCGTATACCCGCATCCTTAATTCCGGTTACTACTTATGAAATCAATCTTACGGGTGACTCGTTAGAGGAAGCAACCGATATCAGCATTCAATATAACCCTGCTGATCCTATTCGCCTTGTTTTTGAAGTTGGTCTTTTTGAAGGAATTAATCCTATTAATCTTAATGAAATGGTAACCGATAAGAAAGCACACATTATTGATGAAAATAATGACGGTGTTTCAGATGACGGAAAATATTATTTCTATACCAACTGGTGGGATGATGATGAATTAACCCATCAAAACCCCAACAATTCACATAATACGTTGGTTTTCTTCGCTCCATCTGCTCAAAACGAAAGATATTATTATTCCGAAGAAACCGCCGTTTATGTTGAAAGCGGTAACGGTTATGAGCTTTATAAGGGCGCAAAGCCCACAACAAGTGATGGCAGAACCTATTTCCGTAAATATGGTGTGTTTGTTGGCAATGGTTTAACCATTGAAGGTAAAACACCTGCTAAAATTGAGTGGAAATATGAAGCAATGTCAAATGAAACTATTAAGGCATTAACTGATGATTGCAAAAATGCCGACAATAGCTGGGACGTTCCTGCAGGTACTGTTCACCGTGTGCTTGAGCCATATAATCTTGAAAAGTCTAAAAACAGCACAGGAACACTTGACTATGTTCGTTATCCTGTAATTCAAACCGAAACCACACACAGCCATATTCACGTTGGCTCGTTCCTTGGTAATAATGGTCGTATCGCAGTTGATATACCTCAAGGTATTAAGCTTTCGAAAGTTGTAGACGATACACTTTTTGGCACAACCGAGGCGTTTACTTTTGAAATTGAAAGTAACGGCTTTGATCTTTCGACCACAATCATTTATCATGAGGATGTTAACGGCAATATTAAGAAAGTAGAGCCTAAGGTGAGCGGCGGCAAGCTGACTGTTGAATTAAAAGCGAACGAGTCGGTTTATCTACTCGGTATAGATGCAGGCTCTGTTATCTATATGGAGGAACAAATTAACGGCGAATACAAGGTAAGTAAACTTACGGTTGATGATGTTAAGCTTTCAACTGTATCTAATGGAATTAATACAACTATTGTTGCCGATAAACTCGTTACTATAGAATTTGAAAATACTCTTGTTGTTAACGATGGTACAATCGTTGTTTCCAAGGAAGTAAACCATGATGCAAATATTCCTTATAATACCGATCACGAATTTGAATTTGAGGTTTACCCCAAAGGCAATTATTCTGCACGGCAAACCTTTAAAATAAAGGCTGGTCAATCACATACGATTTCAGGTCTTGCTGAAGGCGTTTATGTTGTCAATGAAATTGTAGATAGTTTACCTGCGGGATTTGCGCCTCAGCAGAATGAGGTTGAAATAACTGCACAAAACACAGTTGTTGCAACGGCGCACTTTATTAACGATTATACACCCGATGCTGTTAATCCTGCTTTGGTTGTGACGGGCACCAAAATTTTAAATGGCCGTGATTGGAAAGCAGGGGACGAATTTGAATTCGTACTTGAAATGCAAAATGGCGCCGAGTGGATTGCACTTGGGGATACCCGTAAAGTAAGCTTTAGCAATGCTTCTAAAGATTATAAATTTGATTTTGCAAACGATGCTGACCTTAAGAATATTGTTTTAACCAAGGCTGGAACCTATAATTTCCGTGTGTATGAGGTTATACCTACTGATAAAATCGGTGGTGTGACTTATGACGAGTTCTATCGTTATTTCAGCGTTGTTGTAACCGATGCTACTATGGACGGTAAGCTAGAGGTTTCATCCGTTACTGCTACCGCACCGGCTGTGGTTAGTCAGTCAAATGGTGTTAATGTTGTTGATATCGACTTTAACAACGTTTATGCACCAACCGGCGCTGATGAGCTTGTTATAAGCATTGATAAAACCGTTGTTGATAATGCTGGCACAGGTAAAGGTAAAGACGGTTACATTTTCGGTTTATTTACTACTGATGGTACCGAACCCATTGTAACCTCGCTCCCGACTGATGCAAACGGTAAGACTTCAATTAATCTTTCTTTCCCCGCAACCGTTGTTGGCAAATCGTATAACTTTAAAATTAAGGAAATTGTACCTGAAGACAAACTTTTGGGTATGAACTATGACCCCGTAGTTTACGACGTAACAATACGAATCGTTGATAATCTTGACGGTACAATCACCGCTTTGGTTGATTATGAAAATAACACCTCACAGGGTGTTAACCTAACCTTTACAAACATTTATAACCCCGCCGCTGCCGAAGTTGTAATTGAGGGTAACAAGGTATTAGATGGCAGAGACCTTAAGTCTGGCGAGTTCACCTTTGAGCTTTACAACGGCAATACCTTACTTGATGACGCAACCAACGGAGCAAACGGTGATTTTGCATTTGAAAAATTGACCTTTGATGAAGTTGGTACTTACAATTATACCGTAAAGGAAAAGAAGGGCAATTTGGGCGGTATCGAATATGATACCAAGGCTTATGCTGTTAAGGTTGTTGTAAGTGATGATGCAAATAATGATGGCAAGCTTGATGTGGTTGTTTATATCGATAATAACGAAACAACAAATATTAAAAATGCCATTAAGTTTGTAAACACCTATGCGGCAGATGAGGTAAGCGTTACCTTTAAGGCTACAAAGAAGCTGACAGGCCGTGAGCTTCAAAATGGTGAATTTAAGTTCGACCTTTACAGCGCTAAGTCTGACTTCTCGCTCGATAAGCTTATTGATGATAACAGGCTTGTTGTTAAGAAGGATGCTAATACAGGTATTATTACTTTCGCAAATCAGACCTTTGGCACAACCGGAACTTATAGCTTTGTTATCTTGGAAGATGAAGTAAACGGTGAAGGTATCACGGTTGATACGCATAAATATGAAATTACTGTAATTGTTACCGACAATGGCGAAGGCAAGCTTGTTGCTGAAATCAAGGTTGACGGCGCAACTGTTACAGGTAATATTGAAGATGCAATCGTATTTAACAATAAGTACACAGTTGAGCCTATTGACGTGACTCTTGAAGCGTTCAAGACCTTAAGCGGCAAGAATCTTACCGCTAACGAATTTACCTTTGCACTCTTTGAAAACGGTGTTCAAATTGATACTGCAAAGAACGGTGCAGACGGTAAGGTTGTATTTAAAAAGCTCACCTATAATAAGGCAGGCACATATACCTACACAATAAAAGAAATTGCGGGTAATTCACAGTATATTACTTATGATAATAGGGAATATACCGTAACAGTTACCATTGCAGACAATATGGGTAAGGGATATTTTGATAAGTCTGTTGTGTATTCGCTTGGCAATGCCAATGTGAACGTTGCAGAATTCAATAACGTTTATACCCCTGACGATGCGGAAATCATTATTACCGCTAAGAAAGAGCTTTCGGGCAGAGATATTGTAAACGGCGAATTCAGCTTCCAGCTTTATAAAGATGGCACCTTAATTGACACCAAGAAGAACAATGCCAATGGTATGGTAGTATTCGATGCGTTAAAGTTTGATGCTGTTGGAACTTATAACTATACCGTTAAAGAAGTTAAGGGTAACTTGGGTGGCGTGACCTATTCAACAAAGGTTTATGCAATAAAGGTTGTTGTATCTGCTGATGCTGATTTAGACGGTTATTATGATTATAAGCTTTACGTTGATGATGTTGAAACCGCAGTTGCTGATATTGCTAATAAGGTTAAATTCGAAAACCTTTACGCTGCAAAAGAAGTTAAGGTAACCCTTAAAGCCACCAAAAAGCTTTCGGGCAGAGAAATTGTTGACGGCGAATTCAAGTTTGACCTTTATGAAGCAGGTCCCAACTTCGCACAAATCAAGGTTTTAGATGACAACTTTAAGCTTGTGAAGATTGACAATGCTACCGGTATCATTACCTTTACCGAAATGACCTTTACAGCTGTTGGCACATATCGTTACGTAATAGTTGAAGATGAGCTTGACGGCAAGGGTATTACAACCGATAAGCACATATATCAGATTGAAGTTATTGTTACTGACAATGGCGAAGGTCAGCTTTTAGCAGAGGTTAAGGTTGATGGTGCTACTGTAAACGGCAAGGTTGAAGATGCAGTTGTATTTAACAATGCCTATACAATCGACCCGACCGATATCACCATCGAAGCTGAAAAGAACCTTAACGGCGCCGAGCTTAAGGGTGATGACTTTACCTTTGAGCTTTACGATAAAGACGACAATCTTATTGAAAGCGTTAAGAACGATAAGAATGGCAAGGTTGTTTTCTCAAAGCTTAATATTACCGAAGCAGGCACTTACGTTTATACTATTAAGGAATTAAATGAAAAGGTTAAGGGCTTCACTTACGATGCTACCGAATATACCGTAACCGTAATCGTTAAGGACGGCGGCGAAGGCTTGTTCGAGGTTGAGATTGTTTACAGCAATGCTGATGGCAAGGTTGATAAGGCAGTTTTTGAAAACACCTTTACCCCTGAAATTCCGCAGACTAATGATACAGTCAATATAGCAGTTTGGTTTATGCTAATGGTTATTAGCGGCGGTATCGCACTTGCACTTGCAATCTTTAACAAAAAGAAAATTGCATAATTAAAGCAAAATAAAACCTCGTGGAGAAATCCACGAGGTTTTTAATTTTAAAGTAAATTATTTAAAGAAAAGGGGAAGCTTTTCAAGGAAGATGATATCATCACGGTCAGCAGCATCACCCTCAGCTAAGAATGCACAAGAAGCGGCTTCAATAGCGCCTGCAGCAGTAATAAGGTTTCTTACTGCGGTAAGTGATTCACCGGTGCTGATAACATCATCAACGATAAGCACCTTTTTGCCCTTAATCATATTAACTTCGGTTTCGCCAAGGTATAAATGCTGTTCGTTCTGTGTGGTGATTGAATTAACCGAAACAGAAAGCGGGTTACGCATATAAACCTTAACACCCTTACGTGCAATTATGTAAGGCTTACCCGATTGGCGTGACATTTCGTAAGCAATGGGAATACTCTTTGCTTCGGGTGTAATGATGACGTCAAATTCGGGGAGCTTTTTAAGCAATTCCTCGCTTGCCTTAACTGTAAGCTCAACGTCACCAAAAATAATGAAAGCTGCAATATCCAATTTATCGCTTACAGGGAATTTTTCAAGCTTTCTTTCAAGACCTGCAATTTTTAAAGTGTAAAATTCAGACATATTATTATCTCCTTAAAATTTATCAGCCGGGAGGCCACTGAAGATTTCTTCTTGCTAATAGATGAAAATGAATGTGACCAACGGTCTGACCGCCATCAACACCACAGTTGTTTACAACACGGTAACCGTTTTCCAAATTTTCATATTTTGCAATTTTTGCAACCGCTTCAAAAATTTTAGCAATATACATACTGTTTTCGCCGCTAATTTCATCTGTAGATTTAATGTGAATTTTTGGAACTATTACCGCATGGAAAGGTGCTTGAGGGTCGATATCTAAAAAAGCATAAACGAATTCGTCCTCGTAAACCTTTGTAGAGGGGATTTCACCCTTTATTATTTTGCAAAATAAACAATCGTTCATTTATTTAAGCATCTCCTTTAAAATAGCGGGAACATTGCCGAGTGCTTCTTCTACTTTAGAAGCATCTTTACCGCCTGCCATTGCGCTGTCGGGCTTACCGCCGCCGTTACCACCGCAAATTTTAGCAATTTCACGAACTAAGTTACCGGCGTGAGCACCATTTGCAACTGCTGTTTTGCCGCAAGCCGCACAGAAGGTTAGCTTTTCACCGTTTACAGCAGCTAAAACGATAACGGTGTCATCATTTTCAGCTTTTACAGTGTCGGTCATTTTGCGTAAATCGTCAGCTGTGCCGTCAATTTTGGCAACTGCAACCTTAATGCTGTCAACCATAACTGCTTTAGCTAAAATATCATCAAGCTTACCGCCGGCAAGCTTGGCTTCGGCTTTTTCGAGCAAGCGCTGTGTTTCTTTAAGCTCTGCCATAACAGCGGTAGCACGCTTTGCAATTTCATTTGCGTTTTGTGCTTTAATAATGCTTGCGGTTTCATTTGCAAGTGCTATGTTGTTATATAAAACGTTTAATACGCCGTTACCTGTAACCGCTTCAATACGGCGAACACCTGCGGCAACGCTGCTTTCACTCACAATGTGGAAAAGACCGATTTTTGAGGTGTTGTCAACGTGGGTACCGCCGCAAAGCTCAACCGAAGTATCGGCCGCTGCAACAACACGAACAACCTCGCCATATTTTTCACCGAAAAGCGCCATTGCGCCAAGCTTTTTAGCTTCAGCAATAGGCATTTCTTTATTCATAACCTCAATACCGCTTAAAATAGCGTTGTTTACAAATGCTTCAACCTTTGCGATTTCATCACTTGAAAGGGCAGAGAAGTGGGTAAAGTCAAAACGAACTGCCTTTTCGTTTACAAGCTGACCTGCCTGCTCAACGTGAGTGCCAAGTACAGCACGAAGACCTGCCTGTAAAAGGTGGGCGGCTGTGTGATTACGGCGGATAGCCGCACGCTTAACGTTATCAATTTCAACACTAACAGCGCTGTCAACCGCAATTTCGCCGTTTTCAACAGTACCAAAGTGGGTGAAAATACCGCTTGAATTCTTCTTAACGTCGTAAATGTTAAAGGTAAAGCCGTCAGCAGTAATAACACCGCTGTCACCAACCTGACCGCCGCTTTCAGCATAGCAAACGGTTTTATCCAAAACAATAATTGCTTTGTTACCGCTTGTTGCTGTTAAGGTGTGTTCGCCTTCAACAACAATGTCTAAAACCTTGGCATCACACTTGTTGTCGGTATAGCCCAAAAATTCGGTAGCTTCAATATTTTCAAAGGTCAAATCATTCGATTTCCAGCTTTCGCCGTCAGATGCCTTACGTGCATTTCTTGCTTTTTGGCGCTGTTCATCCATACAAGCCTTGAACTTTTCTTCATCAAGGGTCATGCCTTTTTCGGCAAGAATATCTTTAGTTAAATCAACAGGGAAGCCGTAGGTATCGTAAAGCTTGAATGCATCCTCACCCGAAAGCATACCTCCATTTTTGGTAAGGGCTTCAAGCATTGAAAGACCTTGGTCAACGGTTTTGTTAAAGGATGCTTCTTCGTTAGTGATAACCTTTGTAATAAGCTCTTTCTTTTCGATAAGCTCAGGATAGCCCGATTTGTTTTCGTTAATAACGGTATCGCAAAGCTCCATAAAGAAGGGGCGGTTGATACCAATAAGCTTACCGTGACGTACAGCACGTCGGATAATACGTCTTAAAACGTAACCACGACCTTCGTTTGAAGGGATAATACCATCGCTTATCATAAAGGTTGCGGCACGTGCATGGTCGGTAATAGCACGAATAGAAACGTCGGTAGAATGGTCTTTGCCATAAACTTTTCCCGAAATAGCGCAAACCTTATCAAGAATGTTTCTAATTGTGTCAACCTCAAACATATTGTCAACGCCCTGCATTACGCAAGCAAGACGTTCAAGACCCATACCTGTATCAATGTTTTTATGTTCAAGCTCGGTATAAGTACCGTCACCCATATTGTTAAACTGTGAAAATACGTTGTTCCAGATTTCCATATATCTGTCGCAATCGCATCCGGGCTTACAGTCGGGGCTGCCACAGCCGTATTTTTCGCCACGGTCAAAATAGATTTCACTACAAGGACCGCAAGGACCAGTACCATGCTCCCAGAAATTATCTTCTTTACCCATTCTTACAATACGTTCTTCGGGTACGCCGATAACGTCACGCCATAAAGCATAGGCTTCGTCATCTTCTTCATAAACCGAAGGCCAAAGAAGTTCTTCGGGGATTTCAAGTGTTTTGGTTAAATACTCCCAAGCCCACGGAATAGCTTCGTTTTTAAAGTAATCACCGAACGAGAAGTTACCAAGCATTTCAAAAAAGGTGCCATGGCGGGCGGTAATACCAACACGTTCAAGGTCAGGCGTGCGGATGCACTTTTGACAGGTGGTAACACGGTTACGGGGAGGGGTAACCTCGCCTGTAAAGTACTTTTTCATCGGTGCCATACCCGAATTTATGAGCAGTAAGGATTTGTCGTTATTGGGTACCAAAGAAAAGCTGCCAAGGCGCAAATGCCCTTTTGATTCAAAGAATGAAAGATAGCTTTCTCTAAGGTCGTTAAGTGAAGTCCATTTCATTTTAAAAACATTCCTTTTTAAGATTTAAACATACTTTATTATTATATACTTATAGTTAATATTTGTCAACAGAAAGGGAGACAATTTTATCAGCTGTTTTTGCAAAAATTTCAGCGCAGGATTCGGTTTGTAGGCTTGAATTTTCACAAAACACGATAATTATATATTTTGGTTTATCAGCAGGGAAAAAGCCACAAAACCAGCTCGATAAAATTTCTTTTCCGTTTTCAAACTTGCCTGTTTGTGCCGTTGCGGTTTTGCCGGCAGCGGTAACGGTTTTCGGTAGTGCGGCGGCACCCGTACCCTCGGTTATAACAGTTTGCAGATATTTCTTTAAGCTTTCAGCGGTAGCTTCATTCATTGCTTTGGTGGGATAACCGCTGTTATATTTAGTGAAGGTACCCTCCTTATAAGTGCCCTCAACAAGGCTTGGCATATGATATTTACCACCGTTTGCAATAGCGGAATATAGCGTCAGCATTGAAACGGGAGATGCGGTAAAATCACCTTGACCAATGCTAAAGTTCGCCAGATGTGCCTCGTTTTGTAATTTATCTTTTTGGGGAATAGTACAATTTGCCGTATAAACGCCGTCACAAAGCTTAATTTTTCTACCAAAGTGAAGCGAGTCCGCCATTTTATAAACACCGCTACCACCCGTTTTAAGCGCCAAATTAAAGAAATAGGTGTTGCAGGAGTTTGCCAAAGCATACTCTAGTGTCATAAAACCGTGACCTGTGCGTTCGTGACAGTTAAATAAACGGTCGATAATTTGCATATTACCAATACAGGTGTATTTTGTATTTCCCAAGTTATTTTCAATGGCTGCAGCGGCAACGCACGGCTTAAAGGCCGAGCCAACGGCATAGCTATTGATTGCACGGTTAAAAAGTGGGGAAGACGGGTCATTTAAATAATTCGCAATATCCAAATTATCAAAATTTGGTCGTGAAACAATGCCACGGATTTTTAGTGTGTCAGCTTCTGCAACTACGACAGCCCCCTTGGTTAGCGGGTTTGCCGTTTCTTCAATAATGTTTTGAATATTGATATCAAGGGTTGATACAACGCCGTTTGCAACGGCCGAGGTATCATTAAAAATCTCACCCTGAACACCGCTTAAAATATTGCCAAGGCCATCGCAAGCATAGGCAAAATATGCCGAATTTTTGCTGTAAAGCAAATCGTCATATGCAGCCTGTATCCCGCTAATGCCTTTGTTATCACTGTTGACATAACCGATTGTATGTGGGGAAAGCACAGGCTCGTCATCATAAAAAACGGTTGTGCACATAATACCGTCGCAGACCACTTCTTCGGGCAGTTCGCAAAGTACCGGCTTATCAGAGCTATCAAGCCTTTCGCACAAATCGGTATACTCTTTATCTGAAAGCACGGTTTTTAAAGCATCCTTTGCTCGCTTAGTGGGTGAAACTGCGGCAATAATTTTGGTTTTTCTATTGGTGAGCGGCACCATATTACAGTCATAAATTGTTCCACGAAGATTTGTTATTTCAAGCTTTAGTCTGCCGTGCGATTTTAAAACCTCTGCATAGTCGGTTCGTGCAATAACTGCAACCCTTAAAAAACCGGCAAAAAACAGTAAAATAAGTACAAAATAACAAATGGCGCTGCGGCGTGCAAAAAAGCGCCACCAAATGCGGTTTTGCATAATAAAACACCTCTTGTTTAGTATTAACAAGAGGTGTAAATTTTAATCGGCCTTCATACGCAAAAGCGAGCCTGCTTTTACGGGTCTGTCAAAGGGGATTTTAATTGTCATCATCGGGTGCGGGGCAGAGTCAATCGCCTCGTTTTTGTCGTTATAAACTAAATCTGCCTTAATGATAAAGGGCTTGTTTTGTGGCTCAAGGCAGTCAAATTCCTGACCTTTTAAGAACTTGTTTTTAAGGGTGGCGATAATCATACCGTTCTCATATCCGTCAACAATAGCGGCAACCGAATAATCACGCACATAGCCTGCATTAGCATAGGTTTGGGAATTGGTTGGCGGTCCAAAATAAAAGCCTGTTGAATAGTTTCTATGGCTGATTTTATTTAATTCCTCCATAACCCAATCGGGGCAGTACCATCCACCGTTTGATGCCTTGAGCGAATCAAGTGCACCACGATAAGCATTAGTGGTTACTGCTACATAATAGTGCGACTTTGCACGGCCTTCAATTTTAATACTGTCAACGCCTGCATCACGGATTTGGTCAAGGTACTGGGCCATACACATGTCGTTGGCGTTTAAAATGTAGGTGCCTTTTTCGGTTTCGGTAATGTTAAAGAACTGTCCGGGGCGTTTTTCTTCCATTAAAGAATAGCTCCAACGGCAGGGCTGTGCACAGTCACCACGATTAGCATCTCTGCCCGTCATATAGCTAGACAAAAGGCAGCGTGAAGAATATGAAACGCACATTGCACCGTGTGCAAACATTTCGATTTCAAGGTCCTTCGGCGTTTTTTCACGGATTTCTTTAATTTCCTTAAGAGATAGTTCACGTGCTAAAACAATACGCTTTGCACCAAGGTTATAAAATGCATTTGCAGTTTCATAATTGCAAATACCCGATTGAACAGATACGTGCAAATCAACGTCGGGGGCATACTTTTTAACCATCATAATTGTGCCTAAATCGGCAGCAATAATGGCGTCGACCTTGATTTCATTTAAGAATTTTAAAAAGTCAGGTAAGCGGGGAATTTCATTATTGTGTGGGATTGTGTTACAGGTTACGTGCACCTTAACGCCACGGTCGTGAGCGTATTTTACACCCTCGATAAGCTCTTTTTCACCAAAGTTTGTTGCGGCGGTACGCATACCGAATTCTTCACCCGCAAGATAAACGGCATCAGCACCGTAATCAACCGCTGCTTTTAGCCGTGTAATATCGCCTGCGGGGCACAAAAGCTCGGGTACATTATTTGTTGAAATATTCATAAATCCAATTTCCGTCATTTTTTAATTTGTTAATAGTTGCATTTTGTTCGGCATAGGTTTTGTGGAAATAAAACTTGCCGTTTTTGTCGGTTACAAAGTAAAAATATTCACTGCCTTCGGGATTCAATGCCGCATTGATTGCCTTAATACCGGGGGAACAAAGCGGTCCTGGCGGCAAGCCCTTTGCTTTATAGGTGTCATATCTTTCATCATCATTTTCGAAAGAATCACCGTAATAGCAGGTTGGGGAAGAACCTAAAGTTGCAAAATTAGGGCTGTTAAGTCGGTTATAGAATACCCCTGCAATTTTGGGAAGCGAATTTGTATCAACGCCTGCCTCCATCTGAATAATAGAAGCCATTGTTAAAATCTCGTGCATGCTGTAACCAAGCTTTTCAGCTTTTTTATACATATCATCTGTGATACGGTTTTCGGTTTCAGAAAGCATTTTTTCTACAACTGATTTTGCGGCAGCCTTAGAATCATCAAGCTTATAAAATTCATAGGTTTCGGGGAAGAGATAACCCTCTAACTTATAGTAGGTGTTTTTGTCCTTTGCGCCGCTTAAAAGCTTGCTGTCAAGAGTAGCGTTTTCGAGCGCTTCAATAAAATCAGCTTTTTGACAAACGCCGGCTTTTTCTAAAATGGAAGCAATGCCTGGCACGGTTACGTTTTTACCGTTAACGTTTTTAACGTAATCATTAATGCCGGTGCCTTCGGGAATTGTCACCTTAATTGTTTTAGCCTTAGCGCCCTGTGTAATAAGCTTATTGGCGATTTCATCATAGCTGTCGCCTGTGTTGAACTTATAGACACCGTATTTAAATTTGCTTTCGTATTTTTTAAGCTTTGCAAAAACACGGAAGCCAAGCGAAGAATTTATAATGCCTTCATCCTTTAAAATTTCGGCAATTTCTGCGGTGTAGGTGCCTTGCTTAATCTCGATTTCAATATCGTTGCCCTTTTTGCCGCCGTTCATATCGGCTATAAAAAATGCCGAAACGCCAATAACGACCGCCAGAACAACGGCAACAACGCTTAAAATAATTACTAACAACTTCTTTTTCATTTAAAAACCTCAAATCACTTAAACATCATTTGCTTTTTTAAATTTTCTGCAATTTCTTCACCTTTTAGGTAAGAAAGCAACTCGAAACCAAATTGAAAAGCAACACCTGCGCCCTTTGCTGTGATGATATTATCATCACGCACAACTGATGCGTTGGTAACGGTTGCGCCAAATAAATCCTTTTCAAAACCGGGAAAGCAGGTGGCTTTTTTACCGTTTAAATAGTTTCCGTGTCCTAAAATAGATGGTGCCGCACAAATTGCGCCGATAAGCAAATGGTTTTTATTTGCGTAATCAATGGCTTTTTGTACCGCCTTATCATTTTCAAGGTTGGTTGTTCCCGGCATACCACCCGGTAAAACTACCGCCTCGAGATTTTCAAATTTTAAATTATCGGTTGTGATATCGCAAATAACAGGTATATCGTGAGCACCGACAGCGGTTTTACCGCTTACGCCAACGGTTATTACATCAAAACCGGCACGGCGCAGAATGTCAATAGGCGCTAAAGCCTCACATTCTTCAAAGCCATTTGCTAAAAATACATAAATCATAGCATTAATCCTTATAAATGTCTAAAACTGCTTTTAAAACGTCTTCTGCAATTTCATCTATCGTACGGGCTTCGCCGTCTTTAGCGCAGGGAATAATATCCCAATTAGAAAACTTTGCTGTGAAAACTGCCGCTTTTCTGCAACGTTCAAGGTATTCGGTGTCCTTTTCGTGGATATCCTTTTTACCTTCATCACCCTCGTAACGCTTTGATAAAAGCTTTTGAGAAACCTCAATCGGCATATCAAGGAAAATTACTTTATCAGGCTTTGGAATTGAAACCTTGTTATACTCAAAATCATAAAGCCAATTCAAAAAGTCTTCCCATTCGTTTTCGGGCAATTTAGAGCATTGGTGCACAGCATTTGAGGTGGTATATCTGCCTGAAACAACCGTGCCACCGTTATTATAAAATTCGCCCCAGTTTGCTTTGAAAGAGGCATATCGGTCAACGCAGTAAAAGGTCGAAGCGGCGTAAGCGTTCACGTCGCCCGGCTTTTTACCAAAATCGCCCGCTAAATACATTTTTACAAGTGTGCTCGAGGGATTATCATAATCCGGAAAGGATACCTTTTTGCAGTCGATACCGGCTTTTTTAAGGTTTTCGGGCAGTAATTCAAGCTGTGTTGATTTACCGCTACCGTCAAGACCTTCTAATACTATAAGTTTACCCATTGTTTTTAAGCCCTTCATAAAATTCTTTAATTTCTTTATAGTGTCCGCAGGTCATTTTACCTTCGGGACAAGGTCCACTCACGCAAGATGGACCGGCATTTTTAAACAGGTTGGGGGCAACCTGTAATACAAGTGCCAGCATTTGGTCGGCAACGTTTTTAATTTCCCATTGTGCACGATTACAGCAACGGTGACGGAAAAAGTTCATCAAAGACCGTGCGTTCATTGTCATAACCATTTGAGTTTCACAAGCGTTAGGTAAAACAAAACGTGCATCTTCAATCGCCTTTTTTTCCGCCAATCGGGTTGCGGTTTTTTCATCCTTGCCTTCGGCTATAAAGGTTTTAATGTGCTTTTCCTTTAAAATTGCGGCAAGTGTGTCATAACGGCGTTGATCCTCTGCCATAATTTCATCATAAATTGCTTTTGCTTCGGGAACTGCCTCAATTTCAGGCGGTGTAACATATTCAAAGCTGCCTTCACGAACATATCGTTGACTCTTGACCGAAAAAGATGCCATTCTATGACGTGTAATTTGGGCAAGCAACGCACGGGAAACACCTTCAATGCCAAAGGTAAAGCTTGCGTGTTCAATCGGACTTTCGTGACCGATTTCGCTAAGCATTTCAACAAACTGCGCTGCTTTTTCATCGGTTAAATTGTTTCTTAAATCAGCAATATTTGATGAACTGTAGCACAACTTTGCGGCAGAAGCCACACAATGTTCGGGATAGGGGGTATGCCCTAAAAGATAAACCCTTGCCATAATGTTTCACTCCAAAATAGATATTCAATTTATTGTACCAAAAAACACTTTATTTTTCAATAAAATTTGATATATTTTTTAAAATTGATAGATTTTGTATATTATTTTAGAAAAAAGCGGCTAAATTACAAAAAGTTTATACATTTTTTTGTTAAAAAGGGCTTTTTTTGTCGAGAGTTTTATGTTATTATATACTAGTAAATTTAATATTGTGGAGGGGTCTGTTATGGCAAAAGTAGATTTTAAACATACACCGTATGGGGATTTGGCAATTATCAGCATGAATGGCTGCGAGGATATCGCAGGCAAGGTTGACCATTATCTTAAAAAATGGCGCAATGCTGATGAAGATGATACTTATATCGTTAAACCCAATTGTCCTCGTTTTGGCACTGGTGAAGCAAAGGCAGTTTTAAAGCATACGGCACGTGGCGTTGACGCCTATATTCTTTGTGACTGCTTTAACTACAGTGTTGAATACAAAATGTACGGCAAAACCGTTCCTATGAGCCCTGACGACCACTTCCAGGATTTAAAGCGTGTTATCGCTGCTCTTGGCGGTAAGGCAAGAAGAATTACCGTTATTATGCCTATGCTTTATGAGGGCAGACAGCACAGAAGAACGGCACGTGAATCAATGGACTGTGCTATGGCTTTGCAGGAGCTTGTTTCAATCGGTGTTAAAAACATCATTACATTTGACGCACATGACCCCCGTGTGAATAATGCAATTCCGCTTGATGGCTTTGATAACGTTCAGGCTACCTATCAAATGATTAAGGCACTGCTTAAATCTGTTCCTGATATTCAGCTTGACCGTGAACATACAATGATTGTTTCACCTGACGAGGGTGGTATGAGCCGTTGTATTTACTACTCATCTGTGTTGGGGTTAGAGCTTGGTATGTTCTACAAGCGCCGTAACTATTCGGTTATAGTAAACGGTAAGAACCCCATTGAAGCGCACGAATTTTTGGGTGCTGATATTAAGGGCAAGGATTTGATTTTGGTTGATGATATGATTTCGTCCGGTGAATCAATGCTTGATATTTCCGCAAAGCTTAAGGAACGTGGCGCAAAGCGTATATTTATTTTCTCAACCTTCGGTCTTTTTGTTGACGGTTTAGATAAGTTTGATGATTATTATAAGAACGGCCTTATTGATAAGGTGTTTACCACTAATCTTATCTATCAAACACCTGAGCTTTTATCACGTGAATGGTATTGCAGTGTTGAAATGTCGAAGTACATTGCTTTACTTATTGAAACTCTTAATTATGACCACTCTATCAGCGGATTGTTGGATCCTGTGGACAGAATTCACAAGGCTGTTGAGGAATACAAAGCAAAATAATTTTTTCGGGGCGACGGCTGATACGGCTGTCGCTTTTGAACGCAATATAACACATATGTGAGGATTTATTATGTTTAATAAAATTTGTATTTTAATACCTTCCTTAAACCCCGATGAAAAGCTTATGAAAACCATCGAGGGTCTAAAAGAAGTCGGTTTTAAGAATTTTGTTATAATCGACGACGGAAGTGACGCGGCTCATCAGAAAAATTTTCCTGTGACCGATAAGGAAAACAACTTTATCGTTTTGCGTCATTCCTTTAATAAAGGCAAGGGTGCGGCAATTAAAACTGCATTTAAGTTTATTCTTAAATATTCCAACACTATTGAAGGTGTTATTACTGTTGATGGTGACGGACAGCACGATCCAGAGGACGTTAAAAATTGCGTCGAAGCTTTGCTTCGTGAAGGCGATAAAATTATACTTGGCTGTCGTGATTTCTCGCTTCCTCAGGTGCCCCCACGCAGCCGTTTTGGTAATAAGACAACCTCATTAGTGTTCAGAACCCTTTGTGGTTTAAAAATTTCTGACACACAGACAGGTCTTCGTGGCTTTCCGATTCAGCATTTGCCGTTTTTGCTTAAGGTAAAGGGTGAACGCTTCGAATATGAAACCAATATGCTTTTAAAGTTTAAGCAGGCGGGGATAGAGCTTTATGAAGTGACAATTAAAACACTTTATGAAGAAGAGGGTAAACATGAATCGCATTTCAAAACCGTAAGAGATTCTATACGTGTTTACAGCTTTATTTTAGGATTTTGGCTTTCCTCAACCGCTTCTGCAATAATTGATTTATTATTGTTTTACTTGCTGAACAAGTTCTGCGGCGGCATTTTCGGCACCTTAAGTGTTTTAATTTCTACTGTTATTGCAAGAGCTGTTTCATCATTTGTTAATTTTTCAATTAACCGCAGTCAGGTGTTTGATTTCGATGGCAACGGTAAAAAAGCAATATTGCGTTATTATGCCTTGGCAATTCCGCAAATGCTGGTTTCTGCAGGTTTGGTTTGGCTTTTATCAGCCTTGTTTTCAAATAACCCTGAAATCAAGACAGTTTTCAAGCTTATAGTTGACGTTGTGCTCTTCTTTATAAGCTATCGCATACAGCAAACTTGGGTGTTTAGCACCGCTGCTAAAAAGCCCAAGACCGAAGAAGTTGCCCCCAAAAAGCTGACAGTCAAAAACGTTATTAACCGTTCGCTTATTTCGGTTGGCACTGCACTTTTGCTTATTGTTATTACCGCTTTTTCTGCGGGTATGGTTGTTGCACACGGTCCAAGCGAAACAATGCGTGATATGTTGGTGCTTTCTGCCATGCAGGCAAGTGCAACCAAATGGGTGCCCGGTCTGTTTTTACCTAAAGAAAAGGTAAAAGAAATTGTTGATAACAGCTATAAAATCAATACCGATTCAATCGACGTTGACGAATACGTTGGCCAAGAGGACGAGGACGAGTGGAAGGACGCTAAAAACGGCACAAAGCTGATTTTCCTTCAAAAGCCCAATTTTAAGGCTTATCTTTTAATGGTTAAAGACCCATCTCGTGTTAAGGTTGGTATTTCAAGTGAAAATTTTGCTACTGCCACAGGCGGTATGCGTATTTTCAAATTTGCTGAAAAGTATAATGCACTCGCCGTAATTAATGCGGGTGAATTTTCGGATGTTGGGGGTAAGGGTAACGGTGCTCAGCCTATTGGTTTAACCTATTCATTTGGTCAAAAGGTTTGGGGTGGTAACGGTAGCCGTACCTTTATGGGCTTTACAAAGGATAATAAATTTGTTTGTTATGAGGGTATAACCGTTAAAAAAGCAGAAGAGCTTGGCGTACGTGATGCGGTTTGTTTCCAAACAGGCAATTTGCTTATTGACCACACCGAAAAAGACGGCAAGATTGACAAGGTTAATCTTCATTATGGTGATGGCAATATTGGTGCGGCACAGCGTACTGCAATTGCGCAGCGTGCTGACGGTACTGTGCTTATGCTTGTAACCGACGGTCGAAGCGCTAGTAGTATTGGCGCTACACGTAACGACGTTATTGATATTCTTGTTGAATACGGTGCTGTATCGGCAGGTATGCTTGACGGTGGCTCATCGGCTATGATGTATTACCGTGATTATTATAACGTTTATAATATCGATACTTCAAAGCTTGACAATTATCAAAAGCAGGGTCTTGTAAATCAGTATAAGGCATTTACAACTCCTAGAAGATTGCCAACCTGCTTTATTGTTACGGAGGAATAAGAGTATGAAAAATAAACCTTTGTTTTATAAAATTTATTTTTCCGTTATTGCGGTATTCTTGGTTTTGTTAATGGTTGGCTTATTTGTGCTAAATTCGGTGCTTTCGGTTTATGAGGCAGCACAGCCCACAGGTCTTATGGATATTATCGTTACTGAATATCTTCAAAAAGGTGACTTAAAGGGTGCTGTTGATACTTATAATATACCGATTTCAGCTTATGAAAATAAGGACGATATTAATGATGCTTTTAAATCTATTATAGGTAAGAAAAAGCTTACCGTATCATCATCCGGTAAAAAGCTTGAAGGTTATAACGAGGCTTACAATATTAAAGCCGATGATGAAAGCATTTTAACCTTTTATCTTAAAAAAGCTAAAAGAGGCGGCAAATACGGTATAAAAGGCTACAGCGTTGGTATGGCCGAAATAGCCAGCGATATTTGCAATAAATATACAATATACGTTCCGTCTGACATAAAGCTGGTTATCAACGGGGTAGAGGTTAAGAAGGAAGACCGTATTGATAATAAATTACCTAAAATTTTAACCGATAAAATTGGTGAAAATTCAGTTGTGACACTTCAAACCGTTACGGTGGAAAACATAATTTCTGATAAGTTTGAGGTTAAGGCGTATTCAGCTGACGGTAACGAGGTTGAAATCAGCGAAAAAAATGGTGTTTATACCGTTGCTCAAGGTATAGATGAGGCAGAATTTAACTCACTTAAAACACACGCATTAAACGCAAGTCAAGGGTATGCAAAATTTATGCAGGAGGATGCTTCTCTCGGAAGTATTTCACATTTCTTTGATACCTCTACTGAGTTTTATAAGTACGTTCGCAAGACCGAGCTTTGGGTATGGACACATACAGGCTACCGCTTTGAGGACGTTACTTTTGGTGAAGCACATAAGTATAACGATAATCTATACAGCTGCCGTGTAACCTTTACCCATATTCTTACTTGGGGTAATAACGTGTATAAGGACTATTTCGATAAGTACGTTTATATTGAAAAAACGGCTAACGGCTTAAAGGTTATTGATATGCAAACCCCAAATAGTAAATAAATTTAAACACCGCTTGAATTCAAGCGGTGTTATTTTATATTCTTTTATTATCAATTAAATATTTAAGCTTTAAAATGGCGGCTTGTGTTTTAGCATCCTTTAGCTCGCCGTTAATTACCATTTCAACGGCTTTTTCAAGCGGAATTTTCTCAATCTCCAAAAATTCATCATCATCGGGGTCGCAGTCGCCAAAATCAAGGTCAAATGCGGCGAACATCCAAATTATCTCACCGCAATAGCCGGGTGTCGGGTAAAGCTGACCAAGTGATACAAAGCGTTTTGCAGTTGCACCTGTTTCCTCCTTTAGCTCACGTTTGCCACATTCTAAAGGGTCTTCTGTCAAAGAATCACGCTTGCCGGCGGGTATTTCAAAAATTTCCTCCATATAAGGGTAACGGAACTGCTTTACAAACAAAACCTCGTTATTATCGGTAAGTGCGGCAACACATACGCCACCGTTGTGTTCTACCACTTCACGTATAGCAGTTGTGCCGTCAGGTATAATGGCTGTGTCACGTCTTACGTTTATGACCTTACCCTTAAAAATATATTCCTTTGTAAGTTGTTTTTCAGATAAATTCATTGATATCACCATTAATAATTATATATTTACATAGTCAAGTTGTCAATTATTCGCATAAAAAAACATTATTTAACTTCTGATTTAATATATATTTAAAGAGGTGTTAAAAATGAAAGCAATAGTAAAGCCTTTGGAATATGATTACTATGGTCGACAACGTTTGATTGATGAAATTTGCCGTGAATACCCATTCATAAAGCGTTCGGTTATTGGTAAAAGCTGTATGGGTAAAGATATTACGGCGCTCAAAATCGGTGCAGCAAGTGAATACAGTCTTATAACTGCGGCTTTTCACGGTAGCGAAAGAATTACTGCAACTGTATTATTAATGTATATAGAGGATTTGGCGTTTGCAATTAAGAACGACCTGTCTATTGAAGGTGTAAATGCTATACGTGGGCTAAAAGGCCGAGGTGTAATATTTGTGCCGTGCGTTAATCCTGATGGATGCGATATATCTCTTTTGGGACGGGCGGCTTGCGGCGGTGACGCTGACCGAATTTCACGGCTTTGCAAAAATGATTTCACCCATTGGAACGCAAATTTTCGTGGTGTGGATATTAACCACAATTTTAATGCCGATTGGGAAAACCTAAGGGAAAGGGAACGAAAGCAGGGAATATACGGACCCGCACCTACACGCTATGGCGGACCAAGACCCGAAAGCGAGCCCGAAACCACGGCACTTGTAAAATTATGTAAAAATACAAAAATACGCCACGCAATAGCATTACATAGTCAGGGCGAAGTAATATATTGGAATTTTGGTGAGTGTGCACCGCCACGCTCAAAGCGCATTGCTGAAATTTTGGCAACGGCTTCGGGTTATGCACTTGACGTGCCGATTTCTATTGCTGACGGCGGTGGCTTTAAAGATTGGTTTATTGAGGAATATAATCGTCCCGGATTTACAGTTGAAGTAGGGAAAGGGCAAAACCCGTTACCCGCCGAATCCGGCGAGGAAATTTATCTTAAAATACGTGAAATGCTGACATTAGCTACCATAATATAAAATAAGCGTATCGAACTTTATGTTCGATACGCTTTTAAAATTAGATAGATAAATCTTCAACAACGAGGTTGCGAACACCGTTTTCATCAACTACGGGAGCAGCGTCACGTACCTTAAAGAATTTTTCAGCAACCTGCGGGAAGAGAGCATAGCTTAATACGTCTTCATCGGTGCCGTTACCAAGACCTTTAGCTTCAAGCTCTGCCTTGTATTTATCAAATTCAGGTGCAATAAGGTCTGCAGGACGACAGGTGATAATCTCGTCATCGCCAATGCACTTCTTGCGGATATCTTCATCCACAGGTGCAGGTAAGCGACCATATTCACCCTTTAAAAGACCCTTTGATTCCTTAGGAACCATCTTGTATCTTTCACCTGCGATTACGTTCATAACTGCTTGAGTACCAACGATTTGGCTGGTGGGAGTTACAAGAGGAGGATAACCAAAGTCCTTACGTACACGTGGAACTTCAGCAAGCACGTCATAATATTTATCTTCTTTGCCGGCTTGCTTAAGCTGAGAAAGCATATTTGAAAGCATACCGCCGGGAACCTGATAAATAAGGGTTTTGGTGTCAACGTTTAATACCTTTGGGTCTAAGATGCCGTCTGCCTTCATTTTGTCAGCAACCTTACGGAAGTGTGCGGCAACGTCGCTTAATTTATTAATGTCAAGACCGGTGTCACGTGCAGTGCCGTTAAGTGTTGCTACCAAAGCTTCGGTAGAGGGCTGTGCAGTACCGTTTGCCAAGGGAGAAAGCGCAGTATCAACAATGTCAACACCTGCTTGAGCAGCCATCAAATACACCATATCACCGGTACCGGTGGTGTTGTGGGTGTGAAGATGAATCGGAACGCTTACGTTTTCCTTTAGCTTCTTAACAAGTGAATATGCGTCGAAGGGTAAAAGCAGGTTAGCCATATCCTTAATACAAATAACATCAGCACCCATTTGTTCAAGCTCTTTAGCAAGCTTTACAAAGTATTCTTCGTTGTGAACGGGGCTTTCGGTATAGCTTAAAGCAGGCTCACATATGCCGCCGTATTTTTTACAGCTCTTGATTGCCTGTTCAAGGTTACGGGTATCGTTGAGAGCGTCGAAAATACGGATAACTTCAATACCGTTTTCAATGGATTTACCAACAAAGGAATCAACCACGTCATCGGCATAATGCTTGTAGCCGAGAATGTTCTGACCACGGAAAAGCATTTGAAGCTTTGTGTTGGGCATATATTTTTTAAGTGTACGAAGTCTTTCCCAAGGGTCTTCGTTTAAAAAGCGCATACATACGTCAAAGGTAGCGCCACCCCAACATTCAAGTGACCAATAACCAATTTGGTCAAGCTGCTCAAGTGCGGGGATCATATCGTCGATTCTCATTCTGGTGGCAGCCTGTGATTGGTGGGCGTCACGCAAAATGGTATCGGTTATAAATAACTTGTTATTTTTCATTTAAATTCTCCTTTAACCGAATATAGCAATAAGTGCGCCGGCAGCAATAGCAGAACCGATAACACCTGCAACATTCGGGCCCATAGCATGCATAAGCAAGAAGTTTGAGGGGTTTGCTTTTTGACCAACGGTTTGTGAAACACGTGCAGCCATAGGAACTGCGGAAACACCGGCTGAGCCGATAAGAGGATTAATCTTATTCTTGCTGAACAAGTTCATAAATTTAGCAAAAAGAAGGCCGCAAGCGGTAGCAACGCCGAATGCAACAACACCTAAAACAATAATTTCAAGTGTGGGCAAGCGAAGCAAATTGATTTCGGTACCACCAATATTTACAACGTTTCTTGTGGTGTTAAGGAAGGTTCCTGCTGTTGCGGTTGCACCAACCGAAATACCGAGGAAAATGGTAACAATGTTCATAAGCTCGTTCTGCGCAGTTTTGCAAAGACGTTCAGCAACGCCACATTCCTTCCAAAGGTTACCAAGCATTAAGCAGCCAACCAACGGGGTAGCAGACGGAACAAGTAATGCAACAAAAATTGTAATGATAATGGGGAACAAAATCTTTTCGGTTTTTGAAACCTCACGAAGGGGCTTCATTACGATTTCACGTTCCTTCTTAGTGGTGAGAAGCTTCATTATAGGGGGCTGAATTACAGGAACAAGTGCCATATAGCTGTAAGCGGCAACAGCGATTGGTCCTAAAATATGAGGTGCTAATTTCGAGGTTACGAAAATAGCGGTAGGACCGTCAGCGCCACCAATAATACCGATTGAAGATGCCTCCAAGCCATCGAAGCCTAAAAGCTTTGCACCAATAAAGGTTGCAAAAATACCGGTTTGTGCGGCTGCTCCTAAAAGGAGTGACTTGGGGTTTGAAATAAGGGGGCCGAAGTCGGTCATAGCGCCGATGCCGATAAAGATAAGGCAGGGGTAAATACAGGTTTTAACACCAATGTAAAGGAAGTCCAAAAGACCGCCGTTTGCAAGGATATAACCATAATTGTGGTAATTTGCACTGCCTTCGGTCATAAATTCATCCCACAAAGCTTGGCTGTAAAGGCCGGCACCGGGGAGGTTGGTAAGAAGCATACCAAATGCAATACCAATTAAAAGTAAAGGTTCAAACTGCTTTTTAATGCCGAGATATAGAAGTACAAGGGAAATCGTAATCATTACGGCATATTTCCAACCCTCTTCTAAAAATCCGGCACCAAGCAGGTAAAAACCGGTTTGTTTTAAAAAGTCAATTATTGCGTCTAACATTTTAAATACTCCTTAAAAGCGAGGAAATTAAGCGATAACGCAAAGAACAGCGCCGGTTTCAACAGAAGCACCTGCATTTACGTTAACAGATGCAATAGTGCCGTCGCAAGGTGACATAATTTCGTTTTCCATTTTCATAGCTTCCAAAATCATGAGAACGTCACCCTTCTTAACAACAGAGCCGTTTTGTACGTTGATAGAAAGAATTGTGCCGGGCATTGGGCTGTTTACAGTTTCACCGCCTGCGGGAGCAGCTACGGGAGCAGGAGCTGCAACAGGAGCAGGGGCTACTGTGGGAGCAGCAACAGGAGCAGGAGCTGCCTTAACGTCAGCAGCGTCAACAACCTCTAAAGTAATTTCATAAGCGGTACCGTTTACAGTAACATTATATTTTTTCATAATTTTACACCTTTTTCTTAGATTTTTTTAAATGATAAAATTCTTATTGCGGAAACGTCGGTTCCCAATTCTTCAGCAACAGCTGCAGAAACTGCGGCAATAATCTGCTGACGGTTTTCGATTGGCTGCGCAGCGGTTTGCACTTGCGGTGCAGGGGCAGCAGTTAGGATCTTTTCGGTAGATTTTGCTTTACCGCAAAACAAACCAATAATTTTGCATAAAAGCACAATACACACAAGACCCGCAAAAACAGTACCAACGCCAATAATTACAACCTGTGCATCAGGTATATCTTTGATAACGTCAGTTGCTTTAGCCAACATTAAATCATACATTTTTACAGGCACCTCCCTTAAGCCTTCAAAAGTTTTTAAATTTAGAAACTTGGTCCTATTTAATAAAATTCCCAAATTTCGCCTATTTACATATATTATACATTAAATGTCAAGATTTTACAATAATATTTTTTATGTTTTTTTGACATTATTTTGTATTTTTCAGTAACGCATTTGTAAAACCAAAATATACTGTTATAGGACAAGCGAAAAATTAATAAGGAGAATTAAAATTGGATAGAAAAATGTTTGATTTTAGCGATTATAGAAATTCCGTCACCAATAGTAACGGAAACGTTGATGCCAAGCCTCAAATCTGTTTTGACACCAACCCATGCAATCCCCCGCAAACACAGCCCACACAGGACGTTTTGACAATGGCTTTTGTTAATATGCAACCGCTTGACTATGTTTATGATGAGGAAAAAGCCTTTCAAAATGGTTCACTTTTCCCCAATATTACAAAGCCGTTTTATTATGGGGGTAATTATAAATGAATAAAAAATATGAACTAAAAAATAAAATACACGCACTCGATTTTGCAATACACGAGCTTGTGCTGTTTTTAGATACTCACCCAACAAATCAAAAAGCTATGACACTTTTAAAGGATTATCGCTTTAAACGGGCAGAGCTTATAAAAGAATATGAATCACAGTTTGGCAATTATATCGTAACCCCTGCTGACGCTCCGGCAAACGGATGTTGGCAATGGCTTGACGGTAAATGGCCTTGGGAATTTAAGGAGGTATAATTTATGTGGCAATATGAAAAGAAATTACAGTATCCCGTAAACATTAAAAACCGCAATCCCAAATACGCACAGATAATTATAAGCCAATACGGCGGCCCTGATGGCGAGTTAGGTGCTTCAATGCGCTATTTAACTCAGCGTTATGGTCAGCCTTTTAACGAGGTTAAAGGTATTTTAACCGACATCGGCACCGAAGAACTTGCCCACCTAGAAATGGTGTGCGCTATGGTGCATCAGCTAACTCGTGATTTAACACCTGAAGAAATTAAGCAAAGCGGATTTGATAAATACTTTGTTGACCATACCGCTTCGGTTTATCCTCAAGCAGCTGCAGGTTTACCTTGGCGTGCTGAATATATTCAGTCTAAAGGCGACGTGCTAGCTGATTTACACGAGGATTTAGCCGCCGAGCAAAAAGCAAGGGTTACCTATGATAACCTAATACGCCTTATCGACGACCCTGATATTTTAGAACCGCTCAAATTCTTGCGTCAGCGTGAAATAACACACTATCAACGTTTCGGTGAAGCGTTGCGCTTAACTACTGATAGATTGAATCAGAAAAACTTCTACGCTTTCAACCCCAACTTCGACAAACAGACTTGCAGATAAAAAATAAAACCGCCTTTTAAAAGGCGGTTTTGTTAGTTGGTTTTCTTTAATTTTTTAAGGTTGTTTTCCAAATCACTAAGGAAGAAGGAAAGACAAAATCCGATTATCATTAATATAAGCGAAACGGCGGTTTTGCCGTTAAGACCCAATACACAGCTTTCGTTCAAAAGCTTCGGTATAATTGAAATAAATAAACCGAAAATAACCGAAAAGGTAATGGTGTAATAACGCTTTAAAAGGAAGTTTATAACACTTGAAATCAAAAGCACGCCAACCGCAAGACCAACAGCGGTGGGAAGGGCAATTTTAAGGAAAAAGTCGAGCTGTAAAAGGTTGTCGAGGTCTGCAACAGACAGCCACATTTTATACATACCGAAGTAGTTTAAAATAACGGCGCTGTCAACACCTGGAATAATATAAGAAGCGGCAACAACCAATCCTAAAACAACCGATTGCAAAAGGTTTGGATTGCTGATTTCTTTAAAGCCAATACCGCCCATATAAGAAAGGGTAAGACCAAATGCGGTGGCACCCAAAATCAGGAAAATATAACGTTTTGGAAATTTTTTGCCCTCGGCCTTTTTCTCTTTAGTAACCTCACGTATAAATAGCGGAATTGTACCAACAACCAACCCCAAAAAGGTAAAGCGTGTCTGCATTTCAAAATTGTTTAAAAAGAACTGCGCAATTTTACTGAACAGCAGCATACCTGTGCCAATACCCATTGCAAGGGGAATAAGGAAAAGTAAATTCTTTTTAAAGTTTTTGAAAATTGTGCTTATTGCATTTAGCGCTTTGTGATAAAGCCCAAAGATTACAAGCAAAACACTGCCCGAAAGACCGGGTGTTATTGCGCCAAGACCAACCACAACACCTTTTAGGAGGGTTTTAAAAAATTCTTTTAAAGCTGTCATAATTTACCTCATAAATTGAAATCTTTTATATTATATAACAATTTACGAAATTCTACAACATAAATTTACAATTAGTCTTTAAAGTGCGGATTATTTATTGCATCAAGTGAATTATAACTATCTATAATTTCCATAATTGCATCGTAATGCTTTTCACCAACCTTAAAGACAAGCTCTTTGTTAAGGCCGGTAAAGGCGGTAATGTAAATGAATTTTTCGGTTTTATAAATCGTTGCCGAATATTCATCGAATAAAAGGTCATTACTGCAAGCATAAAGGTCGGTTACAGCGAATTGACTTAAAAGGTCAATATCAATACTTTCATCAGGGGCGGTGGTTGTAATAACCTCTCTTACTGCTTTTTCAGCTTCTTCTGAAATTATCTTTTCCTTTTGGTTATAATAGCCGATTTTATCATTTTCAACCCAGTAGTTATAATAGAAGAAAAAGCCTTCAAAATAATTTCCTGCTTCAATGCGTGAGGCAATGCTGTCATAAATATCGGTTCTTGCGAAAAATGCTGTTGTACCGTCGGATGAGGAGTAGGTATGCGCATTGATGTAAAGCTCGTCCTCGGTAAGAGATGCACGACCGCCAAATTGTTCAGATAGTAAAACAGGTAAATCCTTTTCAGTGATGTAAAGAGTTTTATTGTAAGAAATATTGGGAGAAAAGGCATCACAAGGGGGCAACTGCTTGTATTCCTTGCCATCATATTCAAGGTTGCCATTATCATTAAAGTGTATTTGTGCTTCACGCATTTCATCAATAGCGTTACATCCTATAAGAGAAATGCAAAGTAAAACAGTTAAGGCTAAACACAATAATTTTTTAATATGTTTCATTACAATTCCTCCTATTCAAGGTTAAGCTTGCGGCTTATAATGCGGTGAACGATTAAATAGCAAATTGCAATAATTATTATCGACCAGACAATTAAAGCAACAAAAATTATGTGGAAAAACGCAAAGGGATGCGCATCAACAAAACGTTCGATAGCGGCGTAGGGAATATATGGCTCGGCAATAGTCATAACGATTGAGAAAATGGTGCTAAATATTTGAATTGCTGCTGAATATATAAAATAACAGCCGACAGAAAGCAAAATACGGTTTTTCTTTGCGGTTTGACCAATGGCGATAAAGCAGTAGTATAAAAGAAAACTTGAAATAGCCGAAAGCAGCATAATTATAATAAATTCAATTACATATAAGACCAAATGCACTGTGCCACCTTTAGGAAGTTCAGCAATAAGGTTCTTCAAAAGATAAATGCCGGCATCGGTAACGGCATTTAAAATATCGCCTGAAATGGTAATAAGAAATGCTGCAATTACTGAAATAAACACAACAACGCTGTAAACAACTGCCGAAAACAGTTTGGCAAATAAATGTTGGCTGGTGCTTACCGGCAGGGTAAAGCTTAAATAACCCTCGTTCGAAAAAAGGTTTTTATAAAACCTGACAATGCAAAGAATAAAGGTTACAATCAAAGCAGCGTATGCCGCTAAGCCAAACATAGCATAGGATGAGCCCTGTAATATGTAATAAATAATTGAATCAAATTCAAAGAAAAGTAGAAAGCGTGTAAATATTGCCAAAGCAAAAATCACGGCTTCAATTATTATAAGTGTGCGTGCGTAATATTTGGCTTCATATTTTAATAGTTTTTTTACCATTTGAATTCCTCCCTGAAAAGCTCGTCAACACTTTTGCCGTATTCCTCACGTATATCGTCAACTGATTTGTGAAGCACAACCTTACCCTTATTTATAAAGATTGCTTCATCTAAAATCGGCTCAATATCGGCAATAAGGTGGGTGGATATAATTACCGAAGCGTCGGGATTATAGTTGTTTATTATGGTTGAAATAACATAATCACGGGCAGCAGGGTCAACCGCTGCAATCGGCTCGTCAAGTACGTACAATTTGGCGTTACGGCTCATTATAAGTATAAGACAAACCTTTTCTTTATTACCCTTTGAAAGGGTTTTTAATTTGCGGTCAGGCTCGATATCAAGCTTTTGGAACATTTCAAAAGCCAAATCCTTGCGAAAATCATCATAAAAATCGCAAAATAACTCGACAAGCTGTGAAACCGTCATCCAAGAATTTAAAAAATTATTATCGGGCAGATAAGAAACAACTTTTTTACTATCAACACCGGGGGTTTTGTTGTCAATCCAAATTGAACCCCAAGTGGGTGTTAAAAGACCGTTTACAAGCTTTATAAATGTGGTTTTACCCGAACCATTCGGACCAAGCAAACCAATAATCTTACCACTATGAACGGTCAAATTCAAATTGTCAAGCGCAGTAAGACTGCCATACTTTTTGGTTAGGTCCTGACAATGTAATAATTCACTCATTTGTTCCACTCCTTAATATAGTTTATAACCTCATCCTCGCTAAAGCCAAGCTGTGCCATTGATGCGAAGTAGGCCATTGTTTTTGTTTTTGCAAGGGAATCAACCTGTTTTTGTGCACGGTAAGCGTTATTCCCAACAAACCAACCCGAACCACGTATTGAATAAATCAGACCCTGTGCTTCAAGCTGTTCAAACGATTTTTGCACTGTATTGGGGTTGACACCGGCTTTAACCGCCACTTCACGCACAGATAAAAGCTTGCTGTCAGGCGGAAATTCGCCGGTAGCTATACAAGCAGAAATCTGGTCGCAAATTTGGGGACAAATCGGTAAAGACTTGTCAATTTTAAATTCCATCTTATCACCTCGAAAGTGTACTACTGTACTATTATAGTAATACAATTTTGCAAAAATGTCAAGGGATTTTTTAAATTGGGGTTTATCGTTTGCGCAAGGTAATAGGTAAGAGGTAATAGTGAAGAGGTAAGGTGTCGGCTTCGCCGACGGATATAAATTGGTTTGTCCTGATAAACTATAATTCGAACAACAAAAAACACGGTAGAATGACTACCGTGTTTAAATTATTTCTTATTCTTTTTAAATGTTAAATAATCTTCTAAAATAATTACTGCCGCAACGGCATCGACAACGTTTTTGCGCTTTTTGCCACGTGTATCGGTAAAATTAAGTGCGGTATGCGCCGAAACTGTTGTGCAGCGTTCATCCCATAAAACAACGGGAAGGGAAGTGGCAATTTTTATTTTTTCTGCAATTTCACTGCATTCCTCTGCACGCCCTCCTAGTGAGCCGTCCATATTTTTAGGAAGCCCAACAACAATTTCCTCAGCGCAAAGCTCTTTTGCCCAGTCGGCAATTTTTTGCACCAGCTTTTCGGTGTTATATTCGTTAATAACTGTTTTTGGAAAAGCAAAGCCTTCGCCCTTGTCCGAAACGGCAATACCTGTGCGGGCTTTACCCAAATCAACTGACATTATAATCATCTTTCGCCCTCCGCTTGTAGAAATTTTGAAGGACGTGAGGTTTGTCTAATAAGGTCGGGGGTCAGGTGGGAAGAATCATTCGAAAACTTAATTTTTACTTCATTATTTTCATCAATTTCAAAAAGGCAAATTGATGTGTTGTCAAACAGTGTAACATCTTTAAGCCGTGTTATATCGTTGTATAAAATGCGACACTCAAGGCAACGTATAATACCACCGTGTGAAGCGCAGGCAATAGTCTCGCCACGGTGCTTTTCAGCAAGGTCGAAAAACGCTTTTTCAATTCTTTTATAAGCATCCTTCATAGCTTCACCGCCTTGCGGTGCAAAGTCGTGAGGGTGATTGAACCAAGCATCCTTTAAATCGGGGTGCTTTTTAAATGAAATTTCAATCGGTGTGCCTTCAATAATACCACCGTCAAGCTCAATAAGACCATCAAAATCCTCGATTATAATATCACGGTCACCCTTGATAGCAAGTGCGGTTTTTTGGGCACGCTTTAGTGGACTTGTATAAATTTTATCTAGCGGTATATCAGCAAAGCGTTCGCTAAGCTTTAATAATTGCTTTTCGCCAAGGTCGGTAATATCGGTATTGGTGCTGCCTTGAAAGGTGCGGTTAAGGTTACCGGTTGCTTCACAGTGGCGAACAAAGTATATTTTTGTCAAATTAATCACCGCAAAGTATTATACCACTTGAAAAATTCAAAAGCAAGTTAAATAACAATTTCATTATTACTTTTACCTGTTTTGAAAAAATCAGTAAGATTTTTAACGGTGGTTTGTGCAATGGCAGATAAGGCCTCTTTAGTTAAAAACGCTTGGTGCGATGTCACAATAACGTTCGGCATAGAAATCAAACTGCTTAAAGTGTCATCGTGGATAATCTCATCAGAAAAATCCTCAAAAAACAGGTCGGTTTCTTCTTCGTAAACGTCAAGCCCCGCCCCGCCGATTTGTCCGTTTTTAAGTCCTGCAATCAGTGCTTGGGTATCGACCAATTTTCCACGTGAGGTGTTTATAATATACGCACCCTTTTTCATTTTGGTTATGGTTTCATCGTTAATTAAATATTTGTTTTCTTGGGTTAGGGGGCAGTGAAGCGATATAATATCCGACTGTGAAAGTAAATTTTCAAGGCTTTCGTATTTGCCGCAAAATTCTTTGTTTTCATATGGGTCATAACCGATTATATTCATCCCAAAGCCTTTACAAATTTCTGCAAAGACTTGACCGATTTTACCCGTACCGATAATGCCAACGGTTTTTCCATTCAAATCAAAGCCTGTTAAAGAATCAAGTGAAAAGTTATGGTCACGTGTGCGTATATATGCACGGTGAAGTTTTCGGTTTAGCATTAAAATCATACCCATTGCGTGCTCGGCAACGGCATATGGTGAATAGGCGGGCACACGCACAACCTTAATACGGTTGCGGGCAAATTTAATGTCTACATTATTGTAACCTGCACACCTTAGTGCAATAATTTTTACACCGTAATTTTCAAGCTTTTCTATAACACGGCGGCTTATATTATCATTAACAAATACACAAACTGCATCACAGCAAGCTGCCATACTTACGGTATCCTCGTTTAATTTGTTTTCAAAAAAACGAAAGCTCAACTCTTCGCCATCATATTTTTGAAAGCTTTCTCGGTCGTAGCTTTTGGTATCAAAAAAGGCTATTGTTTTCAAAAAATCACCTCAAAATTAATATTAGATATTTTTTTCAATATTTTTGTATATATACACTATTGTAAAATTTTTAAAAAGTTGTATAATTGGGTTAAAGAATTTTCGAAAAAAGGAATGGTAAAAATGAAAAAATATCTTAACCGATTATTCATTGACGGACTTTCAGGCATGGCTTACGGCTTGTTTTCAACCCTTATTATCGGTACGATAATTTGTCAAATTGCCAGTATTATAGGCGATAATCAGGTTGGTGCATACCTTAATGCTATCGGTAGCGTTGCAAAAACCTTAACGGGTGCGGGCATAGGTGTTGGTGTGGCCTGCAAGCTTAAAGCTTCACCCTTAACAACCGTTGCCGCAGCAGTTGCCGGCATGGTTGGTGCTTTTCCAACAATCGCTAAAGATGCATTTGCTATTGGCGCACCCGGTGAACCTTTAGGTGCGTTTATTGCGGCTTATATTGCTATTGAAATTGGTTATTTTGTTTCGGGTAAAACCAAGGTGGATATAATTGTCACACCTATTTGCTGTATTTTATTAGGCTCGGCTGCGGGTTACTTTGTTGGCCCATATATTTCAACCTTTATGAAATGGGTTGGCGAGCTTGTAAACGTTAATGTGGAACAAAGTCCGATTTTGGGTGGTATTCTGGTATCTGTTGTAATGGGTATTTTGCTTACTTTGCCAATTTCGTCAGCGGCTGTTGGTATTTCAATGGGTATTACAGGCCTTGCGGCAGGTGCTGCCACCGTTGGTTGCTGCTGTAATATGGTTGGCTTTGCTGTTATAAGCTACCGTGAGAATAAATTCGGCGGTTTAGTGGCACAGGGTATTGGTACTTCTATGATACAAATGCCTAACATTGTGCGCCATCCTTTAATTTGGCTTCCATCAATCATTTCAAGTGCAATTTTAGGTCCCGTTTCTTCCGCACTTCTTAAAATGGTAAGTAACCCTGTTGGCTCGGGCATGGGCTCAGCAGGTCTTGTTGGTCAGTTTATGGCATATGACAGTATGGTTTCTGCTGGTTTTTCACCGGTTATAACATTATTGGAAATTGTGCTTATGCACTTTGTTTTGCCTGCAGCTTTAAGCCTTGCCATTGCCGAGGCTATGAGAAAGCTTGGCTGGATTAAATCGGGTGATTTAAAGTTGGTATCTGCTAATGCGTAAAAGTGAAAGAACTGTTGAAGCAGTAAATCGTCTTGAAAGGTTATATCCCGACGCAATTTGTTCGTTAGAATATTCTGATGCCTTTCAGCTGCTTATAGCAACAAGACTTTCGGCGCAATGCACCGATAAGCGTGTTAATATGGTAACGCCTGACTTGTTTTTAGAATTTCCCACACCCGAAAAAATGGCAAATGCTGAACTCGAAAGGGTAGAGCAGATTATTAAAACCTGTGGGCTTTACAAAACAAAGGCTAAAGATTTAGTGAAAATCGGTCAGCAAATTGTAAGTGATTTCGGCGGTAAGGTGCCGGATACTATTGAAGAACTTACAAAACTTTCGGGTGTTGGGCGCAAAACTGCAAATTTGGTGGTTGGCGACATTTACAAAAAGCCCGCCGTTGTATGCGATACGCATTTTATTCGTATTTGTAACCGTTTGGGACTGGTTGATAGCGAAAATCCATTAATCGTTGAAAAGGAAATGCGAAAGCTTTTGCCGCCCGATAAATCTAACGATTTTTGCCACCGCAGTGTGCTTTTTGGCAGGGATGTTTGCGTTGCACGTAATCCCAAATGTGGTGACTGCATTTTGGCGGATATTTGCCCTAAAAAAATTAAGAAAAAATAATTTCGGTGAATGTTTTGATTGATAATAATTTTAAAAAATGTTGTTTTTCGGGGTATAGACCGTCGAAATTCCCGTTTCGCCTAAAGGAAAATGACCCTGATTTTCAGGTAATGTCACGCAATTTAAGTACTACGATTTCGGCGTTGATTGACGACGAGTGCGGTGTGTTTTATACGGGTATGGCGTTGGGCTTTGATATACTCGCCGCAGAAGCTGTGCTCGAATTAAAAAAAGAATTTCCACACATTAAACTGGTTGCTGTTGTACCATTTGAAGAGCAGAAAAAATCCTATTCACCTGATTGGCAAAAACGCTATGAAAGCGTTATTAAAGCTTGCGATGAGGTTGTTGTGCTGTCACGGGAATACCACGCAGGGTGCTACCAAAACCGTAATAAATATATGGTCGATAACAGTGATTACGTTGTAACCTGGTATGACGGAAAGCAGGGCGGTACACGAAATACACTCAATTACGCCCAAAAGAAAAAGCGTTATATTGTAAACGTAAACACCGAATATTTTAAGGAATTTAATAACATTCAATCAAAAATTGATTTATAAGTAATAATTTCATTACATTTTGTAGGGACAGGCGTCCCCTGTCAAGTACGGATTATTTACAGTTTGTTCGGGACGATTGTTTACACTTTTTATCTACGGTAAATCTTTTTTGAAATAATTCGTTTTTCTTCTATGTCAACCTTTGCTATGGCGAATTCGCCATAGCAAAGGTTGAGCGTT
>JAFQCU010000018.1 GCA_017416285.1 Clostridia bacterium | reverse complement strand
GTAACAGCCTTAGCTACGTCGGGAGCAACGGTACCTGCCTTGGGGTTAGGCATTAAGCCACGAGGACCTAAAATCTTACCAAGACGACCAACAACGCCCATCATGTCAGGGGAAGCGATTACTACGTCGAAGTCGAGCCAGTTTTCGTTCTGAATCTTAGCGATCATTTCTTCAGCGCCAACATAGTCAGCACCTGCAGCTTCAGCAGCTGCTGCCTTGTCACCCTTAGCGATAACCAAAGCTCTTACAGTTTTACCTGTGCCGTTGGGAAGAACAACAGCGCCACGAACCTGCTGGTCAGCGTGACGGGAGTCAACACCCAAACGAACGTGAATTTCAACCGTTTCATCAAATTTTGCAGTAGCGGTCTTTACAACCAATTCTGCAGCTTCGTTAACATCGTAAAGCTTACCGGTTTCAATAAGCTTTGCGCTTTCACTATATTTTTTACCGTGTTTCATTTTTTACCTCCAAGTGGTTAATCGGAATTTTCCTCCCACGAGAGAGAATTAATCTACAACCTCAATACCCATGCTGCGTGCTGTACCAGCGATCATGCTCATAGCAGATTCGATAGAAGCAGCGTTTAAGTCGGGCATTTTGGTTTCAGCGATTTTTTGTACTTGCTCTCTTGTGATTTTAGCAACCTTAGTTTTGTTAGGTGTGCCTGATGCGCTTTCAATACCGCAAGCCTTCTTAATAAGAACAGCTGCAGGGGGAGTCTTTGTGATGAAGCTGAAAGAACGGTCAGCATAAACTGTAATTACTACAGGAATGATAAGACCAACGTCGTTCTTAGTTCTTTCGTTAAACTCCTTAGTGAAAGCCATAATGTTAACACCGTGCTGACCGAGAGCAGGACCTACAGGGGGAGCTGGTGTTGCCTTACCTGCGGGGATTTGTAACTTAATGTAGCCAGTAATTTTTTGAGCCATTTTATTTGCACCTCCATAATTCGTGGTAACAGTATCTTAAGTCTGATACCTGGCGGGGCGGTCATATTCCGTCCCTCCCACCGTGACACACTTTGTGTCGGGGTTTAATAAGCATTTCTGCGTATTAACTAATTAATTTTCGAGAGAAATTTGGTCAAGTTCTAATTCAACCGGTGTTTCTCTGCCAAACATTGAAAGAACAACGCAAACACTGTTGTTTTCGGTATCAACCGTTTTAACTGTGCCGGTGTAACCTTCAAGCGGACCGCTGATAATTTTAACAATATCGCCATCCTTATAACCAACCTCAACGCTGTGCTTTTCTACGCCAAGGGCTGCAACCTCGTCATCGGTAAGGGGAACGGGTTTAGAAGCCGGACCCACAAAGCCTGTACAACCACGAATGTTTCTTACAACATACCAGCTGTCGTCGGTTACAATCATTTTAATTAACACATAACCGGGGAAAATTTTGCGTTCAACTTCACGAACCTTATCTTCCTTAATTTCGGTTACGGTTTCCATCGGAATTTTAATATCTTGTATTAAATCCTGCATTCCACGACTTTCAACCATTGTTGCCAAGTCAGTGGCTACCTTGTTTTCATATCCTGAATAGGTATGCACAACATACCATTTTGCTTCTTGTATTTCAGACATGATTTACCTCCAAGGATTATTTAAGGTTTAAAATTAAATTTAAAAGCTGACCTAAACCAAAGTCCACAAGCCAGATAAGCACGCCTACAACTGCGCACATAATCAAAACTATAACAGTGTTTCTAACAACTTCCTTGAAGTTGGGCCAAACAATCTTTTTAATTTCGCTCTTATAATCTCTGAAGAATAAAACAACACGTTGGAAAATAGTTTTTCCGCCGTTTGCCTTAGCTTCAATGTAGTCATCAACAAAAAGGTGAGCAATAGCAAAGGCTGCAAATACGAACATTGCAATAACCATGATGATTGCAAACCAAGTGTAATGAATACTTGAAACAGGGGCGATAGGACGAACGTCAACAAACTTGGTTTCTGCGCCTAACATACATACCAATGTGTAAATGGCAGTGAAAAGGCTAACACCTGAAACCGTGTAACGAATGCCCTTTTTGTTAACGAATAAGCCAACAGTGTTTAATACAGCAGCAAATGCGGTAAGAATAAAGGCGAATAAAATTTTAGCAGAGTATGCTAATTTTACGCTTGCGCCCAAAAATTCAACCTTAGAAGCAAATGCCCATTGAGCTGCGATGTAAGAACCTGCCAACTCACCTTTCGAATAAACATCTACGAAAGGAAGGAAAAACATTACAAGTGCACCTAGACCGAAAACAACAGCGGCAATTTGAGAAGATTTATTTAATAATTTCATTAAGCTGCCTCCTACTTTGTTTCCTTGTGAAGGGTGTGCTTTTTGCAGAACCTGCAGTACTTGTTCATTTCAAGTCTGTCGGGGTCGTTCTTTTTGTTTTTCATTGTGTTGTAGTTGCGCTGTTTGCACTCTGTGCAAGCAAGTGTGATTTTAACTCTCATAACGGCACCTCCCGCTTTACGGAAATATTTTTTGCTTTTACTCTTGTAAAAGTAAACGCCTCCCTCAGTCCAAGCCGACAATCATTGCACCACATACCATATTTAGCGGTTTGTGAAAAGCACATTGCAATATATTGAAAGCTTTAAAAACCGGTTCTTATTGCAAAAAAAAAGAACCTTTCAGAGGTAGTGCTATTATACCACACTACGCCTGAAAGGTCAAGCATTTTTTATTATATATTATATATATTTATTTATGATAAGTTGAGCCTTCATTAATTTTAAAGCCACGATAAACCTGTTCGAGCAGCATCACCCGAAAAAGCTGATGCGGAAAGGTCATTGAGGACAGCGATAAACGGATTGTAGCCTCCGCCTTAACCCGCTCACTAAGACCGTATGAGCTGCCGATTATAAGCGCAATCCCCCTGCCCTGCTGCGATAACGAATTAAGCCTTTCGGCAAAACCTTCACTTGAAAGCTGCTTACCCTCAACACAAAGGGGATAAATATCGCAATTTTTGGGAATTTTTCTAAAAATCATTTCGGCTTCCTTTGAAAGCGCCGCCTCAACCTGTGCCCGTGACGGTGATTCGGGTAGTTTTACAGGCTCAAGCTCAATAATATCCAAATCGCAATATCTTGAAAGGCGCTTTGTATATTCCGAAACAGCATCCCGTAAATATGCCTCTTTAAGCTTACCCATTGCAATAAGTGTGACCTTAATCATATGACCGTCACCCCGTTATTTTGTGGTCTTGCAACCGTTAAAATATAATCCTTGCCGTTTTGCGCCCCATTTTTAATTAGTGCCGCTTCGGCTGTGGCTTTTGCAATCATTGGCGTGTTATTGTGCTGACTTAAATGCCCCAAAATAAACCTTGTAGAACCCGAATTTAAAAGCCCGAAAAGCTCGCCTGCGCAAGCATTGTTTGAAAGGTGGCCAAAATCCGACAAAATACGCACCTTTAAATAGGGCGGATACGGTCCTTTTTTCAACATTTCAATATCGTGATTTGATTCAAGTAAAACCAAATCGTTACCCAATAAAGCCTGACGCATTTCATCGGTCATAATGCCGCTATCGGTACAAACCGCAACCTTTTTATTATCGGGTAAAATAAAATTATACCCGCTAGAGCCCTCACAATCGTGACTGGTGGCAAACCTATGAGCCATAATACCGCTGATTTCAATGATACTGTCATCCATTGCGATAGCCTTTGTTTTAGCGGGAATTTTATCTAATCCGGCCAATGCTTCAAGGGTTTTTGTGCTTGCAAAAAGCATAGCGTTTGTTTTATTTAAAAGCGTTTTAAGCCCTTTTACGTGGTCGTCATGCTCGTGAGTTATAAAAACAGCGGCGATTTCATCAATATTGCCACCTGCTGTTTCCAAAGCTTCGCACATACCCTTAAACGATGCCCCAGCATCAACTAAAATACCGCCGTTTTGCGTGCCGATATATGTACAATTACCACTTGAACTGCTGTAAAGCGGACAAATTCTTGACAAAAAATCACCTCCAAAATTACAAATAAACAGGTCAACCGCAGTTGACCTGTATTACTTTACGCTTGCTTTAAAATTTCAATACCGTCGGGATAATAAACACGTTTAATATTGGCACCAAGGCTGGTAAATTTTTCCACAACCTCTTCATAGCCACGGTCAATACGCTCTATTTCTTCAATAACGGTTTCACCATCAGCCACAAGACCCGCAATAAGCATTGCGGCACCTGCACGCAGGTCAACTGCCTTTACGGGTGCGGCAGAAAGACCGTTTACACCTGTGATTACAGCGGTTTTACCGTCAACCTGAACGTCAGCACCCATAAGAGTAAGCTGGTCAAGATATCTGAAGCGGTTATCCCAAACACCCTCGGTTACGATGCTGGTGCCCTCAGCAATGGCAAGAACCGTTGCAATTTGAGGTTGCATATCAGTAGGAAAGCCGGGATGAGGCATTGTTTTAACGTTGCATTTTCTGGGGCGGCGGTCCATAGTGACACGCACCGCTTCATCATATTCAGTAATAACAGCGCCTGTTTCACGAAGCTTTGCAATAATCGATTCAAGGTGCTTTGGTGTAACGTTATTTATAATAACGTCGCCACGTGTAGCAACCGCTGCGGCCATATAGGTACCCGCTTCAATCTGGTCGGGAATAATGCTGTAGGTTGTGCCCTGAAGGCTCTGTACGCCACGGATTTTAATAACACTTGTACCCGCACCCATAATGTTGGCACCCATAGAGTTAAGATAGTTTGCAAGGTCAACAATATGAGGCTCACGTGCGGCGTTTTCGATAACCGTAAGGCCGGTTGCCTTAACTGCCGCAAGCATAATGTTAATTGTTGCGCCAACCGACACAACATCAAGATACACACTGCTGCCACGAAGCTCAATAGCCCTTGCGTCAACCATGCCCTTTTCAAAGGACACCTTTGCGCCAAGCATTTCAAAGCCCTTTATGTGCTGGTCGATAGGTCTCACACCGAAGTTGCAACCACCGGGAGGCGCAACACGTGCTTTACGCATACGACCGAGAAGCGCACCTAAAAAATAGCTTGAAGCACGCATACCCTCCGCCATTTGCTGAGAAACGACAAAGGAATTTACGTTAGTGGGGTCAATTTCAACTGTGGATTTATTAATAAGCCTAACCTTTGCGCCGAGCGCAGACAAAACGTGTAAAATGTTTGTAACGTCGGATATGTTAGGAAGATTTTCAATTACTGAAGGACTGTCAGCAAGTAAAACTGCCGGAAGAATTGCTACTGCGGCATTTTTGGCACCGCTTATTCTGACTTCACCGCATAAACGGTTACCGCCGGAAATCACAAATTTTTCCATTTATGTCCCTCCTATTCCTATTTTTGTTGACAAATAAATTATACCCAAAATTTAAGGGTGCAAATCAACGAATACATTATATACTATTTTTTGTCACCTGTCAATTTATTATTAAGAATTGACAAAATTGTAACAAAAATTCAAAGGGCAAATTGGGGTTTATCGCTGAGCGAAATTCGTAATTCGTAATGCGTAATGCGTAATTCCGCATTAGGCTTGCCCGATAAACTATAATTTAAAAATTAACAAAAAATATACCGAAGCCACAATGGCTTCGGTATACACAATTAATTTATTTTACCATAAAGCGGGATGTCGCTATCCTTTTTAGGTTCACGGTTGGGGGCAACCTCAACCTTATTGCTGGGGCGGCGACCACCTCTGCGACGGTCATCACGTCTGCCGTGTGAACGATCGTTTCTTAAGGGCTTAAGCTCGGTTCCCTCTTTACCGATAACAACACGACGGTTTACACCCTCGCCAAATGATGCGCTTGTAACACCATCAATAGCCTGAACAGCAGTATGAATTATACGGCGTTCATAAGGGTTCATTGGTTCTAAGGTTCTGCACTTACCGGTTTTTAAAACCTGCTGTGCAATACGATTAGCAAGTGAAGTTAAAGTATCTTCACGCTTTTCACGGTAGTTGCCGATATTAAGCGAAACCTTATAATAACCGCCACCATTGTTTGAAGCAAGACCTGCTAAAAACTGAAGTGCGTCAAGTGTTTCACCACGGTGACCGATGATTGCGCCAAGACCGTCACCCTCAAGCTCAATAAGGGCGGCGTTTTCACGCTCTGAAACCTTGAAGGTTACGTTTTCGCAACCGAGATTTTTCAAAATGGGCTTTAAGAATTCAACCACCTTTACAGGACGGCTGTCAGCGGGTAATTCGCTTATGTCAACCGCAGGAGCAAATTCCTTTGCGGAATCATTTTTCTTTTCAGCCTTTTCCTTTTTTTCTTCAGGCTTTACTTCGTTTTTCTTGGGCTCAGCCTTTTTTTCGGCCGGCTTGTTAGCTTTTTTATCATGCTTCTTTTTGGGCTTTTCGTCGGGTAATTCAATAAATGCCTTAACCTCTGCCTTGCAGCCACCGAAAAGGCCTAATGTCTTCTTTTTAGGGAATGTAACAACTTCAAATTGAACGTCGGCATCGTCTGCTGCGCCCAACTTTAAAGCAGCATCTTCTCTGGCTTCGTCTATAGTAAGACCTGTGCCGATTGCCTCTTTAATCAAGGGACTTCCTCCTTAAAATTAATCTTCTATTTCGCCAAACTTTTTAATCTGTGTAGTTTCAAATTCGCACTGCTTAACAAGTTCCTTTGCACGTTCATTAGCCAAAAGCTTCTGCGGACCATAGAACTGTTGTACCAAAACCTGAATAACACCGCCGATAAGTGAAGAGCATGCCCAGTAGAAGGTTACACCGCAAGGGAAACCAAAACCGATAAAGAGCGATATTAACGGCATTGTGAGCATCATGCCCATCATGTTGGGAGCGTCAGGGTTTTGCTTTTTCTGTAGCATCATTGAAAGCATACTTGAAAGAATTTGCGCAGCAAATGCTAACAAGGGCATAATCCAAGTGCGATTAAAAGCGTTAAAAATATCAATAGAAAACTTAGGTGTTGCAGTAAGGTCAATACCGAACAAGGTGAAGTCGATATCGGCTTCCTTATCCTTTTTAATCATATACTGCAAATCTTTATCAATCTTTTTATATTCCTTTGCGGGAATACTGTCTTTCAAAAGCTCAAGCTTATCATCATCACGAATGATTTTAATAATACCAAGCTGATTGTTAGCGTTGTTAGCGCTCCAATCGAGCTTTTTGGTGAGGGCGTTATACTTGTCCTCATCCTTTTTCTTGATACTGTTAAGGCTTTCGCTAACCACAGTATTAACGTTAGTTACCTTGGCCTTTTCAACACCAGACAAATAGGTTACAGGCGACATAATGAGCCAGTAAATGCTGAGCATAACCACCATACGGAAAATCATGGGAAGACAGCCGCCACCCATCGAAATGCCTTCTTTTTGATAAAGCTCCTGCATTTCCATGCTGTACTTCTGTTTGTCGTCACCACATTTTTCCTTCAAAGCATCAAGCTTGGGCTTAATGCGCATTTGCTGAACAGATGATTTTTGGCTTTTAATTGTAAGCGGAATAAACGCTAAGTTTATAAGCAAAGTGAAAACAAAAACTGCTATTGCAAAGTTACCGCCACTCATATCTGCAATAAAACGCAAAATATAGCTGAACGGTATGTTAATAATGTCAAATAACTTATCCATAATTTCTATACACCATCCATTTGAAAATGGTTATTTTTAAAATCAATGTTTTGTTTCCTTTTTTGGCGGAACGGGGTCATACCCGCCCTTACAAAAAGGATTACAGCGTAAAATTCTCCACAAGCTCAGGGCCGTGCCCTTAACTGCGCCGTGAGTAGAAATAGCCTCAATAGCATATTGAGAACAAGTAGGTGTGAAACGGCAGCAAGCAATTTTTCTGGGAGAAATGTTTTTTTGGTAAAACCTAACAAGAAATATGAGTATCTTTTTCATTGTCGTTTTTTAAAGCACCTGCAGTATCCAGTGTTTTTTCGAAAATTAATGCAAGTTCGGTGCTTTTAACCTTTAAAATTCTGGTTCTTGCAACTATTACAAAATCCAATCCGTCCTGAATTTTAGGCAAGACGGAAGAAAATGCGGCCGTAATAACACGCTTTGCACGATTGCGTTTAACAGCCTTGCCGATTTTTTTACCGACAGTAATGCCGAGCCTTACCCCATCTGTGCGGTTTTTGGTAATATAAACCACCGCATATGGAGTAACAAAAACCTTACCACGATTATATGCCCGACGAAATTCACGATTTTCTTTTAACTTTTGAATTCTCATAACAAAAGTAAAAGCCACATATAAGTGGCTTTTAGTATGTCAATTTCTTTCTACCTTTTGCTCTGCGACGTGCCAAAACCTTACGGCCGTTTGCAGTTGCCATTCTCTTTAAGAAACCGTGCTCTTTCTTACGATGAAGCTTTTTCGGTTGATATGTTCTTTTCAACTTAAACCCTCCTTAACTGAACTTTTTCGTTATGTAAGCAGAATTTCCTTTATACATAACCTTACAGAATAGAATTATACCCAAAACTGCCCAAAAAGTCAATAAAAATTTAATGTCAAAAGCAAAAAGCGGCAGAAGCCTTGCCTTTCTGCCACTTTTTCCGTTATATTTTATGTAAAAAAATATAGTTTATCGATATGCTTAAGCGGAATTTTTATTGCAAATACGTAGGGGCAAGCGTCCCCGATTGCCCGTTAAAACACCACTTTATTTGCGGACAGTCCGGGAGGCCTGTCCCTACAAAATATCAATATAGTCTGTGCGATAAACCCCAATTTATCCCTTAAAACTTTTGATTAAGTTTTTTAAGCGGATATCTTAAAAGCGCCATAACCACAACCGCAATTACAGTGTTTGGCAACATGTAAATTGCATTGTAAACAATCGAAAAAATTACGGGGTTTGCAAAGGTTACACCAATGCTTTCAACCTCGGTTGGAACGGTAATCATATAAATAGTAATACCGCTTATAAAATGAATTGCGAAACGTGCAAGACAGCCTATAAAGGTTGAAACCTCAATAGCCCAATTTTTTCTTTTGAAAAGACCCGCAAGGCCAACTGCACCATATGCTAAAACATAGTCAAGCAAAATCGACGGAAGACCATAACCGATACCGCCGCCAATAAGGCATTTGATAAGGCCAAACACCAAACCGCTGCCCACACCGTAAGCCACGCCATGGCGAAAAGCGATAATGAACAACGGTATCATTACAAAGTCAATAGAGCCACCAAGCACACCAACCTGAATTTCTATTGCGCACAAGGCAGTAGCCAACGCAATCATCATTGCCGATTCACACAGTTTGTAAATTGGTTTTTTAACATTTTCTTTCATTTTGTTTTTCTCCTTATTACATATTTGCAATCAGTTCCGAAATACAAGTTTTAAAGTTTTATTTTTGCTTTGGCCAAAACAAAAAGCCGCAGGCAATTTAACCTGCGGCAATACACGTGCTGTATTTACCTACGGCCGCATTATCGGCATCAGGTAATCGGTCGAAGCCATAGTTTTTAAAAACGGGCATCCTCTCAGCCGGAGTTTCATCCAGCTCCCTAATTGCAACCAAATTATACTACTTGAAATTTAATTTGTCAAGCGTTCTTTATCCTTTAATATCTGCTTTTGATAACGGTCCTCTTCAGAAAAAATGCAACCGCAATATTTTTGCATATAAAAGCCCTTTTCACGTGCGAGATTATTACCATTTCTAAAATTAACACGAAAATCACGGTATAAAAACTCTACCCCAAATTCTTTTGCAAGCTTTTCGCCTGTCGCCTTTATTCCCTCGTGGTCTTGGTAAAGACTGCAAAGCAATGTAGTTGTAAAAGCATCATAACCGTTATCACGGGCAAATTTTGCGGTTTCATACATTCGAATATAATAGCAATATTTGCATCTGTTATCAATATCATCAGCCACAGCTTTTACAAATTCCCGAAGCCCATAATTTTCCTTAACTCTTACCGTTAAACCAATTTCTTCGGCATAGCTTAAAAGGCAGTCACGGCGGGCTTTATATTCGGTGTAGGGATGAATATTTGGATTAAACCAAAATAAATCAATTGTAAAGCCCTCGTCCTTCAAAGGGCCAATGCAAGAAAGCGAGCACGGAGCACAGCAAGTGTGTAATAAAACCTTCATTTTTAAACCTCAATAATTATTGGCATAACGCCATTATTTTCAATATCAATTACAGCATAGGTCGGTCTTCCCTCTCGTGGGTGACCGCATGACCCAGGATTCACAAGCCACACACCATCTTCATACAATGTTAAGGGTATGTGCGTGTGACCAAAAAGTGCAATATCGCACCCTTGAGCCTTTGCCGTTTTAAGCAAATGAGCAGTTGAAGACTTAACCCCTAAAGTATGCCCGTGAGTGTAAAAAATACGCTTTCCGCCAATATTTTGGATACTACTAGACGGAAAAGTCGAAAAATAATCACAATTACCGGACAAAATGTAAAACCTTTTTTCGGGGAAAATATAGGTATAATCTTCAATGTCGCTTGCTATATCGCCAAGAAAAAACACATGCTCCGCAGTGGGCTGTGCATATAAAATCTTTTCGATAACATCGCTTCGCTTGTGCGAATCTGAAATAACTAAAACACGCAAGAAAATACCTCTATTCTAAAAAACGAATTTTAACATAAATATATTATGGGAGATGATTTTTTGAATCAAAACAAACCTTTAAACGACCTTTTAAAAAACAACGGTAAAATCGATAAAAAAGCCGTGGAAAACGCTGTAAAAACAGGCAACACGGATAGCCTTGTCAACAGCCTTTCAGCCGAAGACAAGCAAAAGCTTTTGAAGCTTATGTCCGACAAGCAGGCAATGAGCGATATCCTAAAAAGCCCACAGGCGCAGGCACTTCTAAAGCTTTTTGGTGGAAAAAATGGATGATTTGAGCGCAAAGCTTTCGGAAATATTGTCCGACCCTGAAAGCATGAACCGTGTGCGGGAAATGGCACAAAGCATTTTAAACGAAAAGCCCGAGCCCGAACCCGAAAAACCCGATTTTAGCGGTATTGCAGACATTGGAGAGCTTTCGCAAATAATGGGTCTTGTATCCCGACTGCAAAGCCACAACGACGACCCTAGAGCCGCCTTGCTGACCGCATTAAAGCCGCACTTAAGCGAGGCAAAGCAAGAAAAGGTTGATACCGCAATCAAAATTTTGCGGCTTTTAGATTTATTACCGCTTATAAAGGAAAGCGGAATTTTAGGTAAGCTTTTATGAACGAAGCATTTAACAATCAAAAACAGCGTGCCATTGACGAGCTGCTGAAAATGCAGAAAAACGCACCACCTACGCCGCCACAAAAACCACAAAGCGCTTCACCATTAGGACTGGATATTCCCATTTTAAACCGCCTTAAATCAGATGGCGATTTAACGCTGATATTAGGGCTTTTACTTTTGCTTTTAAATGAAAAAGCCGATAAGCGCCTTTTGTTTGCACTACTGTATATTTTACTTTAAAGAAAGAGTATATCCTTTGTAGAATATACTCTTTTTTTATTCCCTAGTTTCAAAAATTCCGTTAAAGGCGAATGCCGCAATAAACAATGACAGCATTATTAAAACAAGCTGTGAATAAAGCGGAATATGATTATAGCCGTTTTTCACAAAAATGTTGGCAACTATGTTAGATGCCGCCGTTACGCAACACAGTGAAGATGCCAAAACCGTACGCAAATTAAGGGTTTTATCGTGGTCGTCAAGGCAATAAAATGCGGCATAGCTTACGAAGAAAAGCAAAGTGCAGCACAGCGCCGCAATAAAGAAAATATTTTCAGCAATCAGTGAAAGCGATGAAATGTTAATAAACGAGCAAACAATTCTCATCACCACATAAAACGTGGGAATGGTATGTAAAAGGTCAGGAATTTTAAACTTTATTAAAGCCGAAGCGGCAATCACCATAAAATACAGTGCGGCGGCAAGGCCACAGACCTTCATTAAAATTACCTGCCATGCCATACCCTGCATTGTAAATTTTTCTGCAAAAAATTCATACAAAAGCGAAGCCGAAACCAAAGCGGAAATTACCGGCATTGCTTTAACCATTTTAGATTTATTTATGTGAAGTGATTTGTGAGAAACCACCGCCGCTGCCACACACAAAGCGAAAACCAAAACCGTTAAAATTAAACCCCAAACGCCATAATTACGCTTATAAAAACCGGTTTTATAATCAATCACTGTGAAAAGCTGTGTAAGCCTTAACACAAAGGCGGCAATTATTAAACCTGCGCTTATTCTTATGTTTTTCTGTATCATACCAACCGAAAGCCTCCAAGGTAATAAGCTGAATAAATATTGCATACTATAAAATATAATAATATGTCTTTTTTGAAATGTCAACTTTATTTAAAAGGAAGGTTTTAAAATGAAAAAAATATTAAGCTTTTCAGCATTGCTCATAATATTTTTATTACTGCTGCCGCTAACCGTATTGGGACAACCATCCGTACCGGTCAATGATACAGTAAAACTTGAAGAGGTTACCGCCACGAAGAAATTTAAAATTTTAAACACCGAAACAAATCAAATCAGCGAAATTTCGTATGATGATTATATTTTTGGTGTTGTTGCGGCAGAAATGCCCGCCCTTTACGAGGTAGAGGCTTTAAAGGCACAAGCAGTTGCCGCACATACCTTTGCCTTGCACCGAATGGTTACAAATGCAGACAAGGACTATGACATAACCAATGACTTCACCGTTGACCAAGCCTTTATTACCGAAGCTAAAGCACGTGAAAAATGGGGCGAAAACGCCGATGAATACATTGAAAAAATTAAAGGCGCAGTTGCAGGCACCAAAAATCTTGCGCTTACATACAACGGTGAAATTGTCTTGTCGGTTTATCACGCAATTTCTTCAGGCGTAACCGAGGAATGCAAAAACGTATGGGGCGGCAGTCGACCGTATCTTGTAAGCGTTGACAGCAGCGGTGATAAATTGTCGCCCAATTACCTTTCAGAAAAAAGTGTGACGGCAGCTGAACTTAAAAAAGCATTTCCCGACATCACATTCAAAGGCAACGAAGCAAATTATTTTAAAAACACACAAAAAACACCGTCCGGCACAGTTAAAACAGTAACACTTTGCGGCAGCGAAATTAAAGGCAGTGCAATACGTAAAGCGTTAGACCTTAATTCGGCTTGCTTTGATATAAGCTATAATAACGGAACATTCAAATTTACCGTTTACGGCTATGGCCACGGGGTTGGTATGAGTCAAAACGGTGCAAATTACATGGCGCAACAGGGCGCCGAATTTGAGGAAATATTATGCCATTATTATAAAGGCTGTAAAATTGAGGAGATTTATTAAAAAACTGCGGTGAAATGAACAAGTCCAGTAAAAACGGACAATAGAAAAAAAGAACCCCCTATGGTAGAATAGAAGAAACTACCATAGGGGATTTTTATACATTGCGTTCACCTCTTAGCGATAGGCACCTCGTGATATAGCCTTTAAATAATAATACGACTGATATTCAGGCGAAGCAAATTCTATATCCTCGCCAACTTTTCTAAGAATACCCATTTGCACAGCAAGGTTGATTCCCGCATCAGATGATATGCCGATACAGTAACGCTTGATAGCCTCACTACACGTATCCATAGCCTCCACAAGGCTCATTGTGAAAACGTCTTCCGCTGCTACTGCAAGATACATTAAAAGCATATCAAGCTTTCCGGGGGCGGCGTTAACATCACGTTTTTCCACAAATTCACGTGTCATTAACGCTTCCAGATAACCGCCGATTAGATCATCGGGTATTTTCTTGTGTGTATCAAGCGTAATCACCAACTGATTAACAACAAGCGGTGTGTATATAATTTCATCGGAATCCTGTTTATTCAAAACCTCTTCCAAAAGAGTAAGAACATTAGCATCCTTTTTACATTCTGTCTTGGTTTGTGCATAAGCCAAAACGTCTTGCTTTTCCATAGGCTTTAAATGGTATGTTTTTTCAACACGTATGGGAATTTCCGAAAACTGTCTGTCTGTGACAATAACCTGCACGTTCGGGAAGTTATTGAAAAAGTGTTCGATTGAAATTACAAATTTTTTCTTATACTCAGCGACGTTAGTAAACTCATTAAGACCGTCAATCATAAGATAGATAAGACCCTTTTTCAACAATTCTTCACAATAGGTATTAGAAATATTAAGCTTGCGGCAAATAATATCCCTTAATTTTGCATCCGGACTTTCATCAATAAGCGCAATATTAACCGGAATTTTATTAGAATTGCCCGACAAATAGCTCTTCGCCAAATGATATTCCAAATTCCTTAACGAGGTTGTTTTACCGCAGCCCGCATCAGCCGAAAGCAAAATATGCTTTTCATCAGCAAGCTCGGTAATGTCAATACGCTTATATTTGTTTTGACCGTCACGATCCTCGCCTTGCCACAAAAGCGGGAAATAAACAAAACCGTTTTTTGCCTCGTCCTCATATTCCTTAACAATGTTTTTTAAAAGTGTGGTTATACCAACCTGACTGGCAACCATACTTTTATTAATTTTATTTTGAATAATTACACGGTTTTTCCACACAACGTCAATGGTGGTGCTTATAACGTCGTTAACGTTTGCAAGCATTCGGCTTGATGCCAAGCGTTCAGAAGTGTGGGCAGATTTATTGCGTAGCCTATATGCCCTTACTGCCGCACGGGTTTTTTCGCTTGCAATCAAAGACAAATCACCGCTGTCGATTTTTAACCCACTTGGCACGTTTTTAAATAATCCCAATTTTTTCATTGTTTCATATAAACAAAGCTTATTATCGGCATTTAATTGATTATAAGCTTCCTCATCAACAACGAATAAAAGCTTTTTGAAAAAGCTTTCACTGTTAATGAGATAACTGTGTGCCATAGCCCTGTCGCCCGAACCACCATAGAAATCCTCAACGTTTTCCATCCACAACGAACGTATACCGGTTTCAACATTGGTGTCTAAATTTGCAAATTGCTCATAAAGCTCAACCATTTGCTCAACTTTATCTTTTGGAAAGGTTAATTCGAGCTCGCTCATTAATTCATTTTTGCTGATTTCCTGCATTGTAATCAACTCCATTAAAATTTGTCATTTTTAATATATCTGTGTTGTGATTTTATTTGTTTTTCAAATTCGGCAGATACTTCTTCGCCGAAGCGGTCGTTTAACTGCTTTATCCAAATTTCAACAATTTCGTTATCCCTTATATAATAGGAATAGCTCGAAAATACCCTAAACAAAAACTTGAATATTTCTTCCTTATAATAGCTTCTGGCAATAAAGGTTTCGGTAATTTCACAAACGATAGTCTCAATTTCATAAGCCGACATTTTAGAACTGTTCTTTTCGATAAGCTTTTCGACGGCCTTTGTAAGCTCGAAAATATTTATTGGTTTTTTTGCAAGCAATGTAAGAATGTCCGAATAATCAACACGGGCAAGAAGCTCTGCCTTGTCGGGACGGGTTCTGTCCGCCATCGCTTTAATGGTATCCTTTGATAATTGTTCCTTAAAATGCTGTGCATTGCCAAAATACGTCATTTTATTTATTGTAAAATCATCGTATTCGCCCATATCCTTTAACACATTTTTAAGGTGTGGCAAAATATCTTCAACGTCGTTGCCAACCATTGCGCTGAACAATACGGGGTACAGTATTTGGCTATCATCTAAAACAGAAGTTACCCTTGCACTTATATTGCCGTTAGACAAAACAGACAGTCGGCATCTTACACATTTAAGCGCATATTCCTTACCGACACTAACCGATTTATGCGGCACCATATAAGACACTAAATTACCTTGACTATCAACCGCACAGTCAAATTCCCAATTATCGAACATTGAAGCAACAGTAAGGCTTAGTTCCGGTCGGCGTTTGCAAATTGTTAAAGCAAACTCTTTAATATCCATACAATACTTATAATGGGTATTAAGATATATTTCCGCCATATTGGTTGCTGTGTAGATATTAAGTATCATTTGTGCAATTTGGTTGCGTATATCGGTATTGTCTTGCTGTGAATAAAATTTATATAAATACAACGTATCTATATTAACGTCCTGCTGAAAGCTGTAAGGATTTTTTGTGCCGAAAGTACGCACAAATCTTAAAAGCTCTACACCGGTACTAGAGCGCAATTTGAAAGCCGCCGCCATTAAAACAAGGTTAAACTTAATTTCACGCACGTCAAGCTCACTTGCATCGGGCAAATAGCGTATTCTTTCTCTTTTAAGGCTGTTGATTTTTATATTCTGTGCTACATAGCCAAACAATTCACCTCTTGCGCCGGGGGTCATTGTTTCCCTTAAAACATCCTCAAAAATAATTTTACCAACGCCGTCATCATACACCTTATAATCAATACACCTTGCAGGTATTCTGCGGCCATCCTCCAACAAATTGGCATTTGCTACAACGCAAACCGGTCCGCAAGCAATATTCATTAAACGGCACTTATGGCGGTTTTCACCGTCAAGCAATTTACAATAAATTCTACGGTCATAAAGCGCTTTTAGCATCTTTTCCTTTTCCGTTAAAGCAATAAAGCAATCAAACGGAATTATAACCTTATAAATGCTGTTAAAATACAAGTCAAGTATGTTGTCAATATCCAAATCCGCTTCAAAAAGCGTTTTAAACATTTCAACGGCCTTGTCACAATATTTAGAAAGTGCTCCGTAAAGGTTTCTCGAAATCGAAATATCATTAATTGTAAAAAGAATATTCCACTGTGCAGTTTTCAAAAATGTTAAAACCCTTGGTAGCTGTTCGGGATTTTGCATTATAGCATCGGTAAAAAGTGAAAAATCGCAATTTTCCATAAAATCATTACAGGAAAAATCCGATATTTGCAATTCACGGAAATCAAAACCCTTTTTAAACCTTGGCTTTACAATATTTTCACAAAACTTTGAAATACTTTCTTCCCAAAGCGAAGCATCACACACTTTTTCGTTGTCAAGCATGGGCTGTCTGAAAACGCCAACCTGAATTATATCATTATAATAGCCGGTTATTTTGTATTCCACAATACGTCCCTTGAGCTGTCTGCAGTCGTATTGCTCGTTAATTTTAAGTATGTACAAAAGCTCGGTGTTATTAAGCGATATTGTATACTGCGATTTTGAATAATAGTATTCCGAAGCAAAAACCAACACACCGATGTTGTATTTTTTAATGGTGCCTTCAAAGGTAATTTCCTTCAAAACCTCTAAAATTTCACTTGTGCAGTCATATCTGTTAGCCACACGGAACAAGTCTTCAATGTTAAGATAAAGCTTTAAAAACGTGTTGAAGAATATATAAACAATTTCTTCACAGCTGGCGCCGTTTATGAATAATTGTTCGAGCATATTAAAAACGTTCGAGTTATCATCAGCATTATTTTTAATAAGCAGATTTTTACCGTGACGCAAAGCCTTCTTAAAAAACGGATTGCAAATTTCGGTGGCACTAAGCATTGACTTAAGCTCGGTTGGGTTATGCCACAAATCACGAATATATTGCTCATAAATATACATATGCTTGTTTGGAAAATTTTCAACGTACTCAAACAAACTCGTGTTTTCAAAAATAGGATGTGAATATGGCAATTTGCCCATAGCATAAAGGAAAAAGCTTGCCGCTACCGAATCTAAAATCTCATCACAGCAATTTAACTGCATAAACCAAAGACCGTCCTCTAAAACGGTTTCTTCATTATGCGATTCCTTAAAAAACAAATTAAAATATGCATCCCAAATTTCAATGCTTTGACAGTCGGCTATTATCAAATCCGACATAGCGGTTTTAAGGTCGCCGTCATAAAGCTCGCTCAAATGCTCGGTACCGAGTATTGTTAAAAGCTTTGAAATTGGCTTAACAGCACCGATTTCAAAAAGCTGCGGCAATAATAACTTTAGCTCATTTTTAGCAGAAGATTCATAATGGTTTAAGTATTCGCAAAACGCATTTTCGCAAACCTCGTATAGTTCGCTTTCCTTAAAGGGCACAAACATACGCATAAAACGGCAATTATTTTTGCCCGAAAATGATGCGAAGCCTTTCTTAATAACCTCTTTAGTTATATTCGGAAAAGCTTGCGAAAATAAATCCTGTTGGTCAAATTCCAGAATACCCGAAAGCTCCTGCAAGGTAATTGCTTTCTTGTCATGACCGATTTGTTGGAAATTTTCATCAACAATCGATTTACAGCAGGCTTTTAAATCGTCGGGTAAAACCTCAAGCAAAGCAGCCGCTTTCGATATATCAATTTCGCAAATTGCAGTTATAAATGTTTTAACTTCATCTTTATTAATCGTGAGAAGGGTTGCCACACTTCTCTTTAAAATCTTGACAGAATCGATATTCGATATTGCATGCTTAATAATTGCATCAACCGGAGAGCCGGGCATTTTTTCACTTCCCTTAAATATTAGTATTTACATTTTAACACAAACCAACAGCTAAAACAATATGTTTTTATAATAAAAACAGCCCGAAAAAAATCGGACTGTTTTGCAAAAAAATTAATTAGTATAGTTGTCAAAATAACCTTGCACCAAAACAACGGGTGTACCCTTATCGCCCGAGCCGCTTGTTAAATCGCAAAGTGAACCGATAAGGTCGGTAAGCTGTCGTGGGGTTGTGCCTTGAGAAGCCATATTGCCCACAAGATTATCCTGCTTTTCTTTAATGCTTTTTGAAATTGCCTCTTTAAGAGCCTCGCCCGACAAATCCTTAAAATCATTATCAGCAAGGTACTTTAGTTTAATTTCGTTTGGAGTACCAATAAGGCCGGCTGTAAATGCAGGAGAAACACACGGGTCGGCAAGCTCCCAAATCTTTCCTTGGGGGTCTTTGAAAGCACCGTCGCCGTAAACCATAACCTCAATATGCTTGCCCGTTTTTTCAAGGAAAAGCGATTGAATGTTCTCCACCAAATCCTGACATTCATTTGGGAAAAGCTTGATTGTATCTTCGGTTGATTTATTAGAGCCCAAAAGACCGTATTTAGCATTATATCCGCTACCGTCAACAGGTTTATTTAAAATTTCGTCAAAGCCGTAAACAATTTTAGCGCCGTTTTCTCTTAAAATACGCTTTGTACGGGCACGAGTGTGAATATCACAAACAAGAACGCAATCAGTATAATCAAGAATAGCCTTTGCCTGATTGGCAAAAATAATCTCGGCCTCGCAGCCGCAGCTTTCGATAAGCTCTTTATAATAAGTAACGTAATCCATGCCTGTGAATTCGTGAACGGGATAACCAAAAACCTCACGATAGCGTTCGAGCGATAAAACGTCGCTATAAGGATTAATTCCGCTTTCATCAATTTGGTCTAACGTAACGAGGGCGTTTCCCACCTCGTCAGACGGATAGCTAAGCATTAAAACAATTTTTTTAGCACCTTTAGCAATGCCCTTTAAACAAATTGAAAAACGGTTGCGTGATAAAATCGGAAAAATAACACCGACTGTATTGTCGCCAAATTTTTCCTTTACATCTTTTCCGATTGCATCAATCGATGCATAGTTACCCTGAGCACGTGCAACGATAGATTCGGTCATTGCAACAACGTCACGGTCACGAAGCTCAAACCCTTCGCTATTAGCCGCATCAATTACGCTTTCGGTAACGATTTGCGCCAAATTATCGCCTTTGCGGATAATAGGGCAACGAATACCACGAGATACTGTACCGACTTTTCTTTTCATTAATTTCACCTTAAATCAAAAAATATTACAAGATATTCTAACACATTTCGCTTCTAAAATCTACATTTTTTATTATTTTTTTCAAATTTTTTATTAAAAATTTCACTTTAACTTGACAAAGTACGGTTTATATGGTAAATTGTTGACAATAAGATAGAGGTGCGGTTTGTCATCAGTAGCAGTTAATGTTAATTTCGGCAGAAAAATGTAACTGTGAAAGGGGCAGTCGCCGAAAGTTGCTGTCGGCGGGCAGCTCCTTGGTAATTCGGAATAATATCCGCTTTACTGTCGCATTTGCGGAGTGCTATCAAAATTAAACAATATCTTTATGGTTTATTGTGTTTTTTTGGTAGTCGAGCAATCGGCTATTTTTTTATTGTACTTTTTAAGGAAGTGTTTAAAAATGAAAAAAACAGTTTTTGAAGGTATGGCTACTGCCATTATCACCCCCATTACCGAAAACGGTATTGATTACGATGCTTTTGCCAAGCTTATTGACTGGCAGATAGAACAAGGAATCAATGCCATTGTTGTCTGCGGTACAACAGGTGAAGCTTCAACCATGACCGACGACGAGCACCGTGATGCTATTGCCTTTGCGGTAAAGCACGCAAACAAGCGTGTGCCGATTATTGCGGGTGCCGGCTCAAACGATACCTTATACGCACTTGACCTTACACGTTGTGCTTGCGAAGCCGGTGCTGACGCTATTTTGGTTGTTACACCTTACTATAACAAGGCAACCCAAAACGGTCTTATAAAAATGTTTACCCAAATTGCCGATTATTCGACAGTGCCCGTTATTCTATATGACGTGCCCTCACGTACAGGCGTTGGTCTTGAGCCCCAAACCGTTGCCACTTTGGCAGACCACCCTAATATTGTGGGTCTTAAAGCGGCAAGCGGCAATATTTCAAAAATTGCTGAAACCATTCACCTTTGCGGCGATAAAATTGACATTTATTCGGGTAATGACGACCAGATTATACCCATTATGTCGCTTGGCGGTAAGGGTTGTATTTCTGTTCTTTCAAACCTTTTACCCAAGGACTGTGCTTTAATGTGCAAAAAATTCTTTGATGGCGATGTTAAGGGTGCAGCAAAAATGCAGCTCGATTATATTCCCCTTATCAATGCCCTTTTCTGCGAGGTTAACCCCATACCCGTAAAGGCGGCTATGGCTAAAATGGGTTGGTGCGAGGATTACCTACGCCTTCCCTTAACACCAATGGAAGAAAATCACCGCAAGGTATTATTTGAGGAAATGAAAAAAGCAGGTATTAACATTTAATTAGGAGTTTTTAAATGATTTGCAACAACATTACGGTAAACGAAAAGGGTCACCTTCAGTTTGCAAATTTTGATACGGTGGATTTGGCACAAAAATACGGCACACCGCTTTACCTTATGGATGAAAATAAAATCCGTCAGCATATAAAAGAATATAAAGCGGCTTTCAACAAATATTTCCCCGTGGGAAGTGCGCCCGAATTTGCAAGCAAATCCTTTTCCTGTAAGCAAATTTACCGCATTATGCAGGAAGAAAATATGTGTATTGATGCTGTTTCTGCAGGTGAAATTTATACCGCAAAATCAGCAGGATTTAATATATCAAATTGCTTCTTCCACGGCAACAATAAAACCGATTATGATATCGCCTTTGCGATTGACAGCGGTGTCGGTTACTTCGTAATTGATAATTTTGAAGAAATTGAAGCCGTCAACCTTATGGCTCGTGACAAGGGCATTACTCAAAAGGTGCTTCTTCGTATAACCCCCGGTATTGACACCCATACTCACCAAAAAATTTCGACCGGTAATGTTGATTCTAAATTTGGTTTCGCCATTGCCACAGGTATGGCAGACCAAGCTGTAGAAGCAGTTTTAAAATGCGAAAATATTAAGCTTTGCGGTTTTCATTGCCACATTGGGTCACAAATTTTTGAGTCACGCCCATTTATAACTGCGGCAGAATTAATGCTTGATTTCATTTACCACGTTAAAACCACCCAAAATTACACCGCTGATATATTAAATTTAGGCGGTGGCTTCGGTGTAAGATACCTAGAAAATCAACCAAGCCTTAATTTGGATGAAAAAATTGGCGAGGTTGCAAACGCTATTAACAAAAAATGTGCTGAGCTTAAAATCAGCGTTCCCAAAATTGCGATGGAGCCCGGCAGAAGCATTGTTGCAGATGCGGGTATGACCCTTTACACCGTCGGCTCGGTCAAAGAAATTAAGGGTTATAAAAATTACGTTTCGATTGATGGCGGTATGCCGGATAACCCTCGTTTCGCACTTTACGAATCTCCTTATACCGTAATGCTTGCTTCACGTGCAAATGATACGGCAGACTTTAACGCAACTATTGCAGGCAGATGCTGTGAATCGGGCGATATTATTCAAAACGACGTTTTAATTCCCAAGCCCGAACGTGGCGAAATTTTAGCGGTTTTAACTACCGGCGCATACAATTATTCAATGGCGTCAAACTACAACCGTATCCCCCGCCCGCCGGTTATAATGTTGTCACGCAATGGAGATTACATTGCCGTAAAACGAGAAACTATTGAAGATATATGCTCACTTGATGTATAAAAAATCCCCGCAACCGAGGTTGCGGGGATTCTATTATTATTTAACATTTTGTTTTGCAAGAAATTCCTTACGGTTAAAGCCTTCAGTAGTCTTTTCTTTAATATCGCCCGCTTTGGTAAGAGCAATCTTAGTAAGCATAGGACCAACAATTTCATAAACTAAAACCGAAAATAAAATTATATTTCTAACTAACACGCCCTCACTACCCAAGGTTGTGATAACTATTGCAGACATACCAAGTGCAACACCTGCTTGAGGAAGTAATGTAATACCCAAGTATTTTTGAATATTTTTGTCGCACTTAACCATTTTTGCACTTGCGAATGTGCCCAAATATTTACCGAGAGAACGGCTTAAGATATAAACCGCACCGATAACAAGCACCCAAACATCTGCCAAAATATCAAGACGAAGCTCTGCACCGCTTAACACAAAGAACATTACAAATAACGGTGCTGTCCATTTGTCTGCACGGTCCATAATATCTGCTGAAAAATCACACAAATTGCAGAACACTGTGCCAAGCATCATACAAACTAAAAGTGATGAAAAACCGATATGCACTTCACCAATTTCAATTTTAATCATTGAAATTGCAACGGTTAACAAAACAAAGCTGATAGATAAAGACATGCGCTTTGAACCTGAGTGGAAAATCTTTTCGCAAGCAGTGAATACCCAGCCCATAAAAGCGCCGAGTAAAAGCGATAACGTAACCTCGATAAGTGGGTTTATAATCATTGAAATAACGCTGATTTCACCACTTTCAATCGCACGTGCAATGCCGAATGAAACCGAAAAGATTATAAGACCAACCGCATCATCTAAAGCAACAATAGGTAAAAGCAAGTCGGTAAGCTTACCCTTTGCTTTATACTGCCTTACAACCATTAGGGTTGCCGCAGGTGCTGTAGCGGAAGCAATTGCACCCAAGATAATCGCATTTGAAATTGACAAAACGTTAGGCATTAAAAAATGAAGCCCGATAAGTGCTGCATCAACTAAAATTGTTGCCGCAACCGCTTGCAAAATACCGATAACAAACGCTTGCTTGCCGATAGCCTTTAAATCGTTCATGCGGAATTCATTACCAATGGCAAAAGCAATAAAGCCAAGTGCAACACTGCTGAGTATTTCTAAGGCGACATTTTTTTCGCCACCTGTAAGACCGAAGTCTTCAGCAGAAAAACCAATATGGTTAAAGCCCATACCCAAAAATGATAAATCAATACTGCCCAAAAGGTAAGGTCCTATTATAAGACCGGCAATCAAATAAGCCGTAACAGCAGGAAGCTTGAAAAGCTTTGTTATTCGTGACATTAAAAGTCCTGCCACAATGGCTATTGATAGTGTTACTAAAATTTGCATAACTAAAACGCCTCTGTTTTAACTAAAATTCGCAAAATTGATTATATACCTTGAACTTTAAAATATCAATAGTAACATATCACAAAAAATAGTAAAAAATAAAAGCCGCAGTTGCGACTTTTATTTAAAAAATTATTCAAATGTAACGTTAATGCCTTTTTTAGCAATGCATACCCAAGAATTACCTTGGTTCACCTTTAATGTGTTGCCGTTTACGTCGGTAAACTTAAAGGAATCACTTGCAGCACCCTTTGACCAAAGAATAGGCATATAGGTGCCGTTTACACAGTACCAGCCTTCGCCCGACTCTAGCGCAACCTGTCTGTGATAACCGTCAGGATAGTTTGTAATATCGGTAATAAGCACAAAAACATTTTTAAAGCATTCGGGTGCAGCGGTAAGATAATCAAGGCGCTGTGTGTCCTTAAAATATCTTACATAATTCTTATTAGTTTCATCATACTTAAACACAGTTTTATAGCTATTAGAAAACGGTACCGAAATGTTGGTTGCAACACTGTCAAATGTAAGGCTTTCACCCGATTTAGTAAAATTCTGCCAAGTTTTAACAGCATCTACATCTAAATCAAACTTGGTTTTTGTGCCAAGCCAGTCCCACAATTTAGGACCATAGCCGTAAAGCGTATGCTCGGTTGCAAGGCCGTTTTTAATGCGTGCACCCGCATTATTTGATGCGATTGTAAATGCCTGTGTATCCTTAAGGTGGGGTGCGCAATATGTATTGTCCTGACCGTGGTGCACGTAAATTGCATTATGACCCATAGCCAAATCAACATAAGGGTAACGTGCCGAACGAACTGTGCCGAACTGCTCTACCTTAGTGATATCCTGAAAAACTGCCATAAGACGGGTAATGCCACCCTCAACCTCGGTTTCGTAAACAATATCCGCCTGTGTAAGACCTGTCTGTACCTTTTGAGCAATCGAAATATTATTAATCATAACAGCAACAGGACGGCGGTATGTAACTTCCTCGTTTTCAATATTTTCAATGCCTGTCAAGGGGTTGACAAATACAATTGGCTCGGGTTCAGGTTCAGGCTTAGAGGGGGTGTTATCCACCTGTGAATTTGTATCAGTTCCGCCACAGCCAGCCATACATATAAAGGCAAGGCTTAAAAGGGCGGCTAAAAACTTTTTAGTCATAAAATCTGCCTCCGCTTAATATACTACATTTTGCATTATACAACACCATTTTTGCAATTTCAACCACAAACAGTAATTTTCATTATGCAAATTTTGGAGAACGACAAAAAACGACAAATATTTATCCGTCGGCTTCGCCGACACCTTAACTTTTCACTTTTTACTTTTACTTATTAACTAAAAAAGCACCTCCGCAGAGGTGCTTTATATTATTCTTCAGGCATTTCCCAGTTATGCCAAACTGCTTGAACGTCGTCATTTTCTTCAAGCATATCAATAAGCTTTTCCATCTTAACAACCATTTCGCTGTCATCAATAGTGCTCATGGTTTGAGGAACGTAAGAAACCTCGGCAGATAAGAAGCTGTAGCCCTTTTCCTCAAGAGCATCACGCACTAACCCTAAGTCGTTCGGTGCGGTAGAAATTTCAAAAATTTCACCGTCGAATTCAAAATCCTCAGCGCCTGCTTCTAAAGCATCCTCCATAACGGCATCTTCATTAAGACCCTCGCCCTCGATTACGATAATACCCTTGCGGTCAAACATAAACATAACCGAGCCCGATTGACCTAAATTACCGCCGCATTTGTCAAAATAGTGGCGCATTTCGCCGGCGGTACGGTTGCGGTTGTCGGTAAGGGTTTCAACTACAACAGCCACACCACAAGGACCATAGCCCTCGTAAATAAGCTCTTCATAGTTTGTACCGTCACCCTCGCCTGCGGCTTTTTTAATAATTCTTTCAATATTTTCATTAGGCACATTCGCTGCCTTTGCCTTTGCAATAGCATCCTTTAGCTTGCTGTTTTCAGCGGGGTTTGCACCGCCCTGCTTAACAATAACTGCAATTTCACGACCGATTTTAGTGAAAACCTTGGCTTTTGCAGCATCGGTTTTTTCCTTTTTGCGTTTAATATTACTCCATTTAGAATGTCCTGACATTAAAAATCATCCTTTCAACCATAAGAGTTTACCATAAATCTCTATTTTGTTCAAGTGCCAATTCAATAATTTTTTCAATATCTGAAAGACTGCTGATTTCACCACACATGCGGCGAAGATTTGCAGCACCTTTAAGCCCTGTCATATACCAAGCCGTGTGCTTTCTCGACTCTAAAATTGCATTGTGGGGGTCCTTATACTTAAGCATTAAATTGACCTGCTCCATAAGCACCTCAAACCTTTTTTCAAGGGTTGGCGGCGTGTAATTTTCGCCCCTTAAAAAAGTGTTAATTTCCACAAAAACAAAGGGATTTCCCTGTGCGGCACGACCCACCATTAAATAGTCACAGCCCGTGATTTCAAGCATATTTTTAGCCGATTTTCCATCGATAATATCACCGTTTGCAACGACCGGAATTTTAACCGCTTTTTTGACCGATTTTATGGTGTCAAAGTCTATTCCCGGAGCATACATCTGCACCCGTGTTCTGCCGTGAACAGTAAGCATTGAAGCCCCTGCATTTTCGCATCTTTTTGCCATTTCGACAGCGGTTAAATTGTCACTGTCCCACCCTGTTCGCATTTTAACGGTTACAGGAATATTCACAGCATTTACAACAGATTTTACAATTTTTTCAGCCAAAACAGGGTCACGCATAAGAGCACTTCCGCCACCGTTTCCTGCCACCTTTGGTGCGGGACAACCCATATTTATATCAATAAAATCGGGTCTAAAATCAAGCGCCTTTTGGGCGGCAATAGCCATTGTTTCGGGGTCACAGCCGAAAAGCTGTGATGCGGTCGGGCGTTCTTTATCAGAACAAGCCAAAAGGCCAAAGGATTTTTTATCCCCAAGCGACACACCTTTAGAGCTTGTAAGCTCACCCACAGTAAAACCTGCACCGTATTTTACACATATTTCCCTCATTGCTCTGTCGGCGACACCCGCCATTGGAGCAAGAGCGGCAAAACCTTTAATTTCAATGTTTTTTATCTTCATAAACCCGATTATAACCAAAAATATAAAAAGTGTCAATTTTTTTATAAAAATAGCGTGACATATTAGTAATAAAGTGCTATAATCAAAATATATATGTTTATTTTAAAGAGGTAATGTAATGAAGTTACTAGCTATCGACGGTAACAGCTTAATAAACCGTGCATTTTACGGCATTAAAATGCTGACCACAAAAAACGGTCAGTACACTAATGCTTTATACGGTTTTATAAATATTTTACACCGCTTGGAGGAAATGGAGACCCCCGACGGTGTTGTTGTTGCATTTGACCTCAAAGCACCCACCTTCCGCCACCTGAAATATGATGCATACAAAGCGGGACGCAAGGGCATGCCCGAAGAATTACGTCAACAAATGCCCCTTCTAAAAGAATGGCTTGATTTGGCGGGCTATGTAAGACTCGAATGCGAAGGCTACGAAGCCGACGATATTTTAGGCACCGTTGCACGCCTTTGTGAAGAAAGCGGCAACGAATGTGTTATTTCAACAGGCGACCGTGACTCGTTACAGCTTATTTCTGACAAAACCCGTGTTTTGCTTGCAACCACAAAAATGGGCAAGCCCGAAATTGTTAATTACACCGTTGATGAGCTTGATTTAAAGTACGGTCTTACCCCTAATGAAATGATTGAGCTTAAAGCCTTAATGGGCGATAGCTCGGACAATATTCCCGGCGTTGCAGGTGTTGGCGAAAAAACCGCCAACGACTTGATTTCACGCTTTCACAGCATTGATTACATTTACGAAAATCTTGAAAAGCTTGATATTAAAGACGGTGTTAAAGCAAAGCTTACCGCCGGTAAGGAAAGCGCATATTTAAGTCGTGAGCTTGGCACAATCTGCAAAACTGCACCGATTTGCGACAAGCTTGATGATTACAAATACAAGCCGCAGGACACACAAAAGCTTGCCCGCTTTATGACAGGGCTTGAGCTTTTTAAGCTTATGGAAAAAATGGGACTTCACGCTGACAGCACCCCAATCCCCGAAGCGGCAACAGAGGCTAAAAGCCTAACCCTTGGCGGTTTGCCTTTGGTTAATGATACTGCAACCCTTTACTGTGAAAACGGTGAGTGGGCAGTTATAAGTGACGGCGCTGCCTTTGCTTGTGATGAAGCATTTATTGCCGACACATTAAAAGATAAATCGGTTAAAAAACGTGTTTACGATTATAAAAATCTTTATAAAAAATTCAAACAAACCGAAAACGTAACATTTGATGCCTTGTTAGCGGCGTATATATGCAACCCGTCGGCTTCAGGCTATGATATTGACCGCCTTTGTCAGGAATACGGCGCAGTTATGCCCGGCTTTGACGGTGAGGCTGATGAGCTTATTAAAAAAGCCGCATTGTTTGACGATTGCTGTGATAAGCTTTTACAGGAGCTTGACCGCAGCGGTCAGACAGAATTGTTTGAGACTATTGAAATGCCCCTTGCAAAGGTGCTTGGCGATATGGAACTTGTCGGTTTTTCGGTTGACAGTGACGGACTTTGTGAAATGTCGAACGAACTGGCAGACCGGATTGCCGTTATCGAAAAAGAAATTTACGATTCTGTGGGTTATGAATTCAATCTTAACTCACCAAAGCAGTTAGGGGTTGCCCTGTTTGAAAAATTGGGCTTGCCCGCTAAAAAGAAAACCAAAAGCGGTTACAGCACCAATGCTGAGGTACTCGAAGAATTAAAGCACCTGCACCCCGCCGTTTCGCTTTTACTTGAATACCGCACACTTGCGAAATTAAAGTCAACCTATACCGACGGGCTTCAGGAATGTGTCGGTGAAGACGGAAAAATACACACCACCTTTAACCAAACCGAAACCCGCACAGGCAGAATCAGCTCGTTAGAGCCCAATTTACAAAATATTCCCGTAAGAACCAACGAGGGTAAGCGACTTCGTGAATTCTTTATTGCGGGGAATGGCAAGGTTTTGGTTGATGCCGACTATTCACAAATTGAGCTTCGTGTATTAGCAAGTATGTCGGGCGATGAAAACATGATAAACGCTTTTAATAGCGGCACCGATATTCACACCGCTACCGCAGCACAGGTTTTCGGCTTACCGGTGGAAATGGTTACCCCAACCCTTAGAAGCCGTGCAAAGGCGGTAAACTTTGGTATTGTTTACGGTATTGGCGCATTTTCGCTTGCAAAGGATATCGGTGTAACCCGTAAGGAAGCCGACGATTATATAAAATCCTATCTTGCCACCTACCCAAAGGTTGCTTCTTATATGGAAAACACCATAAATGATGCAAAGCAAAACGGATACGTTACCACCCTTTTCGGCAGAAAACGTTATCTGCCCGAGCTTCAAAACTCGAACGGGATGATTCGTGCTTTTGGCGAACGTGTTGCCCGCAATGCACCCATTCAAGGTACTGCAGCCGATGTTATTAAGCTTGCAATGGTAAAGGTGTTTAACCGTTTGGAAAAAGAGGTTCCCACCGCAAAGCTTATTTTACAGGTACACGACGAGCTTATTGTTGAGTGTTTTGAAAATGATGCCCAAAAGGTTTGCGACATTTTAAAATATGAAATGGAGAACGCCACACAAATGGCAGTCACCTTAACCGCCGATGCCGCCTTTGGCAAAAACTGGCTTGGGAGCAAGCTGTAATGAAAATATTATTTATTTGCACCGGTAACACCTGCCGAAGCCCCACGGCAGAGGGGTATTTAAAAAGCCTTGGCTTTAATTGCGAAAGCCGTGGCCTTGCGGCTGATGGCAGTAAGGCTTCACAAAATTCTGTAAAAGCCATGAGTGAAATTGACATTGATATAAGCAGTCATATTTCAAAACAGCTTACAAAAAGTGACATTGATGATTTTGATTTAATTGTTTGTATGTCAAAAAACCACGCTGAATATTTAACCTCGCTTGGGATTAAATGTGAGGTTTTGGGCGATGGTATAAGCGACCCTTACGGCGGTGATATTGACACCTACCGCTTATGCCGTGACGAAATTATAAAAGCCCTTTATAACCGATTTGGCAGGGTTGTTTATGTAGATGACAGCCACATTGACGGCATAGTTAATATTGAAAAAGCCTGCTTTTCACACCCATGGACCAAGGACGGTATAATCGAAGCGCAGCATAACCGCACCAAGTTTTACGTTTATGAGAAAAACGGTTGTGTTTTAGGCTATGTTGGTATTTCGGTTATATTAGATGAAGGATATATCACCAACATTGCAGTTTTGCCCGAATACCGTAAGCTTGGCATAGCCACAGCGCTTTTGACAAAGCTTGATGATTTGGCAAAGCTTGAAGCCTTAAGCTTTATTTCTTTGGAAGTAAGGGTTAGTAATCAAAACGCAATTTCGCTTTATGAAAAATTTGATTATAAAACCGAAGGGGTGCGCAAAAACTTTTATGACGCCCCCAAAGAAGATGCACTTATTATGACAAAAAGGTTTTGATATTTTGAAAATTTTAGCAATAGAAAGCTCGTGCGACGAAACCTCGGTAGCGATTGTAGAAGACCGCACCGTGCTTTCCAATATTGTTTCAACCCAAATTGAAGAACATAAAATATATGGCGGTGTCGTGCCTGAGATTGCATCCCGCCGACATACCGAAGCTATAAGCGCAGTATGTGATGAAGCTTTAAAGGAAGCTGGACTTACCTATAACGATATTGAGGCAGTTGCTGTAACCTTTGCACCGGGTCTTATCGGTGCGTTGCTTGTTGGCGTTAATTTTGCCAAGGGTCTTGCGATGTCGCTTGGTGTACCGCTTATACCCGTTCACCATTTGCGTTCGCACATTGCGGCAAATTATCTTGCCCACCCAGACCTTAAGCCCCCGTTTTTATGCCTTTTAGTATCGGGCGGTAACACCGTGATTGCAAAGGTTGAAAGCTATACAAAATTTGAAATAATCGGTCAAACACGTGATGATGCCGCAGGCGAGTGCTTCGATAAGGTGGCACGCCAAATGGGACTTTCCTACCCGGGCGGCGTTACGCTTGATAAAATCGCAACTAAAGCCGACCATCAAAAATATCCGCTTCCCTACCCGAAGGTGTCGGGTGGCGAGCTTGATTTTAGTTTTTCGGGGCTTAAAACTGCGGTTATAAATTTAGTTCATAATGCGAATCAGAAAAACACCGATATTGACGTTCCCGTATTGTGCGCCACTGTCAGAGAGCGTGTTTGTGATTTGCTTATAAAAAACACAATGGCGGCAGCCGAAAAAACCGGCTACTGCAAAATTGCTGTTGCAGGCGGCGTTTCAGCTAATAGCGAGCTTCGCCGAAGATTGGATGAGGAGTGCAAGCAGAAAGGATATTCACTTTACTACCCACCGCTTAAATTTTGCGGAGATAATGCGGCGATGGTGGGTGCACAGGCAATTTACGAATATCTTGACGGCAACGTTTCGGATACTTCCCTTAACGCAACCGCCACATTACCAATTGATTACAGGTGATTTAAAATGGAAAACAAAAAATTATTGCTTATTGTCAACCCCTGCTCTGGCAGAGCTAAAATGTATACCGAGCTTTTAAAGGTTGTGGAGATTTTTTCCGCCGCTGATTATCTTGTTTCGGTTTATCCTACAAAAGCTAAAGGCGATGCCACACAATACGTTCAGAAATTAAACCACGACGATTTTGATATGCTTGTGGTTTGCGGTGGCGACGGCACCTTAAACGAAGTTATCGAAGGTATTATGAATTCGGGCAACGATATTCCTCTTGGATATATTCCCTCGGGCACATTAAACGAATGGTCGAGCGGTCTTAATATTTCCCGCAATATTGAAACTGCCGCAAACGATATTATAAGCGGCAAAAAAATCAGACTTGATATTGGCCGCTTTAACAATAAATATTTTTCATATACCGCTTCCTTCGGCGCATTTACGGGCGCATCATATTCCACCCCGCAGGAAATTAAAAATGTGCTTGGTCAAAGTGCATATTTCTTTGAAGGAATTAAAAGCCTTGGCGCAATAAAACCGATTCATATGAAAATCACCACCGAGGACCGTGTCGTAGAAGGCGACTTTTTGTTCGGTGCGGTTTCAAATTCGCTTTCGGTTGGCGGCATTGTTAAATACGATAAAACCCCCGTTGGCTTAAACGACGGTATTTTTGAAATTATTTTAATCCGCAACCCCGATAACATTGTAAAGCTTCAGCCACTGGTTGACGGCATACTAAAGCACGAATTCAACCGTGAGGGCATTGAATTTTTCCGCAGTGAAAAATTTATAATTGAAACCGACGAGGAAGTAGCTTGGACCCTTGACGGCGAATATGCCAAGGGTGAGGGCACCGTTACGGTAGAAAATATTCATGGTGCAATCACCTTTATAATCCCCGAAATTCAATAGACAGGAGAAAAATATGTTTACAACAGATATAGGCGTTGACCTTGGTACCGCCAACACACTTGTTTGCCTTAAGGGTAAAGGAATTATTATGAGAGAGCCATCGGTTGTGGCTTATGATATAAGAAACGATGCCGTGCGTGCAGTTGGTCAAGAGGCAAAGGACATGATTGGCCGCACCCCAGGCTCTATCGTTGCAGTACGTCCGCTTAAAAACGGTGTTATTGCAAACTTTGACGTTACTGCCGCCATGCTTAAGCGTTTTGTAAAAATAGCACTTAAGGGCTCATTTTTTAACCGAGTAAGAATGGTTATATGCGTTCCGTCGGGTGTTACCGAAGTGGAAAGCCGTGCCGTTTATGATGCGGCAAAGCAGGCAGGCGCTACTGACGTTGATTTAGTTGAAGAACCAATGGCTGCCGCCGTAGGTGCAGGCTTGCCCGTTTGGGAAGCAACCGGCAATATGATTGTTGATATTGGCGGTGGTACAAGCGAGGTTGCCGTTATTTCCCTTGGTGATATTGTTACCGCACAGTCTATACGTGTAGCGGGCGACGATTTAGATGAAGCCATCATTACTTATATCCGTAAAAAACATAACCTTTTAATTGGCGAACGCACCGCAGAACAAATTAAGATTGAAATTGGTTCTGCAAAGCCGTACGAAGAAGAAACCAGCATTGAAATCAAGGGCCGAAATCAAGTGGACGGTTTGCCCAAAAACGTCATCATATCTTCAGAAGAAGTTCGCAACGCTATGGCAGATACCATTACACAGATTATTGATATTATTCGTTCTACCCTTGAAAAGACCCCGCCCGAGCTTTCGGCAGATATTATCGACCGTGGTATCACCCTTACAGGTGGCGGTGCCTTGCTTCGTGGCTTGGCCGAGCTTATTGCTGAAGAAACAGGTATGCCTGTTACTGTTGCGGCAAACCCCATTGACTGTGTTGTTTTAGGCACAGCAAAACGCCTTGAAGGTAATTCGGGCTTTGAAAATTATGTTTTCCGTCGTGGTAAGCATTTCAGATAATTATTCGGAGGAATTATAATGCGATTTTTCTTTCGCAGCAGACAGTTTAAAATCATTTTATCGGTTTTAATTGCCTTAATTGCAGTATCGGTTATTTTCTCAATAATCGGAAGTCAGTTATCCCCTCAAGCAAATATTGTCGGCACAATAACCGCCCCATTCCGTTCTGTTGTTAACGGCATTTGGAACGGTATTGAGGATTTTGTTTCGGCTTACCGTGATGGGAATAAAATTATGCTCCAGAATGCCGAGCTTGAGGCAGAGCTTAACGATTTACGTGAGCAACTGGCCGATTTTCAGCAAACTCAGGCAGAAAATGAATTTTACAAAAAATACTTAAAAATTGCAGAAGAGCATCCCGATTTTAAGTTTAAAGAAGCAACCCTTATTTCACGTGATAATGACGACCCTTACAGAAGCTTTGTCATCAATAAAGGCTCCTTAAACGGTGTTTCGGCGTATGACCCCGTTATCACCGATGCAGGGCTTGTGGGATTTGTTTCACAGGTAGGACTTACCACCTCAAAGGTTACCACCGTTTTAAGTCCCGAATTATCGCTTGGTGCACTTGATAACCGCACAAACGATTCGGGTATTATTTCGGGCGACCTTGAAATTGCAAAAACAGGCAAAACCAAGTTTTATAACCTTGCACGTTCTTGCAGTGTTGCTATAGGTGACTATGTTATAACCTCGGGTGAGGGTATTTTCCCAAAAGGCTTGCTTATCGGTAAAATTGAAACCATAGGCAACGATAAATACAACACTTCAATTTATGCAACTGTTACACCCTTTGCCGATATTGAAGAGCTTCGTCAGGTTATGGTAATAACCGAATTTGACGGTCAAGGCAACCTGCTTGACGAAATTGGTGAATAATATGACCAAAAACGTTAAAAAAGCCTTATTATTTGCCTTTGATGTAATGTTGTTTTTTATAATTTCATTACTTCATTATTCCGATTTTCTCGACTTTAAAATCTTTGGTGCGGGCACAACCCTTTTAATACCCCTGCTTGTTGCCTTTTCAATGAATCATTCACCATTGACTGCGGCTATGGCGGGTATGCTTTCGGGTTTTATTATGGATTCTTCTGCCCACGGCACCTACTGTTTTAATGCAATTTTATTGTTGCTTATCGGCACCTTTGTGTCGGTGTCGTCAAGCACACTTTTTAATAAAAATCTACCGTCGGCTGTGGTTATTTCCCTCATATGCTCGGTAATGTATTACTTGCTTCAATGGGCAATTTTTCACACCTTTTCGGAAGGGATTACCAACGGGCTTTCCTTCTTGTTGGAAATTTCGCTGCCCTCGGCAGTGCTGACCGCTTTATTCATTTTCCCATTTTATTTTTTGTACAAATATATCGACAGAATCAAACCATAGAAAGGAAATTTCATCTTGCCTTTTAAAAAGAAAAGCCAAATTGAAATTAACGTATTATCCATTTTGCTGATAGCTGCGATTGTGCTATTTACCGCAAGAGTATACTTTTTGCAGATTACCGCCGCAGGCGAATTCAAAAAAAGCTTACCCTATGGTGCGGCAAGCTCGCACAGTGCCGTTATAAAAGCCCCCCGTGGCGAAATTCTTGACCGCTACGGCAGACAGATTGCAGTCAATCGTGACGGCTATAACATAATATTCAACAAAGCTTACGTAAAGGATAATTTAAATACAATAATTTTAACACTTATCGACCTTGCGACAGAATATGAAGCCGTTTATACGGACAAGCTTCCCATTACTGCCGCATCGCCTTATACCTATATAGAAGGTGAAAAAACCGACAAGCTTTTAAAAACCTTGGACTTGGCAAATTATGCCACCGCCCAAAACTGCTTTGACGAAATGGTCAAGCGCTACAAGCTTGAAGGCTTTTCAAAAAGCGAGCAAAGGAAAATTATGGGTGTAAGATACAGTATGGAAATTCTAGACTTTTCCATTTCTTATCCCTTTACCTTTGCCGAGGATATCCCCACCGAGCTTATGCGCAAGGTGTCGGAATCGGCATTTATGCTTCAGGGCGTTTCGATTGACGTTGTTCCCTTCCGTGAATATCCCGATACAACTCTGGCCGTAAACCTTATCGGCAGTGTAGGACCGATTTTTGAAGAGGACTGGGAATATTACAAGGAAAAGGGTTATTCCTTTAACGACAAGGTAGGTAAAAGCGGCATTGAAAAATGGGGTGAGGAGTATCTCCGTGGTATTGACGGCGAAATTACCTATTACCTTGATGCAAAGGGCAGTATAATTGAAAGTGAAATCACAAAAGAACCGATAGCCGGCAAAACAATTATGCTGTCACTTGATAAAAATATTCAGCGTCTGGCGCAGGATTCTTTAGCAAGTAAGGTGCAGGAACTCCGCTCAAAGGGTGGCAGCTGTAAAGCGGCAACCGCTGTTGCGATTGATATAGCGACAGGCAAGGTTTTAGCGGCGGCAAACTACCCCACCTATGACTCTGCTACTATGAATAAAAACTATAACGAGCTTGCAAGCGACCCTGCAAAACCGCTTATGGACCGTGCTTTTCAAGGCATTTACCCCATTGGTTCTACAATAAAGCCCGGTGTTTCTGTAGCGGCGCTTGAAAAGGGCGTTTATAAAAACGGTGAAACCGTTAAATGCGTAAGAACGTATGATTACTTTAACGACTATAAGCCGCAATGCCTACACTATCATGGCCACATCAACCTAAAAACCGCAATTTCAAAAAGCTGTAACTACTTTTTTTATGAAATGGGCAAACGTGTGGGTGCTACCACACTTACCGATTACTTCAAGCAGTTTGGTCTTGGTGTTAAAACCGGTGTTGAGGTTAACGACAGCGCAGGACTTTTATTAGAACCCGATTCTGACAAGGTTGGCGGTACAACCTTGCAGATTTCAATCGGTCAGCTTAATGCTTTTACACCTTTACAGCTTGCTAATTACACCGCAACCCTTGCAAACGGCGGTGACCATTATAAAGTAAGTCTTATTGATAAGATTGTAAGCTATGATATGTCCTCAACCGTAAAGGTGGTAAAACCTGAGCTTAAAAACACTGTGCAAATCAGCGACAGCACTCTTGATGCCGTAAAGGCGGGTATGCTTTCGGTTACAGAAGAAGGTACAGGCCGTCAAGCGCTTAGCGATTACCCCATAAAGGTTGGCGGTAAAACAGGTACATCACAGGTGAACAATGCTACAGACCACGGTGTTTTCGTTGCCTTTGCTCCCTTTGATAACCCGCAAATCGCAATTGCAGTTATACTTGAAAACGGTGGTCACGGTTATACTGCAGGTTCCGTAGTACGAAATATTTTAGACGCTTACTTCTTCTCAAAAAGCAGCGCCGATGAATATGACGTACCTTTTATTGTTCTGGATTAATTGACAAAAAATATCTGTTATGTTAAAATATTACCTGATTGTGAGGTGCCTTAATGGGTAAGATTTTTGCCGTAACCTCCGGTAAAGGTGGTGTGGGCAAATCCACAGTATCTGCCGGATTATCATTGGCTTTTTCGTGCCAAGGCTACAAAACCTTAATTATTGATATGGACGAAGGTCTTCGTTGCCTTGATTTAATGCTTGGTGTTGATAATCAGGTTGTGCTTGACCTTTCCGATATTTTGCACGGACGAGAAGTTTTCGACGCCGTTTATGAGGTTAATGAAAATTTATTTCTTGTTCCTGCACCACAAAAAACCGGCATGATTGACAGTTACCTGTTTGCAAACTTTGTGACAAACGTTAAGGATTTGTTCGACATTATAATCTTTGACTTTCCCGCAGGGATTGATTTTTCGCTTTACGAAGCACTCCCAAAGGACAGCCTATTCTTAACAGTGGCTTTTCCCGACGCAGTGACCGTTCGTGATGCGGCGACTGTAAGCGGCCTGCTTTCAAAAATGGGCTGCCAGTCACGACTGATTATAAACCGCTATGATTATAAATTTTTAAAACGCAGATTTTATAAAAATCTTGATGATATTATTGATGAGGCACAGCTTCAGCTTATCGGTGTTTTACCCGTAAGCGTTGAGCTTCAGGGGCTTTCACACGGTCTTAAGCTTTCCAAAAAGGGTAAGCCGATGAAAGCGCTTATAAGAATTTCAAAACGATTAATGGGTGAGCATATTTTGCTTCCTAAAATAAAAAAAATATGAGAGGAAAATGAAAAATGACAATTGCACTAATCGCACACGACGCAAAGAAAGAACTTATGGTACAATTTTGCATTGCTTATTGCGGTATTTTAAGCCGTTATAACCTTGTTGCCACCGGTGGCACAGGTAAAATTGTTACCGATGCGACTGGGCTTGAGATAACCTCCTTTTTAAGCGGCTCACAGGGTGGCTCACAACAGATTGCTTCACGTATCGGTTGTGACGAAATCGACCTTTTGCTCTTATTCCGTGATCCTCTCAACCCAAAACCCAACGAACCCGACGAGCGTTCACTTTTACGCCTTTGTGACGTTCATAATATCCCCGTTGCCACAAATATTGCTACCGCTGAAATGCTTATTCACGGTTTAGAGCGTGGCGACCTTGACTGGCGTGATATTGTAAAATCTAACCACTAATTTGGAGCATTAAATATGAGTGAAATTAACCGTGCCATAAAGGGCACTAATGACGTTTTGCCCCAAGACAGCCAAAAATGGCAGTTTGTTGAAGGCAAAATGCTTGAAACCGCACGTATGTACGGTTTTGAAGAAATCCGTGTGCCGGTTTTTGAGCATACCGAGGTTTTTAAAAGAAGTGTTGGTGATACAACCGACGTTGTTCAAAAAGAAATGTATACCTTTGATGACAAGGGCGGACGTTCTATAACACTTCGCCCCGAGCTTACCGCAGGCGTAGTGCGTTCAGCTATTGAAAAGGGGCTTGTTCAAGGCGCTCTTCCCTTAAAGGTGTGTTATATCGGCGGTTGCTACCGTTATGAAAAACCCCAAGCGGGCAGACTTCGTGAATTCCATCAGTTTGGTGTTGAATGCTTTGGCGCAGCCTCTCCTAATGCCGATGCCGAGGTTATTATGCTTGCTAAACAGGTGCTTGACAGCGTGGGTATTGAAAAAATCTCGCTTGAAATCAATTCTATCGGCTGTCCCGAATGCCGCAAGAATTATCAGGCTGCCCTAAAGCAATATTTTAGTGAAAATCTTGATACTCTCTGTGCAACCTGTAAGGAACGCCTTGACCGCAACCCAATGCGTATTTTGGACTGCAAGTCACCCGTTTGTTCCGACCTTGCTAAAAACGCACCTGTTGTTATTGATTACCTTTGTGATGACTGTAAATCACATTTTGGGGGTGTTAAAAAGCATCTTGATGCCGCCGGTATTAAATATACGGTTAATCCCCATATTGTGCGTGGTCTTGACTATTATACCCGCACAGTATTTGAGTTTGTTTCGGGTGATATCGGTGCACAAAGCACAGTTTGCGGTGGCGGCAGATACGACGGGCTTGTAAACCAGATGGGCGGTCCCTCGGTTCCTGCACTTGGCTTTGGTATGGGTATTGAAAGATTAATGCTTGTGCTTGATGCCCAAAAGACCGAGCTTCCGAAAATTAACACCTGTGAGCTTTACATTGCCACAATGGGTGAAGCCGCATCTCTTAAAGCAAGTGAGCTTTGCGCTTTATTAAGGGCAGACGGCTTTAAGGTACAAACCGACATTACATCACGTGGGCTTAAAGCACAGATGAAATTTGCCGACAAAATAGGTGCTACCTTTACAATGGTTTTGGGCGACAGCGAAATTGACAGCGGCAGCGCAAGACTTAAAAATATGCAAAGCGGTGAGGAAACCACCGTTAAGCTTTCAAATATCAGTGACGAACTGTTTGCGGCTTTAAACAAATCCGCACTTGACAGCCTTACTGAAGCATTAGCAGAATAGGAGTGTTTTTTCTTGCAACTTGACAGAATGGATGGACTTAAGCGCACCCACTATTGCGGCGTGCTGAGAAAAGAAGATTTAGACAAAAAGGTTGTCGTTTGCGGTTGGGTACAACGCCAGCGTGACCTTGGCGGACTTATATTTATTGATTTGCGTGACAGAACCGGTATTGTTCAGCTTGCTTTTGACGATAATACCGATAAGGCAATTTTCGAAAAAGCATCTGCCATTAGAAGCGAATACGTGCTTATGGTAGAAGGTAAGGTTAGAATGCGTTCTTCAATCAACCACGATATCCCCACAGGAGATATTGAAATTGAAGTAGAAACCCTTAAGGTTTTGGGCGCCAGCGAAACCACACCTTTTGAAATTTTGGATAAATGCCTTGCAAATGATGAGCTTCGCCTTAAATACCGCTATCTTGATTTAAGACGCCCCGTTATTCAAAATAACATTTTAATGCGTCACAAAATCGCAAAGGTTACACGTGACTATTTTGATGAAAACGGCTTTATTGAAATTGAAACCCCAACCTTTATTAAATCCACACCCGAAGGCGCACGTGACTATCTTGTTCCCTCACGTGTTCATAAGGGCAGCTTTTTTGCACTTCCCCAATCGCCTCAGCTTTATAAACAGCTTTTAATGCTTTCAGGCTTCGACCGTTATATGCAGCTTGCACGTTGCTACCGTGACGAGGACTTGCGTGCAGACCGTCAGCCCGAATTTACCCAAATTGACCTTGAAATGTCATTTGTGGAAATGGAGGACGTTTTTTCAATTGCTGAAGGCTTTATAAACCGTCTTTTCAAGGAAGTTTTAAATGTTGAAATTCCGACACCGCTTCCCCGCCTTACCTATACCGAAGCTATGAACGATTACGGCAGTGATAAGCCCGACACTCGCTTTGAAATGAAAATTAAGGACTTGTCGGACATTGTCGAAAATTGTGGCTTTGGCGTTTTTGCGGACACCGTTAAAAACGGTGGCACAGTGCGTGCTATTACCGCTAAAAATGCTGCAGGCGTTTACACCAGAAAAGAAATTGACAAATTAACCGAAGATGCAAAGGGTATCGGTGCTAAGGGTCTTGCCTTTATACGTTGGGTTGAAGATACCCCCACCTGTTCTTTCTCGAAGTTTATGACTGAAGAGGAAATGGCGGCCATTATTGAACGCACAGGCGCTGAAAAGGGCGACGTTGTGCTTATCGTGGCAGATAAAAAGAACATTTGCCTTTCTGTACTTGGTGCACTTCGTTTAACCGTTGCAAAACGTCTTGAAATCATACCCGAAGGCTTTAACTTCTTGTGGATTACCGAATTCCCATTCTTCGAATACAATGAGGAAACAGGCAACTGGGATGCAATGCACCACCCGTTCACTTCGCCTTTAGATGAATGTCTTCAGTATCTTGATACCGCACCCGAAAAGGTATTTGCAAAGGCTTATGACCTTGTGCTTAACGGAACCGAATTATCAAGCGGCTCTATCCGTATTTCTGACCCCGAGCTTCAAAAGAAAATGTTTGCAGCCCTCGGTCTTTCGGACGAAGAAGCAGCAGAAAAGTTTGGCTTCCTCGTTGATGCTTACCGTTACGGTGCACCTCCACACGGCGGTATGGGTATTGGTCTTGACCGTCTTACAATGATTATGTGCGGCTGTGATTCACTTCGTGACGTTATTGCCTTCCCCAAGGTTTCAAACACAGGTGAATTAATGTCCGGCGCACCCTCGCCCGTTGATGAAAAGCAGCTTGCAGAGCTTTCAATCGGCATTATTAAAAGTGATAAATAATATTAACCCGCGGTGAAATCACCGCGGGTTTTCATTATAATTATGGTTCATCATCAATTGTATTTAAATTTTCATTATACCAGCTAATCAAATTCAAAGTCTACTTTAGATGTACCGTTTGGAAACAAAATTAAAACATAGTATACTCCCTTAATTTTGGTTTCTGTACTTATTTTTATTTGCTTTTCATCGTGTGTGATAGTAGTATTCGTTTGAAACTCATAATTATTAATTCGTTTACTAATAGTTTCATTTATTACATAGTTATATTTTTTCATTATCATAGCGATAAAAAATATTTTTTCTGTTCTGCTACCCTCCATAAAATCCCTCACACTTATTTTTGGTCAAATTATACTCAATCTTTGAGTAAATGTCAATACTCAATTTGTGAGTTATGTATGATGTACTTGCAATGAGGTGAAGTTTTTATGGATTATCGAGAACGAATGAAAGCACTACGTGAAGATAATGATTTAACACAATTACAAGTTGCGAAAATTATCAACAAATCTCAGCAAGGCTATAACCATATTGAAACAGGCAGAGCAGAATTAAAAATAGATGATTTAATTAAACTTTGCGAATTTTATAAAGTGTCAGCCGATTACTTTATAGGCAGAAAAGATAAATAGCACTCTATTCCATTTGCGGAATAGGGTGCTATTTTAATTTTGGGGATATATATTTAAATTCCTACATATCAAATCACGGCGAAGGCGTGTATATCATCAATTCCTCAAGGAATTGCATATCATCAAAGCTGAACGCTTTGTATATTATCATTGCGAAAGAATTTTTGATACACACCTAAAGGTGTGATGAGATACAAGGGCGGCAAAGCCGCCCTTGATGATATACAGCCTAACGGCTGATGATATACCATTGCTTTCGCAATGGATAAAAAAATTCAAGTCCGAAGACTTGGATTTTTTGGAAAGGTAGCACAAATTCGAAGCCTTTTGAAATTTTGACCTATGTGTTCGAACCCCTACATATTTTAGAATGAAATATTTTCCTTACGGAAAATATGAAATAATTCACTATCGTGAATTGTGAAATTTTCTGCTTTAGCAGAAAGTGAAATAAAATTCGCCTCTTAACATTTGCGAAGCAAATATTTCATAGCGAAGCTATTTCATATTACGAGGTAATATTTCACTCGCCACAAGGCGAATTTCATTGAAAAAAGCACCGACAAAGTCGATGCTTTTTTCTGGCACGCTGAAAGGGATTCGAACCCCCGACCCTCTGCTTAGAAGGCAGATGCTCTATCCAACTGAGCTATCAGCGCATATGGGCTGTTTATTACAGCAATGGTTATTATATCACAACAGCACAAAATAATCAAGTAAAAAATTCAATCCTTAGAAAAGTTTTCTAAGGATTGAATTTTAATATCATTTTATCTTTCTCCATCGCCGCCGCATTGATTACAGCGACCGTTATTGCAAAAGGCACCGGTGCAGTCTTGCGTTATATATGAATCGCCTGTCCAAGTTCTTTTCGTGCCGCTACCGCCGCACATATTACACTTGCCATCGCCAAAACAAGCACCGCATTCATCTTTATCAAAAATTGAAGAACCACCGCTTTGTTTTTCTTCTTCCGCTTCTTCCACCTTTAAACTTATAGCACAAAGCGCTTCGATTTCACTAGGTTCGCTATCTTTAAGTTTGGCGTATATATAATAAACTGCCGTTTCATCTTCTTTATAATACATAACCCTTACAAACAAACTTTCAAAGCGATTGTCAGTTTGCGTTGGTCCATAACGATGATTATTTGCAGCTACAACAAAAAACGGATTTTCTCCATGACCGTTATCCATTACCCTATCTGCGTCGCCGTCTACAAAGCTGTAACGCCCCTCTACGAAGCTTGAGCACCAATAATAGTCACCTTGTACGGTATATTCGGGGTCAACCGCAAAGAAAAAATCTTCATTGCGATGATATTCATTAACCATAAGCCATTCGCTTTTGTTAAGATTATAGTGCGCATCTGCCTTCAACTTTTTGCCATCACGAATGACAGTTGCTTTATTAAGTTGTGCGTTCAGGCGACCGTCACTGGTTTGAAAGCTGCCATCGGGCATAATATAAAGCCCTGCGGTGGCAGATTTGCCAAGTCCAAAAACATCAATGTGATTTCCGTCAATTCTAAAGCCCAAGTCTTGCATTAAAAGGTCACCAGAGTATTTTACAAAAAACTTGCCACTGCTATAACCTTCAATTTCCAAATGGCAATTATCATCATAATCTGCCAATGGATATGCATCTTTAGCGGTATCACACCTTAAGCGCCACTTGCAATCGGAAAGATAGGGGTCATCATCTTTTTCGATTAAGGTGAAACCATTCTGACTAAGCATTTTGACATACTTATCAATAACATTTTCAGTGGTTTTATATTGAACAAGGAAATATGCCGTATCAACTTTCTGCGAAGGAAAATTCTTACATATTGCCATATCTCCCGCATAATTGTGTAAAGATTGAAAAACATTATCGGGAATATTCTTAATATCTTCTGCATCTACTTTTTTACAAACCAAAATAGGCTCCATAAGTGGTGTACCAAATAAACTGGCACCACCGCAGCCGACAAGGTTTAAAACCAACATACACGCAAAGAGACAACACAAAATACGCTTCATACTATATCCCCTTTAATAAGATTTATTGGGCAGGAGCTTCCTCAATTTTTATCCCGTTCATAACAAAACGGAAGAAATCCTCGTTCATAACGTCAAGCGAAGCGGTATAGCGTGCTTTGGTAACCGCAACACAATAATCAAGGTGCTTTTGTTTTTCAGCCTCTGTCAACTTATTGGCAGTATCCAACCATTCAGCCTTACCGTTTTGCGCATTGTATTTTACGTATTCGGTAATAAAGCTCTTGTTATAAAGCATAGCAATGTGGGTATTGCTTGCAAAAATATCCGTACCGGGAAGCAAGCGTGAATCGTATTCCATACCCCAAAGGTTAAGCACTGTAGGCAAAATATCAACATTACAAACAGGGGCATCAATTTGTATTGTTTCAATGCCGGGACAGTACATAATGCAGCTTGATTTATATTTTTCAAAGTTAGCCTCAAGCGTTTTACCCGCCAAAGAATTTACGTGATTATCAGCAAGATAATAAGGATAGTGGTCACCGATAATAACTATCATTGTATTATCCAATTTACCTGCTTCTTCAAGGCGCTGCAGCAAATACGTCATAGCCTTTTCAAGCTCGTAATTAGCTGCAAGGTAGTACTTCGCACCCCAAGTAAGGTCACGGCCCTCCAACAGCTTATTAACGGTGTTATAATTCCTTACCGCAATCGGATTGGCATTAGAATAAGGACCATGGCCCGAGAAGGTCATATAATAAGCATGGAACTGGTCTTGGTTTATATAGTCATCAATAGACTGTTGCATCATTTCAAGGTCAGATGACGGCCACGCTGTAGTAAATTTCATACCCTGACCCATAAATTTAAGGTTTGTATAACCTAAATTTGGATGTGTCTTATTGCGTTGATAATAATAACCACGGAAGTTATGGAAAGCGTGAGTTTTAACCCCACGGTTTTCAAACATAGTGCCAAGTGTAAAGGGCAATAGCTTATTTTTAGACTGCACAAAGCTACCCGCAGTAGAGTTCGCATTTGCTACACGGGAAACGTCCGGCCAGAGACCGGTCATAAAAGCATATTCACCGTTTGTGGTGGTGTTTTTAAAGGAATTGTAGAAATTATTAAGCACAATGCCACCCTGACTCATTTTATAAAGAGTTGGGGTAACCACAGGGTCAATAGCATAGCTTGAAAACGCTTCGGCAGTAATGTAAATTAGGTTGTAATCCTTCATACTGCCGGTGTATTCATTTTTATTTGTGCCGCTAAGCGAAGCAAAATAATCGCAAAGCGCCTGCTTGCCCTCATCGGTTGTAGTAAGCCTTAATTGCTCAAAATCAAGGCCGGCTATAACGTTGGGAGTAGTATCAATCGGAGGCTCTTCAGGCGCATTCGGAACAACCAAAGTGTTTTCTTCTTTACCGCCGCCACCAAAAATTTTATAACTTAATTCAACGATAGAATTAGTTAATACACCCAAGCGACTAGAAGCCGTATCGGTATCAATATAGCTTGAAGTGTACGCATGGTAAGGTGAAAAGTCCCCCTTACCAAAAGGTAAAAGCATTAATACTGCCAAGCCCCACAAAACAAATACGCTTAAAAATGAGGCAATATGAATTTTTATGCCAAAGCCGCCAAAAATACGCTTTGGTGAAGCTGCGGCGTAAATTCCCGCAGCCAAAACCGGTAAAAGACAAAGAATTATCCAAAGAACAGAATCCTTAATTGTGTCCCAAAGCGCCCAGCCAAAATCCTTCATAGCGTCGCCGCCGACACCCATCATTGAAACTGAGAAAAGTGAGCCGAATATGCGAAAATAAACAAGCTGACTTACATAAAACGCAAACGGAAGCAGCATAATTAAAGGTGTCAAAATTCGGTTGCCCTTTAATTTTTCTTTAAACCAACCTGTAAGCGTTGCTAAAAGCATTGAAATGCTCGGTAAAAAGAATATAAAATAAAATGTCATATCCTCAAAACCGATTTGTGAACGAAGCAAAATTTCCCAATATAAAAGTGCAACAAAATAAATCGCCGCATATCGAAAAGTTGCAAAAACCTCGCCCTTGTTTTCATCTGTAAAATAAAGCTTACTAATAAGCCAATTTGAAAGTCCTCTGATTTTACGGTTCATAACCTACTCCTTATAAATATAAAAAAGCCATAGATAAAAGTAATTATAACACTTCATCTTCAAAAAATCAATATTTTTAATGCCTTGCCCTTTTGCTTTCTAGATGATATAATATAAAAAAACTAAAGGAAAAAATTATGGAAACTGAGCTTTGGGAATATTTAAAAACCGCCCAGAAACCAATCGTGCTTTACGGTATGGGTAACGGAGCGGACAAAATTATTAATATACTAAACCAAAAAGGTATTGAATTTAAAGGCGTTTTCGCAAGTGACGGCTTTGTTAAACGCAAGCTATTTCACGGTCACCAAATTTCAAGCTATAGCGAGCTTAAAGCAAAATTTGGTGATATGATTGTGCTGCTCTGCTTTGGCAGCAGTCTTTCTGACGTTATTGAAAATATTTTAAAAATCAGCAGCGAGCAGGAGCTTTACGCCCCCGAGGTTCCGGTTATCGGTGGCGGGCTTTTTGATTATAATTTTTTACTCCAAAACGCAGATACGCTAAAGTGGGTGTATGAACGACTTGCAGATGATATTTCCAGAAAAACCTTTGAAAATATTTTAAAATATAAGTTAAGCGGAAAGATAAACTATTTGCTCGAATGTCAGGTTGATGAAAACGAGCCATACACCTCATTTTTAAAGCTTAAAAACGAACGCTTTTTAGACCTTGGCGCATACAATGGCGACACGGTTTTAAGCTTTATTAATAATTGCCCTGATTACGAAAGCATCATAGCAATGGAGCCCGACCGCAAGACCTTTAAAAAGCTTTTAAACAACACCGAAGGTCTTCGTGATTTCCTCCCCATCAACGCCTGTGTTTCGGATAAATGCGATACTGTCAGCTTTAAAATGCTTGGTGGCAGAAATTCGGTTTTAGGCGATGGTAAGGATGAAATTCAGGCATTAACGGTAGATTCGCTCAAATTTGCCCCAACCTATATAAAAATGGACGTTGAAGGTGAAGAGGTTTCCGCAATAACAGGCGGCACACAAACGATTTTAGACCACAAACCCAAAATGCTTATATCCGCCTATCACCGCACCGATGATTTTATAACCATACCAAAGGCGGTTTTGGACATTAGAGAAGATTATAAAATCTACCTCCGCCACTTCAAATACCTCCCCGCCTGGGACACAAATTTTTATTTTATCTAGAATTGATTTTCTGTGAAAAACTCTTCTTAAAGCGTACCGGAACGGACAAATCATTAGTTCAGAATTCAACAAGTCTGGTAAAAACATACAATAGAAAAAAGAACCCCTATGGTAGAATAGAGAATACTATCATATGGATATTTTTCTGTCGAAAGACAAAATCGGAAGTGGATTACACTATTTCATACATACACACGAAGCAAGGTATTGAGCGCCTATTTTCATTAGAGATTTTTATAACAACAGCATTGTTGCTTACAAAACCGAAACCACTCAAAAAGCGATGTCAGTTTGTTGTTGAAAATTCAATTTTACACTTCATAGATAACTTTTAATAATATCCTTTCAAATGCAGTGCACAGCGGGGATTGTTTTCGTGTATAACCCTAATTGCTACAGACGACGCACAAGTATATTTTTGAGTTTTCTAGTAGTCATGCATATTTTATTAATTACCAACAAACCAATTCAATATAATACTTAACTCTTTTTGTCTTTTGCTTTACAAAATCTACCTCTCGCACTGTACTGTTTGGTCCCTCGGAGGTTTAATGATGCACTATGTCATCATATACTACCGCCTTGTTAGATTTCACCAACCCCATCAAATGTCGACTAAGAACTTTAAAAACTTTTTTACTATTCATCGCCAAACCTTTACTGTACCACACGACTATCGCATGGTTTTCGTTATATAACAAAAACGCACCCGATTGGGTGCGTTTTTTAGTTAACAATTATTTACCTTGTTCAGCAACATATTCAATTGCAGATTCGCCATATTGCATCATTGCCTGAATCATTTCACGAAGTGCTGTGTTAGAACCACTATAACGTGCTACATACGATTCAATACTATATGTGATTGTATTTGATGCCTCAACACCATCTACACACAATGTTGTATATATGATTTCTTTCATATGATTGGGGTTGAGTCCTGCGAAATCTACTT
>JAFQCU010000017.1 GCA_017416285.1 Clostridia bacterium | reverse complement strand
GTAGCTACACTTTACGGTGAAAAAGACGGTGAATCAGTAACTGGTGTACAGCCCACATATAGCGTAGTAGGATATTGTCAAAACCAACTTAAGAAAGCAAGCAATACAGCAACATTCAAGAAATTCTTAGTAGATACACTTAAGTACGGTTCAAAAGCACAAGTATATGCAAATCACAATGCAAGCGTACTTGCGATAGACCAAATCGACGAAGCATATAAAGCATTAGGAACAAGCGAATTGGTAAGTGTTGTTGATAATCTTAATCAAGAATATAAGGTAATAGAAAATGCAACAACAGTATTCAGAGGCGCATCACTATATCTGCAAGATTCAATAGCAGTACGCTATACATTTAGGGTAGAAGAAGGCGTATCAATAGATGACGTAACCCTTAAAGTAAGCGTACCTGCAGTAGGAGACTGGACAATAACAAGTGAGAACTTTGTAGAGAAGTCAGATAGCGTAGGAACATACTATCAAGTAGATTTCACAGGACTCAATCCTGATCATATGAAAGAAATCATATATACAACATTGTATGTAGATGGTGTTGAGGCATCAAATACAATTACATATAGTATTGAATCGTATGTAGCACGTTATAGTGGTTCTAACACAGCACTTCGTGAAATGATTCAGGCAATGATGCAATACGGCGAATCTGCAATCGAATATGTTGCTGAACAAGGTAAATAATTGTTAACTAAAAAACGCACCCCAAAAGGGTGCGTTTTTTGTCTATTGTTTTTCGCTGTGCTATATTTAACATGGATTGAGGGGGAATTGCAAAGCACTTTAAAAATTTACAATAATGATAAAATCTAAATAGCGGCACATCGTGGGGGGGTGCGGGCGCAAATATCCCATGCAACACAATTTCCTATTTTGAAATAGCTTTTAATAGGGTGCGGTTATATTAGAACTAGATCTTTTTTAAAAGTAGTGATGGTGAAATTTTTGTTTTTCATACGGTTAAAAAAACTTACCCATTTGTAAAATCAAAGATTTTGATTGGGTGCCCGAGAACCTTGCCACGCAAAACGTGTAACATTTCTCTTCAAATTACAAATCGTGTTTTCTACTACGTGCGAATGCGAGTAACAAGGCTCACTCAGGTATCAAAATTTCCAATTTTGGAAACGCCGTGTGGTTCTTATTATCTGTATTTTGAGGGGATTTATACTGGCTAATCTTGATTTCGAAGTTGCGAAAATATATAATAATATTAAGCGAGGTGTTATTGTGAGGAACTCAAAAACCACAAAGGAATTATACGAGAAACTTCTCGAAATGCCGGATTTGCATTCCACACCTGAATTAGACAACGAAATTTTAATTTGGAAGTTATATAAAAATGCATATGTACGAGCATACTGCGACAATTATGATGCATGTATTGATATAATTAGTGATTCTATTTTAGTTGGTTCTTTAACTCATTGGCATCCAGATGAAGATGATATGTTTGACGAATTGTATTCCCTCGGTAAAAAAGGCAACATTCTTGTTTTGAAAAAATATGTATTTGGTATACTCGGTGATGGTGTGTTTTACATGGGTGAGCCAAATAAATATCGTTTTGCTAAGAACAAAAAATGGCATTGGGGCAAATTAACATATTTAGAACAGAAATAATTAAGGCGGTGAAAACATGAAATTAAACACACACGCCCCTACACCGAGACCACAAAACAGCAATTTTATAAAAGCGCTGTTTTTAATATGTGCAATTTTAATATATAGCATTTTCGGATTACTTTCTTTTGCTTGTTTTTATTATGCTCAAACTTTTATAGGCGGTATATCCGTCATATTGATACCTATTTTGCTAACTGCAATTATCCTAATCCACATAAAAGATATTGAAAAAGCATATATCGAAATAAAAGAAACCGAAATTTATGTTGTAGATTATTATTGGGGCATTAAAAAAGAAAAACATATTTCTTTTTCTGATATTACATCGGCTGAAATCTGTATTGGATATTCACACAAAGTCAAGGGCTATCGATTGAGCTTTGCAGGAATGCGATACATTGTATTTAAGAAAGGCAATAAATATCTTTTCAAAATTATATATCTTCCTGAAACAGAAGAAATCTTCAAACAGTACATACAGTAATTACAAACAGCGAGGTAATTTCACCTCGCTGTTGTTATACATTAATCAAATATAATATTTACAAAAGTTATTACACTTTATTTATCACAAAAATGCTTGCCGATGAGAATATTTAAAATTATGTACGCAGCACTTAAGCCGCCTTCGGAAAGAAAACCGAAAACGTTGCCGCCGCTTAAGGCTGAAATTGCCGAAGCAATTGTAATAACTGCAAAAATTATAAGCCATACCCGTGTCTGACTTGCGCCAATAACAGTTTCTTCGCCGACTTCAGCACTCTTGTAAACTGACTGAACAAAGCGGTGAATTTTTTTACGACCTGCAACGTTTATGAAAAGCATTATAATAGAAATAATTATTAATAATACACCAAGAAACATAGCAATTGCCGAAATTAAAGTTATAAACGTAAAGGGTAATATTGCAAGCGGGCCGTATTCTTCGGGGGTAATATTTAAAAGCTGTTCTGAAATATTAAAATCATCTAAAACGGGCGGTATTAGCATTAAAATTGTGTAAATAACGCCGCAAACAGCAGTGATGATTGCAAGCACGTTGTTAATAACGTAAATTGCATAAACCGAACCGCTTATAACCTTAATGTGTTTGTGTTCTACAACGTTATTTTTGCCACCTGCGTAGGTAAGCCACGCAAAAATTGTAATTAAAAGGAACAATGCGTTAAAACCGCCTGAAATCATAGAGCAACCAACACTTGCAGTTAGAATAATACAAATGGCTAAAAACAAGTCATCTTTAATAAAGCTTAAAATACGTGGTGTTGGACAAATTGTAATAGCGTCATCTTCTTTGGTGGCGGGCTTACCGCACATGGGGCAAAAGGTAAAAGCTTCTGCTCTTTCATATTCGCAATGCGGACATTTCATTATTATTCCTCCTTTGTTTTAAGGCAAAAAATATTCAAATATCGAAAGCCAGTTTTCGCTTTCAACTTGCTTTTGGGTTTCCTTGGTACGAATAGTCCAGCCAACCATCTGCATTTTCCAAAGCTTTTGGCAAAGCCGTGTAGATAAAACCTTGCGGTGGCTGAAATTATAAGCCACAAAGTCGGGTTTGGTTATAAAATTTAAAAGGTTGTTTGTGAGCAAAAGCTTTATAAAAAAGTTTAGCTTATCATCTGTTTTAAAAAAGTTTTGGGCTAGCTGACCACGAATAATATCGGGGCGGTTTTTCTTAAGCCACAAAATACAACGAGGGTCAAAGCTTTCAATGCAGTAGGCACCCTTGTAATCCTTTAAAGCTTCTGCCGCCGCCTTTGCAAGGGCGGCTTGGTTTTTTGCAGGCTTTAGCTCCACAATAATGGGGGCAGCACCATTATATAAATCAAGCACTTCTTTAAATGTGGGAATAGTATCTCCGGTGTTTTCAAGGTTGTAATTTTCAAGGTCAGCAGTAGTCAAATCTTCAATATTGCCATCAGCATCGGTGGTGCGCTTTAATGCACAGTCATGTATAACCGCCAAGTTGCCATCCTTCAAAAGATGGATATCAAGCTCAATCCCATAACCTTTTTCTAGCGCCAGACGAAAGGCTGTCATTGAATTTTCGGCAACACCGTTTCCGTGAAGCCCACGGTGGGCGTAATTAAAGCCTTGCAAAGCGGAAAGACCTTTGTTGCCAACCCTGCCACGAATGGCAAACAGAAAAAGTAAGATGAGCAAAACGATAGCAATTAAAATATAAACCAAAAAATTCACCTTCTAATTTTTATATAGTTATTATACCATTATTTTGTACCGAATGCAATTATATTAAATAGTGGTGGATAAATTACAGTTTAAAGATGGCCTGTTTCACAGTCCCGGCCAAATGTTATATTTTTAACCCAAAAACACACAAAACACAATATATATGTGTATTTTAATCTAGAAAAGCACTATATATCCGCATTTTAATATAGGCTTTTGTTATGGTTTCAGTATAATTTTCAACTTTTTAAAGGGTCTTTTGTCACTTTTGCCGAAATTTGCCTTTTGCGGTTTTTTCACCCCTTTTTATCTTGCTTTTCGGACAAGCAGTATATATAATAATATGTATAAGGGGAAAGATTTTTTCCTAACTTATAAAAAAAGAAAAAGGGGAATGCAAAAAATGAAAAAAATCTTGTCAATTCTTTTGACAGTGGCATTACTTTTCGCAGTAGTGCCCATGGCATTCAGCGCATCAGCTGCTGACACCGAAGTTTTATTTACTTTGGGTGCTGACGGTGCTGCTGGTCACAAAGACGGTTCTACCGCTCAAACTACCTATAGCGAAACCGTTGACGGCTATACCCTAAACATCACAGGCGGTGCAAAAATGTACCCTGCTTCTATCGATGGTGTAGGTAACGGCTGTATCAAGTTCGGTACCGGTTCTGTTGCCGGTAGCATGAGCTTCACTGTTCCCAGTGACGTAACAAGTGTTGTTCTTTATGTTGGTAAATATAAGACAAATACTTCTAAAATCACTGTAAACGGCGCTTCTTATACTCTTAGCGGTGCTTCTAACAGTGGCGCTTATGACGAAATCGTTGTTGACACCACCACCGAAAAGACCGTTACTTTCACTACCGTTTCCGGCGGCTACAGATGTATGCTTAACAGCATCAAGTTCGTTATCCCTGCTGCTGAAGGCGAATGCGAACACGAATATGCCGAAACCGGCAGAGTTGACGCCACCTGCGAAGCTGCAGGCGAAATCACCGAAACCTGCTCAAAGTGCGGCGAAGGTAGAACCTCTGTTATTCCCGCTCTTGGCCACAGCTATTCTGAAACCGAAAGAGTTGAATCCACCTGCGAAACCGAAGGTTACGTTACTGAAACCTGCGCTACCTGCGGTGGCACCAAGACAACTGAATTAGAATTAGCTGATTGTACATTCGTTGACGGTGTTTGTACCGTTTGCGGCGCCGAAGAACCTAATGAAATTGTTTTTGAAATGGGCGCAGACGGCGATGCTTCTCACGCTGATGGTTCTTCTAAAACCGAATATACCGAAACAGTTGGCAGTTATACATTAAGTATCACCAATGCTGTTAAAATGGCTACTGGTGCTCGTGACGCAAAGGGTAACGGCTGTATTAGATTTGGTACAAGTGGTGCAGCTGGTAGTTTTTCATTCACTGTTCCCGGCAATGTTGCAAGAGTTATCATTTATGTAGCTCAATACAAAGCTAACGCTGCTAAAATTAGTGTTAACGGTACTGAATACACAATAACAACCGCTTCAAATAATGGTGAATACACTCCTATTGAAGTTGACACAACTTCTAACAAAACCGTTTCTTTTGAAACTGTAACCGGTGGTCTTAGAGTTATGATTAATACTATCACTTGGATAGTTGCCGAAGAAACCGGTGATGCTGATTGTGAACATGCTGAAATGACTGAAGAAATCACCACTGAAGCTACTTGTACTAATCCAGGTGTTATTACCAAAACCTGCTCTTCTTGCGGTTATGTTGATTATGAAGATATTCCTCAGTTGGACCACACTTTTGTAGAAGGTAAATGTTCAGTTTGTAACTGGGCTCCCGAAGGTGCTCGTGACGCTATCTTGGGCGTTGGCACTGTTGACGGTCTCTCAACAAAGTATACCGTTTTAGAAATCGTTGATGCAAACGGCAACCAAGGTAAGCAGTATGCTGATGAAATTTGGAAGCTTAACACCGGTCTTACATTGCACACCGTTCAATCTCACCTCGTTACTGAAGGTCAGATTAGAATTTACGCTAGTGCAGACCACGACGGTTATGTGGAATTTATTTCTGCTAATGCTATCGACTCTTTAACCTTAAAACTTGGTAACAAGGTTGATACTCTTAATGTTTATGGTAAAGTTAGCGAAGAAAGCGAATATCAGTTAATCGGCACAATCGCTGTTACTTCTACCTCATATAATGATTACACCTTCGATGTTGAAGGCACTCAATATAAATACATCAAACTTGATGTTGCAGGCTCAAACCAGATCCGTATGTCTGAATTCACAGTAGTTACTGTTGACCCCGTTGTTGCAGCTTGTGACCACGGTGATGATAAAGTTAAAACTCCTGCACACGACGAAGACTTCCACTGGGAAGTTTGCGAATGTACAGCTATCGTTAACAAAGTAGTTCACGACTTCACAAACGGCGACTGCGCTTGCGGTCAACCCACTTATACCGTTGATGCAAAAGATTACAACTTAACCTATGAATATGAGGGTGTTACCTATTACTTCAATGGCGTTGTTGCTGATGGCAAGGGTGGTCTTACCACTAACGCTGCAGAAGCTGCAATCGTTAAGATTGAAACCAACGGCACAGGCTACCGCTTCTATATTATGGACGGCGAAACCAAGATGTATCTCGTTGTTGGTAGCGGCGGCTTCTCACTCTCATTAAGCGAAACTCCTTGCAGATTTACATTTAATACCGAATACAATGCATACCTTGCTGAAAGCGGCCGTGGTATTACATTTAGCTACTACACTAACACAGAAACCAGTGAAGTAAGCATTAATATGGTTACATACGACCCAACTCGTGATGGCTTCTACGCAATGCTCTTCACCGAAGTTGTTACCGCTTGTGAACACACATACGACAACGCATGCGACGCAGACTGTAACCTTTGCGGCGAAGTACGAGAAGTAGGCGACCACGTATATGGCGATTGGGTAGTAGATATTGAAGCAACAACCAACAAAGCAGGAAGTAAGCATAGAGAATGTAGTGAATGCGGAGCAAAAGAAACAGAAGTAATCCCGATGGTATTCGGTTTCAGAGGTGCATCACTTGAGTTACAGAGTAGCTTAGGTATAATCTATACAATAAACGCAGACCTTGTTAAAGTATATGGATATACTAATATTTAC
>JAFQCU010000016.1 GCA_017416285.1 Clostridia bacterium | reverse complement strand
GTGGCTGTAATTGGATTCGAACCAATGACACTGCGGGTATGAACCGCATGCTCTAGCCAACTGAGCTATACAGCCATAACTTAAAGCGACTAGTATATTATAACGAACGAAGCCCTGTTTGTCAAGCCCCAATTTTCATTTTTTTGAGTTTTTTCGCAAAAAATATTGACAACGGAAAATTACATGTTATAATATAATAAAGTGTATCAAATGAAACACTTTTGGAGGTGTTTGGGCTGAAATTTGACGATTTTTTTCTGCTAAAAAATTTTGAAAAAACCGAAAAAGCGGAAATTGTTTCTTCCTTTTCCACACCTGTTTTTTTTAAAAAAGGCGAAACAGTATATAACAACACACAATTTAAATCCGCTATCGGTTATATAATTAAAGGTACGGCAATTGCCGTTTCTGACAATAAAAACCACACACACCTTAAAACCTTTTCGAAGGGTATGTCCTTTGGGGCGGCGGCGCTTTTTGGCGGTAGCGACTGTTACATAAGCGAAATTACCGCAAAAACCGATTTACAGGTTTTGTTTATAACCGAAAACGAGCTTGTGGATTTGTTCCAAAAATACCCCCAAACCGCCATAAACTACATTACCTTCTTATCTGAAAAGGTGCGTTTTTTAAACAAAAAGCTCAATGTGGTATCATCAAGCGGTACCGAAAACACCGTTTTTAAATATTTAACCTCTATTGCTGATGAAAACGGTGAAATTCACAACTTTAAAAATATGTCGTTGGTTTCAAAAACGCTCAGCATAAGCCGTGCTTCCCTTTACAGGGCGTTGAGCGACCTCGAAAACAACGGTTATATTATAAAAGAAAATAATTATATAAAGGTGATTCATTATGAAAAAACTAATTAGCATTTTATTAACCCTTTTACTTGTGCTTTCCTTTGCGGGCTGCGGTACAAATAATACCGAATCTACACCGTCCGCCCCCGAAAAGCTTGATACTAAAGTAAATATTTACGGTATTGCAGGTCCTACCGGTGTTGGTCTTGCCAATCTTATGGAAAAGGCTGAAAAAGGCGAAGGCAATCTTCAATATAATATTGCTTTAGCCGCAAACAACGATGAAATTGTTGCCAAAATTAAAAACGGTGAAGCTGATATTGCCGCTGTTGCTACAAACCTTGCTTCTACCCTTTTCAGTGCAACAAACAGCGGTGTGCAGGTTTTGGCAATTAACACCCTTGGCGTTTTAAATGTTGTTACAAAAGGATATGAGGTTGATACCATCGACGACCTCAAGGGTCTTACAATTTATTCGACCGGTCAGGGTGCTAACCCCGAATTCATTATTAACGATATTCTTAAAAATTATAAACTTGAGGTTGGCAAAGACGTTAAGGTTGAATTCGTTGCCCAACCCCAAGAGCTTGTTGTAAAAATGAAGACAAACGAAAAGGCTGTTGTTGTGGCTCCTCAACCGGTTGCAACAAATATTACCAACAACGTTGAAGGTGCAAAAATTGTTATTGACCTTAACGATGAATGGGATAAATTCCACGATGAAGCACTTACAATGGGCTGCATTATTGTTAGAAAAGAATTTGCCGAAAAGAATCCCGATGCAATTAAGATCTTCTTAAAGGAATATAAGGAATCAATCGAAAAAACAAACAGCGATATTGACGGCACCGCTGCACTTTGCGAAAAGTATAAGATTATTGCCCCCGCCGCTGTTGCTAAAAAAGCTATTCCCAACTGCAACGTGGTTTATCAAGATGGTGACGTTATGAAAACCAACCTTTCGGCTTACCTTAACTTCCTTTTTGAACTTAACCCCAAGAGCGTTGGCGGTAAATTACCTACCGATGATTTTTATTTTGGAGTAAAATAATTTGATTAAAAAAATTTTAAAAGGCGCCGCCATATTACTGCTTTGGCTGTTAATATGGCAGGCAGCCGCCATGATTATTAACGATATTTTTCTAATACCAACCCCGCTTGAAACCCTAAAGGCTTTGTTTGTTTTAGGTCAAACGGGGCAGTTTTATCTTGCGGTTTTAAAATCGCTTTTGCGTATAATACTCGGCTTTACTTTGGGCGTTTTAGTCGGATTTTTAGGCGGTGTAGCAGCCGATAAGTTTTCGCTTTTTAACGATATAACCTCCCCAGCAATACAGGTTATAAAGGCTGTGCCTGTGGCTTCATTTATAATTCTTGCATTCTTCTGGTTTAAAAGCGACGAATTGCCGATTTTTATTGCATTTTTAATGGTGCTTCCCATGGTGTGGTCTGCAACCCTTTCCGCCCTTTCGGGTATTGACAAAAAATACATTGAAATGGCACGGGTTTATAAGCTTTCCACAGCCAGAATTTTCTTTAAAATTAAAATGCCATTTATTACGCCAACCCTGCTCACCACCTGCCTTACCGCTTTGGGCTTTGCGTGGAAATCAGGTATTGCGGCGGAAATTATATGCCGTCCGCAAATGGCACTTGGCACACTTTTAAACGACCATAAAAACTATTTTGATATGCCGTCGGTATTTGCTTTAACAGTTGTTGTGGCGGTGCTGTCCATCATATTGGAAATTGTTTTAAAGCAAGCAGTAAGGAGGGTTTTAAATGATAAACATCAGTAATTTAACCTTTTCTTACGATGATAAAAACATATTCAGTGACTTTTCACTTGAAATTAAAAGCGGCGAAAAAATTTGGCTTTCGGGCCCTTCAGGATGCGGAAAAACAACCCTAATAAAACTGATTTTAGGGCTTTTAAAACCTCAAAAAGGCGAAATTAATACAAGCGGTACGACCACCTCTGTTGTTTTTCAAGAAAACCTACTTTTACCGTTTTATACCGTAATGCAAAATATTGAGCTTGTCGGCGGAAATGCAAAAAAAGCTAAAAAAATTCTAGCATCTCTCGATATTGCCGAAACCGAAAATTTGTACCCCGCTTCCCTTTCGGGCGGTATGAAACGCCGTGCTGCTATTGCCCGTGCTTTAGCGGTCGAGTTTGATACACTCGTTTTAGATGAGCCATTTAACGGTATTGATGAAAAAAATTTACAATCGGCTACTGAATGTATAAAAAAGTTCACCGCCGATAAAACAATAATACTTATCACACATAACCCCGAAGAAGCTCGACTTTTAAACGCTAAAAAAGTTGAAATAAATAATTGACAGTATGCTATATTTATAATATAATTTACCCTTGGAAGTGATTTTATGATAAATATAGCAATTTTAGGCTATGGCAATTTAGGTCGTGGCGTTGAATGTGCAATTAAAAACACAAGCGATATGAAGCTTTCCTACGTGTTTACCCGCCGTTCACCCGACACGGTTAAAATTTTAACCGATAACGCTACCGTTTGCCATATTGATGAACTTGTCGATAAACAAAATGAAATTGACGTTTTAATTATTTGCGGCGGCAGTGCTACTGATTTACCGGTGCAAACCCCTGAATATGTTAAATATTTTAATGTTATCGACAGTTTTGACACCCACGCAAAAATTCCCGAGCATTTCGAAAATGTTGATAAAAATGCCAAGCTGAGCGGTAAAATCGGCATTATTTCTGTTGGGTGGGACCCCGGTATGTTCTCTCTTAACCGACTTTATGCAAATGCCATTTTGCCAAACGGTAAGGATTATACCTTTTGGGGCAAGGGCGTAAGTCAAGGTCATTCTGATGCGATAAGACGTATTGACGGCGTTATTGATGCACGCCAGTACACTGTTCCGGTTGATGCGGCAGTAAATGCAGTAAGACGTGGTGATAACCCTGAGCTTACCACACGTCAAAAGCATACTCGTGTTTGCTTTGTTGTGGCTGATGAAAATGCTGATAAAGCACTGATTGAAAAGCAAATTAAAGAAATGCCAAATTACTTTGCCGATTACGATACAACCGTGCATTTTATTTCAATGGATGAAATGAAGCGTGAACACAGTGCTCTTCCCCACGGCGGCACAGTTATCAGAAGCGGTAAAACCGGCTGGGATAACGAAAACACACATATTATTGAATACAACCTAAAGCTTGATTCTAACCCTGAATTTACTTCGAGCGTTTTGGTGGCATACGCCCGTGCGGCATACCGCTTAAATAAGCAGGGCGATTACGGTTGCAAAACTGTGTTTGATATTCCACCTGTGCTATTAAGTGAAAAAAGCCCTGAAGAGCTTCGCAAAAACTTACTTTAATTAATTTCCCCTTACCGTTTGGTGAGGGGCTTTTTAAGGGGATATTTATGAAAAATATTTTTTACCCAAAGCTTATTGAAAGCATGAAGGGTTACACAAAACAAAAGCTTTTAAACGACATTATTGCCGGTATTATTGTGGCAATAATCGCATTGCCGCTTTCTATCGCACTTGCGCTTGCATCTGGCGTTAAACCCGAACAAGGGCTTTACACCGCCATTGTTGCCGGCTTTGTGATTGCACTTTTGGGCGGCAGCCGTGTGCAGATTTCGGGCCCAACAGCCGCTTTTGCAACCATTGTTGCCGGTATTGTTGCAACAAAAGGTCTTGAAGGCTTGGCAGTTGCCACCGTTACAGCGGGTATCATTTTAATATTAATGGGTCTTTTAAGACTTGGAAAACTCATTAAGTTTATACCCCACACCATAACTGTTGGCTTTACGGGCGGTATTGCGCTTACCCTTTTAATCGGTCAAGTTAAGGACTTTGCGGGTCTTACCTTTACCCACTCTCCCATTGAAACGCTCGAAAAATTAATCGAGGTTGTAAAAACCATTGGCACGATAAATTGGCAAGCGGTTTTAATTGGTGCAATTTCGCTTGCAATTTTAATCGTATGGCCTAAAATTAAATACATAAATAAAATCCCGCCGTCACTAATTGCAGTTATCGTTTCGGCTGGTCTGGTTGCCCTTTTAGATATGAAGGTTAACACCATCGGCTCACTTTATACCGTGTCCTCCGCATTGCCAAAATTCAATATTCCCAACCTTAACTTGTTTGTTGAAATGCTTCCCAACGCCTTTACCATTGCGGCTTTGGCGGCTATTGAATCGCTTTTGTCCTGCGTTGTGTCTGACGGTATGATAAATGATAAACACAACTCTAACACCGAGCTTATCGCCCAAGGTGCCGGTAATATCTGCTCTGCCCTGTTTGGAGGTATTCCTGCAACAGGCGCCATTGCAAGAACGGCGGCAAACGTTAAAAACGGCGGTCAGTCGCCAATTTCAGGCATTGTTCACGCAATCGTTTTACTGCTTATTTTAGTGGTACTTATGCCATACGCCGCACTTATTCCAATGCCTGCTATCGCCGCAATTTTGTTTGTTGTGGCTTATAATATGAGCGAATGGCGTGAGTTTGTACACATCACAAAAACCTCGCATTTCACCGATATTTTAGTGCTTGCAACAACCTGCATTTTAACCGTTGTTTTCGACCTTGTGGTTGCTATTGCAATTGGTATGGTAATGCATTATTTATTCGTTTTAATAAAGAAATTGACAACCAAAAAATCCTAACCGCTTGGTTAGGATTTTTAAAATTCAAATAAAAAATGAACACCCCACAATAGTGGGGTGTTCATTTTGGTGGAGCAGAGTTAATCATGGTCGAACATCTAGTATTATTAATATTTTCGTCCTCAAATGCGGATTCGATATCATCAAGCGGTATGTTTTCTATACTTAAAGGTTTCTTGCTTGCGTTGATGATTAAGGTAAAATGGCCATCATACAAGTAAACAGAGTGAACAAATATGTTGATTATCGCTCGCCGCTTTTCAAAATCATCAAATGGCATTTCGCACACGTAATCAAGAAAGGCTAAAATTTGAGCTTCTGTCAAATATATTCGTTTGTTTTCTTCAATAGCAAGCTGATTTTCGAGTTCTTCTTTTTCAGCCATTCTCTTGTTTAAACGTTCGGTCAGCATTTCAACTGATTTTCCTTGTTCAATACCGTTCCACAAGTTTTCAATTGCAATTTCGGCTTCTTTAATAGCTTTCTTTAGTGCTTTAATAGAAAGATTGTCGGGTGCTTTATTACAAGCCTCGGCGACCTTTTGTGCAATTATTTTTATTTTGTCTTCGGTCAGCATTTTGAGGCATTCCTCAATAACACGATTTTCTATGTATGTCTTGCTGACAATCCTTTTATCACAATTTTTCTTGCGCGCTTTTTTACAAATATAATAGTGATATTGCTTTTTAGATTTGCTCGTGCCGCCATATCCTATCATCATTTCCTTACAATGACCGCAAAATAGTTTTGTAGTTAACAAATATTCGCCTTCTCCATGAGTTCGTGCAGGTGCAGATTTATTCTTGTCCATAATACTTTGCACACGGTAGAATAAGTCATCATCAATAATTCTTGGCATTCCACCGGGCGTTTCAACTCCTTTATATAAATATGTTCCAATATAACGTTTGTTTGTAAGCATTTTGCTTAAACTGTTAGGTCTAAATTCCCGACCAAGCGAAGTTTTAATTTTGCGCCTATTTAGGTCATTTATAATTTCTGTTTTAGTTTCTCCGCCTGCATAACGTTCAAAAATCTCACGCACAATCGCCGCTTCTTCCTTATCAACGTAAAAGCTACGGTCGCTTTTATCTACTTTAAAGCCAAGACCCGGATTACTTCCGTTGGATAAACATTTTTCAGCGTTAATTTGCATTCCTCGTAGAATCTTTTGCGAAAGTTCCACCGAGTAATATTCCGCCATGCTTTCCAAAACACCCTCAACAAGAATACCCGAAGCATCATCGGCAATATTTTCTCTTGCTGATATAACTCTAACTCCGTTCTTCTTTAATCTCGCCTTGTAAATTGCACTATCGTATCTGTTACGGGCAAAACGATCAAGCTGATATACAAGAATACCATCAAATGTGTGCTTTTCACTATCTGATATCATCTTTTGAAATTCTAAACGCGTATCAAACTTACCGCTTTGAGCTCTGTCAATATATTCTCCAATAACAGTGTAATTGTTTTGTTCTGCAAATTGGTAACAAACCTTTAACTGACCTTCAATAGATTGCTCAGTTTGACTATGACTTGAAAATCTTGCATATATTACAACCCTCATTGATGTTCCTCCATTCATATCCATACATATTATAGCCTCTCACCTTTATTAGTCGAATATGCCGATTTATTTTTATTGTATTCGGGATGTTTTTTTAGCCAATTCTCAAAGTATTTCTTTCCCGCATCACTCGCATAAAACTTTCTTATTTCCGGTACCATAGCTTTTGCAAACGAATCCAACAATTCAATTGGAAGTGCAATGTCTTTATAGTTAATTTCAACCATAGGCATCACCTCGCATCCATTTGTTTGTTACGGTAATTTCTTTCGCAAAGCTTTATAATTTCCTCTTCCATTTGTTGAAGTGTGTAGCTTTTTGGAAAGTACTTTCTAAGCTTTTCGGTTTGAATATGAAGCCTTTCTTTTTGGT
>JAFQCU010000002.1 GCA_017416285.1 Clostridia bacterium | reverse complement strand
TCAATCCTAAATGGTGTTCTCGCATATCTAGTATAACAGATATTTTGAATTCTGCCGAGTGTTTTCTGAAAATTTGTCCTTTCTTTGCCATAAAAAATATGCACCTCCAAAAGTGTCTAACTTTTGGGGTGCATATCATTATTGGTCGGTCTTTAATTTTATTTAATTACCTTTGTTTCAATATCGTTTACTGCCAAATCAATAAACTGTGCCAAGGGCATTGCGCCAAGGTCGCCGTTTTCGCCACGCTGTCTTACTGCAACTGCGCCGTTTTCTACCTCGCTGTCACCAACAACAAGCATATAAGGCACCTTTTGAAGTCTTGCTTCACGAATCTTATAGCCGATTTTTTCGTTGCGGTCATCGACCTCAACACGCATTCCCTTTGCTTCCAACTGTTTTTTGATGTCGTAAGCATAATCAAAATGTCTGTCAGCAATGGGGAGAATTTTAACCTGTGTGGGAGCAAGCCACATTGGGAAAGCACCTGCATATTTTTCAATAAGAAGTGCCAAGGTGCGTTCATAGCAACCGATAGAGGTACGGTGAATAATGTAAGGATTCTTCTTCTGTCCGTCACGGTCAACGTATTCCATACCAAACTTTTCGGCAAGCATCTGGTCGATTTGAATTGTGATAAGAGTATCTTCCTTGCCGTAAACGTTCTTAATCTGAATATCGAGCTTAGGACCGTAGAATGCAGCCTCACCAACGCCAACCTTATAAGGAATTTCGAGATGGTCGAGAATTTTGCCCATCATATCCTGTGCTTCTGCCCACTGTTCAGGTGTGCCGATATATTTTTCTTTATCGTTCGGATCCCATTGTGAGAAACGGTAAGAAACGTCTTCATAAAGTCCAAGGGTTTTAAGCATAAAGATTGCAAGTTCCAAAGAACCTCTGAATTCGTCCTCTAACTGTTCGGGAGTACAGATTAAGTGACCTTCCGAAATGGTGAACTGACGAACACGGATAAGACCATGCATTTCGCCCGATTCTTCATTTCTGAAAAGGGTTGAGGTTTCGCCATATCTTAAAGGCAAATCACGGTAAGAGCGTGCACGGTTAAGGTATGCCTGATACTGGAACGGACAGGTCATAGGACGAAGCGCAAAGCATTCCTTGCTTTCATCTGTTGGGTCACCCAAAACGAACATACCGTCTAAATAATGATCCCAGTGACCTGAAATTTTATAAAGATCACTCTTTGCCATAAGGGGAGTTTTGGTGCGAAGCCAACCTCTTCTTTCCTCCTCATCTTCAACAAAGCGCTGCAAAATCTGAAGAATTTTTGTGCCCTTGGGAAGCATAATAGGAAGACCCTGACCAATACAGTCAACGGTTGTGAAGATTTCAAGCTCACGACCAAGCTTATTGTGGTCACGCTTTTTAGCTTCTTCAAGCATAGTCAAGTGTGCTTCAAGCTCACTCGCCTTTGGGAAAGCAGTACCGTAAACACGGCAAAGCATTTTTTTAGAGCTATCGCCACGCCAATAAGCTCCTGTTGCAGAGGTAAGCTTAAATGCCTTAACAGCACCTGTGCTCATAAGATGGGCACCGGCACACAGGTCGGTAAAATCGCCCTGTGCATAAAAGCTGATTTCCTCACCGTCGGCAATGCCTTCTGCCAATTCTACCTTATAAGGCTCGTTTTCGCTTTCAAACTTGGCAACAGCCTCTGCCTTGGGAAGTGTGAAACGGGTAAGCTCAATATCCTCTTTAACGATTTTTTTCATTTCGGCTTCGATTTTTACCAAATCGTCAGGGGTAAACTTTTCGTCAATATCAAAATCGTAATAAAAGCCATCATCAACAGCGGGGCCAATGGCAAGCTTTACGTTGGGATAAAGGCGCTTAACTGCCTGTGCCATAATGTGAGATGCTGTGTGGCGGAAGGTCCAACGACCGTATTCATCTGTAAAATCAAGAAGCTCGAGTGTATCGCCATCCTTTAAAACGGTACGCAAATCGCTGTTTACACCGTTAATTCTAGCGGCGCAAACATTCTTATAAAAACCGCCACCGAAGGATTTTGCCACTTCATAAGCTGTAATACCATCCGGAAATTCCTTAACGGTATCTCGTAAAGTAACTTTAATCATTTCAATTCCTCCAAAAATAAAAAAACTTCGTCCCAATAAAAGGGACGAAGCAAAATAAACTCCGTGGTTCCACCCAAATTCCGAAAAAATCGGCACTCGAATACCTTTAACGCAGGTTAAACGATTCGGGTTTTTGACCCCCGAACAACTCAAAGGCGGTTTCACTCAAAGCTAGTTTAACGGGCTTACAGCCGATGACCCGTATTCTCTTAAAACGTCGCATTTAAGCTAATGTCCTTATCAACGCTTTTACAAAAATTATAATACAACTTTATTTTATACCTGTCAAGTGTTTTTTACTTGAATAAAGCATATATATATGTTAAAATACTGTCGGTGATAAAATGATTTTTTCAAAACAACCAACTTTTCAGTGGCTTATTGTCGGGCTCGGCAATCCGGGGCTTCAATACGAAAACACACGTCACAACGTCGGCTTTATGACTGCCGACCTTTTAATGAACCAAAACAACGGTTTTTATTCAAAAAACAAGTTTGAAGCGGTTTTCGGCGAGTGTACTATCGGTCAAAGCCGTGTTATTGTGGCAAAACCGCAGACCTATATGAACAACTCGGGTCGTGCTGTTACACAAATTGCCGCCTTTTATAAAATACCGAAGGACAAAATCATCATTATTTTTGACGATATTTCGCTTGATGTCGGCAAAATCAGAATGAGACGAAACGGTAGCCACGGCGGTCACAACGGCATGAAGGATATTATTGAGCTTATGGGCGACAATAATATTTCAAGAATTAAAATCGGTGTTGGGCAAAAGCCACACCCCGACTATAACCTTGCCGATTGGGTGCTTTCAAAATTTCCTCAAAGCGACAAGGAAAATCTTGACGCCGCTTTAGAAAAAGCCACAAAAGCCGTTAAAGAAATTATAACAAAGGGTATTGATTCAGCAATGAATAAATACAACAACTGAAAATGAAATTTATAAACGATGTTCTAAGTCTTGACACTGGTTATAAATCTCTTTTGGGTGACTGTCAAAAAAATCGACTACCGATACTGTGCACAGGGCTTTCTAACGTGCATAAAGCGGTGTTGATTTCCGCACTAAATGGTCACACAAAAAGGAAAATTGCCGTTATAACTCCCGATGAGGCTACGGCAGACGCATTACTTCAGGATTTAATTTCGCTCAAAGTAGATGCGGTGAATTTTCCTTCAAGAGATTACTGCCTTTGTAACATACAAGGCTACTCAAAAGAATACGAACATAAACGCACCGACACCCTGTCTAAACTTTTAGGCGGGGGTTTTGACGTGCTTACATTATCGCTGGATGCCGCTTTGCAGTACACCCTGCCACCCGAAAAATTATCAGCGGCAAACTTTGGACTAAAAATTGGCGATAATACCAATATTGCCGACCTTTGCGAAAAGCTTTTAAACAACGGCTTTGTTCGAAGTGAGCTGTGCGACGGTACGGGACAGTTTTCGGTAAGAGGCGGTATTTTTGATATTTTCCCCGTTAATCATAAAGACCCTGTAAGAATTGAATTCTGGGGTGATGAAATTGACAGCATTTCATACTTTGATACAGAAACTCAGCGCAGAACTGAAAATATTGAAGCAATCGAAATTACTCCCGCTTGCGAGGTACTTTATAATCCCAATGAGCTGTGCAGCCAACTGTCAAAGCTTTTAAAAAGCAAAAGCACAACAGAAAATCAGCAAAAGCAAATTGAAAAAGATATTAACGCTTTGGAAAACGGCATAGCAATTCAGCCCGACCGCTATATTCCTTTGCTTTTTAATACTACCGTTTTTGATTATTTGCAGGACGCTTTAATTATATTATCGGATAGTATAAACGTTTCAGAGCGCATTAAAAGCATTGCTTTGCAAAACGATATGGACACTGAAAACCTTTTGGAAGAAGGCTTTTTAAATAAAAAAACCGCAAAACTGTGGCTTTCGAAAGCTGAATTCTACGAAAAATGCGAAAATGCAGTTATTATGGATAATTTCAGCCGTAATAATTATGAAATTGCCCCCAAAAACATTATTAACTTTGACTTTAAGCGCTCAACTGCATGGGGCGGCGACCTTAACGTTTTGCTTGAGGATATATCCTATATATTAGAAACCAAGGGCAGCGTTGTGATTTTAGCGGGCGAAACCCGTGCCGCAAGGGTATTAACGCAATCTCTTGAGGAAAAAGGCGTTAATGCACTTTTAACCGAAGAGCCGATTATTAAATCGGGCTCGGTCTGTGTTACAACCGGCGGTCTTTCAGACGGGTTTGAAATTCCGTCACAAAAGTTTCTGCTTGTAACCCACCGTTATATTTCTGCCGACCGTAAAAGACTTAAAAAGAAAGCCAAAAAGGGACAGGAAATCGGTTCACTTGATGAGCTTAAAAAAGGCGATTACGTTGTTCACGAAGCCCACGGCATCGGCATTTTTGATGGCATAAACCGTATTACAAACGGCGGGGTCACAAAGGATTACATTAAAATTAAATATGCCAAAAGCGATGTTTTGTACGTGCCCGTTACCCAGCTTGATTTGGTATCACGTTATATTGGTGCCGCTACCGAGGATTCACAGATAAAAATCAACCGCTTGGGCGGTAGCGACTGGCAGAAAACCCGCAAACGTGTTAAAGCCGCTGTTAAGGATATGGCAAAACAGCTTACTGCACTTTACGCAAAGCGAATGTCGGTTAAGGGTTATGCTTTTTCACCCGATACTGATTTACAGAACGACTTTGAACGCAGGTTTGAATATGATGAAACCGAAGACCAGCTAAGGTGCATTAATGAAATTAAAAACGATATGGAACGTGACGTGCCAATGGACCGACTTTTGTGCGGCGACGTTGGCTTTGGTAAAACCGAGGTTGCTTTACGTGCCGCCTTTAAATGCATAAGCGAGGGCAAGCAATGTGCGCTTTTGGTGCCAACCACCATTTTAGCGCTTCAGCACTATAATACTATTGTTCGCCGCTTTGGTGAAATGCCGGTAACGGTTAAGCTTTTAAATCGTTTTGTTACGCCAAAACAGCAGCAAAAAATTATAGCCGACCTTAAGTGCGGTCGACTTGATATGGTAGTGGGCACTCACCGACTTATATCAAAGGACGTTAGCTTTAAGGATTTGGGACTTGTTATAATCGATGAGGAGCAACGCTTTGGTGTTGCTCAAAAGGAACGCTTTAAGGAGCTTTACCCGTCTGTCGATATACTGACCCTTTCAGCAACACCTATTCCCCGCACCTTAAATATGGCAATGTCGGGACTAAGGGATATGTCCTCCATTGATGAGGCACCGGGCGACCGCCACCCTGTTCAGACCTATGTGCTAGAGCAAAATATGGGCATTTTAACCGATGCTATAAGAAAAGAAATCCGCCGTGGGGGTCAGGTTTATTATCTGCACAACAGCATTGACACCATCGACCGCTGTGCCGCACGCATCAAAGCAAAAATACCTGATATTAATATTGGTGTTGCACACGGCAGAATGAGTGAGGATGAGCTTTCAAATGTGTGGCGACAGCTAATAGAGCACGAAATTGACCTGCTTGTTTGCACTACTATTATTGAAACCGGCGTAGACGTGCCAAACGCTAATACCCTTATTATTGAAAACGCCGACCGAATGGGGCTTTCACAGCTGCATCAATTACGTGGTCGTGTAGGTCGTTCACCCCGCCGTGCTTATGCTTATTTTTGCTTTACACCCAACAAGCAGTTAAGTGATATTGCCGCAAAGCGTTTAGAAGCTATAAGAGAATATACCGAATTTGGTTCGGGCTTTAAAATTGCAATGCGTGACCTTGAAATAAGAGGTGCAGGCAGCATTTTGGGCGGCGAGCAGCACGGTAATATGGAATCTGTCGGGTACGATATGTATTTAAAGCTTTTGTCAGAAGCGGTTAACGAAGAAAACGGCATTGTACCGGATGATGATATTCCCTGCACTGTCGACCTTAACGTTTCGGCACATATACCCGAAAGCTATATTGCTTCCCTCCCTGCAAGACTTGGCATTTATAAGCGAATTGCAGCCATAAGAAGCGATGATGACGCAAGTGACGTTATCGACGAGCTGTGCGACCGCTTTGGCGAGCCGCCGAAAGCAGTTATGGGGCTTATTGATATTGCCATCTTGCGAAATAAGGCGGCTGATAATAAAATTGCAGAAATTACATCAAACGGCAGCCTTGCAATTTTAAAAATTAATTCAATTCAGCCCGAAACCATGCATAAGCTTTCGGAAAAATACGGTAACCGTTTTATGCTTAATGTGACCGACAAACCGGTATACACAATCCGCCTTTTAAAGGGGCAAAATCTATCGGATTTTGTAAGTGAGTTGGCAAACACGTTATAATTTTAAAATTTTAGTAGACTTTTTCAAAGGTTTAATATATAATATTTATATTGTAAAAATCTCCGGAGGATTAAAAATGAAGTTAATTAAAAGAATTTTAGCTATTTCCCTCGTTTTAATTATGGCATTTTCAGTAACTGCTTGCCATAAGAAGGACGAAATTGCCGTTACTGTAAACGGCTTTGAGTACACCTCAGCTTACTATATGTGCGCTCTTATCAACGCATACAGCGAAGGTCAAAGTGAAGTTCAAACCGCATTGGGTGACAAGTTCACAGCCGACACCGATTACTTTAAACAAAATATCGCCGGCAAAAAATTTGAAGTTTGGGTTAAAAACCGTGCTATTGAAATTTTGGAAGAAATCGGCACCTATCAGAAGCTCTGTAAGGATGCTAAGCTTGAGCTCAGCGATGAAATGATGAGCAATGCACAAAATACCGCTTACTATATGTGGGCATACTACGGCTATGGTCAGCTTTTCGAACCCAACGGCGTTAGCTTTAACACATACTTACAGTTCACAGTTGATTCATACTATACCGAGCTTTACTTCACCCACATTTACGGTGAGGGCGGCGAAAAGGAAATCGCTTCTGCCGACGTTGAAGCAAAGCTGTATAAGGATTTCTTAATTGCTGACTTACTTGAAGTTACCTTCTCAAGCGAAAAGGACAGCGAGAAAGAAGAAATTAAGAAAAAGTTTGACAGCTACCTTAAGGACCTTCAGGACGGCAAAAAGACCTTTGAAGAAGTTTATAATGACTATAACAAGGTAGAAGAGGAAAAAGAAGACGATCATGACCACGATCATGACCACGAAGATGCCGAAACCGACAAGACCGATACCGACAAAGAGGAAGATAAGGAATTAGAACCCCTTGATAAGTATGCTCAGGTTCTTGGCGCTAAAGACACAAGCTATGCTCACGACCACTTCGACACCATTTCAAAAATGGCAACAAATGAAGTTAAGCTTATCACAAAGGATAACAAGGCAGGCTATATTTTAGTTGTTAAAAAGGATATTAAGGCTGACCCCTATTATCGTGAAAATTTAGATTCTATGGTTCGTCACCTTCTAAAGGACACCGAATTTAACAAGGATATGGCAGAACAGTTTAAAACCGCTAAGACAGACGTTAGCAAATACGCTGTGAATCGTTTTAAGGTTAAGAAAATTAAAGAACCCACATATTAATTAAAAAGCACCCTGTGGGGTGCTTTTTAAGTTTTGATTGCCAATACACATATGATGCTGCGCATCTTAATAACAAATATGACGATAAAAAACCGACTGCGTAAAACAACACGTTACACAGTCGGTTAAACTATTTCAATATTCATTTTTAAATTTTCTTCTTTCGTTTTTTCCGTTTTTAATGCCATATGCGGCATTTGCATATCACGGGGCGTTCCCCGAGTTAAAAACTATTTTACGGAGCTAAACCTTTTAAAGTTAAATTGTACATTGGAATCACCCTTACAGTTTATTTAATGGAATAAATTCTTATTTTCATTAAAATCACCGTTCTTTATATTTATTAATCTTTTTAAGATTAACATTTAACTGTACATTGGTCTCACCTTATCATTTTATTTTTTGATAAAATATTTAACTTTCATAAAGCATCACCGGGGGTTTATAATCTGTCAAATCCTTTTGGAAGAAACTAAACTAAATGAAAACTCTTCCCGCCTTTATTAATTTTTTTTACAAGACCATATTAACATTAAAAATTATATTTTAAAGTTCCGTTCGGAACCACTTAAATATCAAAATCAAATTTATGCTTTTAAACCAGGCTCTTTCTCGTAACACCCATTTTTAAAGATTTAAAAGCCGACAAACTTAAAATTTTGTTATTTAAGAGATCTTACTTCATTGGAATCACGCCTTTCGCTTTATTTAAGAAAACTTGCAGGTGGAGTTAGTTCTTTCATTTTTTACTCCTCCTTTCTCTTTCTGTCTTTATTATAATTAAAAGTGCACAAATTGTCAAGCAAAAGTTAATAACTTTTGTAACTTTTTACAAATTGTTCAAAAAATCTATTATTTTTTAGTCACTTGTGATAAAATAGAAACCGTGATAGGGACATTTTTAAACCCTTCAGAGTTTTAGATAATGAAATACATAAAATAAATTTAAAGGAGAAAGTATAATGGCAGATAAGAATCAGGAATATAACCCCGATTTAATTACTCTTTCAGATGATGACGGTAAGGAATACACCTTTGAGGTGCTTGATGCAATCGAAACTGATGAAGCAAGATATTTGGCACTTCTCCCCACCTATGACGACCCCAAAAAGCTTCTTGAAGAAAGCGGCGAATTGGTAATTGTTAAGGTTGGCGAAGAAGACGGCGAAGAATATTTTTACGAAATTGAAGACGATGACGAATATGAAACCATCGCCGATGCATTTATCGACCGTTTGGAAGATTTTTTCGAAATCGATAATAAATAAAGATTTTTGTATTTTAGGGAAGTCGCAGCACCGCAGACGTACGACAAGTACTTCGAAGTGCTAAGGCTAATTTTCTTATTAAATAAATCAAGATTTTTTGATTTTGGCGAAGCCGAAAAAATGAAGTTGTACGAAAGTACCACGAATTTTTGAGACAAAGCCAAAACAAAAAAGATTATTTATTTCCCTGTGTTGTGCGTGGACGTGCGCTTATATAACCCTACACTTTTAATTATTGGGGCAATACTCTCGTGTGATGGGCTTGCAGACCTCCCGCGGCTGTGCCGAGTTCGGAAGAAGGGAGCACGAAGTCACACGGTGTGCACCCACCTGGCTGTTGGCTAGGTTATTTTTAAGTGCCTTACGGCAACATGGGGAACTCGTTTAAATTTTAAAGCACTCAACAAAATTGTTGAGTGCTTTTTTATTATTTTATAAACGATATAATGAGCAATATTAAAATACCAATTATCGAAAATATTATGTAGTTAATTATATTTTGTTTTTTATCGACTTTAGGTGATTCTATATATACACCTTCAATTTTTTTGAGTTCGTCAACAGTGAAATGCGCGCGACATTCGGGGCATTCAAATTCCTTCCAGATGAATTTTACATCACCTTTAATCGTAATATCCGAAAAATCAAAATCAAAATCTTTGGCTTCGGGAGAGTTTGAATTTACCACCTTGGAAACTTTAACTGTTTTAAGTATGTTTGCGCAATGTGGGCATTTATGCCTAGTCATAGAAACATATTTTATATCATTATTAAAATATTGTCTACCATGCAACATATAAAGGCCACCTTTCAAAATACTTCTATATTACTCCCCTGAAAAACAAACCGCGAGTATACTTACAATCAGGCTCACTTTGGTTTTTATAAGCCCTAATAACTTCAGTTACACGATTGGGTGTTTCGTTAGTAAAATACAGAATCTGAAAATCAATATTTTTAATTTGTTTGTCGGCGAGCCAAACGGGCACCGAATTTAAAAGCTCGCTGTAACCCATTCGGCAGCGAACGGGAAACTCTATTCCCTTTCGGTCGGTCAATACACCATTTTTATCACATTCCGAACAGCTTTTGCCGTTTTTAATTGGACAATTTTTAAAAAGCATAAGCGGTATATTGCCGTAGCTTACTATACCTTTATATATAGGTGATGAAAGCGACGTCGCATCGGTTAAAAGCATTTCGTTCGACAAGACTGCTGCGACACAACCCATATTTGCCACCTGTTTTGCAGAATAACTGTTATAAACGTTAAGCCCAGTGTCTGCCATAACCTTAAAACCGCAGTCTTTTGCAATTTTTAAAGCCGATAAATTACCGCAAAGAGCAGTATCGACACCGTTTTGCCTAAATTTTTCAAGCCTGTTTATTATCGCTTGCTCACTTATAATTCCTCGTGGAATTTCGGCAATACATTTAACACCATCAATTTTTGGGAAATCATTTTCAAGAGGTAAAATAACTGCTGAAACAGCGCTTAAATCATCAGGAATTTGGTCAGCATTTTCCAAACGAACGCAAAGCCTTAAAGGCGCATGGGTAATTTGCGCCGGCTTATCGTTACCGAAAATTATATCCACACTGCTTCGTTTACATTTGCCACGCTTTGCGGATAATAATTCCACCGCATTACGCCTTAGCTCGTTAAGCTCACCCGCACGCAAGAAAAGACCCGCATCCAAAATAATTTCACTATTATTTAAATAGTATGGTGTGCCACCAAATTTATTTAAATTTTTAAGCACGCTTTCCTCGTCGGCCGCTTTGTTTTGAGCAAAATCAGGCACCGACCCCTTTACCGAAACAGTATTTTCGCCGTCGGTTAAAGTAAGCTCTGTTTCTTGCTCTGCTTTTGCGGTAAATTTTAAATCAACCGCTACCGCTTGGCGTTCATTACGGTAAATTTCGTGCAAAACGGGAAACGCCTTATCTGCAGAAACCACGTCATCTTTAGTGCGTATACCAAACATATCACGACCGAGCTTATCCTGTAAATAACCACTCGTAAAACCCGAACGTGAAAATACGTTTTGCAAGGTTTTTGAAAGCTCGTAATCGATAACACCGTTATAAAGCGCCTCTTTGCAAGCCTTTGTGGCGGCGGCAACGTATTCGGGGCGCTTCATTCTACCCTCAATTTTAAAGGAACGCACACCTATATCATATAGCTCACGTATGTGCTCAACCAAGGATAAATCCCTAAGGCTTAAATCGTACCCTGTGCCGTTTTCCGCTTTAAAGGGTAGTCGGCAAGGACCTGCACAAAGCCCACGGTTACCGCTTCGGGAACCAAGATAAGCCGACAAAAGGCATTGCCCCGACACCGACATACACAACGCACCGTGAACAAAAACCTCAACCACCATATCTAGCTCATTAGCGGTTTTGCAAAGCTCTTTTAAATCGTTAAGTGACATCTCACGTGCGGCTACCACCTGCGTAAAGCCCATTTCCTTTAACAAGAATAATGCGGCGGGGGTATGAATTGACATTTGGGTAGAGGCATGCAACGGCAATTTTGGTAACAGCTTATGAATTACGCTTGCAAACCCCAAGTCCTGCACAATTACCCCATCAATACCAAAATTATAAGCATCACGGGCTAATGCCACAGCATTTGGGAATTCTTCATCTTTTATTAAAATATTAAGGGTTAAATAGGCCTTCACCCCACGAATATGACAGTATTCTATTGCTTTTTGAAGCTCAAAATTGCCAAAATTTTCGGCATTTCTTCTTGCCGAAAAATCCTTAGCACCAAAATAAACCGCATCTGCACCACTTCTGACAGCGGCAATCAGCATTTCATTGTTACCCACGGGGGATAAAATTTCAGCGTTTTTTATTTCAAACATTGGGGTTTCACCTGCCTCTTAATACATAATACCACAAAATGCTAAAAAGAAAAGTGTTTTTTCTTTACAAAAAAATCTAATATTGTTATAATATAGTAAGTAATATACATAAAGAAGGTATTTTTATGAAGTATTTGGTTTTACTTTGTGACGGTATGGCTGATACGCCGTATGAATCACTTGGGAATAAAACGCCTATGGAGCTTGCAAACAAGCCTTTAATGGACAGACTTGCCAATGTATCCGAGGTTGGTATGTGCAAAACCGTTGCAAACGGCTTAAAGCCCGGCAGCGACGTTGCAAATTTGTCGGTTATGGGTTATGACCCCTTGGTTTGCTATACGGGTCGTTCGCCTTTAGAAGCCGCTTCAATCGGTGTTGATTTAAAGGAAACCGACGTTGCGCTTCGTTGCAATATAGTAACCCTTTCAGACGAAGAAAACTATAACGACAAAACAATGGTTGACTATTGCGCAGGTGATATTTCCACAGCAGAAGCCCACGAAATTATTAAAACCGTTGAAGAAAAGCTTGGCAATGATATTTACAAATTCTACGGTGGTGTAAGCTACCGCCATTGCCTTGTGGTTAATAACGGAACGACAGATTTGGGCGAAATGACACCGCCACACGATATAAGTGGCCGTGTTGTTGGCGAATATTTAAGCAAAAGCGAAAATGCCGCACCGCTTATTGATTTGATGAAAAAAAGCTATGACATACTTAAAGACCACCCCGTTAATATTAAACGACGTGAAAATGGTCTAAACCCCGCAAATTCAATTTGGCTTTGGGGCGAAGGCAGAAAACCCGCTTTAGAAAACTTTTATGAAAAGAACGGTGTTAAGGCCGCTGTTATCAGCGCTGTTGACCTTTTAAAGGGTATTGGTATCTGCGCTGATATGCTCACCCCTAATGTTGAAGGCTCAACCGGTTATCTTGACACCAACTTTGAAGGCAAAGCAGCCGCAACAATCGATGCATTTGAAAACGGCTATGACTTGGTTTACCTCCATTTTGAAGCGCCGGATGAATGTGGCCACCGTGGTGAAGCTGAAAACAAGGTTAAGGCTATTGAGGTTATTGAAAATCGTGCATTTACCACCATTTTTGATTACCTTGAAGGTTGTGGCGACGATTTCAGAATTTTAATTATGCCTGACCACCCCACACCGCTTAATACAAAAACACATTCCTCGGCCCCTGTTCCTTATTTAATTTATGACAGCCGAAAGGAAGTTAATGGTGTTCCCAAATTGACCGAAAAATTTGCCGAAAGCACCGGTAATTTTGTAGAACATGGTCCCGATATTATGAATAAATTGCTTGAAAAGATTTAAAATGTTTCGGTTTTCAGTAACGGCAAAAAATTGCATTTTTAACACTTTATGTAAACCGTGACAACCATAAAAGTTATCCAACTTATCCACCGAAATATCAACATTTTTAAAGCCTTAAGAACGAAAAATCAAGGTTTTGAAGCGTTTTTCGGTGGATAACTGTGTTAATAAGTTGAAAAACTGTTGATATGTAAATAATTTTCACAAATAATTATGTTAATTAATTCGGGCAATTTCGACAACGTTTTTATTACAGAAAAATAACGAATTTTACTAAGGAGCATCATTTTTTGAAAAGAACAAAGCTTAAAGACAGAATTCTTCCGCCATACACCCGTGGGGAAGAAATTTTTAATATGGTTTCACACATTTCGGGTGGCGGTTTGGGTGTAATTATGGGCGCCCTTTGTATTGTAAAGGCATTTTTAAATCAAGATGCCTTTCAAATCGTAAGTGCATTTATTTACGGCATTTCAATGGTGGTGCTTTATGCAATGTCGAGCATATATCACGGGCTTGTACCCGTTACCGCCAAAAAGGTGTTTCAGATAATTGACCACTGCGCCATTTTTATTTTGATTGCAGGCACATATACCCCTATATCCCTTTGTAGTTTACGTGAATATAATCCGTTTTTCGGTTGGGGGTTATTTGGTTTCGTTTGGGCAATGGCAATTTTAGGTGTCACCTTCAATGCTATTGACCTTAAAAAGTACAGCATTTTTTCAAACATTTGTTATATTGCGGTTGGCTGGTGTGTGCTGTTTGTAATTAAAGCATTGTTAAAATCTATGGCAATCGAAGGCTTTTGGTGGTTGCTTGCCGGCGGTATTTTTTATACTATCGGCGCTGTATTCTATGCCGTTGCCGCTAAAAAGCAAACCAAATATATTCACTCTGTATTCCATCTTTTTGTTGTGGTTGGAAGCGTTTTGCAATTCGTTTCGGTTTTCTTTTATGTTTTGATTTAATTTGGCAATAATGGTTAAGAGGTGTTTAAAATGAAAACCATTGATGAAATAAGAGAAATTTTTAAAGCCGACCGTTTTGCTACTGAAAACGGCGCTGTAATTGATGAGGTCGGTGAAGACTGGGCGGTTTGCAGTCTTGAAATTGGGGACAGCCACAAAAATGCCGCAGGCGGTGTTATGGGCGGTGTGCCCTTTATGCTGGCAGACTTTGCCTTTGCAGTAGCAACCAATCACGAAATTATGCGTACCGTATCGCTCAGCTCGACAATTTCGTTTTTAGGGGTTGCAAAGGGCAAACGACTTATTGCAAAGGCTGAATGTGTTAAATTTGGCAGGGCTACCTGCTACTACCAAGTACACATAACCGACGAAATCGGCACCAAGGTTGCAGAGGTTGTCTTTACAGGATTTAATAAAAATTAAAACAAGGATGTGTCACTTTTGACAACAGTTGAATTCTTATACCGCTGTCCTACCGAAAATGTTGCAAGCGCCTTGACGCTGCACCCAAATAAAATTATTTTTATAGGTAATAAAAGCTGTAAGCAGGAAGATATTTACAAACGTTTTATAAAATCAAAATCCCCATCGGTAATAACCGAATTTATTTACACCGACACCAAAAATCTTACAAACCTTATTACCATTTTAAGTGACATCGTTAAAACGGAAAATGACGTTATATTTGACCTTACCGGTGGCGAGGACCTTTTGCTCACCGCAATGGGGGTTGTTTTAGAAAGACAAGCGCAAAATATTACCGTACAGCGCTTTGATATCGGCGAAAATAAACTCGTTTCTTGGAAAAGCGGTGAAAAAACCGAAAAAAGCACCAATGCTTCCCTTTCGGTCGATGAACAAATAACGCTTCACGGCGGTATGATAATTGAAAACCAGTCGGACGAAATTATTTTAAACGATAAGAACAGTCAAATTATTGATGCGCTTTGGTCGGTATTTAAAACAGACAAGCACTATAACACAAACGTTAAGCTTTTACAGCGTGCAATGAAATTTAATCACGAAAATCGTGAGCTTTGCGCAAATATAAGCATTACCGAATTTAAAGCCGCCGAGGCTGATGAGCGCACCGCAAATTGGCTTATTGAATTTTTGGGCTTCTTAAAAAACGGTGGCGTCATTAATTTTTTAGATACCAAAAACAACCGAATCAAATTTTCTTTCAGCAGTAAAGCCGCCAAGGAGCTTTTGGAAAAATCGGGCAATATACTTGAAATGATGGTTTACAAAACCGCCGCAGACTTAAAAACCCAAGACGGTGCCCCGTACTATACCGATTTAATGCGAAGTGTTATTATTGACTGGGACGGTAAGGTGGGCAGTAATAAAACCGGTGACACCAAAAACGAAATCGACTGCATTTTAATGAAAAACCTTGTTCCGGTTTTTATTTCCTGCAAGGGCGGAGATATTGAAGAGGTTGAGCTTTATAAGTTAGATGCGGTTGCCCGCCGTTTCGGTGGCAAATATGCCAAAAAGGCGCTTATATCTACAAACCACGGCAAGGATGAAGTTGCCTCTGCCTATTTTAGAAAAAGGGCCGAGGATATGAACATTGCCCTTTTCGAAAACGTACATTTATTAGATGATGACAAATTTTTAAATATGATAAAAGAGCTAGTTTAAGCCTAAACCCCGTTTTTACTTGAAAAAAACGGGGTTTTAGTTTATAATACCTCTCGGTGATAATATGAGAATGCGAAAAAAGAAATATCTTAACGAAAGATTAGAGGCGGTAAGCCAAAATCTTTTTACCATAAATATAGATGACCGCAACTTTAATACAGCGATAGAGGAAAAGGAATATATCGATTTTAAAAAGATTTTCAAAAACGATAATCCGATTTATCTTGAAATTGGTTGCGGTAAGGGTAAATTTGCCTGTGAATATGCAAAAACACACCCCGAAATCAACCTAATTGCAGTTGAGAAAACCGCAAACGTTATTGTGGGTGCTTGCGAAAACGCACAAAAAGAAAATATAAATAATTTATACTTTATCGGTGGCAGTGCTGAATATTTGCCACGTTTTATTGCCCCCGACACAATCGACCGCATTTTTCTTAATTTTTCCTGCCCTTTTCCCAAAAAGGCATACGCCGCACACCGCTTAACACACAGAAGGTTTTTAAAAATTTATAAAGAACTTCTTAAAAAAGGTGCTGAAATTCACCAAAAAACCGACAATATGCACTTTTTTGAATTTTCTATTGAAGAATTTTCGCAGTCGGGCTTCCACCTTAAAAACGTCACCTTTGACCTGCACAACAGCGGTTTCGAGGGTAATATTGTAACCGAATATGAAGCTCGTTTTTCAAGTCAAGGCTTCCCAATTTATCGTTTAGAAGCTTATTTAGGAGAAAATAATGATTAACTTTAATATTGAAAAAATCGCTCCGCTTTGCAGTGAATTCGGCATAGTTTTAGATGAAACAAAAATTAAAAAGCTTAACCTTTACGGCAATTTGCTGCTCGAGTGGAACGAAAAAATAAACCTCACCGCTATAACCGAGCCTGAGGACGTTTTATATAAGCATTTTTATGATTGCATTTTGTTTTTTAAGCATAACCAAGTGCCAAACGGTACTTCCTTAATAGACGTCGGTACGGGCGCCGGCTTTCCGGGACTTGTTTTAAAAATAGTTCGTGAAGATTTAAAGGTGACATTGCTTGACAGCTTAAATAAGCGAATCACCTTTTTAAAGGACGTTATCGAAAAGTGCGAGCTTAATGATATTCAGGCTATCCACAGCCGTGCCGAGGATGGCGGCAAAAATCCACTTTACCGTGAAAAATATGATATTGCCTGCGCACGTGCAGTTGCCAATATGCCGGTTTTAATGGAGTATTGCACCCCTTTTGTAAAAGTTGGCGGCAGCTTTATTGCCATGAAAGGGCCCTCTGCCGAGGATGAGGTTGCTCTTTGCAACAACGCCATTAAGGTTTTGAAAATGGGTAAACCGCAAATTATATGCGAAAAGCTTCCGAATAATGACCCTAGAACCTTTGTTATTTTAAAAAAAATATCGCAAACACCGCCAAAATACCCCAGAAACAGCGGAAATATTTCAAAACAGCCCCTTTAAACGGGCTGTTTTTTGTTTTTTTGTGCCGAATTTTAACGACGTGTTTTTCTTTACAATTTAAGCTCGGATTTTTATACTTAAATCACGAGGAGGCGATAAAATGTATAGTCTGTGGGAAAAGAAGCTTTTAATGCTAAAGCCGAGTGAAATTAAACCCTCTAAAAACCAGCCACGCAAAAGCTTTGATGAATACGAATTGAAGCTACTTGCCGACAGTATTCAGTCAAGCGGTATTATACAGCCATTGGTCGTGCGAAAAAGCGTTGACGGAAGATATGAAATTATTGCGGGCGAACGCCGTTATATTGCAGCCAAAAATGTTGGACTTCGCCGAATTCCCTGCATATTACATAACACCGATGATAAAACCGCCGCAATTTACGCCATAATAGAAAATTTGCAACGGCAAAATTTGAGCTTTTTTGAAGAAGCCGAGGCCATAAACCGCCTTATGGTTCATTTTGGTATGTCACAGCTTGAAATTGCGTCCCGCCTGGGCCTGGCACAGTCAACACTTTCTAATAAATTACGGCTTTTAAGGCTTAGTGATGAACAACGTGAACGCATTATAACCGCCCGTCTTACCGAACGGCACGCACGTGCTTTATTACGGCTTGATGGTGACGAGCGTGAAAACGCCCTAAATTACATTATCGCAAATGCTTTGAACTTAAAGGAAAGCGAAGAATATATTGACGATATTTTAAACCCCAAGGAAAAGGAATTGCCGCCCGAAAAACCGATAAGAAAATCCGCCATAAGCGACGTGCGTATTTTTTACAACAGTCTTTCAAAGCTTGTAAACACACTTCAAAGTGCCGGCGTCAATGCAAAAACCCGAAAATATGAAAACGATAAATATATTGAATATAAAGTAAGAATTTCGAAAAATGCAAGTGATCGAAATGACTGTGAACAACTGAAAATTTGCTGATAATTAAGATTTTTTCTTAATTTTCATAATCATCCCCCCTTTAAGCATAAAGACCGCACGTTTTGTGCGGTCTTTATGTATTTTTTAACGACTTACAAAAACTCTTGCAAAATATCATAATATATAGTATTATATATTAGTTATCGAAATTTAAGGAGATTTTGCTATGCCAAGTTATTTGGAAATGACAAGGCCCGAGCTTGAGGCGGAATTCGCCGTCGTTAAGGCGGAATATGAAAAGCTGCGCTCAATGCACCTATCACTTGATATGTCACGTGGTAAGCCGGGCTTTGATAATATGGATATAAGCCAAAAAATGTTCGACCTTGTTGGTAACGACACAGGTTTTAAAAACATTGACGGTATTGACTGCCGAAATTACGGTGGTCTTGATGGCCTTGTTGAGCTTAAAAAGCTTTTTGCCGAAATTTTGGGGCTTGACGAGCATCAAATTATCGTAGGTGGTAACTCATCGCTTAATATGATGTTTGACACTATTGCTCAGGCAATGACACACGGTATGGGCGGTGAGCCATGGTATGAATGTAAAAACCGCAAGTTTTTGTGCCCTGCCCCCGGCTATGACAGACATTTTGCTATAACTGAATATTTCGGTTTTGAGCTTATAACAATTTCAACCGATGAAAACGGTCCAAATATGGACGAGGTTGAAGAATGGGTTAAAGACCCGTCTGTTAAAGGTATATGGTGTGTTCCTAAATATTCAAATCCCGTAGGCATTACCTATTCTGACGAGGTTGTGCGCCGATTGGCAGCATTAAAGCCTGCAGCACCCGGATTTAGAATTTTCTGGGATAACGCTTACGTTATTCACGACCTTTATGAAGATGGCGACAAGCTTTTAAACATTTACAACGAATGTGTAAAGGCAGGCAACCCCGATTTACCTTTAATTTTCACCTCATCTTCCAAAATCACCTTCCCCGGTGCCGGTGTTGCGGTTGAGGCGGGAAGCCCCAACAACGTGGAGCTTTTAAAGGGAAGAATGAAATATCAGACCATTGGTCCCGATAAATTAAATCAGCTTCGCCACGCACGTGTGTTTGAAAACGCCGAAGCGGTTAGAGAACATATGAAAAAGCACGCCGAAATTTTAAGACCTAAATTTGATGCGGTTTTAAAGGCGCTTGACACCTTGGAAGGCAAGGAAATTGCAAACTGGACCAAACCCAAGGGCGGATATTTTATAAGCCTTGACGTAATGGAAGGCTGTGCAAAGCGTGTTGAAATGCTTTGTGCCAATGCGGGTATGATTTTAACCCCCGCCGGTGCTACCTATCCATACGGTATTGACCCCAAAAACAGCAATTTGAGAATTGCACCGTCTTACCCGTCGGTAGCTGAAATCGAAAAAGCTTCGCTTATACTTTGCACGGCAGTTAAATATGCCGCACTCGAAAAGCTTTTAAAAGATTAAATTGATTGACTTTGCAGTATTAATTTAGTATAATAATTGATATATCACATAAGTGGAGGATTAGTATGAAGTCCAAAAAGAAAGGCATTGTGCCGTTTTTTGTGGTTTTAGCATTGATTTTAGCGTTAACCTTTACCGCTTTCTTCGGTGTTAATAACTACTACGGCGACAAAGAAATTGTTTATTTTAAGGGTGCTGACGACATTCGTTGGGGTATTGATATCCGTGGCGGTGTTGAAGCAGTTTTCTCACCCGACAAGGAAGGTATTAAAATCACCGATGAAGACATCGATGCTGCTAAAACTATCCTTGAAACACGTCTTGTAAACCAAAACATTACAGACTATGAAATTTATGCAGACAAGAACAACAAGCAGATTATTGTCCGCTTCCCTTGGGCAGCTGAAGAAAGTGATTTTGACGCTGCTGCCGCAGTACAGGAGCTTGGCGAAACCGCACTTCTTAAATTCTGCAAGGATCAGGACAAGGATAAGGTTATTCTTACCGGTTCTGACGTTAAGCACGCTGAAGGCAATATGCAGCAGGTTGACGGCGGCTCGTATCAGTACGTTGTTGTGCTTGAGCTTAAGGACAGCGGTAAGCAAAAATTCTCAACTGCTACCAAGGAACAGCTCAACAAAACCATCTCTATCTGGATGGATGACACTATGATTTCTGCTCCCACAGTTAACCAGCAGATTACCGACGGTAACGCAATTATCACCGGTATGGCAAACGCTGAAGAAGCTAAAGAATTGGCTGACAAAATCAACGCCGGTTCACTTCCCTTTGCATTAACTGTTGATGACAGCAAACTTCAGGTTATTTCACCTACCCTTGGTAATGATGCACTTAAGGTAATGGTTATTGCAGGCTCAATCGCATTTGCGCTTGTTTGCGCACTTATGATTATCCGCTACCGCCTTAACGGTTTTGTGGCTGCACTTGCACTTTTAGGTCAGCTTGCAGGCTCTATCGCTTGTATTTCGGGCTACTTTGCTGATTTTGAAAGCTTCACACTTACCATCCCCGGTATTGCGGGTATTATCCTTTCTATCGGCGTCGGTGTTGACTGCAATGTTATCGCCGCAGAGCGTATCCGCGATGAATTCCAGAACGGCAAAACTATTGACGGCGCTATAGACAGTGGTTATAAAAACTCACTCAGCGCTATTATTGACGGTAACGTAACCATCGTTATTGTATCGTTGGTTCTTATCGGTGCCTTCGGTACACCCGATAATATTATTGCTAAGGTGTTCTCACCGCTTATGTCTTTACTTGGTACATCTATTACCGGTTCTATCTACTCATTCGGTTACACACTTCTTGTAGGTACAATATTCAACCTTATTATGGGTGTGCTTGCTTCTAAGGCTATGATAAAGAGTATTTCCAGATTCAAGTTCCTCAGAAATCCCTGGCTTTACGGAGGTAAGAAAAATGCGTGAGTTTAAGATTAATTACAATAAAACATTTAAACCTGTTCTTATAATCTACCTTGCAATTTTTCTTA
>JAFQCU010000015.1 GCA_017416285.1 Clostridia bacterium | reverse complement strand
TGTGCTTTTGAACCGTACTTAAGTGTATCTACTAAGAATTTCTTGAATGTTGCTGTATTGCTTGCTTTCTTAAGTTGGTTTTGACAATATCCTACTACGCTATATGTGGGCTGTACACCAGTTACTGCTTCTCCGTCTTTTTCACCGTAAAGTGTAGCTACTACGTTATCATTCATAACGTGTGGTGCTAAGCCTCGGAACTTGAATCTGTAGATATTCTTTTCGCTATCAAATTCATATTCTGTTACAGTTGTTGTAACTCCATTAATTTCGAACGTTGCATAAATATTAGTATATCCATATACTTTAACGAGGTCTGCGTTTATTGTATAGATTATACCTAAGCTACTCTGTAACTCTAGTGATGCGCCTCTAAAGCCAAATACCATCGGAATTACTTCTGTCTCTTTTGCTCCGCATTCACTACATTCTCTATGCTTACTTCCTGCTTTGTTTGTTGTTGCTGCTACGTCTACTATCCATTCGCCATAGCTATGACCGAGTGCGGGAACTTCTTGCTGTGCAACGATAACGGTACCGCAAACGCTACAATGCTTACCTTCGGTAAGGCCGGTTGTGGTACATGTAGCATCTACTGCTGCATCAATTACTTCGGTATGACCCTTTGCGTCAATAACCTCTTCATAGCTATCGCCGCAAACGGTACAGGTGTAAACAGTCTTGCCAGCTTCTGTACATGTTGCGTCGGTGGTAACGGATGTGTAGTTATGACCTGCCACTTCACGAACTTCGCCGCAAAGGTTACAGTCTGCGTCGCATGCGTTGTCGTAAGTGTGTGCGCATTCGGTTTCAGCTGGCTCTAATGATAAGAAACTATAACTTCCAGTTGTTAAGTATGTTCTTATTTGCAAGGTTCCGCCATAATCATAAAATGCGGGAGCACGAGTCTTGTCATCATCTGTGTATCCGTATGTGTTTTCATCAGCAATATATGTAAGATTACACGGATTTGTGGATAAAGAAAATGATTTACTGCCGGTGCCGATTGTAATATACTTTTTGGTTGAACCGTCGAGTAAATAAATATGTGTATAATCGCCGTTTTCTTCAATATAAAGCTTTGCGGCAGAGTTTATATCGTCGGTAGTACCGCCGATTTCGCCTGAGGCAGTACCGTCAAAGTAATATTTGGTGCCATTGTATTCACCACTAAGGTAATATGCGGTATTTGATGGAGTTTCAGGAGTGTCTGCATTTTCATAACCGCACTTTGTGCATACGTTATTTGTAAAGCTGTGACCGGTTGCGGCAACCTTGTTATCTGTGTAGGAATCACCGCAAGAACAGGTGTAGGTTGTGTAACCTTCTGCAGTACAGGTAGGAGCAGTTACAACTGCAGTATAACTGTGGGTATGTGGTGTGTCTTCGCTATCCGAGCCGCCTTCACTGTCTGTGCCGCTTGATTCTATATATAAGCAAATATCCTTTTGACTGCTTGTGCTGGCATAGCAAGCGAATATCGAACTAGAAGAATTATAACGCATCCAGTTTCGAGCATAATTGCCTTGCGCTGTAATAGTTGCGACGCCTGCGGTAGTGACGTCAACTGACCAACTGCTATTTGCCGAAAGGGTTGTCTCGGTTCTTAAGTAGTTGGCACTGCTACTAGCAGCGTACAAATATCCGCTGCCGGTGTTAAATGCAAATGTACCATTAGTTGTGCCCGTTTCCAAAGTGAGAACCTGCACGTTATCGTTAATGGTGACAGTGTTGCCACTCTTTGTAATTGTTGCCTGACCACGATTGTTGTTATTTTGAGTTGTGCTCATTGCAACGTCAGTATTGGCGGCTACAATAACAACTTTTTTTCCGGCAACAAGCTGATTTGCGTTTGTAACTAACGTAAATCCTGTTCCAACAACTTCATCACTTTGCTGCGTATAATCGCACTTTGTGCAAGCGTTGTTAGAAATTGTGTGAGCTTCGGTGCTTATAGTTTTTGAACAGAGCACACAAATTACATTGTGGTAAGAAGCGCCGGTAGAAGTATATGTAAAGGTAGACGAATGTGTACATGTGGTCGAACCTGAACCGCTGTTGCCGTTATTAGCTTCGCCTGATGGGGTGGTCATATCGCTTGGAACATCCTTGCCAAACAAAAGCCAAGCATATTCGGGGTAGTCGATAAATACGTTACGGTTACCAACCCAGTTTTCACACTGGTCGTTACGGCTCATTTCCCAAGTATCAACAGGGTCCATTTCGCACCATTCAAGAAGGGTATCAAGGCTTTCAATAACCTTTAAACCATCATTCTTTTCATCACCGCTACCAACAACAGGGCTAGGGTCATTCATGAATAGGTTAGGTTCTTCCCAACGACAGTAAACGTACAATAGAATACGTGCAACGTCGCCTTTAATATTGTCATTAACTTCAATAGTGCTATTGGCATAATACAAAACTGTTTTGCCATTATAGGAGTAGGTTTTCGAAGGGCTACTTACGTTACCCATAGTGTAAGAACTACGATTAGAGTTAATTGTGCTGTCTTCGGGGCGAAGATGGTGTGGGTCAGCGCCACCGCTGCCTGTTTTTTCGTGGAAAGACGCATGACTTTTAGGCCAAACATGTTCACGACTTAAATTTGCAGATGAAACGGTATCACTATAAAAATAAACATGTGTTGAAGAACCGTTGTTAGCATCGGTTTTAGGCCAATTAGTTTGAAGTCCTGTTGAACTGGAATTGTATGAGAAAGAAGTATTTGTCATTGTGGTTGACATTAAATTGTGCAATTCGTCAAAAAGCGCACTGTCAACTGTGGTTAAGCAGTTGTCGCTACCACCCTGCAACAGTGAAATATCATCATAAAGCGCATCATTTGTGTTATAATATTTTATTGCTTGCGAACTCAAAGACGTACAAACAGTGTGACGTACACCTGTGTTCGAAACAACAGTACCTGTTGCCGCATTTACCGGAATGCCGAGCAAAACAGATAGCATAACAGCAAGTGCTAAAATAATGGCTAATAGCTTTTTCATCTTCATTTTTAACGCTCCTTTGTAAATTAAAAACAAATTTGATATTAGTAAATAATACACCATAATAATTTTAACACAAGTTATTAATAAAAACAAGTGTGATGTTATATATAATTTAAAATTGTTTACAACAAAAAACGCACCCTTTCGGGTGCGTTTTTTAATCATCATCTTCATCGTCGGTGTCGTCATCATCGTCATCATCTTCAGCGGGGATATATTCCACTGCGATGCGTTCAATTCTGACGCCGTCAACCTGTAATATTGTGATTACCAGATTTTCAAAATTAAAGCTGCTGCCTTCCTCGGCTTCACCGTCAAGCATTGTTTGTGCCCAACCGCCGATTGTGGCGCTGTCAAGTTCAAAATCCTCGTCCTCATCAATATCAAAATCAAATTCATCAAAGAAGTCGTAAACACGCATATCGCCGTCGGCTTCGTATTTGTTTTCGTCCACTTCAACGAATTCACGTTCAATTTCATCGTTTTCGTCCCAAATTTCACCAACAAGCTGCTCCATCACGTCTTCCAACGTTACAATACCCATTGTGCCGCCATATTCATCAAGCACGACAACCATATGGCACTTGTTTTCACGCATTTTGTCAAGCACGTCGGGAAGGGGCATGGTTTTATGAACGTATGTTACAGGAAGCAAAAGCTCACGAATATTAACCTTTTTACCTTCAACGAATTTTTTGTAAAAATGGTTGAGGTGCAGCACGCCGATTATATTGTCGGCATTATCCTCAAACACAGGCAAGCGTGAGAAGGTTGTTTCACAGCACTTTTTAAGGTTAATTTCATACGGGTCACGAATATCTAACGCCTCTAAATCAACACGGTGGGTGATGATTTCGTAAGCCAAAACCTCGTCAAAATCAAGTGCGTTTTGCAAAAGGTCACATTGCTCTTCATCAAGCACGCCTTCATCTTCAACGATTTCGATAATATTTTCAAAATCATCTTCCGAAACGGCTTCACTATCGCTGACGCCCGACTGCCAAAGCTTTGAAACCAAGCCAACAAAAGCGGTAACAACAATATTCAGTGGCTTTAATATAATCGATAAAATATAAATCGGTAAAGCGGCAAATACGCAATATCCCTCAGGCATTTGCTTTGCCAAAACCTTTGGTATAATTTCGCCAAAGGTGAGTACTAACAGAGTGGTCGCAAGGGTTGAAACCCAAGCGTAATCATCGCTTTGGAAAATATCCACAACAATAATTGTGGCAAGCGCAGAAATAGCCATATTGGCGATATTGTTACCAATTAAAACGGTGCTTAAATAATCGTCATAGCTTTCTAAAATTTTCAAAGCGGTCAAATGGCCAATAGAGCCATTACCTTTTTTACGGTTTTTAAGCCTTACGGTATTGGCTGATGAAAAAGCAATTTCGGTAGCAGAGAAAAATGCGCCAACAACCAAAAGCAAAGTGATTGGAATAAGTAAATACCATTTATTCATCGTCGGCACCTCCTATGTCGTCCTCGTCATAGATTTCGCCGACTAATTCTTCTAAAATATCTTCAACCGTAAGAATACCGATAACTTCGCCGTTTTCATCCCTAACAAGACTTAAATTGCGGCGATGCTCGCTCATTTCACGCAAAACGTCATCAATGGCGGTATCGGCATTAACATAAAACGGATAGTCGATAATGCTTGCAAGAATAACGTTCTGCTTGCGCTGCATATAGGTTTTTAAAAACTTACGGATTTGCAAAATACCCTTTACCTTGCCCGAACGGTCGATAACAGGTATTCTGGAATGTTTAGAATTCTTAACAATTTTTAAAATTTCAGGGGTTTTAAGTGTGGTGGATATTTTCAGCACGTCTTCCCATTTGACCATAATTTCTTTTGCGGTCAAATTATCAAAATGCAAGGCCGATTTTACAAGCTCACCCTTATCTTCATCGAAGCCGTCTTCGACCGAAATGTTTTCGACAATGTCAACGAGCTCTTCTTCGGTGATGGTTTCAACCGCTTCGGTATGCTTTTTAAAAGGCAGTGACACAAGCGAAGTAAGCCCTGTAAACGCCAAAGAGACCGGCTTTAAAATAAACATTAACGGCATTAAGAAAGCGCTTGCAAATTCAGCAAATTTTTCATTGCAGGAAAGCGCAAAGCTTTTGGGAATCATTTCACCCAAAACGAAAATAACCACGGTGGCAACTGCTGTTGCCAAGGTAATCCAAGCTGCGCCAAATTGCAAGGTGATTGCAGTGGCAAGCGTACCGCAAGCAATGTTAACAATATTATTACCGATAAGCAACACCGAAAGTGCCTCATCAAAGCGGTCCAAAATTTTAAGCACACGTGCCGCCGATTTTGACCCCTTAGAAGCCTTGCTTATCATATGTATTTTGTTAACCGAAGCCAATGCGATTTCGGTGCCTGAAAAATAGGCGCTGAGCAAAATTAAAACTGCGAAAAGAATAATATTCCCCGCCGGACTGTCGTCCACAAAAACCATCTCCTGTTATTTTAAATTTTTTTGTACCTTTTATAATACTATAACTTATCTCTTTTGTCAAATATTGTGCCGTTTTTGTTGACACAACTTTTTTATATTGGTATAATTTATTTAAAAATCGAGGCAAACTCTGCGCTTTGGCGCATTGAGATATAATCGTTACCGGAAACAATGATGTGGTCAAGCAGTTTAATGTCTAACTGTGCTAAAGATTTTTGCAATTCTATAGTCATTTTAATGTCGGAATTGCTCGGTAAAGCGTTAGCTACGTTATGATTATGTGAAATTATCACCCATTGTGCATTATGCTTTAAAACGTACGCCGCAACTTCACGGAAGGTGACGTCTACCGAATCCGCAAAACCCTCACCAATAATATCGCAAGCGATAAATTTACCAACTGCGTCAAGGCAGGTAATGGCAAAGGTTTCGTTTTTATTGCCGAGATGCTTTTCAATCAAAAAGTCGCCAACCTCGTCAATGTTTTTGAATTTATAGCCCTCTTTAAACTTGTTTTTCTGATAACGCCTTGCCAAAGGCAAAATTGTTTTAATAAGTATGGCTGCATTTTGGGTCATACCGTTAACGGCGGCAAGGTCGTGAACCTCGGCGTCCAACACGCCTGAAATACTGCCAAATTCCCGCAGCAGCTCATGTGCGATGGGGTTTGTATCCTTTCGGGGAATAGCGCCAAATAACAAAAGCTCTAAAAGGCGGTGGTCTGCCATAGCGTCAAAATTATTTTGGCGCATAGCCTCGTCACGCATTCGCTGACGGTGGCCCTTGTGCAGATTTTCTTTTTTATCAGGCATAGTTATCCCCCTTTCCCAAATATACAGGTTAATTATATAGTATACGCCCAACTTTTTCAAGGAGATATAATGAAAGAATTTACCATTACCAAAAACGATGCTAATCAGCGACTTGATAAATTCATAACCAAGGCTTGTCCAACCCTTCCGACGGCGCTAATGTTTAAATACATACGCACCAAGCGTTTCAAGGTCAACGGCAAGCGTGCCGAAATCAGCACACGGCTTCAGGTTGGTGATGTTGTTTCGGCTTATATTAACGATGAATTTTTCACGCCAATAGCACCTAAATACGACTTTTTGTCAGCACCTGCAAAGCTCGACATTGTTTACGAGGACGAAAATATTATTTTAGTGAACAAAAAACAGGGCTTACTTGTGCACCCCGATAAAAATGAGTACGGTGACACGCTTATTGCCCGTATTCAGCATTATTTATATGATAAGGGCGAATACCGTCCCGACGACGAGCACTCCTTTAGGCCGGCGTTGGCAAACCGTATTGACCGCAACACAGCAGGTATTGTTATTGCCGCCAAAAATGCAGAAGCGCTTCGTATTTTGTGTGACAAGATAAAATACCGTGAAATAAGCAAGCAATATTTAACGGTGGTTCATGGCACACCCAAAGAAAAAACCGCCACTTTAACAGGTTATCTTGAAAAAAACGAGGATAAAAACAAGGTTTATCTTTCAAAGCGTAAAACCGAAGATAATCTTACAATAATTACAAAATACACCCTGCTTTCAAGCAAAAATAATCTTTCACTTTTAGAGGTTGACCTGCTTACAGGCCGCACCCACCAAATTCGTGCGCATATGGCTTCTATCGGGCACCCGATTTTGGGGGACGGAAAATACGGCAAGCTTAAGGATGATAAAAAGCTTGGTTTTAATAAGCAAGCACTTTGCTCGTATAAGCTTACCTTTGATTTTAAAACCGATGCGGGCGAGCTTGAATACTTAAAGGGCAAAAGCTTTAAGCTTTCGAGTGTTTGGTTTGTTGATGAACTATTTCCAAATACGAAGTATTAAAAAAGGACACGGTTTACACCGTGTCCTTTTTAATATTAATCATCAATTTCTTTTGCAGTAGCGGCTGCAAAAATTTGTTCAACCTCATTTGAAGGGGCTTTAGTGAGAAGCGTTGCGACGACTGCGGCAATACCGCCTACAACAAAGCCGGGTAAAATTTCATAAATGCCCGTTGCAGTAACGATGGCGGGCATAATTGTATTTGTAAACAACAAAAGCCAAGCAATATCAACTATGGCACCAACAATAATACCCGTACAAGCACCAATGTAATTAAAACGACGCCAAAAAAGTGAAAGAATTACAACAGGTCCGAAAGATGCACCAAAAAGTCCCCACGCATTTTCAACCATTGCCATAATGCTGTTTGACCAGCTATTTGCATCATTGATGCCGTCGGCAGCAATAAAAAACGCAATAACCGAAACTAGCAAAACAACCAAACGTCCTACCCACAAAACTTCCTTATCGGTAGCTTTGTTTTTACGGATGAGCGGCTTATAGAGGTCGCTTGTGAAGGATGAAGAAGCAACCAAAAGTTGAGAATCAGCGGTAGACATAGCCGCAGCAACAATAGCCGCCAAAAGAAGACCCGCCACAAAACCGGGGAATATCTTTTGAACGATAGAAATAAAAATATTCTGTTGTGCACCTGAGGGCAATAAAATTTCAGCAACAGATGCGCCATCTGCAAAAATATATGTTCTTGCTAAAATTGCAATAGCTATTGCAGAGCCCAAAGTAAGTACAACCCAAATTATTGCGACAGTTGCAGACTTTTTAACCATTGAAGGCTTTTTAATTGACATAAAACGAACAATAATGTGAGGCATACCAAAATAACCAAGACCCCAAGAAAGACCTGTTACGATATCACGCCAATCAGCAGCAAAGGGGTTTGCGCCAAATGGTGTAATACCTTCAGCAAATGCGCCGGCATAAAATGAATCAAAATTACCCATAGCCATAACTATCGGAACTGCAAGCAAAGCAACAAGCATTAAAATACCTTGGAAAAAGTCGGTCCAGCAAACAGCTTTAAAGCCACCAAGGAAGGTATAAACCAAAATAAGCAACGCAAAAATTCCCATTGCGAGCATTTCCTTCCCTGCAAACCAAGGAATAACAGCACACATAACGTTTTTACCTGCAACGAATGCGGAAGAAACGTAAACCGTAAAGCTTATCAAGAAAATAATTGCACAAACAATTTTAAGCACGGGGCTCTTACTTGCAAAACGGTTAGTTAAATATTGGGGAAGTGTAATACTGTCACCCGAAGCTCTTGAAAAACGACGCAAACGCTTTGCTACCAATATCCAGTTAGCAGCCGTACCTAAAGCAAGACCAATACCAATCCACACCTTGCCCATGCCAAAAGCCAAAATACTTCCGGGAAAGCCCATCAAAAGCCAACCCGACATATCCGACGCCTGAGCACTCATAGCGGTTACCCAAGGTCCCATAGAACGACCGCCTAAGAAATATTCCTTTTCACCCTCGTTTTTAGAACGCAAAAAGAAAAACAGCCCTATGCCTAGCATTAAGGCAAAATACATAAAAAATGCCCATAATTCCATTTCCAAAATCATCCTTTTAAAATTTAAAAAATATTTATATCAGTATAACACAACATTTTTTAAAATGCAATAATTATTCGCTTTTTCGCATTAAATCGACAAAGTAGTAAAAAGCAGAGGCAACTGTTGGTCGCCTCTGCTTTAAATTAAATTTCATTTACCTTTAAACATATTAAAAACAAATGCAAATATTTCTTTTTGTTTTTCCTTCGTTGTGTTTCTATACATAGTTATTATATGACCTTCATAGTGATCTAACATATAACACTCGTCCGGAATAATGACATACGGTTTAATTGTTTCTATATCATCATAAAAAAACTCACGCACGTCAACCTTAAAAATATCAGCAAGCATTAACAATTCTTCGCCTGTAAATGTTCCCTTACGTTCTCTTTTTGAATACGTGTCAAGCTTCATATTAAGCAGCTTTGCAACCTCATACTGCTTATATTTTAACCTCTTTCTAATTTTACGTATACGCTCATTAATTTCACT
>JAFQCU010000014.1 GCA_017416285.1 Clostridia bacterium | reverse complement strand
TAACCTTTTCGCCACGGTTGTTCCATTCTTCTGCATCTTCAGCAGTGAATACAACCTTACCGCAAGCAGCACCGGGAGAAGCGCCAAGACCCTTACCAGCAGGTACAGATGCCTTTAATGCTTTAGCGTCAAACTGGGGATGGAGAAGTGTATCAAGGTTACGAGGATCGATCATAGCAACAGCCTGTTTCTTGTCGATCATACCTTCATCAACTAAATCGCAAGCGATCTTAAGAGCAGCTTTAGCAGTTCTCTTACCGTTACGTGTCTGGAGCATATAGAGCTTGCCGTCTTCAACGGTGAATTCCATATCCTGCATGTCACGATAGTGGTCTTCAAGAATAGCGCAAACCTTGTTGAATTCTTCGAAAGCTGCGGGGAACTTTTCAGCCATTTCAGCGATAGGCATAGGAGTACGAACACCAGCAACAACGTCTTCACCCTGAGCGTTGGTGAGGAATTCACCCATAAGGCCGGGTTCACCGGTAGCAGGGTCACGAGTAAATGCAACACCGGTACCACAGTTGTCACCCATGTTACCGAAAGCCATCATCTGAACGTTAACAGCGGTACCCCAAGAATAAGGAATATCGTTGTCACGACGGTAAACGTTTGCACGGGGGTTGTCCCATGAACGGAAAACAGCTTCAACAGCGCCCATTAACTGTTCCTTAGGATCAGTGGGGAAGTCCTTACCGATCTTGTTCTTGTATTCAGCCTTGAACTGGTTAGCAAGTTCTTTAAGGTCGTCAGCGGTAAGATCAACGTCTTGAGTAACGCCTTTTTCTTCCTTCATTTTGTCGATAAGTTCTTCAAAATACTTCTTACCAACTTCCATAACTACGTCAGAATACATCTGAATGAAACGACGATAGCAGTCATAAGCCCAACGAGCGTTGCCAGACTTTGCAGCCATGGTTTCAACAACTTCTTCGTTAAGACCGAGGTTAAGAATAGTGTCCATCATACCGGGCATAGAAGCACGAGCACCTGAACGAACAGAAACGAGAAGGGGATTTTCCTTATCGCCGAACTTCTTGCCTACTACAGCTTCCATTTTTTCGATGTATTCCATGATCTGTGCCTGGATATCATCGTTGATTTTTCTGCCGTCCTCATAATACTGAGTGCAGGCTTCGGTAGAAACGGTGAAACCCTGAGGAACAGGAAGACCGATTTTGGTCATTTCTGCAAGGTTAGCACCCTTACCGCCGAGAAGCTCACGCATTGAAGCGTCGCCTTCTGAGAAAAGGTAAACATACTTGTGACTCATTGTTGAATCAACCTCCTAAAAAAATATACATTTTTAAAAAACCACTTAAAACACCTATAATTTAGGTATCCAAGTCATTATATCAAATTTTAAGCCAAAAATAAAGTATTTTTTAGTATTTTTTGATATTTCGTTAAAATGGTGACATTTAAGCAAATAAAACTGTAAAAAATTTGCAGTTTTTCATAAAAAACAGATAATTTCTTGCCAAAAATAAATGTATATGATAATATATTATCATAATTGAGTGAAAGGTTTGGTTGAAATGAAATTCAGCATTAATCATCCAATACTGTACGTAATGGTATCGGTACTGATTTTGGTTGTGCTTGCACAATCGGTTTATTTTCTTGTGCGTGCATACCGTCGTGCCTTGCAAATCGGTATGGATAAATCACGTCTAAAAAAGACAATTACCTCAGCGGCGCTTTTTACTATTGCACCCGCAATTTCAATTCTTGTCGGCGTTGTGGCTTTGGCAAAATCCTTAGGTTTGCCGCTTCCGTGGCTAAGGCTTTCGATTATCGGCTCGCTTTCTTATGAAACTATTGCTGCAGGCAGCACTTTAAACGAGCTTGGTCTTGAAATGGGTGCGGGCATTTCGTCTGCTTCTGCTTTTGTAACGGTTGCATGGGTTATGACACTTGGTATCGTTATCGGTCTTGTTTTAACACCATTGCTTTCAAAGAAGATTCAAGGCGGCATGAAAAAGCTTGAAAATATGGATAAAAAGTGGAGCGAAATTTTCTCAAACGCTATGTTTTTGGGTATGATTTCGGCATTTTTGGGTTATGTTTTCTGGGATTTTGCAAGCGTGTTCAGCGGCAAAATTTCAGCGCTGATTCCGGCACTTGTAATGCTTTCATCTGCTGTACTTATGCTAATTTGTGGCTTACTTACAAAAGTTCTCAAAGCACGTTGGATAACCGATTACGCCTTGCCGATTAGCCTTGTAGGCGGCATGGCTATGGCTATTCCGATTACAAATTGGTTAGGTTAAGGAGGGGAAAGTAATGAAAAAAGAAATGACTTATCTTGACAGTGTTCACCGTGACGGTAAAATTTGGGGATTTACACTTTTGGCTTTGATTTTGGCTTTCCCGCTTGCTATCTCGATTATCTTTAAAGCCGTTCCAGAATGGGGTGCTTTCGGCCGTGCAATTTTGTCGGTACTTCCTATGTACTGGGCGGTAGGTATTATTGAAATTTTCACCTATATTCCAATGCTTGGTGCCGGTGGTTCTTACCTTTCGTTTGTAACAGGCAACATTTCAAATTTAAAGCTTCCTTGCGCACTTGACGCTATGGAAAAGGCAGATGTTAAGGCAAATAGCGAAGAAGGCGAAATTATTTCTACCATTGCTATTGCTGTTTCAAGTATTGTTACAACCTTAATTGTTGCAATCGGTGTTATCTTGATGATGGTTTCAAACCTTGGTGCTGTGCTTGAAAGTGAGATTTTAAAGCCTGCGTTCGACCAGCTTTTGCCTGCACTTTTCGGTGGCTTGGCAGTAGTTTTTGTTTCAAAAAACTGGAAAATGTCAATTATTCCAATGGTAGTTATGCTAGCATTGTTCATCTTTACACCTCTTACCTCGGGCGAGGTTGGAATAATGGCGCCTGTTGGCGTAATTATTACGCTTATCAGCTCACGAATTATGTATAAAAAAGGAATGCTTTAAATGATTTACTTTTATATATTTTTAGGTGTTATTGCCTTGTTTTTAGCGGTGCTTATTATCCGCACTTTAAACTTTAAGCCCAAGGCAAATGCCCAAATTTTTGATGAAGAAATTACCCTAAATTCCGATAAGGTAATAGAAAATTTACGAACACTTGTCCGCTTTAAAACTGTGTCATACAGGGACAGCAGTTTAGAGGACGATGCCGAATTCAAGGCGCTTTTGGCTGAGCTTCCAAAGCTTTACCCAAATGTTTATAAAACCTGCACTCAAACTTTAATGGAAGACAGGGGGGTACTGATTTTATGGCCGGGTAAAAAGCACGATGCTCCGTCTGTTATGATGGCGCATTACGACGTTGTGCCGGTTAATGAGGAGCTTTGGGATAAGCCACCCTTTGAAGCAATTTTAGAGGATGGCGTTATCTGGGGCAGAGGTACGCTTGATACAAAGGTTACCGTAAACGGCATTTTATCTGCTGCGGAAAAGCTTATTGCCGATGGTTTTGTGCCTGAAAACGATATTTATTTTGCATTTTCAGGCGGTGAAGAAATTAACGGCAAGGGTGCGGTTAATATTGTTGATTATTTTGAAAACAACAATATTAATTTGGCACTTGTTGTTGATGAGGGCGGCGCTGTTGTAGAAAACGTTTTCCCCGGTGTTAGTAAGCCCTGCGGCCTTATCGGTATTGCCGAAAAGGGTCTTATGGATGTTTTATATTCTTCAAAATCAGCCGGAGGCCACGCATCTGCACCGAAGCCCAATTCACCGATAATTAACCTTTCAAAAGCAATTTTAAAGGTTGAAAACAAGCCCTTTAAAATGCATCTTACCAAGCCCGTTTTGGAAATGTTCGACACCCTTGGACGTCATTCAAACTTCCTGTATAGAATGATTTTTGCTAATCTTTGGTGTTTTTCACCTGTTTTAAATATGCTCTGCAAAAAACAGGGCGGTGAGCTTAATGCATTAATGCGCACAACTACCGCTTTTACACAGGCAAAGGGAAGTGCAGCATCCAACGTTATTCCGCCACAGGCAACCTTTGTTTCTAATATGCGTTTAAACCCTGATGACACAATGGATTCGGCACTTGAATATTTAAAGAAAACCGTAAATGATGACAGGGTAGAAATTACCAAAATTCATGGTATGAACCCAAGCCGAATTTCTGTAACCGACTGTGAGGCTTATGATAAGGTTGCAAGCAGTGTGGTATCCACTTGGAAGGGCAGTATTGCCGCACCGTATCTTATGATGCAATGCTCGGATTCACGCCATTACGGTCGTATTTCGGATAAGGTTTATCGTTTTTCTGCAATGGATTTAACAAGTGAAGAACGTGCAACAATTCACGGTAATAATGAAAGAATAAGGGTAGAAACCGCCCTAAAAGCCGCTGAATTTTATGTAAGACTTATGAAACAATGTTAATAACAAAACCCGCATTGGAACTGCCAATGCGGGTTTTTATGTATCACACCATTGAAATAAACTTAATTTCATTTAATTTAATTGCTAATTTTTCACGGTTTTGAGTTACGGCGATATAATCGTTATATACCCCCAAAAGCTTGCCTTGGCGTGTGGTTAATTGGTTGCCGACAACCATGTGAATTTTAATATTTTTTCCTACCGAATTTTTAAGCAGTGAAGAAAAGGTTTCATTTCTTTCCTTTTTAAAATCGGGCGAATTTATAAGATTTTCATAGGCTAAAAGGTCGTTTTCGTTTAAAATTGGTTTTAAAAGATTATCATTCATATTAAAAACTCCAAGCATATTTTTGTTACATAATATGCTTGGAGTTTTGATTTAATGATGATGTCCGTGATGATGGTGACTAGAGCAGCCATGTGTGTGGCAATGCTCATCTTCGCAATGCTCGTTTTCGCTTTCAAGCTCAAGCGTTGCGTGAACAATGCCGTGGTCGAGCAGCTCCTCTTTAACAGCTTTTTTAATTTCGAGATGGTCGCCATTGGTTACAATGTGCATAGTGGCATAATTTTGATTGCCGTCCATACTCCAAATATGGATATGATGAACGCCTAAAACCCCGTCAATTTCTAACAAATGGTGCTTGATTTCATCAAGATTTATGCCTTCGGGAATTTTTACAAGAAACAAATCAATAGCTTCTTTAAGGTGACTGAATGCGTGAATAAAAATATAAACCGCAACCAGAATTGATAAAATTGGGTCGATAAGTTTAAAATCGGTAAAGCGCATAACAACGGCACCTATCAGCACTACTGCCCAGCCAAGCACGTCCTCAAGCATGTGAAGGTTTACAGCTTTTTGATTAAGGCTGTCACCGTGGCGGGTAAAATACGCAGCTAAAAAGTTGACAACAACACCTATAATGGCAAAAATTATCATACCGTTATAATTAATGTCCACTGGGTTTAAAATGCGTTTTACTGCATTTATAACAACTAAAACCGAGCCCACAAGCAAAATTAAGGTTGTGATAATACTTCCGATTACCGAATATCGCAAATAACCGTAAGTATAGGTATTGTCGGGTTGCTTTTTGCTTTTCTTTTCCAAAAAATAAGAAATACCAATGCTTACAGCATCGCCAATATCGTGGATTGAATCTGATATAATTGCAACACTGTTTGTGAAAATGCCGCCAAAAAATTCGAACACAGAAAAGTTTAGGTTAAGTATAAAGGCAATTAAAATATTTTTTTCACTTTTCATTTCAATTCTCCTTAAATTTGTGATTTATATGCTTGAGAGAAATATCAAAAATTTCAAAAACGTGGTTATCGTCAAGCGAATAAAATACTTGCTTGCCGATTTTTTCGCATTTAACAACACCGGCTGTTTTCATTTTATTAAGCTGGTGTGAAATTGATGATTTTGTCATAGAAAGCACGTTTGCCAAATCACAAACACACATTGGGTTTTCTTTCAAAGCAAACAAAATTTTACAGCGTGTATTGTCACCAATTATGCTAAAAAAACCTGCAAGGCTTTTAAAGGTTTCATTTTTGGGCAGAGCCTTTTTTGTTTTTATAACCAATTCCTCATCAATGGGGTGGCAGTCACAAATAAATTCGTTTTTGGGCATTTTATCGCTCCTTAATTGAATGATTACTCAACTATTATAATTGAATAACCATTCAATTGTCAAGATGAATTTCAAATTATAGTTTGTCGTTCTAACGCCTAATGCGGAATTACGCATTACGAATTACACACAGCGATAAACCCCAATTTAACAAAAAAGCCACTCCTTTAAGAAGTGGCTTTAAGATTATTTAAATGAAGTGTTATAAAGCTCCGCATAGGTGCCGTTTTTGGCTAAAAGCTCATCGTGGGTGCCCGTTTCCATAATACCGTTTTTACCAAAAACAATTATGTTATCGGCGTTTTTGATTGTGGTAAGGCGGTGTGCAATGGTAAGAGTCGTTCTTCCAAGTGAAAGGCGTTCAAGCGATTTTTGAACCAATCTTTCACTTTCGTTATCCAGAGCGCTTGTGGCTTCATCCAAAAGTAAAATTGGGGGATTTTTCAGGAACACACGTGCAATACTAATGCGTTGCTTTTGACCGCCTGAAAGCTTGACACCACGCTCGCCAACGTATGTATCGTAGCCGTCGGGTAGATTGCTTATAAATTCTTCAGCGCCGGCAAGCTTTGCAGCGGCGATAATTTCTTCTTCGCTGGCACCGGGTTTGCCGTATTCAATATTTTCACGAACACTGCCTGAAAAGAGGTAAACGTCCTGCTGAACAACACCGATTTGTGAACGCAGTGATTTAATTTTAATATCACGAATATCAATGCCGTCAACTGTTAAAGAACCGTCTAAAATTTCATAAAAACGGGGGATAAGTGAGCAGATTGTAGTTTTGCCGCCACCCGATTCACCGACCAAAGCAATGTTTTTGCCGGCGGGGATTTTTAAATTCAGATGGGAAAGCACGTCATCGGTTTCTTCGGTGTATTTAAAGGTAACGTTTTTAAATTCAATATCACCCTTAACCTTTTCAAGCTCAACCGCATTTTCACGGTCTTTAATATCGGGGTCGGTTTCCATTATTTCGCCAAAGCGTTCAATGCCTGTCATACCACGCTGAAACTGTTCAGCAAACTGAACAATTTTACGGATAGAGTTTAAAAGGGTGGTTATGTACATTAAGAAAACAATTAAATCAGCGGGGTTTAAACCGTCATAAATAATGAAAATAGCGCCTGCGACAACCGCCAGTATATATAGCACACCATCTAAAACGCTGGTTGTGCAGTGGAAGGCTGCCATATAGTGATAAACCTTTGATTTTATAGAAAGGTAACCCTTGTTACCTTTTTGGAATTTTTCTTTTTCAAGGTCCTCGCCCGTAAAGGATTTTACAACACGAATACCCAAAAGGCTGTCTTCAATTTGCGAGTTAAGCTCGGCTACCTGCTTTCTGGATTCACGGAAGCCCGAACGCATTTTTTTATTAAAGATGCTTAAAACGAAAATCATTGGGGGAAGGGCAACGAAAATAATCAGCGTAAGCCAAAGGTTCATACTGCTTAAAATTGCAAAACAGCAGATAATTTTAATGCCCGCAATAAGTAATTCTTCGGGGCAGTGGTGCGCAAATTCTGTAATGTCGAACAAATCGCTCGTCATACGTGACATAAGGCTTCCGACCTTGGTGTTGTCATAATATTTGAACGAAAGCTTTTGCAAATGGTCAAACATATCGGTACGCATATCGGTTTCAATTTTGGTACCCATTATATGACCTATTGATGCCATATAATAGTTTGCTGCCGCATCAATAAGCTTAAGCACAAGATAAATACCACCAACCGTTAAAATACTGCTGATTGTAAGGCTTGCAATATCGGTCAAAGCGGTATTGGTTATGTACCTTACAATAAGCGGTAACACAATTTCACACACGGTGGTGAGAGATGCACAAAATAAATCAAAAATTAAAATCGGCACATATTTTTTATAATAAGGCAAAAAGCGTTTTATAAGCTTTCCCCAAGAATTATTTTTCATTAATTACACCATCCAATCGCTTATATTTTAACACTAAATTTTATTTAATGCAATAAAACTGCAAAATTTTTCAAAAAGTTCTTTATTTTAACAAAATATGTGTTACAATAGATTGGTATTTAAAAATAAAGGATCGTAAAAATGAAATTTAGACGTTATTTTTCGGTATTTATTGCAGTTTTAACCATTTTTGGCTTAATTGCCGGTATTACGGTTTTCGCCAAAAACAATGGAAGCCGACATACTGTTTGCACTGCGCTTAGCTCACAAGCAAAGTCGTACTATCAGGAAAACAGTATAGCATTTTCATCTGTTTCAAAGCTTAAGGGCGGTAATGATAATTGTCTTACAACTGTTAATAGCGATTTGTTTAGTAAGCTTCATAACCTTATGGCAAATACTATGACCGACTCAATTTCGTACAGCAGTCTTTCGGATTATTGGTACGATACAGATGCCAATAACGGTTCCTCTAAGCCACGGCTTTTTTACAGTGATATTGATTCCGGAAGCTTTAATCGTGAACACGTATGGCCAAAAAGCCGTGCTTCTTTCAAAAAGCTAAACGGTGGCTGCGACCCGCACCATTTAAGACCGACAAATTCATCAATGAACTCGACCAGAAGCAATTATTGTATGGGATATGTAAAGGGCGTAATTTCCGGTTATAAAACCAAAACAAGCGGCAACGGTTCAATTTATTATTCTTCTGCAAACGACAGGGTAGAGGTTGATGACAAGGTAAAGGGCGACGTTGCACGAATTTTCCTTTATGTATATTGCCGCTGGGAAGAGCCAAATTTGTTTATGGATACGCCCAATCCCATTGTGGGTCCAGGGGACGATGCTAACAATGGTAAAAAGGTTATTGAAAGCCTTGATACCTTGCTAGAGTGGTGTAAGTTAGACCCCGTGGACAGTTGGGAAATGGCACGAAATGATGAATGTCAAAATATTGTGGGCAACCGTAATGTGTTTATTGATTATCCCGAATATGCGTGGCTTTTGTTTGGCGAAGCTGTTCCAACCGATATGGTAACACCGTCGGGCGAAGCTAAAAAAGGCACTTCGGGAAATAATCAAGGTGGTAACACATCAACCGATACCTCAACCAATACTTCGACCAACACTTCAAGCAATACTTCCGAAGATGTATCAACTAATATCTCCACAAATGCTTCGACTAATACCTCAACTAACACTTCAACAGAAAACACCACAAGCGGCGACAGCACAAATGCACAGGGCGGCATTGATAAAAAGCCGCAAAACGGCGGCAAACCCTTTGACCCTAATAATATCGGTAATCAACAATCTAATACCGATAACGGTCAATTTGTTTTGGATACGTGGGTGATAATTGTCATTGTGATTGGCTCGTTAGTCGTTGTGGGTGGCTTGATATCAATAGTAATTATTAAAAAACGAAGAATTAAAGATTAAAATGGTTTCATTTTTTTAATAGATGTGTTAAAATGATACCGTTAAATAAAAAACGAGGTAAAATTTAATGAAAAAACGTTTTCAAAAATGCTGCTTATCAATATTATCTGTAATAACGGTTTTTGCCGTGTTGTCACAGTTTACGGTATTTGCCAAAACCGGTACAGTTGTAACTAATACAGGCGTGCGTCACGCTGTTTGCGTTGAGCTTAGCGACCAAGCCGAAAAATACTATAGTGAAAATAAAGCATTGTACGATAATGTTTCGCTTTTAAAGGGCGGTAGCGGCAACTGTTTGACAACTGTTGACAGCGCACTTTTTGATGAGCTTCACGACCTTATGAGTAAAACTATGACCAAAACGGTCAAGTATTCTGATTTGCCTACTTATTGGGTGAAAACAGACGCTAATAACGGCGGAAATACATATCATTATTTTTACGCCGACGTTACAGTAAGCGGTCAGACAATTAACCGTGAGCACGTATGGCCAAAGAGCCATGCCTCTTTCCATGAAAAGGATGGCGGTGCAGACCCACACCATTTAAGACCCACTATTCGTGGTGTTAATTCATCACGTGGTGATAAGCTTATGGGTAATGTTGAACCCACTGACACTAAGTATTCAAAGTATTCGTTCCAGAACAAAGTTGTTTTAGAACATTCAAACACTTTGGTTGAGGTTAATGATAATATAAAAGGTGACGTTGCTCGTATTCTTTTATATGTCTATTGCCGTTGGGAAGAACCCAACCTATTTATGGATACCAGCAATCCGATTGTAGGCTCGGGTAGTAACAACATCAATGACGGCGAAAAGGTTATTGAAAGTCTTGAAACCCTTTTGCAGTGGTGTAAGATGGACCCTGTTGACACTTGGGAAATGGCACGTAATGACCAGTGTGAAAACCTTGTTGGCAACCGCAACGTGTTTATTGACTACCCTGAATATGCATGGCTTTTGTTTGGCGAAAAGCTTCCTACTGATATGACTACACCATCGGGTGAAGCTAAAGAAAGCGGCAACGTGGGTAATCAAGGAGGCAATACTTCAACCAATACCTCCACCAATACCTCTACTAACACTTCAACAAACACTTCAACTGATAACTCAACAACCGATAAGGATAACACTACAAGTAATAATAGCACTGTAACTGACGGTGCACAGGGCGGTATTGATAATAAGCCTAATAACGGTGGTAAGCCCTTTGACCCCAATAATATCGGTGGTCAGCAGGTTGATAACGGTGAAGCGACTACTGTAGAGCCATGGATTATAATTGTAATAGTGGCTAGTGTTTTAATTATTGCCGGTGTAATAATTACTGTAATAATAGTAAAAAAACGAAAAGCTAAATAGTAATAATTTATAAACCCGAAGCGTGAACTTCGGGTTTATTTTTTTATTTTCGACAAAATATTTGTTTTTTATTAAAAGTGCTTTATTTTTTATAAAAGTATGCTATAATGGTATGGTAAAAAATAAAAATGGGGTATTATGTGATGAAACAATTTGCAAAACGTTCAATTTCAATAGTAACTGTTGTAATGTTGCTTGCAATTATGTGCTTTACAAACGTAAGCGCAGCAGGTACAGGTTACACAAAAGCAAGCGATGTTGTATATAAGACCAGTGGCAAATACATATACAACTGGGGCGCACGTGACGAAGTTTGTGTATTTTTATCTACAAAAGCGCAGGGCTTTTATACAGGTAATAACACATTTGATAAGCTTTCGCAAAATAAGGGTGGCACTTCTCAGTCAAATGCTCCCTCAAGTGCGCTTTATTCAAAATTACAAGCCTTTATGAAGGGTGAACACAAGTACATAAATGCTTATAAGGAAAACAATACATTGCTTAAATATACCGACTGTGTTCAAAATAACACTTCTCAAATCTCATCATTTTACTCAGGTAAAATGTTCAGCAACGTTTGGGACAGCGCTAAAACTTGGAACAAGGAACACACTTGGCCTAACAGCAAGGGCTTGGGCGGAAGCGATGAAGATGACGTAATGATGATACGCCCAACAATCGTGTCGGAAAACTCAAGCCGTGGTAATACCGCATACGGTACTAAGAGCAACGGCTATTTTGAGCCTGATGACTCTGTTAAAGGCGACTGCGCTCGTATTGCACTTTACGTTTATTGCCGTTGGGGCAATACCGGTAAAATGTGGGGCAAGAGCGGTGTGATGGAAAATCTTGACGTTTTGCTCAGATGGATGCAGGAAGACCCTGTTGATACTTGGGAAATGGGACGTAACGACTCGGTACAGGCTATAACCGGTACACGTAACGTATTTGTTGACTACCCTGAATTTGCTTGGCTTTTATTTGGCAGAAACGTGCCAACTAATATGACTACACCTTCCGGCGAAGCAAAGGATAGTAGTAATTCTGGTAACCAAGGCGGTAATCAGGATGACAAGGATGATAATACCTCCAGCGGTAATCAAGGTGGCAACCAGGATGAAGAAGATAACAATTCATCATCAGGTAATAATGACAACGATAACAATCAAAACGATAATAGCCAAAACGATAATAATCAAAATGATAATACCAATAACGACAATACCACAAGTAATGATGATAATCAGGGCGGTATTGATAAAAAACCCAATAACGGCGGCAAGCCCTTTGACCCGAATAACATCGGTAATCAACAGGTTCAGACCGACGGTGGCGAATTTGTTTTAGACACTTGGGTAATAATTGCTATTGTTGCAGGTGCGATTGTTTTAGTTGCAGGTGTGGTAGTAACCGTTGTTATTATTAAAAAGAAAAAAGCAACCCCAAAAGTTGACAGATAATTAAATTTAAAAGCGTCGGATTCCGACGCTTTTTTGTTGTTTATTATTCAAATTATAGTTTATCGGGACAAACCAATTTATATCCGTCGGCGAAGCCGACACCTTACCTCTTCACTATTACCTCTTACCTATTACCTTGCGTAAGCGATAAACCCCAATTTAACATTAAAACTCAATTACATAAAGATTGCCGTGGTTGTCACCGTAATAGCAAATATCATTTTCAAAATATATAAGCTCGGGTTCGATTGTAAGCCCGAAATCACCGAAATAAATACAATCGGTTTGCTTTTTGTCTGCAGTGGAAATAATGCGAAGTGCGGGCGGGTTGATTTTATCACCGCTGAAGCCCTCAAGCGAATAAATTTTACCCTTTTCACAGCATGCGCCCTGAATAAAATGGTGGTATTGAGTATCAAAGGTGTCGATAATATCGGCTTTAGAAAGGGTTATCTTTTTAACACCAAGTGTTTCGTCTGTAACACCATCCGAAAGGCGGGGAAGCTTAAACGAAAAATAACGTGTAATTTGGTCCTTATCACGCATTGTAAAGGCGTGGTAAAGGCCTTTTTCATTATCGATTACAAAGTTGCCAAATGGGCGGATATCATCGCCGGATGACCATAAAGCATCATCGGTAAAGCCAATTTCAATAAGGCTGACAAGCTTACTTTTGAATTCCATATCCTCACGCCAAATACGGTAAACACAACAAACACCCGTAAGCTTTTGTTCACACTTTGCGTAATTATTGTAAATATTTGTATAAAGCAAGGGGAATTCATCCCCCTCGGCGTAGTATTCAGTACCGAAAACTACTGAATTGCTATGCGGCGCAATAACGTCAGCTTTATCAAGAGTAAAAATAGACACAATGGGTGATTTCTTTTCAATAGTTAGGTTTTTAAGGTCGTAAACATAGCAAAGACCGTTTGTTTTAAAACGGAATAAAAGACCGGAGAAAACAGCGCCGTCCTGTCCGTCTGTTATATTCCCGATTTGCCTAATATTCATTTTAAATTACTCCTCAAATCATCGCTAATTTTATGGTTTTTAAAATAAAACTCCTTGTCGTTGTCGTTGATTTCACGCATTACACGACATGGGTTACCCACAGCCACAACGTTTGACGGAATATCCTTTGTAACAACACTTCCGGCGCCTATAACAGTGTTATCGCCAATTGTAACACCCGGCACAATAACAACACCTGCACCTATCCAACAGTTTTTACCGATACGTACGGGAAAGTTGTATTGATAACCCTGCTCTCTAAGCTCGGGCAAAATGGGGTGACCCGCCGTTGCAACTGTAACGTTTGGCCCAAACATTGTGTTATTGCCAACGTAAATATGTGTGTCATCAACCAAGGTTAAATTAAAGTTCGCATAAACAAAATTGCCGAAGTGACAATGCTTTCCGCCCCAATTTGAATGAAAAGGCGGTTCAATATAGCAGCCTTCGCCTATATCACCAAACATTTCTTTTAGCAGTTTTTGGCGTTTTTCCTGTTCAAGCGGACGTGTTTGGTTGAAGTCGTAAAGTCTTTCAAGACATTTAAACTGTTCTTCCATAATTTCATCGCCCATAGGCAAATATAATTCACCCGAGTGTAAAATGTCCATAATATCACCTGTATTTTATAATTTCTTGTGCTTTGCCAGAATTTTCATAAATTTTCGCCGAGATTCCGCCAAACATAGCAGCGCCGACTGCGGCCTCCTCTAAATGGGCAGGAATTTTCATTTCGGTTTTAAATTTCTTTTCGCAAAGCTTTATAAAGTATTTATTTTTTCTTATTCCGTTACCCGAGCCCACAATACCGTTAATTGGCGTTTCCATTTCTAAAAACATATTGTAAAGCTCGTTGCACATACCGCAAAGCACGCCCTTAGTCAGTGCTTCGGGGGTAAAGCTTTCGGTTGTAATGCCGTTTATACTTCCGCATATCTCGGGATCCTTACGGGTACCGGCAAAGCGTGTGTCAACTAAAAGTGTGGGAGAAGCTTTTTCCAGCATTTCATCCATAAGCTTATAAATTTTATCATCGGCAATATCGCCGTTTTTACATAAAATGCTCTTGTAAAAATCTTTAAGCATTGAATACGCTCTGCCGCCGCAAAGTGCAGCGCCCACAATCAAATACTTGTTCTCAAAATATGGCCGTACTTCTAGATTTTCACCAGTTATTATATGGTCACAAATAATTGAAGCTTGACTGCCTGTGCCGACATTGATGAGTAAATCGCCTTGATTTTTAAGGGTCGAGAAAACACTGGCCTGATTGTCACCCACGGCAACGCTAACAGGAATATTTTTGTATTCACCCACAATTTGATAATCGGTTGCAATTTGGGGCGTAAAGCCGTTTGTAAAGCGGTTTTTCTTAATATCATAAAGCCCAAGTGAAGCCGCATTTGTTGAGTGCATTACAGGCTCGTTAAGCGAGCAAAGCTTCATTACTAAATAGTCAGTAATTGTGCAAAAGGACACGGCGTTTTGGGGCACAAGGTTATTTTGCTGATTATAAAAATCGGTAACACAGCCATATCCCGCAAAGCTTTTAAGATGCTTGGCATAGGTTGTATTGCCAAATGCTTCGTCACCTCGTTTGTCTTGCCAAGTGTAAAGCGGGCTTACGGCGTTACCGATTTGGTCGGTATAAACTATACCGTGCATTTGCCCTGTAACACCGATGGCTGCAGTATGGTCGGTTATTAAATTATCTAAAATTTCTAAAGCTAAGCTTATTGTTTTTTGCGGAGATTGAATTTTTTCAAACGGCTTATCGCTTTTAATAAAGGCGTTACTGTTTAGTGTAATGCTTTTCAAAAGCTCACCGCTTTGCGCATCGATGGCGACACCGCAAATGCTGGTTGTACCAATATCAATGCCGATAATTTGCATTTAATCACCCTTTGTGAAAAGTACTGTAATCATTATACGGCGGCATATCTTTATTTTCAAGATATAAAAAATAAATCCCCTGAAAAACAGGGGATTTAAGTTTAATCAACGTCTAATTGTTCCAACTTGCTTTTAGCTGTAATTGGCTTTGAATCGCCGTGCTTTACAAAGAACATTGTTACAAACGAGAAAAGCACAAAAATGGCACCAAAGGTGAAGAACACAAAGCGCATACCTAAAGCATCATAAAGCACACCCGAAAGAATAGGGGCAACAATCTGGGCTGCCATTGAAGCGGTGTAATAATAACCGGTGTATTTGCCGGTGTCACCCTTTTTGGCAAGCTCAACAACCATTGGGAAGGAGTTAACGTTAATGGTTGCCCAGCCCACGCCTGCAAGCATAAATACGGGGTACATAATGATTTCGGGGGTTTTCGGTGTGATGAAAATACCGATTGTAAATGCAGTTGCAAGAATTAGAATGCCCGAAAGAATAGTCTTTCTACGGCCGATTTTAGAAGCAATCATACCAACAGGTATATACGAAATTATTGCGGCGGCTTGGGCTACGATAAGGGTGAAGTTATAGTCAAAGCCCAAAATGTTTGTTGCATAAACCGAATACTTACTTGTGATTGAATTGTAACCGATATACCACAAAGCAACCGAAGCGAGAATAAGTAAAAGGGAAGTGAATTCGCCTTTTGTAAGACCGCTTTTGCTTTGTACCGGTGCGGCTTCCTCAGGGGTGTCAAGACCGTATTTTACGGTATCTTCTTCCATTTCGGTTGCCCATTTCTTTTCCTTTACGGTTAAGAGGAAAAGCACAAAGCCTAAAAGCATAACACCGCAAACAGCGGCAACGTAACCGGTGTACTGCATATAAAGGTTTTTACTTGTTGCAAAAACCATACCGAGTACAAGCACGATAATACCGCCGGCAGTACCTGTAAGGTTAATGATAGCGTTTGCTTTTGAACGCAAGGGCTTAACCGTAACGTCAGGCATTAATGCAACAGCAGGGGAACGGAAGGTCGCCATTGAAATAAGCACAACCAATAACGTTGCAATAAAGCCGATAAGCGGCCACGGATTTTCAAGAGTAAGCTTTATGGTAGCCTCACGCACAGCGGCTTTAAAGGCTTCATCACTAAGAGTGCCTTGCTGCATTTCAGGTATGCCTGCAGTAACAATACGGGCAAGCTGATAATTGTCAACAAAAGTAAGACCTAAAAATGAAACCACAGCTGCGATTGTACCACAGAAAATAAATGGGGTACGTCTGCCAAAGCGGGTGTTTGTTTTGTCGGAAAGAGCACCGAAAATCGGCAAAAGGAATACCGCCAAAACATTGTCAATAGACATTACCGCACCTGAAACCGATTGCGGCAAGCCGAAGTGGTTTGTTAAAATAAGTGGGGTTATTGCGTCATAAGCTTGCCAAAAGGCTGAAATTAAAAAGAAAGCCATACCGACAAGCAAAACACGTTTGTAATTAAGCTTCATAACATACACCTTTCAAATATATTTCCAAAGATTGTAAATTAAATATAACACATAAAACGAAAAAATGCAATTATTGTTATTTTGTGTGTTTATAGAGATATTATTAAAAAACAAAAGCACCAACCAGAGTTGGTGCTTTGAATTATTTTTCAATATATTCATAGGCAATGCGTTCTGCACCGTTTTTAAGTAATATTATTCCGCGTTTTGAAAAACCGTATTTATTCAGTAAATGGTGCATAACGGTATTGTCTTCGTGGGTATCAATTCGGATATGACGTGTTTTTTCAAGGCAAAAATTCATACAGGTTTTAAGTACGCCTTTTTTCTTGCCCGCACTTGCGATGCGGTGTATAACGCCGTATGGTTCGTCACTTAACCAAGTTCCGTCTTTTATTATTTTATATGTTGGGTCATTTTCAATATTGAAATAAAAAACACCTTGAAGAACTCCGTCTTCTTCGACCACGTAAAGCAAGCCGTCGTTTATATTTTCTATCAGCAATTCTTTTTTAGGGGTGATATTGCCCCATTGATTGGGGTTGCCGTTTTCAGCCATAAAGCTTCTGGCATAAGCGTATATATCAAGTATTATATCGAGTTCGCTAAGTGTTGCTTTTCTTATCATTTATATCGTCAATTCCTTTAAAAATTATTACCAGTAAGAAAGTAGAATTTAAATATCACTTATCAAACCGCTAATTTCTTCAACTTTACAAAGTGTATTTAAGTAAGTTTTCGAAAACTTACTTTTATCGCACAAAATATAGCTTTCTTTTGAATTTTTAATCATAATTCTTCTGATATTATTTTCCATAATTGAACTATCTGTAGCAACGCCGTCATCTGAAATGCCACGGCAAGAAAAGAAAGCAATATCGGCATTGTAACGGTTGAGGGTTGCTTCGGCATCGGGGCCGATATATGAAAAAGATTCAAACGTCATTTCGCCGCCTGTACAAATAGTGCGTATACCCATTGATACCGCTTCAAGTGCGGTTTTGGCACCGTTTGTTATAATTAATATCTTTTTATAGCTTGTGAGAAGCGGTAAAATATAAAAAGCGGTGGTAGAGGCGTCAAGCATAATTACGTCACCGTCTTTAATTTTTGATGCAGCTTTAATAGCAATGGTTTTCTTTTCTTCGTTTTGTTCAAGCTGGCGAATAAAAAGCGGAATTCTTTGGTCGGGTGAGTGTGTTTTAAGTGTAACTATACCACGATTCCTGGTTATTAATTCTTTTTGTTGCAAAAGAATTATATCGCGTCTAACTGTTGGCTCACTTATAAATAGCTTTTCGGATAGTTCCTTAACGGTAGCGGGACCTTGCGCCAAGAGATTTATATATTGTTTTTCTCTATTATAATATGACATAACATTACCTCAAATTTCGATTGTTATAATCAAAATTATAATCAAAGTATGACTATTTTGTCAACATCTTTTTCGGCTATTGATTAAAAGATTATGAATTTGTATATTTATAATAATGAAATATGAAAGAAAGGTAAAATGTATGTTTAATAAAATTAAAGAAACTGATTGTATTTGTGGTAGGGATCATAAATTTACATCAAACGTAATTGTTGAAAAAGGTGCAATTAATAAATTGCCCGACATTATTAAGGATTGTGGCTATAAAAGTGCATTTATTTTTGCCGATAAAAATACATATTGTGCTGCCGGTGAAAAGGTGGAGGAAATCTTAAAAATCAGCAGTATAGCGGTTAAAAAATACGTTTTCTCAAGTGACATACTTGAACCCGATGAAGCAAACGTTGGGCTTGCGGCTATGAATTTCAAAAGTGACTGTGATATTATAATTGGCGTCGGTTCAGGTGTTATAAACGATATTAGCAAAATTATTGCTAACGTTTCAAATAAAAAATACATAATTGTTGGTACTGCCCCCTCAATGGACGGATATGCTTCAGCAACCTCGTCTATGACAATGAACGGCCTTAAAATTTCGCTTGACAGTAAATGCGCTGACTATATTATTGGTGACGTTGACATTCTTTGCGAAGCACCGACTAAAATGATGATTTCGGGCCTTGGCGATATGCTTGCAAAATACGTTTCAATTTGTGAGTGGCGAATTTCGAATTTAATTAATGGCGAATACTATTGCGAGGAAATTGCTGATTTGGTGCGCGAATCTTTAAAAAAGTGTGTCGATAATGCTGAGGGGCTGTTAAAACGTGACGAAACCGCGGTAAAATCGGTATTTGAGGGTCTTGTTATTTGCGGTGCAGCTATGAAATTAGCGGGTTGCTCTCGTCCTGCATCGGGCATAGAGCACTATTTATCGCATATTTGGGATATGCGTGGGGTTGAGTTTAAAACACCTGTCGAATTTCATGGAATACAGTGTGCTGTGGGTACTTTATTGGCAGTTGAACTTTACGAAAAAATAAAACAAATCATACCCAATAAGCAAAAAGCGCTAACTTACGTTAACGACTTTAATTATAACGAGTGGGCGAACGAACTAAAAGCCTTCCTCGGAAAAGGTGCTGACAGTATGATAGCCCTTGAAGAAAAGGAACAAAAATACAGTAAAGAAAATCATTTAAAACGCATTGAAATAATTTGCGATAAGTGGGATAATATTTTAAAAATTATTGATGAAGAATTGCCCAAGTTTGACGATTTAGTAAAGCTTTTTGATTTAATTGGCTTGCCTAAAACAATGACTGAAATAGGTATTGATAACGATATATTACCTCTAACCTTTAAATCAGCAAAGGATATACGCGACAAATACGTTTTACCGCGTCTTTGTTGGGATTTGGGGATTATAGACGAGATTGTTGAGGAACGATAGGATGAAAAACCTTAAAACCTTAAATTTTGATTTTGCGGTTATAGGTGGCGGTTTAACGGGTCTTTGTGCGGCCATTTCGGCGGCGCGAAATGGTGCAAAAACCGTGCTTATACACGACCGCCCCGTACTTGGCGGTAATGCTTCAAGTGAAATAAGAATGCACGTATGCGGTGCAAATTCCAATATGAAAAAGCCCGAGCTTACCGAGGGTGGTATTCTTAACGAATTAATGCTTGATAACAAGCGTGTTAATGATAGCTTTAATTTTTCAATTTGGGATGCGGTGCTTTTTAACGCCGCAAAAAAAGAAAAGAATTTAACCTTGCTTTTAAATACCGCAATGTATGATGCAAAAAGTGAAGACGGTATTGTTAAAGCGGTTGAATGTTATCAACTTACCACCGAAATACATTATAAAATAAGCGCAAAATATTTTGCCGACTGTACAGGCAACGGTACGCTTTGCGCTTTTGTTGGCGCACCCTTTAAAACGGGAAGTGAAAGCAAAAGTGAATATTACGAGCCGCACGCACCCGAAACGGCTGATAATAAACGTATGGGTAACACCCTTTTGTTTAAAGCGGTTGATCGTGGGCACAAAGTAGAATTTGTACCGCCTGTTGATATTATTCATTTTACCGAAGAACAGCTTAAATTCCGCAAACACGCGCCCGATATTTCAAGTGATATAATCAAAAACATCACACCCGAAGAGTTAAGAGTAATGTTTGGCGGTTATGCGCAGGATTATGGCTATTGGTGGATTGAAATTTGCGGTGAAAAAGAAAACATTATTGAAGAATATGAAGATATTCGCGACCAACTTGTGGCGGCAATTTACGGTGTGTGGGACCACATAAAAAACGGTGGCGAGCACGGTGCTGAAAATTACGAGCTTATATGGGTTGGTATGCTGCCCGGTGTTAGGGAGAGCCGTCGTATTGTTTGTGATTATATTTTGAACGAAAACGACGTATTATCAAGCCGTAGTTTTGATGATAAAGTGGCTTATGGCGGTTGGGACATAGACGTTCACAACGGCTTATTTGCTTTCGATAAAAAGCCATCTTTTATATACCCGGTTGACGGCGCTTATGATATACCTTACCGTTCATATTGCGTTAAGGGTTTTAAGAACCTTTTTGTAGGTGGTAGGTGTATGGGTGCCAGCAAGCTTGCAATGTCTAGTACGCGTGTTATGGGTACTTGTGCTATAGGCGGTCAAGCCATTGGTACTGCGGCGGCAATATTGGTACTTGATAAATCAGAAGATATGCGTTGTATAGAAATTGAAAAGTTACAGCAACAACTTTTAAAAGATGATTGCTACCTACCTAATTTAATTAATACCGATGAATCTGATATTGCTAAAAATGCAAAAATAACTGCCACAAGTCAGGCGATAGGGTATGAGGTTGAAAATTTGGTAAACGGTGTAACTCGCCAAATTAACGGTCAAAGCAACGCTTGGCATTCGTGCAGTATTAAAGATAATATTCCCGAAGAACTTTTATTTGAATTTGAAAACAAAACGGAAATTAAAAATTTGCAATTGGTTTTCGATTCCGACTTTTTTACCGAAAAGAAAATAACCCTTTCATCCACAAGACAAAATCAACAAAAAATTGGTGTACCTACTGATTTGGTATGTGATTTTACGGTTGAATTTTTAGCGGAAAATGAAGTTTTAGAAAAACTTAAAATCAGGGATAATTATCACCGACTTGTAAAGCTTGAAATAACCCCGACTTTATGTGACAGTGTTAAAATTACATTTTCTAAAACTTGGGGTTGTGATTGCTTTAAGGTTTTCGAAGTGCGCATATATTAAAAGGAGAAGCTTATGGAAAAACTTGGTATAAATATGTTGGCTTACAAAGGTATAGATGATAGCGAATATATTAAAGCCATAGCCGGTAATGGTTTTACCGCAACTTTTAGCGGTGTTTTTGATGCTGAACGTCAGCTTAAAATCGCAAATGATTGCTTAAAAAACGGTGTAGAGTACGAAAATTTGCACGCACCATTTTCTCATATTAATGATATTTGGTATGAGGGTGAAAACGGCGACAGAATGCTTGATGAATTGCTTGACTGTGTTTATAAATGCGAGCTTGCGGGTATAAAAACAGCAGTTATTCATCTTTCCTCGGGTGAGTATGCACCGCCTCTTACTGAAATCGGTAAAGAACGTTTTTTTCGACTTGTAGATTTTGCAAAGAATAAAAATGTAAAATTGGCATTTGAAAATCAACGCAAATTTTATAATCTTAAATGGGCACTTAAAACCTTTTCAAAAGATGATGGCGTTGGCTTTTGTTGGGACTGTGGTCACGAAAATTGTTTTACACCGGGGCAAGAATTTATGCCGATTTTCGGCAACCGTATTATTTGTACCCATATTCACGATAATAATGGCGTCTATAATGATGACAGCCATTTACTGCCATTTGACGGTAGTATAGATTTTAAAAAAGTTATTTACCAGCTTGAAAAAGCCGAGTTTAGCGGCTCGCTTATGTTAGAGGTAACTGCTGCCAGTGAAAAATATAACGGGCTATCATTTAATGAATTTTTAAGACGTGCGGCAATTTCCGCAAAAAAATTAACCAAAATTTAGGTGATAAAATGAAAAACTATAATTTTAAAGAAAAACCGATTGAAATTCACGGTGCACCCTTACTTGACAGAACGGGAGAAATGGGTCGTTTACCTAAAAAAGTTTTAGAAGAACTTCCGCGCCTTGAAAACTTGGCAAGTCATACTGCAGGCGGTAGGGTTTGCTTCAAAACCAACTCCAAAAACATCAAAATTAAATGCGAACTTGCAAAATTGACGGTGGATATTGGTATGTCAATTTACGCCTGCCAATCCTTGCACGTTTTGGTGGGAGATAGGCGCAATCCTCGCTTTGCAGGGCTTGTTGGACCGTCTAATTATGAACAAACGGTATTTGAGGGTAGTATTAATAAGAAAAGCACCATTTTGGAAGACATTATGATTTATTTACCCCGAAACGAAGCCGTAAAATCGCTTGAAATTTTAATAGATGACGATGCAATTATTGAAGCCCCCATACCCTACGATTTTAAACCGATTTTATATTACGGTTCTTCCATTACCGAGGGTGGATGTTGCTGTAACCCGTTTAATACATACCCCGCAATTATTTCAAACCACCTAAACGTAGATTTTTATAATTTCGGCTTTTCGGGTAACGCTTTGGCAGAGCTTTGCCTGGCTGAATATTTTGCAACCTTTGATATGAGTATTTTTGTTTATGATTATGACAATAACTCCCCCGATGAGGTGCATTTTAAAAATACTCACGAGGCATTTTTTAAGCGCTTCCGCGAGCTCAAGCCCGAAACCCCCGTTATTATGATGTCTATGCCGAGAGAAATTTACGAAAATTGGAACGTTGTTCGCCGTGATATTATAAAAGAAACCTACGATAATGCTGTTAAAAACGGGGACAAAAACGTTTATTTTATAGATGGTGAAACCTTCTTCGGTGGAAGTGACCGCTATCGCTGTACGATTGACGGTATTCATCCCAATGATATTGGTTTTGCAAGAATGGCAGAGGTTATTGAGCCGATTATCAAAGATATTCTTTTTAAATAATAGGGGGAGTATAATATAATGCTTTTAACTTTAGATGAAATTGAAAAAATTACTTTTGGCGCCAATAGAATTGTAAAGGATGATTATTTTTCTTTTCATCGAATGTCATTGACCGAGCAAAGTGTGTATGCACAAAATGATGATTTATTTAGAAAAACTTATGCGACATCAGGTATAAGACTTGATTTTGAAACAGATGCTTGCAGCATTGCATTTAGCTATAAAATGACAAGAGCGTCTTCACGAAAATCCACTTTTTTCGACGTATATATTAATGGTGTATTTGTTGAAAGTATTGGCGAGATAAATGCGGGCGAAAATATAAAAGGACAATATTATCGACAATTAGCTAATGGTAAAAAACGCATTATTGTATATTTTTCAAATCTGTACAGCTTGCAATTAAAAGAAGTTTGTTTAGGTGAAGCGACATTTATAAAACCATATAATTACGATATAAGCATACTGGCGTATGGCGATTCCATAACACAGGGATATGATGCGATTTTTCCGTCTTGTTCATATATTAATCAATTGGCATTAAAGCTTAATGCCTATGTTTATAATAAAGCTATTGGTGGAGATATTTTCAGACCACAATTAATTGAAAAAAACAACATAATTCCCGATATTGTAACTGTTGCTTATGGTACTAATGATTGGAGTCATTGCACCCGAGAGGAATTTGCTGAAAATTTGGTGAATTTTCTCAATAAATTAGTGTTGAATTATAGTGATTCGAAAATTTTTGTTATAACACCCATTTGGCGTAAGGATTTTGAAAAGCAAACTGCTTATGGTGATTTTTCGGATTTAATTCAAACGATTGAAAATGAATGTGAAAAATATAATTCTATCACATTAGTAAAAGGCGAAGAACTTTTGCCGCATACCGATCTGTTATTCTCGGACGGATATTTGCATCCTAATGATTTGGGTATGAGGATATATGCCGATAGTTTATACAAAAAAATGAAAGGAAACATTTAGTTAGGGTAAAGTAATGATTTTAAAAGTAATAACCTTAAATATTCGCCACGCCGATGATTTAAACGGTAACACAAGAAAAGAACGTATGCCACGTATTAAAAAGGTGTTTGCGCCAATTGATGCCGATATTATAAATTTCCAAGAATATACCCCGGGCTGGGATGTTTTAAGAGGGGAACTTTTGGGCGACGAATACGATTATTATTTGCAATTTAGAAGCGAAGAAACCAACCCTGAATCCGCTTTTATAAGTTGGAAGAAGAATAAATTTGAATGTCTTAAAAAAGGCACGTTTTGGTTTTCTGAAACGCCTGAAGTTATGTCAAAAAGCGATGGGTGGGACGAAATTTTCGATTGCTATCGTATATGCTCGTATGTTATACTTAAGGAAAAGCAAACGGGCAAAGCTTTTACCGTTATGAATACTCATTTTGGATTTGGTGATTACGGACAGGTTAAAAGTGCAAAGCTTATTTGGGAATATTCTAAAAAAATATCTGATAATCCTACACTTATAACGGGGGATTTTAATACAAATCCCGAAACACCGGCTTATAATGAAATGATAAAGTATTTTAGTGACGTTAATATGCAAACTGCCAAAGATATGGGAAGAACCTTTCACGGTTATGGTAAGTCAACTAAAAACAGTATAATCGACTACTGCTTTATTGACGATAAAATTAAACCTATTAAAAGTAAAAGACTTGATACTTTGGTAGACGGCAAATATTTATCAGACCATTATCCGGTTTATTTTGAATTAGAAATTTAACCTTTAGGGGTGTTAATATGAAGGAATTTATTATTGGTGTTAACTATTGGGCATCCCACGCAGGAACAAATATGTGGCGCGATTGGAACGAAGAAATTGTTAGAAACGATTTGAGGTTTTTAAGCAAAAATAATATCAAAACACTTCGAGTTTTCCCAATTTGGCCCGATTTTCAACCAATAAAACCGTATTATACAAGTTGTAAATTATATGAATACCGTATGGAAGACGATTCTTTACCTAAAAACCCGTATTATCTTGATGAAACAATGCTTTCACGTTTTGACAAGTTTTTGGATATTTGCGGCGAATTTGAGGTTGAGGTTATTGTCGGCCTTATTACGGGTTGGATGAGCGGTAGATTGTTTGTTCCAACACCACTGCTTGATAAAAACGTTTATACCGACGCTACTTCTTTAATGTTCCAAGAAAAGTTTGTTCGTGGTTTTGTTTCAAGATTTAAACACCGAAACGAAATTAAATCGTGGGATCTCGGCAATGAGTGCAACTGTATGATGTGGGCACAAAGCAGGGCAGCGGCATATAATTGGACTGCTCTTATTTCTAACACCATAAAATCGGTTGATAATACCCGTGAGGTTGTTTCGGGTATGGACGGTTTGACGCTTGACGGCACATGGAATATTGCCGACCAAGCTGAACTATTAGATGTTTTCACAACTCACCCTTACCCGTACTGGGTAGCTAACGGTTCGATTGATAGTGTTACCTCAATGCGAACTTTACTTTTGCCAACCGCTTTAAATAAGCTTTGTATAGATATTGGCGGTAAGCCGTCGTTAGTAGAAGAAATTGGCACAATGGGACCTCAAGTTTGCAGTGAAGAAATTGCAGGTGACGTTGCGAAGGTTAATTTGTTCTCTACTTGGGCAAACGGGGCTGAGGGTATGATGTGGTGGTGTGCTTTTGATCAAACACATTTAAAATTTCCACCGTACAGCTGGAAAAAGTGTGAGGTCGAACTTGGCATAGCCGAGAATAACGTCACACCAAAACCTGCGTTATTAAGGTTTAAAGAATTTGCCGATTTTTTAAATGAAACCAAACTCGATTTACCTAAGGCGAGGGAAGACGCAACTGTTATTTTAACCATTGGTCAGGACCAACGTGCAATAGGGTGGATGTCTTACGTTTTAGCAAAAATGGCGGGCGCAAACCTTAAATTCGGCTTTGCCGAAAATGAAATCCCCGAAAGTGATATATACTTATTACCGTCTATTTGCGGTAGTGATATTATGCCGCAAGAACGTTTAGACGATTTAATCGAAAGAGTATATAACGGCGCAACCTTGTATATTTCATGTGATGATGGAATGCTTCCCGATTTTTCGAAATTCACTGGTGTGAAAAACGTTAATTTTAACTTAGGAAAACAGGTCGGCAGTTTTGAACTTTGCGGTAAGCGGATCGAGTTTTCAAGAAATTGCAAGCATTATCTTGAACTCTGTGGCGCAAAGGAAATTTCTGAAAATTCAAGCGAGATTGTCTTTACAAAATATAGTTTTGGTAAGGGTATGGTTTATTATCTTAATTATCCGCTTGAAAAGAACTTTATTGGCAAGACAAATGCTTTCGAGGGTAATGATTATTTAATTTACAAACAAATCTTTGCTGAAAAAGAATGCGTTGTAACGGTTGATAACAAATATCTTGGTGTTACTGAACATTTAACTGAAAATGGCGCTTTTGCGATTGTTATCAACTATTCGCCTGAACAACAAGCAACTAATATTATGTTAAATGAAAATTATGTTGTAGATGAGGTTGTTTGCGGTAATATTAACAGCATTAAACCGTTTGAAAGCACAGTGATAAAATTAAAAAAGAAAATCTAATTGGGGGATTTTAAATGTACCCGTTGCTTTTAAAATCTGTATTTAAAAATTATATGTGGGGCGAAAAAACTTAAAAGTGAATTTGCTTTTGAAAATGAGGGCTTAATATTGTATAAAAAATTTGCAAATCGTGCCAAAGAAATAATTAGCGAAATGACCTTAAAAGAAAAAATTGGTCAGTTAAACCAGATTACCGTTACACCTTATATGAATGATGTTGAAAAGCTACGTAATATGATTCGTGAGGGGCAAGTGGGTTCAATTATTTTGGCTTCTACCGCAACTGCCGGTAACGATCAGCAAGGTCGCATTGATATTGATATGTATAACGAGCTTCAAAAAATTGCAGTAGAAGAAAGTCGTATGGGTATACCTATGCTCTACGGCCGTGATGTTATCCACGGTCACCGAGTGGTTTACCCGTTACCGCTTGCTTCTGCTTCGGCTTTTAACGATGAGCTTGTTGAAAAATGCTATAGAAATATTGCAGAAGAAGCAGCGGCAGACGGTGTTCGTTGGACCTTTTCACCTATGCTTGATTTGTGTCACGACCCACGTTGGGGCAGAATTGTTGAAGGCCCCGGTGAAGACCCCTATGTTGGCGCACAAATGGCAAGAGCGTGTATCAGGGGATTTCAAGGCGATAATTTGACTGACAAGAAAAGCATTGTTGCCTGTGCCAAGCATTATCTTGGTTATGGATTTAGTGAAGGTGGTAGGGACTATTTTCGCACCGAAATTTCTGATATAACTCTTCAAAATTATGTTCTTCCTGCATTTCGCGCCGCAGTAGATGAAGGTGTTGCAACGGTTATGTCTTCATTTAATGATATAAATGGAATACCGGTATCGGGCAGTAAGAAATATCTTACCGATATTTTGCGAAGTCAACTCAGATTTAACGGTTTCGTTGTTTCCGACTGGGGCGCCGTTCAAATGTTAATACATCACGGTTATGCTGAAGACCGTAAGGATTGCGCTAAAAAGGCGATTGAAGCAGGTCTCGACCTTGATATGTGTGTAAGGTGTTATATAGAAAATCTCGAAATGCTTGTAAACGATGGTGAGGTTTCTATTGAAAATATTGACACTGCGGTTGAAAGAATACTTTGCGTTAAATTGGCTATGGGTCTTTTCGATCGACCTTACGGCGAAAAGTTTGATTATGACAAAGAAAAGCACTTAAAGGACGCACGAGAACTAGCGGCTGAATCAATGGTGTTGCTAAAGAACAATGGTGTGTTACCGCTCAATAAGGAGGCCAATATTGCGCTTATGGGGCCGTTTACACACGAAAGACGTTCATTACTGGGAACTTGGACTTTGGACGGCAGCGAAAGTGAAACACCAAATTTTTATGAAGCACTTAAAAACGCCTTAACAAACGGAAAACTGTTCTGTACCGATACATCTCGAACTTATGATAATTCATCCGAAATTTCCAGCAGGGCCGATATAATTATTTTGGCTTTAGGTGAAAGTCATTGGACGACGGGGGAACGTCACTCTGTTTCGGATATTTCTCTTTCAAAAGACCAAATTGAACTTGTAAATAAAATGCACGCTACGGACAAAAAAGTTGTAGGTGTGTTCTTTTGCGGAAGACCAATGGCTCTTGAAGGTGTAGTAGAAAATCTTGATGCTGTGCTTTATGCTTGGCATTCTGGCAGTGAGACTGCAAATGCGGCTTGTGATATTTTATTTGGTGATACAGTTCCAAGCGGCAAAACACCTGTTACTTTCCCGAGAAGGTCAACCCATATTCCGCTTTATTACAACACAACATCAAGTGGTCAACCGGTAAACGGTTATTATGGTCAAAATCCTCAATGGAATTATACTGACAGTATGGCGTCACCTTTATATCCGTTTGGTTACGGTCTTTCTTACACCAAATTCGAATATAAGAATTTAAGCGCGGATAAAGAATTGATTTCGCTTGATTCTTTAAAATTAGGCGGTAAAATAAATGTGTCAGTAGATGTTTCAAATATTGGTGAATATGATGGAAAGGAAGTTGTACAGCTTTATATTCGTGATAAAGTTGCTTCAATTATTCGCCCCATTCGTGAGCTCAAAGGTTATAAAAAGGTGTTTTTAAAGTTGGGCGAAACACAAACCGTTCATTTTGAGCTTTCTTATAAAGATTTAGGGTTTTATAATGAAAATGGGGAATATTTGGTTGAAAAAGGCGTGTTTGAAATCTATGTTGGTGAAAACTGCCTTACCAAAAATATAATCACCGTAAAAGTGAATTAAGAATTTATAAAGAAAACTTGCGTCAGAAATCTCAAAAAATTGTGCTTGTGTATTTATTTCTTTTTGAGTTATTGATGAAAAATTTTTGTTTTTTGGGATATATAATAAATATTGTGGTAGACAATTAGATACTACTAAGAAAAATCAAAGTTATGTAACAATAAAAAATGGATATGGCGATTTTACCGCCATATCCATTTTTTTATAATATAGAATTATTAGTTGTTAAAACCACGCTTTTTTAAACCAAAACCTGCAGCAATAACAACAGCGCCAAGAACAGCAATTATGCTTACAAGAACCATAACTTCAGACCAAAGTTAGCATCAGTCTGCGCGGGTCCTGTAACCTTAGTGTACGCAACAGTAAGACTGTTAGCGACGCCAACACGTTTGCCACTTGCTGCAGATGTATAGCTTACTGCAATTTTATCTCCTGCTTTAACATCAATTTCGCCAAGATCGGGGAATTCAATAGTTTGAGTATCGAGAGAAATTACATTGGCTGTATTGCCTGTAGGCCAAATCTTAGTGCCGTTCTTGTAAATTTCAATGGTAGTAGTGTGGGCTGATTGTTCGTTCGCCCAGAATGGGTCTGCCAAACCAGCACCATCAAAAAGACCAAATTCATCATAAAGAACAACACTACCGGGACGATCTGCTTTAAATACTAAACGAACAGTTACCTTTTCACGACTCTTAAATTCATC
>JAFQCU010000001.1 GCA_017416285.1 Clostridia bacterium | reverse complement strand
CACGAACTTTAATTCGTGAAAACCTATTGACACGAATTTATGTTCGTGCTATAATTTATCCACAACACGAATTTAAGTTCGTGCTTATATAATACACCACGAATTAGAGTTCGTCAAGGGGTTTTGCAAAAAATTCAAGAATTGAGGTGAAAAAATTGAGCCGTTCTATACTGCATTGTGATATGAACAACTTTTATGCAAGCGTTGAATGTATGCTTGATCCTTCTTTGAAGAAATATCCCGTAGCAGTATGTGGCTCGGTAGAGGAACGACACGGAATAGTCCTTGCAAAGAACTATGCAGCTAAAGCCTTTGACGTTAAAACGGGCGATGCCGTATGGCAGGCAAAGCAGAAATGCAAAGACTTAGTTATCGTTCCACCTCATTATGAAGAATATATAAAGTATTCAAAACTCGCAAGAAGCGTTTACAGTCGCTTCACAGACCAAGTAGAACCGTATGGTATGGATGAGTGTTGGCTTGACATAAGCGGCACAGAACGTATCAACGGCTCTCCTGAAAGGGTTGCAAACGAGATAAGAGAAACTATCAAGTTTGAACTCGGCTTGACTATCTCTGTTGGTGTTTCTTTCAATAAGATCTTCGCCAAGTTAGGCTCAGATATGAAAAAGCCTGATGCAATCACAGTAATAGAGAAAGACACCTTTAGAGATAAGATATGGGGACTCCCCGCAGCAGATTTGCTCGGTGTAGGTCGGGCAACGCAGCGTGTATTAGATAGCTACTGCATACGAACCATTGGAGATTTAGCCAATACCGATCCTGACTTCCTTAAAAGACGGCTCGGTAAGAATGGCGTGGCTCTTTGGCAATATGCAAACGGTAATGACCACTCCCTTGTTCACAACTCTGACTTTGTATCACCAATTAAGAGTGTAGGACACGGAATTACCACCGTAGTTGACTTAGAAGAAAACGAGCAGGTGTGGCCCGTTTTCCTCGAACTAACCCAAGACATAGGACACAAGCTCCGTGTTCATCAAAAGTGTGCGGATGGAGTCGCTATTCACATACGAGATAACACGCTATTCTCGAAACAATGGCAAATGAAATTGGATATGCCTACACAGTCCCCAATGCTCATAGCCAAGACTGCTTTCAGTCTGTTTGAGAAAAGATATGATTGGAGAAATCCAATTCGTTCTGTCACCATTCAGGCAATCAATTTAGTGCCACAAGACACGCCCCGACAGATTGATTTGTTTACCAATGTTGAGAGAATTGAAAAATTGGAAAAGCTCGATTTATGTATTGAAACGATCCGACAACGGTTCGGCAAGGACAGTATTAAAAATGCAGTCCTCTGTCAAAATCTCAGGATGCCCCCTGAAAAGGCAGAACTTACAATGCCGACCGGAATGTTGAGTTAGGAGGTTGCTATGAATAACAATCACGCTCCTTGCGGTTATATGGGTATGCTCGGTTGTAACGGCTATGAGCAAACAGACGGTATTATCTGCTTAATCGCAAATGGGGATAACAACTTTTTGAATGACGGTATTGTAAAGGGTTCGATTTTGTTTATAGACACAAAAAGCAAGTTTCAACAAGGACTACTCAATGTGTTTAAGTTCAAGTCGAATATTTCGCCCCAATACAAGCTTTCAAGAAATAAAGTCGCAGGAGCAACTTTCTGTGGGAAAGTGCTTATGGCAATCAACCAATATTGATAGGAGAATACAACAATGGAAGATCGTAGAAAAGTATATGTAGAGGTTAGAGCAAGACATCTGATTGACGGTACTTGCCGACCTGAGAGTATAAAATTTGAAAATGACGAGGTTTACGAAATTGACCGAGTAAAGCACTGTTGCCGAGCTGCTTCTACTAAGGTTGGTGGAACGGGACTTCGTTACACCGTGATGATATGCGGTCAGGAAACTTATCTATTTGATGAGGAAAACGGAAAATGGTTCGTTGAGGGTAAAAGCAGAGTTGCCACATAAGACACTCTTATTACTCTGTTTTTACAGAACCTCGATGTGTACGGCAAGTAACTTGATGAGGTGATGTAATTGAAAAATGATGTATGGACTCCGATCCCGATGTATTGCTCAAATTGTGGGCATCTAAATTACGGTTATCGGAATGACGAAGGCAAGATAAAGTACGAATGCAAGAAGTGTAAAGTTGTTGCAGTACGAACTCAAAAAGGTCGCAGACACGACCGAATTGATATTTATGCCCCCGTTGGGCAAGTGCGCTACGAAACGTAACCGCACCTATTAAAAACTGAATACGGCGACAAGACGGTAAGGTTGAGGTGAAACAGACTGCATAATTCCTTATCAGGTCAGTTGCTTTGAATAATATCGGTACGTTATACCAAACCTGCTAAACGCTAATATGAGAGGCTGCCGACAAGACAGATAGCCATAGGCTAATTCTGTCTTGCCGGTGGCTTTTTTCATTTGGCAGACAAACAAAGGAGCTTCCGGCTGAGAAATCAGAAAGGAAGCTCTTTTTATGTTCTTATTTAGCGGATGGCATTGTTTACTTGCCAAATATCCCTGATCTCCACAGATTTTGAAAACCAAACAAAATTCAAAATTTAAGGAGATTAAGGTAATGAAAAATATCTATTTAGTAAAGAAAAACCCTGAAATGGAAGTTTCCAACGAGAATTGGATTGTAATGAACGCTTATGAGTTCGCTATGTTTCTTAAAACACCTGATGGCGAAAGAAGAAAAGACAACTTCGGCAAATTACCTAATGGCTATGCTGATACGGACTATACAATCTATGCCGAATGTGGAGTTGAAGCTGCAAAAGAATGGAAAAGTGAACAGAATAGTTACGATTACCTATTACGACACAAAAAGGAAAGTGGTATCAAAACAGTTTCATATCAATCGCTTGTAATCAATGACGAGGAAAATAACGGTGAAGAACTAATAGCAGACGAAAACGAAGATGTCGAGTTCTTTGTTCTAAAAAAAATAGAAATTGAAGAACTCTATCGAGCGATATATCAGCTTTCCCCCTATGAGCGTGATCTGATCACGTGTTTGTTTCTCTTGGAGAAGCCAATGACTGAGAGTGAATTTGCTCTATTACACGGAACATACCAAGAAAAGGTCAGCCGTCAAAAAAGAAAAGCATTACTTAAACTCAAAAACTTTCTATAAATTTGCGTTTAGCGTGTCTAAAACGCAAAAAAAGTCAGCAATTAAAGATAGAAAGAAAATTAAGGAGTTTAAGCAATGAAAAATTACTTAACAGTAAAATTCAATTCCCGTGAGTGGAGAAATGTAGATAAGGACAGTATCTATGTTGTTTTTGATATGCTCGGCTTTAAGAAAGTGGCAGATGTTATGCAGCTTAGAGTATTTGATCTTTTGAACCTGAATCGCATTAACAATAATAGAGCCGAAGAAATGCTGCTTTGTATATATCGCCTGCTCTATTCTAACAAGAAACTCGATGACGGCATCTATAATGATGAAATCGACCAATATTTTTCTTATAGAGAGTGGAAGAAATCTCGTAAACGGCTCGATCAGGTTACTGTATCGGATATTCTACTTACTGAAGGTATCAATCAAGCGGCGTTGCTTCGTATTTTTGACGGTGTAACAACTGCCTTTTACAAGTCAAGTGAATATGATAGCAGAAAGTATCGGTACAGCAATTTGCTCGAACTCCTAAAGCACCGAAGTAGTGGCAGAAAGGAGGACGACAATGGGAAAACCTAATAAAGAGTATGCCGTACCTCTTTGGGAAAAAACAACGCTAACCGTTTATGAAGCGGTTGCTTTAACGGGTATAGGCTCGGACAAACTGCGAGAACTATCTGACAGAGAAGATTGCGAATTTGTGCTTTGGAATGGAAACAAAAGACTATTCAAAAGAAAGAAACTTGAGGAATATTTAGAAAAGTCATATTCGATCTAAAGCATAAAGTGCGATTAGAAAAATCGCATAATTGTCTGTTTTAAGATTTATCAGTATCCTTATAGCAGTTAAAGCGAAGGAGGACTACTGATATGACAAAGAAAGAAAAAGACCAACTCGTTCCGATTTGGGAACGCAGAAACTTAACTTTAGATGAAGCATCTGTTTATACCGGAATTGGAGTTGATAAGCTGAGAGAAATATCGAACTCTGACGATTGCGACTTCGTTCTATGGGTGGGTACAAAACGATTGCTGAAGCGCAAACAATTAGAGGACTACTTGGATAAGTGTCGCTCAATCTAAATAGGAGGTATTTATGGCTAAGAAAAAGCAAGTCGGCGTAAGATACGACAACAACAGAACCCGATTAAAAACGGGAGAAAGCCAAAGACCTAACGGTACTTATGTATATCGTTGGACTACGGCAGATGGTAAGCGACACGCTACCTACGCTCCAACTTTGGAGCAGTTAAGAGAGCAGGAAGAACAGATCATCGTTGATAAACACGATGGTATCAGGTCGGATAAGAAGCACCTGACGGTCAATGATATGTTTATCCTATGGTGTCAGCTCAAGCGTGGTATCAAAGATAGCACATTCAAAAACTATATCTATATGTATGAGCTGTTTGTAATGCCTGCTTTCGGCAAAAATAGAATAACGCTTGTGAAGAAGTCGGATGTTCGTAAGTTCTATAACAGTCTTGCGGATGGGAAAATCCTGAAGATTGCCACCATAGATAATGTGCATAATGTTCTGCACCAAGTTTTTCAGGTTGCGGTCGATGACGGAATCATAAGAGCAAATCCTACTGACAATATGCTCAAAGAATTGAAAATGTCGCACGGTTTTGAGCGAGAGAAGAAAAACGCCCTAACTGTAGAACAACAAAAACTGTTCTTCGATTATATGCTCAACAGTCCGAAAGACCGTCATTGGTATCCAATCTTTTATATAATGGCAAACACGGGTATGCGTGTAGGCGAGATTACGGGACTTAGATGGCGTGATATTGATTTAGAGGAAGGTATCATTAGCATAAATCACACGCTTGTTTACTATAACCACCGTGACGAAAAAGGTTGCTATTTTTCGATCAACACTCCTAAGACAAAAGCCGGAGAAAGAGAAATCCCAATGACAGAGGGTGTTAAGCAGGCGTTCATTATGGAACGTGAGTATCAGGAAGAAGCTCAAATCACGAGCATAGGTCGTGTTGATGGATATGATGATTTCATTTTCGTAAACCGATATGGCGATGTTCAAAATCAGGGAAATCTCAATAAGGCTATAAGACGAATAATGCGAGATTGTAATGATGAAATACTTGAGAAGAACGGAGCTGACTCCGATCCCGTTCTGTTGCCGCATTTCTCTTGCCATATCCTAAGACACACATTCGCAACACGGCTTTGTGAGTCAGGTATCAATCTCAAGGTAATCCAAAATGTGTTGGGACACGCCGATGTTTCGACTACAATGAATATCTATGTTGATGTAACAAACGCATTAAAGAAGAAAGAAATTGCTGCCTTTGGAGATTACTTGGCGAGCAGTTCAATCTAATAAATAATAGTAGGCACTCTGTACGGTTCGCAGAGTGCCTTTTATAATTCGCACATTTCTCAAAACCAACGAAATGAACTATACTAAAGCAAACGAGAGTAAAGGAGCTTTGGTATGGAGAATAGCTTATATAATATGCGACCGCACCTTGTTTCAGAATGGTCGGAACGAAATCTTCCTCTAACCCCTAAAGATATACCGTATGGTTCAAATAAGATAATGTGGTGGAAAGGCAAATGCGGTCACGAATGGCAGACGAGCGTTAAGGCTCGTTCTCACGGTGAGAATTGTCCTATATGTTCGGGTGCAAGAGTAATTGAAGGTATCAATGACCTTGCGACAAAGTATCCTGATATAGCTGCTGAATGGTCGCATAAAAATTTACCACTCAAACCGACAATGGTGAGTGCAGGATCACACAAAAAGATAATATGGGTAGATAGGCACGGACACGAATGGACTGCTTCAGTAAAAAGCAGAGTTCAAGGAAGTGGTTGTCCGTATTGTTCTCACAACTTGGTGTTGTCAGGTTTTAATGACTTGGCAAGTCGTTTCCCTGAAATTGCTGCCGAATGGTCGGAACGAAATCTACCTCTAACCCCTGATAAGGTTACTGCATTTAAGAATACGAGAGTATGGTGGAAATGCAGTTTAGGACACGAGTGGTACACGCTTATTTCTACTCGTTCCGGCGGAAGTCAATGCCCATATTGTAGCGGGATCAAGCTCCTGAAAGGCTTTAACGATTTTGCAACAAAGCACCCTTTACTTGCAAAGGAATGGTCGGAACGTAATTTGCCATTGACTCCCGATATGGTAAATGAGAAGTCTACAAAGAATGTTTGGTGGAAATGTAAGACCTGTGGGTATGAATGGAAGTCCGTTGTAAAGTCAAGAGCCAAAGGCTCAATGTGTCCCGTCTGTGCTGATAGAGCTGTGCTTGAAGGACACAACGACCTTGCGACTACCGATCCTGAATTGCTTAATGAATGGGACTTTGAAAAAAACGGCGAACTCCTACCAACTGCAATTTCACGGAACTCAATGAAGATAGTTTGGTGGAAGTGTGGAAGCGGTCATTCTTGGAGAGCAAAGATCTCAGATAGAACTCTTGAGGGGAAAGGCTGCTATCTCTGTGAGAGAGAATTTCAGAGCGTTTTTCCACAACTGCTTATTATGCTTTATGCAGTTCGTAACGGTCTGAAAGTTGTCACAGACACAGATAGTATAATAGGTATAAACTTGGATTCCTATATGCCCGAATTGAGATTAGCCATTGAAGCCGAAGCTACCACAGTCACTGAACAACGGTATCAATTAGTTAAAGAGCATATATGTGAATGTAATCGGATAAGATATGTGAAAGTAAAGCATTCTCCTGACCTGATTAAGACAGCTCAAGCGATTAAGGAAGCCTTTAGAAAGTGCCACACCTTCTTTGCTTCAAACGATGATGAAGATATAGAATTGTTAAGAAAAAGGTTCCTGAATTGGCGAAAACAAAGTTAAAAAGTTTCAACCTCTGCCCACGAGTTTGTCGGTAGAGGTTGATTTTTTAGGTTTTCTATGATATAATGCACTACGGTAAATCGCTTGTGTTTGTATGGCTCGGTTCGAGAAACAATGAAAACCGTATACCAATTTAAGCCACAAGTTAAACCACAAATATTTCCGCTATCTGAACTTAGCGGAACTTATCGAAACTACAAAAGATTAGTTAATGGGTGAAATCGGAGGTTATCTCAAGTGAGCTTAACTTATCTTGAGTATTCACGAGAAATCCCGACGATGAAACCCCTTGATTAAAAAATAGTATAGAAATGCTTATTTTGATGTTGGAGGAAATATGAAATTTATTAAAAATATCAAAAAAAGAGTTTTTTCAATATACAAAACCGTTAAGTCTGTTTCAAATGGTAAATGGGATTTTTGTGCGCTGACATTGGATTATTTGTATTGTAAACTTAGGTTTAAAATTAATCCAGATGAATATCTCAAGTATGGTTTTTACAACTTTAGTAATCGATACCGAAAGCAGTTTTTGCTTGTTAAGCATAAAAAATTGTTTCGCAATGTGAACCAAAGGTTTTTTACTGCTTCAAAGTATATTTTTTATAAGCGTATTCCAGATTTGTTTGAGCGCAAGATTATACTTGCCCCGCAATGTGGTGAAAAAGCATTTATAGACTTTGCAAAAAAGCATAAAAAAATTATCATTAAGCCAGATACTGGCTCATTAGGTATTGGTATTAAAACATTTATATTCACTGATGAAGATTCAGCCAAAAAACAGTTTTCAGAATTTCTTTATGACGATCCGTGTGTATGCGAGGAGTTTATTGTACAACATAAAATGATGCAAGAATTGAATCCTGCTTCAGTAAATACTATTCGTATAGTTTCTGTTTTAAAGGGTGAAAATGTAGAAATTGTATCAGCAACTTTACGGACCAGCGCTAAATTGGGATGTATTGTTGATAATATGGCAAATGGCGGCGTTGGAGCTCAGGTTGATATTCGTACAGGCATTGTGTCAACTTTTGGTATAGATTATTCGTTTAATAATTATACACATCATCCTGTGAGCGGTACGCAAATAATTGGTTTTAAGATACCTAATTGGGATTTAGCTATCAAACGTGTAAAACAAGCCCATAAACGCCTTTCACAATGTTTATTGTTTGGCTGGGATATTGCAATAACACAAGATGGTGTAGATATCATAGAAGCTAATATTTCTCCGGGCCCACGTATAATGCAGGCAATGGACAAAGTGCCCAAGGGCCAAATGATCATTCCGCTTATTAAAAAGGATTTACTTAAACAAAATAAAACTAAAAAGTATAAATTTGTTCCAGATTATAGCCGGTTTGACTATGCAGGGGAAGAGTAATCGTATTTTTGTAGTTGGTACATGTAGCTAAATTATAGCCCCAAGATATCAAACGATATCTTGGGGCTATAATTTAAAGTAAATACTTGATTTTTGGGATTATTTTTGCTATTCTGTATTTGGTAATTACGCTATGGAAGTGATGATATTGTTTTAAAAGTTCAAAGTGAAATAATAAATGATTGATAAATCGTAATTATTATTGTATATATAACTGTTTGATTATCAAGAAAATTAGTGTTAGAGTAGTAGATATATATAGTTGTTTTAAAGACTATTGTTTTATTTTTATTTAAGCGAAAGGAATTATAAACAAGTGTGATGTGGTTTTTATCACGCCAAATATGCGTGATATAATAGTTTCAGAGGCTATGGGTACCTTGCAGTTAGCAAGTATATTAAAGGAAAATAATATTAGTTGTAAGATTGTCCCTTTTTATCAAATTGGTGACCTTTCGGATTTTGATACTTTTATTAAAAATGCAATTAAAATTTTGGATGAATCAAAGCCTAAAATTGTTTCATTTTATACACGCTGCGATGTCTATCACATCGATCTCATGTTGGCAAGGGTTATTAAGGATAAATGGCCGGATATGTATATTGTTTGTGGCGGACCTCAATCGGATATAACTTCTGTTCAAACCATAGAACAAATATCATTTATTGATTATATATGTTGCGGAGTGGGAGAGAAAACGATTTATCCTTTTTTTCTTCCCTTTTGGCTGGAAAACCAGATTTAACTGTGCCAGGGCTTGTTTATCTTTCTAATGGCGTAGCGGTAAAAAATCCTCGTCCTGTATTAATGGAAAATCCAGATGAGCTTCCAATGCTGGATTATTCTTTTCTTTACTTGGATGATAAAAAAATTCAAAAGAGTCGTTTCCCGATTGAAGTCGGCAGAGGCTGTCCTTTTGGTTGTACATTTTGTGCTACAAATTCTTTTTGGGGTAGAAAATACCGTTTAAAAAGTCCACAGAGAATTTATGAGGAAATTAAGACTATTAATGAATGTTATGGCGTTACAAAATTTAAGTTTACGCATGATATGTTTACCTTGAATCGCAAAGATGTTATTGAAACATGTCGTCTTCTTAAAACCTTAGATTTTAATGTGGATTGGGGTGGGAGCTCTAGAGTAGACTGCATTGACAAAGAAATGATAGATATCATGGTTGATGCGGGTCTATCGGCATTATTTTTAGGGATAGAAACTGGCTCTGAGCGTATCCAAAGGGTAATTAATAAGAATTTAAAATTGGAACGTGCGGCAGAACTTATCGAATATATGATATCAAAAGGTGTGCGTCCCACAGTTTCATTTATGTATGGTTTCCCACAAGAAACAGAAGAGGATTTGTCTCAAACTATTGCATTATTAGGCGATTTGCTCAAGCAAAAAAATATTGACATTTCATTACATCTGTGTGCTTTTTTTGTGGGCACTGAAATGTCTGCACAATATGCCGATCAAATGACTCCTGTGGATTATTATTCGAATGTAACGGGTGATTATGCTGTAGAGGAATGTAACGATATAATTTTAACTTATCCTGATTTGTTTACTCATATGTTAGAGTATAAAACAGAACTGAGACAAAAGCTGAAGTATTTTGATGTTTTTATTAGCACTTGGATGTTAATGCAACCAGTATATCAGTATTTGTCTAAAAGTACCCTGCTAATAGATTAGTAGATATGTATTACGATTTTTCAAAGGCAAATTTCGAAATATTTGAGAAAAATGCTGGTGAGACATATAAAGAAATTGTTCAAAAGGTGGTTTTGGACGATAGATTTATTGAACGTTTCAATGCTGATGAGAATTATGATCTTATTGCCGATTTTTATCGCTTGCAACGTTTGGCAAATTCTAATGAAGTTATGAATGGTGGAACACAAATGGATATGATTTGCTTTGATGCAAATTGTATTAAAGAATGTTCTGATATAAGTGATTTTCGCCGTGGTTCATATATTGTGGTTTGTCAAAAAGGAAAGGTCGTATCATTTCCTAAAAAAACAATATAAAAACGAACATTGCGGATCATTTGCACTACATTTGTGAGGATATTATTAAAAGTCCCCTATGGTGTGTAAAATTAAAATTTCAGCAACAAACTGACATCGCTTTTTGAGTGGTGTCAGTTTTGTTTTAAGTTGAATGCGTTGATGATTGTAGAAATGGATATACACATATATGAGAGACCAGCTTATTCATAGGTTTAAAGTTTTACACGGTGGATACACTTGGTTTTGAGAATTAAAAAGAAATTTTCCGTCAAAGTATTGTCATGAGGATTTCCTCACCGCTATGGAATACGGTATGCCTCCAACAGGCGGTATGGGTATTGGTATCGACCGTGCAGTAATGTTGCTCACTAATTCTGATACTATCAGGGAAGTAATTTTGTTCCCCACGATGAAGCCCCTTGATTAAGAAAGTGCCGTAAAATAGCGGTATTACAGGGTTTTTCAAACCCAACAAAAACCGATTTACGACACATTTACGACAAATGAAAAAATGAAGAAGGACTATGACACCAAAAATGTCATAGTCCTTTTTGCTTGTAATGATATTAATTAAGTTTCTTTATTGTGATAGAGCCGTCTTCGTCGGTAACAAATACTGCATCAAAATTATGGTCACTATGCCAACCTCGCAATTTAAACGAGTCGGCACAATCTTTTAACTTGGTGATTCCATAATACCCTGTGTTTTGCTCTAATGTGTCATAAGAAAGGTCTTTCAATTCTTCTGCGGTTATGTCGCCGCCGAAACACCGTGTGTCATTATTAAAATACTCTATTGAGAAAACTTTTCCGTTAATAATGTTATTGATGTAGTCAATTATATCTTCTTCATCACACATATGACAATGTTGGAATGCAAAATAAACGATGTATGGAGTAAAGTCGTCTTCTGGAATATATTCCACCTTAACATTTTCATTGCAAAACGGATTGATTATTTCCACCGAACTACCGTCTTCTGAAAACTTTATTTCATAAGATGAAAATTCTTTTCTTAAAAAATCAAATCTTTCTATTTGCATATTGTCACCTCGTAATAGTAGTCGCTATATGTAAAATAATCTTTGCTTTGCTCTTCATAGAGGTCGCAACACTCAAACAGAGTACGACTTCTGTTTCTTCGTTCACCATCATTTTCTGTGACGTGCCATAAATCACGGGGTTCCTTCGGTTCAAAGTCTGTCACACAAAACAGTTCATTATCAAAATTGCCTACGGGACAGAAATGACCATGACGGCAGGAAATGCAGGATTTTATGTGCCACTTTTCGGGCAGATTCTTTGCAAGCAAAATTAGTGCTTCCTCGGTGGTTTCAGTTCGATATGAAAGGGTTTCCCCTTGAATGGTTGTTGAAAGGGTTACACTAATATCGTCATCATCTTTATCAACCACAGTATGATTAATTTCTAAATTAACAATTCCGTCAGGGGTTTTAATCGGCAGACAATATATTTTGCTTTCCATATAACCAACTCCGAACATTTTTTATTATTATAGCATAGAAATATAAATTTTTCAATATTTCCCAATCTTCATGAGTTATAACGATTCTTATAGAATCTTTATGACTCTTTTTCTTTTATACAAGACTCTTTAGGAATCTTCATGATTATATAAGCATTATGAGTCTTTATCTTAAACATAGAGTAATTGAGAGTTATTAGACTCAAGAAAAGAGTAAAGAATCCTCTTGATTGTTTAAAGAGTAGTGACGAATACTTAAAATTTAAAAATTAATAGAATAAGTTTTAAACATCAATTTTTTAATATTGCGGTTTGGCTATAAATATTTTATAATTAACCCATAAACACAGACTAGGGATGTGCAAGATATGAATTTTGAAAAGTACAGTAGTTTTTTTGAGGATTACGAAAACGGTGTTACTGTTCGCCCGCAAAAAACGGTGGAATTTAATTTTGCTGCCGAATTAAAGCCGGATAAAAAATATCGCTTGTTTGTTGTGGGTGAGACTGCCACTTATTATTTGTGGAAAAACGAGCCAGACACACCTACACTTTATCGACTTTTAACCGATGCGCTTGATAGCGATAATGCCAATCAAGACCAGTTCTGCCTTGACCTTTCTTGCAAAAAAATGAAGCTTACACAAAGCGTGTTTATAAAAAGATTATGTGGAAGCCGGTGCTTTCATATCTTGAGATGGCAAATTTGCCGACCGATTGGAAAATGGGTATTTCGGTTAAGGCTGAGAACCTAAAAGTTTCAGATGGTGGCTATTTAAGGATGCGTTTGGATTTGCGTCTTAAAAAGCAGGGGGTTAGTCGCCACAGCATACATAATGCACCCGATAAAACCGTTATAATCGATTTACCTGAGGGTACCTACGATTGGCAAAAGCTTACACAGGGAATTGAAATTCCGCTTAATACTGCTCACGTCGGCGTTTTTGTCGAGGGTAAGGGATATAGCGGTAGAGTTTTTGTTGAACGCCCCGTTTTGGCGGCAATCGGTCAAAATCTTTTGCCTAGCTTTGCCCCCGGTGTTGTAGGTAAAGAAAAATTCGAATGGACTGCTCAATTCTTAAGCCGCAAGGAATGGCCAGAATTTGAGATTAAATTAAACGGCAAGACTGTATTTTGTGATGAGGTGTTTGAGCGTTGTCACACCTGCAGCGAATGGGAAATTGATTTACCGAAAGAATATTTAAAAGAAAACAACAAGCTTGAAATTGAGCTTATTTCTAGCTACCACGACCCGTTGCCATATTGCATTAAAGAGCTTGGCGTTATCGAGCAACCCGATGCTTCGGTTAGTATTATCAGTAACTCTACGGTCGGTGTTGCAAACGGCAAGGCTTACGTTTTATTACATACAAACAAGCCAAATACCGTTTTAAAAATGGAATATTTAAACGAAAACTTAAGCGGTGAGGGTGAATATACTTTTGTTGATGCGGGTTATCACGGAATTGCGATTGATTGTAAAAATCCGTGTCAGAACGCTAAATTTAATATAATTTGCGACGATGCGGTTGTAAACGGAGAAATTGAACGCATTGTTATTAAGGAAAATGATGACGTAATTACAGGTAGCGGCGATATGGTTTATATCGGGCAGGACCTTGATTATATGATGCAATACCTTGCGTGGTACGTTGCTAATAATGTTGGTAATTTTCTGACTATTCGCCCCGTTTACCGCTGGGCTGGCAGCCGAATCCTTAATAAAGACTGTTGGAGGCCTTTTGTTAGGGTGCTAAATGAAATGGGAATACAGTACGTGCTTATGTGCGACGGTCGTGAGCTTCCGGGTATTAACGCTCTTCCTGATGATGAACTTTTAAAGGGTGAAGGATATTTGGGACGTCAAAACCACGAAAATGACGGTGCGATTTTTTATTGGTGGCAACGTGCGCTTCGTGGTAATATATCTGAAGAACAATGGCACGATTTATGTCATATTGCATTTAATGAAGACCCCGAACATACAAATTGCGAATATAATCCAACCACTTATGTTCACGACGGCGAGATAATGTATCGCTATATAAACAAGAATTATCCTCGTGACGTTAAGCTTGCAGAGGAATATACCGCAAAGCAATTAAAGGTTATGACGGTTAATGAAACACGCCACACAGGTCCGTCAGTTATGTTTAAAATCTTTAAGGCTGTGGGCTACAATTGGGTAGGTGCAGAAACGATGTATTCTTCACTCGAACCTCTTGTTGGCTTTATGCGTGGCTTTTGCAAGGCTAACGGCATGAGAAAATTTGGTGTTCATCACGCACTTCAGTGGTCGTCTACTCCTCTTAAGGATATAAAGCATTACGACCGTTATCGTTTAGCGCTTTATCTTTCGTATATGCTTGGTGTTACCGATATTAACACCGAAGAGGGACTTTGGCGCATGGAGGAATATTTCTTACATCCTCATCGTTTTAAGGAAGAGTGCTTAGAGCATTTAAAGCAAGAACAGGATTTTTATCGCTATGTTAAAACCCACAGTCGTACAGGCGAATTTTATACACCATTTGCCTTTGTAAGCGGCAAGCACGATGGTATTTTAATGTTTGGAAGCAATAATATGTGGGGTTGGGATAATACTCCCCAAACCTGTGCAGAGGATAGCTGGCGTGAACTGTTGAAAATGGTTTATCCGCTTTCTCTCCCGCAGGAAGCCCTTTATCGTCACGGTGTAGGTGACTGGAAGGAGCCGATGGGATATTACACCGGCACACCTGACGGAAATCCGGATATTATACCGTTAGAAAGTGAAAATGACATATTAAACGGCTATAAATTGCTGATTTTTGCGGGTTATAATATGTGCGAACAAGAAGAGGCTAAAAAGCTTTTGGCTTATGTTAAGCAGGGCGGCAAGGTTGTTCTTACACGTGCACATTTAACGAATACTACCGATTATGAAAAGATAAGAAGCTTTGATTTATCTTTCGAAAATCACGAATTTTCGTTCTTAAATAGCGAGGCAGAGTTTGTAAGTGACACTAAAAACGGTGTTGAACTTCCTGTTTGCAAAAGCTTCACACAATGTGATGAAATTCTTGAAGCCACCGATAGCGGCTTGCCTTTGGTTTGCAAGTATAAAATCGGCGAGGGTGAGGTTATTTTGTTTAACACAAAGGTTTACCCTGCGCACCCGTCTATTAAAGGTATTTACGAAGGCGTAGTTAAATCCGAAATTGCAAAAGCTGTTAAAGCCGAAAAGGTTTGGGCAAAAACCGGCAATGACGTTGGAACGGCTATGTATAAGCAGTCAGACGGCAGTATGCATTGTTATTTTATAGCGGTTGACTGGTATAACGGTCGTGACGGTATAAGACGAGCCGAGCTTTTGGTTGATGACAATAGCTATGCGGTTGAGCTGCCCTTTGGTTTGATGACAAAGGTTGTTGTTAATAACGGTTTTGCTGCATGGCCGCTAAGCGAAAACGGTGAGGTAATCACCTTTGACGGTCAAAAGGCTGTTGTTCAAGGCGAGGGCGAGGTTAAATTCAATCTTGCAAAAGATGGCGAAATTAAAACTGTCACTCTTGATTTTAGTGAAAAAACCGTAGCAGAGTTAGAATTTTAAGAAGTGCTTTATGTAGATAAAGCTTGATAAATAATTGCCTTGTTAAGGATTGCCTGAAGGTGCAAATTAATTAAAAAATATCACCCCACCTGATATTAAAATCGGGTGGGGTGATTATTTATGTATTATAGCATTAAAACTATTTATCGGTTATAAGCCGCATGATTTTATTGAGAGATATGCACAATTCCTCATAAATATCGTTTGGCAGCTTATGTGGAGGTGCGGTTTCAAGACACAAACCTCCGGTGTAATTTATATCCTTTAGTGAGGTTTTAAAATCTTGCCAATCAATGGTGCCGCAGTAGGGAAGTAGGTGCAAATCCCTATCGGGGAAGCTGTCGTGAATATGGAATGCACGGATTTCATTGCCTAAATCACGCACCGCTTGCGCCGCAGATATTTCGGGGAAGGTTACGATGTGACCAGTGTCAAGACAGATTTTAAAGTTATCGTCATTTATTAGCTTGACAAAATCGAGTATTTCATACGGTGTGGCAAGCGAAAAATTTCTCATCGGCATATTTTCCAAACAAATGGTAATGTTGTATTCTTTTGCGATTTTTAAAGCCTTATTCATAAATTCAAAATTTATGTCTAATGTGAGGGGTTGCTCTTCTGTGTTTTTCTCACTGATGCCGTATGGCATAATCGGATGAAGAACCCAATTTTTGCAGCCGAGTACCGCCGTTGCCCACAACGAGCGCTTAACATGTTCAAGCTTTATGTCACGCAATTCTTTTGTTGAGTCATCAGGTGGCCAATGCCACGGTCCGTGCACTTGATAAATTTCAATGTTGTGGGTGTTAGCCAAGTCTCGTTCAGCTATTAATTTTTGTTCGATTTCGCTTGAAGAACCGTAATAGGGGAAGTTGTCGGTGGACATCATATTGAAATCGACACACTCATAACCGTGTTCGGAAAGTTTTCTATACCTATCATCGCCGAATCGGCTATAACTTCCAAGCCCAATACCAATTTTCATAATAAACACCTCGGTAAAAGTCAATATTTTGGGTTAAAATGTAACTGTTTATGTAATAATTTTACAAAATAGTTTACCAAATCGCAACTATATTTTGTACAAAGTTTCAAAAAGACAAAAAAGTTCACCCTTTGGTTATGATAGTGCATTGTCTAAAAAAAACAAATAATTTATAATGATAATGTGACTTTTTATACCTATATTTATAAATCGTATGCTATCATAAAAAATTCAGAAAAGGGGAATAACTTTGAAAAAAATCCTGTCATTATTAATTGCTTTCATAATTATAGCGGGTTCAGGTTATACTTGTTTTGCTGCTGAAGTTGATACGGAGGATTCTGTCGTTGAAACTTCGGATTACAGTGAGTATTTAAAAGCTCATAAAGATCTGAACACGGACGTTGATGAGATAGCTGCTGTTATTGCCGATGTTAAAATCGGCGGTGAGGCTGCCATTGAAAAGGCTGATACTTTTGAAGGCGAATCCAATGTTTTAAAATGGGGAAATGGAGAAGGGTCGCTTACCTTTAAATTTAAGGTTTTGAAAGACGGCCTTTATAACGTTTCAATTAATTATTACGCTCTTGAAACTAATACTGAAGCAATCGAATTCAGTATGTTGGTTGACGGTGAGGAACCCTTTGATGGCGTTAATAATATATCCTTGCCTCGTATCTTCGTCGATGACGGCGATGTTAGAAAGGACGGTATAGGAAACGAATTTGCTCCCGAACAGAAAGAATTATTTGCTTGGCAGACAAATCGTTTTTCCGATTCTGAGGGTCTTAATTCAAAGCCTTATCTCTTTGCTTTAACAAAGGGTGAGCATACGATTACTATTTATGATTGCAGTGACCCGATTGCTATTAGCGAATTAAAGCTTTGTGCCGAGGAAAAAATCTTATCATATGAAGAAGTTTTGAAGATTTATAAGCAAAACGGTTATAAAAAATATAATGGCGCACAGATTAATATTCAGGGCGAGAAGGCATATCTGAAATCTGCTAACAATCTTATTTCTCAGTCAGATTCTACTAGTGCAAAGGTTTATCCCTACAGTGCTACTAAAAGCAAGGTAAACTATATTGGTGGTAACAACTGGAGTGGCGCAGGCGACCGTATTACATGGAAGGTTGACGTTCCTGAGGACGGACTTTATGCTATTACCTTTGCTTATCAACAAAGCTACATCGTAAACGGAAGTTCATATCGTGTATTACGTGTAGATGGTGAAATTCCTTTTAAAGAAGCTTCGCAGATAGATTTTGCGTATTGCAACAGCTGGAAGCGCAAATCCTTTAATAAGGATGATGACGAGCCTTACCTCATTTATCTTCCTAAAGGTGAACGCACAATTTCGTTAGAGGTTAATTTGGGTTCGCTTTCTAACTTTGCTGTTGAACTTAAAAAGCAAATTTATGAACTAGGTAATATTTATCGTGAAATAGTAATGATAACCGGTGAAACACCCGACTCTAATCGTGACTATTCATTATTTACCCAGATACCAAATTTGGAACAAAGACTTACTGATTGCCGCAAGGTGCTTGATGAGCTTGTTGAAGAAGCTGATGAACTTAGTGACATGGGCGGTTCGTCCAACACTTCTACACTTAAGAACATGTCGGCAGTAATTGGTCGTATGCTTGAGTATAAGTATCAGGCACAAATCTACAAATCAAACTATTACGATAATTATTCCAGCATGAGTGCATGGCTTTACGAAATAATTGGTATGCCGCTTGATATCGATGCTATTTATATCACTGCTCCCGAAAAGAAGGCAGAGCATCTTGGTGCAGGCTTCTTTGAAAGTTTGCTTTTCGGAATAAAGAAATTCTTTGTTTCGTTTATGTCGGATTACAATAATATTTCAGGTGATGTAGGAACTGACAAAATCACACTTTGGGTTAACTGGGGTCGTGATCAGGTTCAGGTTCTTAACTATCTTGCACAAAGTGATTTTTCTGCAAAGTACGGCGTTGGCGTTGACATTAAAATGACAAACGCCACAATTATTCAAGGTATGCTTTCGGGCAATGGACCTGACTGTTACTTACATATGTCACGTACTGAGCCGGTTAACCTTGCAATGCGTGGCGGCTTATATGACCTTAGTCAATTTGAAGATTTTGAAGAGGTTACCAAGCGCTTTATGCCAAGTGCCACCGTTCCTTATACATATAAAGGTGGGGTTTACGCTTTACCGGATACTCAAACCTTCTCGATAATGTATTATCGCAAGGATATTCTTGATGACCTTGGTATTGAGGTGCCACAAACATGGGATGATTTTATTGCAGCGTCTGCAATAATTATGCGAAACAACATGCGTGTTGGCTTACCATACACACAAATTACCGATATGAATTTGGTTAACCAAGGTCTTGGCGCACTCAACATTTTCCCCACACTTTTAATGCAGCAGGGAATAAGTCTTTATGATGATAAACTTGAGAGCATTAACTTAACTTCGGAAGATGCGGTTAATACCTTTACTATGTGGACTGATTTTTATAATAAATACAGTTTCGATAAAACATATGACTTCTATAACCGCTTCCGTACAGGTACAATGCCTTTGGCAATTCAATCTGTAACTCAGTACAACACCATAAGTGCTGCGGCTTCTGAAATTCGTGGTCTTTGGGGCATTGCTCCAATACCTGGCTTTAAGGATGAAAACGGTGAAATAAACCGTTCACTTGCAGGTGCAGGCAGTGGTTGTGCGATTTTGAAAGATAGCGACAATATAGAGGGTGCTTGGAAGTTCCTTAAGTGGTGGACATCTTATGAAGCACAACTCAAGTATTCACAAAATATTGAATCCATACTTGGCACAACTGGTAGAAATATGACTTCAAACGTTGAAGCACTTTCTAAGCTTTCTTGGAATCGTGGCGATTTTGAAATCATTGAAGAACAGTGGCGTTGGGTGCAGGAAATGCCTGAGGTTCCCGGTGGATATTATATTCCCCGTGTTGTTGACCAGGCTTTCTGGAACGTTGTAAGCGGTAAGGGTATTCACGAAGAGCTTATCAAGTGGGATAAGGTTGCGGATACCGAAATTGCTGAAAAACGTGCACAGTATGAATAATAAAAGAAGGGAGATAATCACGTGAAAGTTAAATCTTTAAAAACACGAGGAAGTAGCGAAGTTCGTACCGGTCTTATTATGCTATCTCCGTTCTTAATATTGTTCTTTGTTTTTACAGTTCTTCCGATTTTATCATCTGTTGTGCTTAGCTTCACAACCTATGATATGATATCGGCTCCTAAATTCAACGGAATTTCGAACTATATTAAAATGTTCTCATCCGATGATATGTTCCCTAATGTGCTTCGTAACACCTTAGTTCTAGCAATAATTACGGGTCCTATCGGTTATATGCTTTCTTTTGTTCTCGCTTGGATGATTAACGAGCTTAACCGAACAGCACGTACAATTTTATCATTCCTTTTCTACGCTCCGGCACTTTCCTCTAACGTTTATTTTATTTGGCAGGTGCTCTTTAGCGGTGATAGCTATGGTTACATTAATAGTGCATTGCTTTCATTGGGTGTTGTTTCTGAACCTATTCAATGGTTTAAAGATGCCAATTATGTAATGGTAATCATTGTTGTTGTTCAGCTTTGGATGAGTATGGGTATTTCATTCCTTTCCAATATTTCGGGTCTTCAAAATGTTAACCCCGAAATGTATGAAGCCGGCTGTATCGATGGTATCAGAAACAGATGGGCAGAGCTTTGGTACATAACTCTTCCTTCTATGAAGCCAATACTTTTGTTTGGCGCTGTAATGCAGATTCAAAGCTCGTTCTCAATTGGTGCGGTAGTAACTGCTCTTGCAGGCTTCCCAAGTGTTAACTATTCAGTAGATACACTTGTAACCTTAATTCAAGACGTTGGTACAAGCCGATACGAGATGGGCTATGCAGCAGCACTTTCAGTATTCCTCTTTGCTATGATGGCTGTAAGCCGTGTCATTATTGGCAAAGTGGTTGACGCCATTGGCAGATAAGCGGAGGTAGAAAGATGAAAAATGTAAAAGCTCAATATAGAAGATATACCCGTTCATCTTGGGGTAACTTCTTCTATTTCTTCTTTTTAATACTTTTCGGTTTGTTTTCGGTTTTACCTATGATTTATACCGTATGTACATCACTCAAGCCGCTTGAGGAAATACTTATATTTCCTCCTCGTTTCTTTGTAACAAGACCTGTCATAGACAATTACACAGCATTACCTAAGCTTTTATCTAACTTGAGTGTTCCGCTTTCAAGATATATTTTTAACAGCTTATTTGTAAGTGTTTCAACTACAGTTTTACATATTTTTATTGCTTCTATGGCTGCGTTTGTTATTGCAAAGGTTAAATTTAAAGGTAGCCAAACCTTATTTATGTTGATTCAGTTTGCACTCTTGTATAATGCATACACATTGGCAATTCCTCAATATGTTATTTTCTCAAAGTTAAATATCATTGATACGTATTGGGTTTATATTTTGCCATATCTTCCTTCTACATTGGGTGTTTTCCTAGTTAAGCAGTTTATTGACAGTAGTATACCTGATGCATTGCTGGAAGCCGGAAGAATTGACGGCGCAGGCATTTTCAGGATTTATTATCAAATTGCACTTCCTATAATGAAACCCGCATGGCTCACATTGGCCTTGTTCGCATTCAGAGATATTTGGTCAATGCAGCCTGCCGGAACAATTTTTAGTGAAGAACTTAAAATGTTACCTAATATAATGTCAACGATTTCTGCAGGTGGTATAGCACGTTCGGGCAGCGCAATGGCGGCTACGGTTATTCTTCTTATTCCACCTATTATAGTGTACATGGTTTCACAGGGAAGCGTTATGGAGACAATGGGTAGCGCAGGTATTAAGGGATAACGGAAAACATCTGAAAGGAGACATAAATGTGAAAAAATATTTAGTGCTCTTGATGGTTTTTGTTCTTGCTGCTTTTATGGTAGTGCCTACCGTTTCGGCAGCCGAAGCCAATACTGTTCCTTATAACACTTATGCTTATTGGCAAAAGGGTGAAAAAAGGGAAGCGGTTGAGATTCGTGAGGTTTTCGAGGTAGTAGACAAGGTTAGTGGCTATGATCTCGGAATTGACGCTTTTTCAATGCCGACAGATTTGGATTGTGATAAGGACGGAAATCTTTACATACTTGATGGTGACAACAGTAGAATAGTTGTTGTTGACAGTCAAATGAAGTTATTAAGAGTTATATCTTCACCTGTACAAAATGGTGAAGAAGTAAACTTTAGCGGTGCCAGCGGTATATATCTTAAAGAAGATAATACCATTTATATCGCTGACACAAACGGTCAAAGGATAATTGTTTTAAACCCCGACGGAAGCCTTAAGCGTATTATCGGCTTACCCGATGCTACAGTTATTCCTGATGACTTTAACTATGCACCTATAAAGGTGTTGACCGACTCACGTGATTATATATATGTACTCAGCAGTGGTTCATATTATGGTGCGCTTGTTTATTCCGATCAGGGTGAATTCCTTGGCTTCTACGGTGCAAACAGCGTAAAATCGTCTGTGGTGGACATTTTTGGAAAGCTTTGGGACAGACTCACCCAGACTGAAGCAAAGCGTGCTAACAGTCAGCAAAAATTACCTTATCAGTTTATCAGTATGGATATAGATAAAAGTGGTTTTATTTATACCTTAACTGGTTTAACTGACAGTATTTGGGATGTTGGTACAGGTCAAATCAGACGACTTAATCCCGCCGGTATTAACATTTTGAAAGATTCTGAAGGTGATGGTTCGGATACAATGAATTTTGCCGATGAATCTGATTATCGTAACGATATGGGTCACCCCATAATGACCAACTTTAAAAAGCTTTGTGTAGATGACGACGGATTCGTTTATGCGGTTGATACAACCTACGGTCATATTTTTGTTTATGACAATAAGTGTAATTCTTTTGCAGTATTCGGTGGCGGTTTTGGTTCAGGTATGCAAGACGGCACATTTACAAGACCTGAATCAGTTGCGGTACACGGCGATATGCTTTATGTGCTTGATTCGCTTGATGCAAGTGTAACCTCGTTTAAGCTTACTGATTATGGCAAGCTTTACAAGCAAGCTCAAATTCTTACCTTAGATGGTAAGTATAACGATTCTGTTGCGCTTTGGGAAGAAGTATTAAAGCAAGATAAAAACAACCTTCTTGCTTACCGTGGTCTTTCAAAAGCTGCACTTCTTAATGAAGATTATGAAGCTGCTATTGAATATTCAAAAATTGGCTTTAGTCAATCTGATTATGCTATAGCTTTCGAACAGTTACGTGGTGAATTTATTTCCAAAAACATTTGGTGGATGCTTATTTTAGGCGCTGCGCTTATTGGCGGTGTTGTTTGGTACATCATCAAGAGCAAAAACGCTGAAAAGAAGCTGAGCACAAATGGTGTAGTATTTGCACTTAATTCTGTGATTCATCCGTTTGACACATTCTACAGATTAAAGAATAAGGGCGAGGGCTCGGTGGTTGTTGCTATCGGTGCACTTCTACTGTTCTATATTTCTAAGGTTTTATGTGATATTTACAGTGGTTTTACCTTTAAAATATTTGAACCTGCTGAATATAATTCATTTGAAACCTTGCTTGGTAGCGTAGGCGTTGCAGTTCTTTTTGTAATTGTAAACTGGGGCGTTTGCGTGTTGGCAGAAGGTAAGGGTAAGCTTAAAGAAATCTTTATTGTTACCTGCTTCGCTTTAATACCTGAAATTTTAAATTCAGTACTTAATTTAGCTTTAACAAATATGTTAATTCCTGAAGAAGCAGCAATTCTTACTGTAATTTCAGTGGTTTGTCATATACTTGCCGCAGTAGTTCTTTGTGTTGGTATTATGGCAATTCATGAATATGACTTCTTCAAATTCCTTATAACAACTATATTGACTGTTCTTGGTATGTTGTTGGTTGTATTCATTATATTTATGTTGTTTATCTTGTTCCAGCAGTTATTTGATTTCATCGGTTCTATATTTACCGAAATTTTCTATCGTTAGGGGGCGGTAATGTGTTAAAAACAAAACGAATAATTTCAGTTTTAATGGTTTTATCCTTGATGCTTTTAAGCCTTACTGCCTGCGGCATGCAAAAGCCCCGTGCGGTTGGCAAGTATATATCAAATATTCGTGTCAACACACTTGAAAGCACGGTTGTTGCTGAAAACGATAATCTTGAAATGCGTTGGGATAATGAAAAATCCTGTGTGGTGGTTGTCAATAAAAAGAATGGCTATATCTGGTCTACAATACCTAATGATTTTTATAACGGTATTGAAGCCGGTGCCAGAGCAGAGGTTTTATTTAACTCTCCTCTAATTGTTACTTATACAACCCCACCCAATAATTCACTAAAAACCGTTAACGGTGCCGCCGTACAGGACGATGGCTTTATAACTGTAAAGCAAATCGAAAACGGTGTGCAAATTGGTTATTTCTTCAACAATGTTGAAATTTCTGTTCCGCTTATTTACAAGCTTTATGATGACCATTTTACTGTAACGGTTGATACCTTGGGTATTTTGGAAAATACCAATAAGGTTTATCAGGTGGAAATTGCACCCTTCCTTGCAGCAATTCCTGCAAGTGATGAAAAAGACAGCTATGTTTTTGTTCCTTCTGGCAGCGGCGCTTTAATGTATGCCGATGAGCGTGATGGTGCTGAACGTGGTTATCAGGAAACGGTATACGGTAACGATTTAGCTATTTTTACCGAACATATAAGCGAAAACATTTATAATGCCTCACTTCCTGTATTTGGTGTTACACGTGGTGAAAATTCACTCTTTGCAATAATTGAAGAGGGTGCGGCTTCCTGTGACGTGAAGGCAACAGCAGGGGATAGCACAATCGGTTATTCGGGTGCACGTGCTGTATTCTCGGTTCGTGGCCGTAACACCGAAAAGGTTGCAATGGCAAGTGGTTTTTATAACTATGTAAATGCCTACAGTGATGGTCTTGTAGACGGCAACTGTACAGTAGCTTACTATCCGCTTAGTGGTGAAGATTCGGGATATTCGGGTATGGCAAAGCTTTACCGTGATTATATTTCCGAAAAATTTAATACCAAATATAACGGTAAGGATTCTGCTATTTATTTACAGGTTTTAGGCGGCGCTATGACTGAAAAATCCTTTGTGGGCGTTCCTTATAAAACCCTTGAAAGCGCTACAACCTTAAAACAGGCACAGGAAATTGTGGCTGATATTACTAAAAACACAGGTGTTAAGCCGGTTGTTCAGCTAAAGGGCTTTGGTGCAACAGGCTTGGAAGTAGGTAAAATCGGTGGCGGCTTTAAGATTAATAAAAAGCTTGGTAAGTGGAGCGATGTTAAAACTCTTGGCGGTCTTTGCGACGTTTACTTTGACTTTGACCTTTTAAGTTTTGCTTCTTCCGGTGTTGGCTTTACAAAAATTGCCGATTCAGCAAAGGCTGAAAACGGCGGTACAGCTTATCAGTATTATTATGCGGTTGCTGCTTCTAACATTAATGAGGCGAAGGGCCGTTATAACCTTCTTGCAAGGGATAGAATCGGCGATGCCTTTAATAAGGCTTTGAAAACCACAACTGATAACGAAATTTTCGGTTTATCGCTTTCAACTCTCGGTTCGATGGCATATTCCGATTATGAAAGTCCCAAATATTATTCAAAGGGCAACCTTGACAGTGATGTTTCGGCCATACTTTCAGGCAAGGGCAAAACCGGACTTTTAACTGAAAGTGCAAATGCTTATGCAGCGGTTTATTCATCACATATAATTGCAACACCTTCTACACATTCGGGCTTTACGACGCTTGATGCTCAGGTACCCTTCTATCGTATGGTATTTAAGGGACTTGTTCCCATAGCTTCCGAATCGGTTAATACAGCTAAAAATTCCAGACTGGAAGTTTTAAGCTCGGCTGAAACGGGCTGTGGCTTGCTTTACACAGTAAGCAATAACTTTAATGCAAAATTCCGCTTGAATGACAGCGTTTTGGCAAAAAGCGTTTATTCTGATTATAAGGAAAACATTTTTGAAAATTACACTGAGTTGTCCACCCTTTTAGAAAAGGTTTCGGGTACAACAATTAAAAAGCATACAATACTTTCTGACGGTGTTAACCAGACCGATTTTGAAAACGGTACCTCGGTTATTGTTAATTACACTGATAAGGCGGTTGAAACCCCCTTTGGTGTGGTTGAGGCTGAAAGCTTTGTATACCGTTAATTGTAATTTGATGTTTACTTACTTTTAGAAAGGATGAGAATATGCGTAATAAAAAAGTAACCGGTATTGAGCGTTTAAAGGTTCGTTATGGCAGAATGTTCGTTCTACCTTGGACTATCGGTTTATTACTTTTCTTTTTGGTTCCGCTGTTTAGTTCAATTGCTTATGCATTTTGTAACGTTTCACTTGTTAACGATAAAATGTTATCGTTTGTCGGTTTTGAGCATTTTAAGTATCTTATAAATGATGATCCCAACTTTATGGATAACATTAAGGATGCGGTTACATCTTTTGTATACTCATTACCGATTATTGTAGCTTTAAGTTTAATTTTTGCTATTATACTTAATCAAAAATTCAGGGGAAGAATTTTTGCCCGTGCGGTATTTTTCCTTCCCGTAATTATTGCAACAGGTGTTGTAATGCAGTTCGTAACAGGCGCTGCGCTTCAAGAAGGTGCGGCACTCAGCACGTCTATGGGCGAAACCGAATCCTATTCAGGCATAAGGTTTGACGAGTTGCTTATAAACCTTGGTCTTCCGCAGTCAATAACCGAGCTTTTGTCTGATTATATTGCAAGGGTATTTAACCTTGTGTGGAGCTGCGGTATTCAGATACTTTTGTTTGTTGCGGGTCTTCAGTCAATTCCTGACCAGCTTTATGAGGTATCAAAAATCGAAGGCGCAACCACTTGGGAAGAATTTTGGTTTGTTACCTTCCCAATGCTTGGCAACGTAACCTTCCTTGTGTTGGTTTACACTATTGTTGACCTGTTTACGGCATTTGACAACCCAATAATGAAGCAGGCATATGACCTTATAAGTAAAAACAGCGTATATGACCAAAGTGCAGCAATACTTTGGGCTTACTTTGTTGTGGTTGGCGCTGTCGGTGCGTTAATTCTTTTAGCGTATAACCGAATTCTTATGAAGAAATGGAATTAAGGAGGTGGCACATTTGAAAGGCTTAACATTAAAAAAGAACCTTAAATCGAATTACGAATATAAAAAGGTTGCATCAAAAGTAGCAGTTTCCTTATTCCGCTATGCAATGCTGATTGCGGTTGGCTTTACGGTATTATCACCGCTTTTTCAAATAATCTCGAACTCGCTTAAAAACCAATCCGACTTTATGAATACAAGCGTTTCGTGGATACCGACCACCTTCTTCTACCAAAACTATATTGATGCATTTCATGTTATGGATTATTTAAAAACCTTCCTTAATACCGTATCAATTATGGTATTAAGCGCCTTTCTTGAGGTGGCCGCCTGCGGCGTTGCGGCTTACGGCTTTGCAAGGTTTAAATTTCCCGAACGCAAAATTCTTTATGCACTTTTGCTTATAACAATTTTGGTTCCCGTAAGAATGACCTTCTTGGCACAGTATGTAAATTTCCGTAATTTCGACTTTTTCGGTATTACCTCAATAATAGGTGACCTTATCGGAAAAGACCTAACTATAAATCTTATAAACACTCCGTTTACTTTCTATCTACCTTCAATTTTTGGTGTTGGTTATCAGTCGGGCTTGTTTATTATGATTTATATCCAGTTCCTTAAGGGTATTCCTAAAGAATTGGAAGAAGCTGCTTGGATAGATGGTGCAGGTCCTATCGGTACCTTCGTAAGAATTATTGTACCGTCTTCTAGCGTTGCAATTTTGACAGTAACCATTCTTTCAATAATTTGGCACTGGAATGAATATTATCTCACAGCACTTTATTTCAATGAAAACCAACCTCTAGCCGTGGTTTTATCAGGCATTATGGAATTAATAAAGCTACGTGGCGGCGATGCTATAAATTCACACACAGGTGTTGCTATGGCAAGCTGTATGTTGTTTATTCTTCCTGTTTTAATAATGTATCTTATCCTTCAAAAGAAGTTTATTAAGAGCATTGACAGCGTTGGTATTGTTGGTTAATTTATCCATTAAGGATTTATTATATAAATTTTGAAAGGGATGTATTTTGAAATGAAATTTGATCTTAAAAAAATCGTAGCCCTTATTATGGTTTTTGCAATGGTTCTTTGCTTTGCAGGCTGTGATAACGGCGGCACAACCTCTTCTTATTATGAAGAAGTTCCCGGTGAAAATGGCGGCGACAATGGCGGTAGCACAGGCAATAATGCCACACAGGACATTGTTACTGAAGTTCCCACCAACCTCAAGGGCACAACCGTTAAGGTGCTTTTCTGGCGTCCGTTAACAAATGATGAAAAAGCAGTTGTTGCAAGCTTTGAAAAGCAAACCGGTATGAAGGTTCAGTTTAAGTTTGCGGCAAATGCAGGTGGCGTTTATGCTGAACTTATTTCTGCTTCCTTGGCTGCTAAGGAAGGTTACGATATTGCAATGTTTAATAACATTAACTTCCCCGGCAGACCCACAAGCATTATGCAGCCTTTAAATGATATTAAGGGCTTTGACTTCAGCGACCCCGCTTGGGATAAGGCATTGATGGATACTCAGAAGATTAACGGCAAATATTACGGTGTAAACATCGTGGGCGGTCATACTAATGAATTCGTTGCTATGTACTTTAACGAAACCATGTTTAAAAACCGTGGCGTTAAAACACCTCGCCAGCTTTGGGAAGCAGGCAACTGGAATTGGGATACCTTCCTTGATGCTGCAAAGGCTATGACCTATAAGGAAAACGGCGCTCAGGTTTATGGCTATATAAACCGTGGTACAGGCTATATGACATACTGGCTACAGGCTGCCGGTACTGACTTTATTACCTATGACGGCACCAAGTTTAAGAGTAACCTTTCTGATGCTAAGCTTTTGAATAACATTAAATATTACAACGAATTTAGAACCAAGTATAAGATTATGGGCGACGATACCTATGGTGTGCCTCACTTCCGTTCAGGTGAAGCTGCAATGTTCTCTGTAATTACTTATGCTATGTTTAAGGAATCTGATACTAAGTTTAGTCAAATGTCTGATACTATTGACGCAGTTCCGTTCCCCATGCCTAAGGGTCAGAAGCAGGTAGCACTTGTTGACTCTTGCTTATTTGGCATACTTAAGGGTGCTAAAAACTCTGAGGGTGCAGCACACTTCTTGCGTTACTTCCTTGATCCGCAGAACTATAGTATGTCTGACAACTTTATTAACAAAAACCTTGAAAAGACCTTTAATGAGTTGGCTAAGATGGATAAGCGTGTTTCTATAAGTGAAGGTGTTGTAAACAACGGTGCACAGGTTGACTTTGCAAACGTTTGCCATAACATCGTGCTTACCGATGCCGCACAGGTAACTTCAAAGGTTAAGTCTTATGCAACTAATTTTGATTTCGCAGTAAACAAGGCAAATAAAGCAGTTAAATAATAAATTTAATCCTCCCGTCGCACCGCACAAGTTGCGGTGCGGCAAGCTAACCTAAACGAGAGGTGTAATTAATGAATTTTAAATTTTTGAATTTAAACACTAAAAAAATTATAAGTGTTTTATGTGCCGTTGCGATTTTGATGGCTTCTTTGCCTTTAAGCGCATTGCTTTTTAACGTAAATGCTGCAGAAGGCGAGATTATTGATTTCCAAGGCGAAGATGCCGGCGATATCGTAGACGGTAACGACCACTTTACAATCGGTGGTCAAGATAATGCAGATAAACTTTATTTTTACGCAAGCAATGCTACTGAAGAAACTGTAACCCTTACAGTAAACGGATTACAGCTCCAAGCGGGCAAAAAGTATACCGTAGATATGGATATTTATGCCATGGGTCTTTCTAAGGCAAGCGACGGCAAAATGTTCGGTATTAAGGTATACGGCGGTAATGAAGCATCGGTAGAAGCTTTTGCTACTAATGACAATGCTTCTGCTGAAGAATGGACTAATTTCCATTTTACCTTTACCGCAAAAGAGGGAAGTGATAAACTTGATTTTTCAGCTTTCACCTCTGCAAGTGCTTTAATTGAAGATTTTTCAATTATCGGCGAAGACGGCAAGAAGGTTAATCTTGATTTGGCTACAGCATGCGGCAGCTACAGCGGCGGCGGTGTATTCGCATACGGTACTCTTGCTCAGCTTGCAGGCGGCAGCATGAAGCCAACAGGCCCCTCATTTAACGGCGAACCCGACTATGTTGCCTACTTTGATAATTCAAGCAGCAACAGCTTTTGGCTTACCTCACTTGGTATGCAAGGTCTTTCACTTGTGAAAGGCAACACCTATACTGTAGAGTTTGACGTTTATGCGCTTACTTTAGGTCATAGAGTTGTATTTAACGGCGTTAAAGCACATATGAATACCGACCATGCAATTCCCAACGGTCAGGTATGGAATGAAGCACCTACAAAGTTAAATGAATGGACACATTATTCATTCCCAATTACTACAACCGAAAATTTAGCAGGTGTTTATTTCCATATTATAAGCGAAGGTAATTCTGCATTCAAAGGTTATTTAGATAACTTTAAGGTTAAGGATGCGACAGGTACTGTAATATTCTCGTTTAATATTGATGAAACCCATCTTAATAATGTAAGTAACGGTGCAAAGATTGTTGAATTACCTAAGGAAATTGTGGCTAAAACATATCCTGCATATAAACTTACTATGGACAAGGACGAAATTTTCAGAACTTCTGATACTCCTTGCAACGATAAAATTACTTATAGCTTTGATTATTATCTTTCAAAGGGCAAGGTTACTGCAGGTTCAGCTAACGTTGGCAACCTTGATACCGAGCTTACCCCCGGTGTTGGAAGTCATACCTTTACAGCTGATAAAAACACCAAATCTCTTAAATTAACTGCAACCGAAAATGCAGTAATTTATATTTGGAACGTTAAGATTGTTACCGATGGCAACCCTGCCAAGATGGCTAACAGAACCGACCGTACCACTTGTGAATTTGAAGAAATTTCTTTCGCAGATATTCCCGGTGCAAATTATGAAGAACCTGACAACAATTCAGGCAATAGCGGCAGCGGCAGTGCAGTTGATTTAACTGCACCTGCGTATAAAATGACATTCGATTCAGGTGAAGCGTTCCGCACAAGTTATGATAGCAGTAAGGCGTATAAAGCTACTATAAAATTTGACTACTATCTTAAAAGTGGTAGAATTAAAGTTTATGGTTCTAGTGATGGAAATGAAGCCGGAAACCTTCAAGCAGGTGTAAACAGCTTCGAATTAAGTGTGAACTCTCCTTCGTTTTGGTTAGCAGAAAGAGATGGTGCTGATGAGCTTTATATTTGGAACGTTGAGCTCACACAAGACGGTACTGAATTAGATTTCGCTTCATACGTAGGTCGTACAACCTGTGAATTTGAAAAAATCACTGTTGGCGACGTTCCCAATATTGGTGACTTAGGCGGTTCAAGCGAAGCTGAGGATAACTACGTAATGCTTATCGATACCACAAAGGTTTCTGACAACGGCAGTGATAACAGAAACTTCTGGTTCAACGAATTGGGTATGGAAAGCTATTACAACAAGCTTCAAGCAGGTAAGACCTATACCGTAAGCTTTGACGTTTATCCTATCAAGATGCCTAACAGTTCTAATCTTTTCCACTTCCGTACTGCAAGCGGTCAGGCAAATGGTTCAACTCAAGGTAACTGGTGGAAACCTGATTTACAACTTAACACTTGGCAAACCACTACAAGCACAATCACTATTGCTGACGGTGCTAAAAGCGGTAACCACATTCTTTACGTTTACGGCGGCTTTAAGGGTTATATCGATAACTTTAAGCTTCTTGACGATAAAGGCAATGTAGTAGAAGGTACCGAAACTAACTTTAGCGGTCTTACTATTAAAAAAGATGATTATAACAATTATCTTAAGCTTGAAAAAGAAAAAACCAACAATACGACAGTTAAACCTTCTGAACCGAATTATGCGATTTATATTGATAACTCAGCTAATGATATTCAATCAGGTCAAATTTGGTTTAACCTTTTGGGTGTTCCCGAAATGTCTCTTACCCCCGGTAAGACTTATACCTTAAAGTTTGATAACTATGCACTTAATGAAAGCTTTAAAGGTCACTGCTATGTTGGTGTTCATAACACAGGTGGCGGTATCACCGGCCAAAATTGGTGGGATACCTCTGACAAGCTTAACGAATGGGCAACCCAGTCGGTTAACTTTACTCCGACAGGTGATAAAGCCCTTGCTTATCATACCTTATACGTAGGCGCCGGCTTTAAGGGTTATCTTGATAACTTCTGTGTATACGATGGTGATACCGAAGTGGCCCGTTTAACCTTTGATGAAACCAACGAAGGTAAAACCTCAGCTGGTGCAACTGTTGTTAAGCTTCCTGCTAAGATTGACCCTGATTACGTTCCTTCGGGCAACTTAAGCGGTCTTGAAATCGCTATTTTAAAGGGGAAGGCAGGTAAGGACGGTGCGTCGATTACTCTCGGCGGTGCTAAGAGCCCCCTCACTCTTGAAAAGAACAAAACATATAAGCTTATCTTTAAATACTATCAGGCAAATCCCACCGCAAGCGGTGAGTTAAACCTTTTTGGTGTTAAGTTTATCGAATCTGCTCTCGGTAAAGCAAATGACGTTACCTGGTTTAAGAAAAATAATGCCGACGGTTGGACCGAGGTTAAGGTAGTATTCTCAACAGGTAATATTACAAACGCTTCGGCTGATTGGTTCCAGCTTGTTCTCAACCCAGATGCTTGGGTATTCTTTGATGACTTTACCGTTGAAGAAACCGAAATCGATAACAATAAGGTAGTTACCAAACTTACCTTTGACGATAAGGACGATTCAATCTATCCTTACTTTAAGCAAGCAGAAGCTGTATTCGAGCACTCAAGCGAAAAGGGCGGTACCTTTAAGGTTGTTAATGCTACCGAATACACTAATACTTCTAAAAACTCTAACCAAACCTATGTCTTTAAGGGTATAAAGATGAAGTCAAATACGACCTATAAGGTTTCGCTTGACTACTATGTTGAAGCTCCGTTTACCGATTATGCAGCAGCGTTTGGTTACGATAAAAAGAACCTTGGTATGGGTTCAGATACTCAGTGGTCATTTATCAACAATGTTGGAACACGTGGCTGGAATACCGTAACCTTTACTCTTACAACGGGCGAGGTTGTTCCTAATGCGCAATACTTTAAGTTGGTAATTTATGACGTTAATGACAGTAGTGAACCCAGAACCATGTGGTTCGATAATTTCACTTTAACTGAACAGTATTCAATTGAAACCTCACCTAACGATGCAACACTCGGTACTGTTACCAAGTCCTTCGGTGTTCAAGCAGGTGATGATGCAAGAGTAGTTGCTAACGCATTTGAAGGCGCTACCTTTGAAGGTTGGTACGAATACGGTGATTTGGTTTCTACCAATAAGACCTATCGTTTAAACGACATTAGCGATAATCATAAGCTTGAAGCACGCTTTAGCGGTAAGGCAAAACCCGGTACAGTTATTGTTCAGGGCTTTGAAGATTACGAGCTTGGCGATATCGGTTTCGAATATTATGAAATTGTTAATGATCCTAAGAACGTATTAGAAGGCAAACAATCACTTCACGCTAAACCCGGTAAGATTATGGAAAGTATTGAAACCAGTATTTTCTTCCCCGTAGTTTCTAACAAGGAATTCCAGATGAAGGATGACTACACCTATGACGTATACGTTTGGATTAAGCCTGCACAGCCGGCAGAAAACGTTTACTATTATGCATTCCTTGGTTCAAATACCCGCGACCAGTCGGATATGCTTCAATCAGGCGAATATGCATATATCGGTGTTTCAACTAACATTAAACCTCAAAAAGCTTCTGCTTTAGAAGAAAATAACGGTTGGTACAAGTATCTTTTAGGTACTGTTACTAAGGACCATACCGACAAAGACGGTTTCTGCTTCCAGATTTGTAAGTTCCATGCAAACCGTAACGAAGGTGCTTCGGTCGACGATATATACATTGACCGTGTTGAACTTGTAGAACGCACACCCGATTTTGAAAACCTTAAGTATACCGAAAAATTCTTTAATGAGGTTTCAAACTCTCACTTTGAAGAAGAAGTTACCAACGAAAACTGGGGTCCGTTAACTGACGGCGCAACAGTAGAAAAGGTAACCAACAAGGAACATGACTGGCAACAGAATTACCAGTTCAAGTTTGATGCCGCTGCATCTAACGGCAAAGAATACGTAAGAGTTATTCCGCTTTCTAAGCAGAATAAAAACTACACCTTTGCAGCTTGGACTAAGCTTTCAAAGGGCAGCGATATTACCGTAGGACTTTATAGCGACGGCGAATATACTGTATTTGAAAACATTAAGAACGGTGAAACCGGCAAGCTTCCTATGAAGGATGACGGCAAGTGGAACCGTGTAAACTTCAGCTTTAATTCTGGCAGCAGCAAGGATGCATATCTCGTAATTAAGGGTACTAAGGGTACCTTAGAGCTTGATATGGTTGAAATTTTTGTTGCTGAACGTGGCTTTAAGGTTGACCCGAACACCTATGGTGATTATAAGACTGCTTTCCAAGAAACCGACCCGATTGCTTTCCCTGATAAAGTAATTACCGAAGAGGTTCTTGTTGAAGAGGGAAGCGAAGGCACAAACAATAAGAAGTATCTCATTACAAGAGAATGGGTTGGCCCCAGCGTGCTTGTAATTGTTCTTTCAATTATTGGTGGCGTGCTTGTTGTTGGCGCTGCAGCCGTTGTTTTAATTGTTATTTTGGCTAAAAAGCGCAAGAAGAATTAAAGGAGGTACAAAACGATGACTAAAAAAATTATTGCTTTAGTATTGGCTTTGGTTATGGTTTTAGGTGTTGCTGGTTGTGGCAAATACGTTGAAACTAAGGTAGAAGTACCTGCCGATAATTCTGCAGCCAAGGACCCCGTGTATGAAACACAGACATTTACCGAATCTGATCCTGAGGTTTTAAATCTTAATGTTGAAAACAATAAGGTGTTTAATTCTAAATGGAATGGTGTTAACGCTATTAACCAGGGCTTTATGTTCTTGCCCGATGAGTACGGCCGTAATTATAGTGATGCTCAGATAGAAGAAGAACTTAAAAGAATGGACGATATGGACGTAGGTATGGTTCGTTCTTATATGGACGCCGGATTTGCTTTTAAAGAACGTAACGGCGACCAGGTCATCTACGACTGGGACAGCGAAAGAATGCAGGCGTTCTATAAATGGCTTGACGCTATGGAAGAACGTGATATTGAGGTTGCAGTTAATATGGGTTGGGGTATTGGCTCTATTGCCAATGCCACCACTCAAGACCACCTCAAATATACTATTCCTTGGTATATAAGCGGTCAGTTGAACATTTATTCTGATATGCTCGATATGTACTCCGATTGGGTTAAGCTCTTTATTGAAGAGGTTATCATCAAACGTGGTTACGATATTGAATATTTCGTAATGTTTACTGAACCCTATCACTTCAATGAATATACCTTCTATGTTGCTCCGGGTAAAAAGGAAACCAAGAATGCTTGGGAAGTAACCGTTGACGTTATTCAGGCAACCGATAAGAAGCTTAAGGACGAGGGTCTACGTGATATGGTAAAGCTTACCGGTCCTCAGTACGGCTTAAGCAAAGATTTCTATGAGGGTGAAACCTTAGAGGAAGAAATCAACTGGTGGATTAGCAGAATTGACGATTACATCGACGTTTATACCTTCCACTGGTATATTCCTACATGGCCCGGTTCGGGTACCATCAATTCAGCTGCATCTGTTTACGATGATAACTATGACCTCTGGGTATATTATTTTGAAGAATTCGTAAGAATTATTTCGAAAACCGGCAAGCCGTTCTGGTTTGACGAATGGATGTATGGCGGTAACGCTATCGAAAATCAAAAGACCGACTTCTATGCTCAGCAAATTGCTCAAACGGTAATTGCTGCAATGAATTCGGGAGTTAACAGTTGTATTTATTGGCAAATGTTTGAAATCGTATGGCCTACAAGAACCGATACAGGCGGCGAATTTAAAGAAGGTATCCATATTTTAGGTACTGCTCCTTCGCTCTATACCAGCGCAATTCCTTATAAGCTGTTTTACGGATATTCATTGCTTACCAGATTTGCCGGTGAATTCTCGAATAATAAGATTTATTACGCTGAAGGAGAAAACGGTGTATGTCTTTCAATGGTTGAATACGAAAAGGACGGCAAAAAGTACCAAAACGTTATCGTTGTCAATTCAACCTCTATGGAACAAAAGATAAGCATCAACTTCAAGAAGAGTATCGGCAAGAATATGTACAGATATTGCTTTGACCCCGTTACAATCAAACCTAATACCTCGGCTGAAATGATTGATGCCGATAAGGGCTTTAAAAACGTTGATAAAGTTTTACAGGATACAATTCCCGCAGGTTCCATAACCGTTTATTCAACTGTTAAGGAGTAATTTATAAGACTATCCCGATTTTTAATCGGGATAGTCATTGCACTATATTTTGGAGGCAAAAAAATGACTAATAAAGAGTGGTTTAAAGAGGCAAAATTCGGTATGATGATCCATTGGGGACTTTATTCCTTGCTTGCCGGTGAATATAACGGTCAACGTTATGACTATAACGATGAAATGGTTAAGGGCTGGGATCCCGTTGGCGAATGGATTATGCCTCGTTATGAAATCCCGATTAAAGAATATGAAAAATTAGCACAGGCTTTTAATCCTGTTTTCTTTGATGCTGACGAATGGGTAGCACTCGCAAAAGAAGCAGGTATGAAGTATATTGTAATTACCAGTAAGCATCACGAAGGCTTTGCACTATTTAAGTCTGAAGCTGACCCCTTTAACGTAGTTGATGCTACACCCTTTAAGCGTGATATTATCAAAGAGCTTGCTGACGCTTGTAAGCGTGCTGATATGAAGTTTGGTCTTTATTATTCACAAGAACTTGACTGGCACGAAGAGCACGGCGGCGGTTACAACATAACCGAAAAGGACTTAAAGGGCTGCAGATGGTCTAACCATTGGGATTTCCCTGAAGGAGAAAAGGATTATTCTATTTGCTTTGAAAAGAAAATTAAACCTCAGGTTAAAGAAATTTTAACCAAATATGGCGACTTATGTCTTATTTGGTTCGATACACCCGGTGTTATTACTCCGGAACAGAGCATGGAGCTTTATGATATGGTTAAGAAATATCAGCCCAATGCGCTTGTCAATTCACGTATCGGTAACGGTGTTGGGGATTATTTCTCTTGCGGTGATAATGAAATTCCCGACGATTATATGACAACATTATATGAATCGGCTTGTACCCTCAACGATACTTGGGGTTATAAGAGCTTTGATAATAACTGGAAGTCAGCTGAAGAAGTGTTTAAGATTAAGGAACATCTTAATGAACGTGGCATCAACTATCTTTTGAATGTTGGCCCCGACGGTCTTGGCAGAATTCCTGCTCCTACAATTGAAATTTTCAAGAAGTTGGGCGCTCTTTTAAGAGAAAAAGAAGCAAAAAAGGGTGAATAATTATGGCAAATAACAGATATATTGGCGATTATCCCGTAATTGGTATACGTCCTGTTGTTGATGGCAGACGTGGACCAATGAAGTTACGTGAAAGCTTAGAGCCTCAGGTTTGGGCTTTGGCAAATGCTGCAAAAAAATTGTTTGAAGAAAATCTTTTCTATTCAAATGGTGAACCTGTAAAGGTTGTAATGGCAGATACCACTATCGGTCGTGTGCCCGAAACTGCAGCTTGCGCTGATAAATTTAAAAAAGAGGGTGTTGATATCACCCTTTCTGTAACACCTTGCTGGTGCTATGGCTCTGAAACAATGGATATGGACCCCCACACCATTAAGGGTGTATGGGGCTTTAACGGTACCGAAAGACCCGGTGCAGTTTATCTTGCTGCTGTTTTGGCAGGTCACGCACAAAAGGGACTTCCTGCTTTCGGTATTTATGGCCATGAAGTACAGGACACCGATATGGTTGACACTATTCCTGAAGACGTAAAAGAAAAGCTTTTACGCTTTGGTCGTGCAGCTATTGCGGTTGCTACCATGCGTGGTAAGTCATATCTTCAAATCGGTTCACAGTGTATGGGTATTGCAGGTTCAATTATGGACCAAAGCTTTATGGAAGAATACTTCGGTATGCGTGTTGAATCGGTTGACGAGGTTGAAATTCTCCGTCGTATGGAAGAAGGCATTTATAACGAGGAAGAATATCAAAAAGCCCTTGCTTGGACTAAAGAACATTGCAAAGAGGGAAGAGACGATAACCCTGAATTTGTTAAATTTTCTCCCGAAGAAAAAGAAAAGCAGTGGGAATTCACCGTCAAAATGTATTGCATAATCAAGGACCTTATGGCAGGAAACAAAAACTTGCCCGAAGGCTTTGAAGAAGAAATGGTTGGCCATAATGCTATTGTTGGTGGCTTCCAAGGACAGCGTCAATGGACAGACCATTGGCCCAACTGTGACTATCCCGAAGCACTTTTGAGTTCTTCGTTTGACTATGAGGGTGCTCGTGAGCCATACACACTTGCTACTGAAAATGACGTATTAAACGGTATGGGTATGCTCTTTATGAGATTGCTTACCCACCGTGCACAGATTTTTGCTGACGTTCGTACCTATTGGTCACCCGAAGCTACAAAGCGTGTTGCCGGTTATGAATTTGAAGGCAAGGCAAAAGAAGCAGGCGGTGTAATTCACCTTCTTAACTCGGGTGCGGCTTGTCTTGATGCATCGGGCGTATGTACCGATGAAAACGGAAATGCCATAATGAAAAAATGGTGGGAAGTTACCGAAGAAGATATCAAAAAGATGACCGATGCTACCGTTTGGTGCGAAGCCGGCTTTGATAACTTCCGTGGTGGCGGCTTCTCGAGCCACTTTACCACCAAGGCCGAAATGCCTTGCACAATGATAAGACTTAACCTTGTAAAAGGTTTGGGTCCCGTTTTACAAATTGCCGAAGGTTGGACAGTTAACCTTCCTGATGAAGTATCAGATACTCTTATGGAAAGAACGAATCCGACATGGCCTTGTACTTGGTTTGCTCCCCGTACCGACGGTAAAGAGGGCAGCCCCTTTAAAACTGCTTATGACGTAATGAATAACTGGGGTGCTAACCACGGTGCAATTTCTTATGGTCATATTGGTGCAGATTTAATTACAATGTGTTCGATGCTTCGCATACCTGTTTGTATGCACAACGTTCCCGAGGATGATATTTTCCGTCCTGCTTGCTGGAACGCTTTTGGAATGGATAAGGAAGGTCAGGACTATCGTGCTTGTCAGACCTATGGTCCGCAATTCAAGAAGTAATTATAATTTTTTGTAACGAAGGCAATAGCTATTGCCTTCGTTACAAAGAGTCTCTTTAAGGAGATATATTTATGTCAGAAATTAAAAAAGTATCTTTAAAACTTAACAATAATAATTGTATTCAAGAGCACTTTCATGGTGCTGGCGCCATTTATCATGCATATACATTTCGTGCTGATTATCCTGATAAGCAGTATAACGAGGAAGAACGTAATTTAGAGCTTGAGCGTGTTAAGAATATGGAACTTAAAATCGCTCGTACCTTTTTTGATTTGTGTGCTTATAAAGATGGCGAATGGAATTGGGAAAACGAAGAAATGCAGGCACTCTATAAGTGGCTTTCGAAAATGCAGGAATTTGGTGTAGAGGTTGCTCTCAATGCCGCTTGGTGGATTGCCGGTCATATTTTTATAAATAAAGAATCTCCCTTATACGATGAAAACCCAAAAATTGCCGCAAAAAAATACGGAAATTGGGTGAGCGAGGTTGTTCATCAGCTTATCGAAATTAGGGGATACACTAATATTAAGTATCTTATTATTTTAACTGAACCAAATGATGGTTGTTGGACTCTTTCTTGCGAAAGGGATGACCTTCCCGATTATAAAGCATATGAGCTTTGTGCAAGGGCGGTTGACCGTCAACTACGTGCAGATCACCGTCGACACCTCGTTAAGCTTGTAGGTCCTAATACCGGCGTTATGGGCGATTGCGATCCTAAGATGCTTCAATGGGCTGTAAAAAGTATTGATGACAGTATTGATATTTATTCATCCCATAAATATATGGATTATATTGATACGGTCGATATTGAACGTGAAACCTATAACGGAATTGGTTCATTGAAGTTAAGTGTTCCCGGTTTTAGAGCTCAACAATACGTTAAGCTTGAACCCAATACCGAATACGTGCTTGAGTTATATGCCAAGGCAGCTGAAGGCAGCAATATTGAAACTTGGCAACGTGGATTTTTATTTGGTGCTTTTGAAGCTACTGAAATTGAAAATACACTTATTCAGGCAGGTCTTGAAGGCGTAAGTAATCTTACGGAAAACAGTGTAATTAGTATTCCTGTTAATGAAATTTCACTTGAGTGGAAAAAATATTCAATGAAGTTTAATACCTGTGATAAGGATTATGCTTATATAGGTATATACCATGATGTGCTTCCTTTTGAGGCTACAATGTTTTATGACAAAGTTTCGCTTCATAAGGTTGGCGATAATAAAGAACTTTTAGAAAATGGTAGTTTCGAAGATCAAAAGAGCACCGCTTGGCTTGCTTATAAGGGTGGCATAGGTTATAAGGATGATAAGGTACCCTTATATACGGGTGTTTCCCATATGCTTTCAAGATACACTCGCTGTGTTCCCGAAGGTAAGGAATTTTGGTTTGATGAATATAACGCTTGTTTTTACGATATGTATACAAATCCCTTGCAGGGAATTGCATTGGCTGAAATTCAAACCGCTTTCTTGAATTCCGGTGTAAACTGCAACCTGCTTTGGTCTTTGTTTGACCAAAGATGGCCTTTCTGTAAATGGGATGGATTTGATAATTTCGTTGACGGTGATCATCGTTTTGGTATTATGCCGAACTTAAAAAGAACACACACACCGTATCCCTCTTACTATGCTTTTACGCTTATGAGTAAGTATTTAGGGGACCACGATTCAAAAATTTACGAGGGCAACGTTAATGATACGATTTGCGCTTCATTAGTGAAGGCAAGCGATGGTAATTATACTATTTTAGCGGTTAATTCAGGCAAAGAAGCACGTGAAGTTAATATCGAATTCGAATCCGAAATTAAGGCTAAATTCGCTCGTCATCTTTATGATTCGGCTAAGATTGTTCCAGATGATAAGGGCGAAATAATTGGAATTGATAAGATATTTGAAAATGTTAGTGACGTAATTTCCGACGTTTTACCGGCCAATTCAATGGCTATTTATACTACTAGATTGGATTGATGTTAATGACAAAATTTTTATATGATAACAAGCTTTGCCTTTTAAATAATGATGCCGTTCTTTTTGACGGAATGAAATTCTGGGTTAGAGGTCAAGGTGGCGACAAGCAGTATTTAGATATTGTAAAGGCGAGTGAAAATGAAATTAGTTTTTCAAACAAAACTAATGATATTACTGCTCTCCTTTCACTTGTATTTAAAGATAATACTGCCGCTTTAAAGGTTGATATCGATTATGCTCCTGTTTTGGGTAAAAACTGGGGACAAAATCACCTTGATACCGATAGCGCTGCGGGTATTGATATTGAATCAATGCCTTCGTGTGAAAGCTATATGGCAAACTTTATGCGTTGTGATTATTGGTGTGGTACCAAGATTTTTTCTAAGTTAGAGGAAATGCCGATAAGAACACAAGCTTTATTAGCTAAACAGGCTGATAATAGCTATGCATATCTTTTAACTACCTGCGATAATTACTTTAAAAGTAATATTATTGCTTGTGAAGAAGGCGGCATAACCTTATTTATCTATGCTCGTTTCCCGATTAGTAAATGCTCTGAGCATATTCTTATTCTCGGCTTTGAAAATGACCCCTATAAGCTTCCTGACATTACTGCTGAATACGGTCTTAAAGTTATGAAGAAAAAGGGTAAGGTTAGAAAAGAAAGACGATATCCCGAAGTTTTTGAATATCTCGGTTGGTGTAGCTGGGACGCATTCCACATGGACGTTACTCACGAGGGCTTGCTTCAAAAGGCACAAGAATTTAAAGATAAGGGAATTCCTGTACGTTGGGCAATTATCGACGATATGTGGGCTGAAGTACATAACAATAATATTCCCACAATGCACTCACGTGAGTTATATAACTTTGAAGCTGACCCTGTACGCTTCCCGAACGGTCTTGCCGCTGCTGTAGGCGACCTTAAGGAACAGTACGGCTTAAAGGTTGGCATTTGGTATCCTACATTGGGCTACTGGAACGGTATTGACCCCGAAGGTCCCATTGCAAGAGAGCATAGCGACCTTTTAACTATAAGCCATAATAACGGACGTCTTATCCCGTCACCTCGTCTTGATAAGTTATTCCAATATTTTAATATGTACAATAGCTTTTTCAAGGATTGTAATGCCGATTTTGTAAAGGTTGACTGGCAGTCTTGCATACTTCTAAATTATGAACACTTGGCACCCGTTGGTTACATAGCTAAGAATCTTCATACTGCTATAGAAGCAACTGTTGGAGGTAATTTTGACGGTAACCTTATCAACTGTATGGGTATGGCTAATGAAAACTTCTGGAACCGTCCTTTAAGTCTTGTTAATCGTATTAGCGGTGACTTTATGCCTGAAGACCGTAAGTGGTTTGTTCAACACCTTATACAGTGCAGCTTTAATGCTTTTGCTCAGGGTAGTATCTATACCGGTGACTGGGATATGTGGTGGTCTGATGATGCTCAAGGCGTTAAGAATTCTGTTCTTCGTGCAATGAGCGGCGGTCCCGTTTATGTCAGTGATGAGCTTGGCAGAAGTATTAAAGAAAAGATTATGCCTATTGTTTACAGCGACGGTAAGATTATTCGTCTTAAAGAATCTGCACGCCCTGTATATGAATGCTTGCTTGAGGATTGTGAGCACAACGGCAAGATATTTAAGGTGTTTAACAAGACCGAAAAGGGTGGTATAGTAGCAGCCTTTAATATCGACGAGGACGAAAAGAGTGTTTCGGGTACTGTTTCTATTACCGACGTATACGGAATGGCTGACGAACGTTGCGCTGTTGTTGATTATTTCGCAAAAACAGTTACCGTACTTGAAAAGGGCGAAAAGCTTGATCTTACTCTTAAAAACTATGATGATTTCCGTCTTTATTACATAATTCCTTTGAATAAGTCACTTATTCCTGTCGGAATTATTGATAAATATATGGCACCTGCAACCTTTAGTTTATTTGCTAAAAATAAATGTGTTGTAGAAGAGGGCGGCAAATTCTGCTTTATCAGTGAAACCGAGCCTAAGAATATTTGTGCTAACGGTGAAGCTCTTAAAGCTGAAAAAATTAGCGATATGCTTTATTCTGTTAATCTTTCTTGTGATGAAAAGAAGATTATACTTGAATGGGGAGAATAGGTTTGATTAAAATTTTTGGTGTTGGTAATAGCTTCACTGAAGATGCACATACGTGGCTTAAACAAATTTGTGCTGATGCAGGTATTGAAGTTAAATTGGTATGCCCTTTTATTGGGGGACATACCTTGAAGCGTCATATGGATAAAATTGAAAGTAATGCCGCCGATTATGATTTGATAATTGATGGTCACAACACCGGTAAAAAGGTTACCTTTATGGAAGCTCTCGAAATGGAAGAGTGGGATATCGTAACCTTTAATCAAGGCAGTGTTCAATGCGGCCGCCCATTTACTTATTATCCTTATATCAATCAGCTTTACGATATAATTTTAAAGCAGTCACCTAATGCAAAGTTTTATATTTATCAAACTTGGGCTTATGAAAGTGATGCTACTCATCCGTATTTCCCGGTTTATAATTCTGACCAGAGAGAAATGTATATTCGTGCAAGAGACTGCTATAAAATGGCATCCAAACTAATAAACGCACCTATTATTCCTGTTGGTGACGTTATTCAGCATATCAGAGAAACCGTACCTGAATTTGATTATAAAAACGGTGGTATGAGTTTAAACCGTGACGGTTATCACCTTACTGAAATTTACGGAAGATATGCCGCCGGTCTTACGTTTTACCGTTCGCTTTTTAATGGCGACGTTATTAATAACAAATTTTTACCTTTTAAGGGCGAAGAAGTTGCCGATAAGGGAATAATAGAAAAAATTAAGAACGCAGTTTTGGATATTGTAGATCAACCGCTTGAAGAAGACGATCTTTAATCGGTTAATTAAAAAATATTTGGAGTGTTATAAATGATATGCCATTGGCCAGTTGCATTCATTGAGAATGATAAAAAATATTCCATAAGTCGGTATAAAACGTCTTATGGTGTTAATGTTCATGCTCATGTGTATTATGAAATGGAATACGTTTTATCAGGCAGCTATCATCAAAACGTAAAGGATGAATCCTACGAGTGCTCTCGTGGGTGTATGAGCTTGTTTAATCCAGATTCACGTCATAGGTTTGACACTTCTAATGAGGTCGAGGTTTTCAGAATTCAAATTAAGCCTACTTCGTTACCCCAAATATTTAAAGAGCACGCCGATGAATTTGGTCCGGTGAGTATTATTAATATTCCTCCCAACGAAATAAGAAGAATTGAAAATATTCTTTTTATGATTGAAAAGGAATTTAATGATCAAAACGACTTATTCTCAGACGTAATAGAGGGTTGTTTGGAGGTATTATTTGCATTACTAATACGCATTAACCGAAGCACTTTAGAAAGCAGCAAGGTTGCTACAATAGATGTCAGAACAATTTTGACATATATTGATAATAATTTGAAAACTGTGACACCAAGTTCGGTAGCGGCTTTTTCAGGTTATAATTTCCCTTATTTTTCTAAATTATTTAAAAAGAACATCGGTCAAAATCTTAGTGAATATATAAATCTAAGAAAGCTTGAAACTGCTCAAAAAATGCTGGTTGAAACTACAAAGAGTATTGAAAATATAGGATATGAAGTTGGTTTTAACCACAAGAGCTATTTTCACCGTGTGTTTAAGCGATATTATGGTGTTACACCGGAAGAATATCGTATAGCAAACGGTGGCAATGAAAAACGCAGAAAATAATCCTGTGTTATGTTAAAAAGAATATGCGCAGTATATTTTTATACTGCGCATATGAAAACTTGAATTTTTTTATGAATATAGGAGTGCTTTATGAAAGATTTTAAGGTTATTGTTGATAACGGCTCAAACGTTGCGGCAAGTATGATAAAAAACATACCTGAAAGAGATGGCGAAAAAAGACTTGATCTTTTAAAATATAGTGTTGATAAAAAATCAGTATACTGTAAAGAAAGCGGCGTTACTAAAAGAAGCAATGTTATTTACAATATAACCGATAAACCCTTACGTGTATCACATATTAGTTCGCTTTATCTTGAAAACATAGCTCCCGATTTTCATAACAGGGAAGTGCTTATACATATTTGTAATTTTGCTTGGCAGGGTGAGGCACAATGGACAACGCTTACACCGTACCAGCTTGGTATTTACCCTGTTGCAAAGCATGCTTTCTCCCATATTGATAAAACAATTTCAAGTACTGGTAGTTGGTCAACACATAAGTATTATCCAATTTTAATTATTGAGGATAAGACTGATAAAAAAGCATGGTACTTTGAATTAGAAGCATCTGCTAATTGGTCTTTCGAGCTTGGTACTGTGGGTGATAACGGTGTTTGCACTCTAAGTGTTGATTGTACCGCTACAAGTGAAAATAATAACGGTTTTTATAAGGTTTTAGAGCCGAACGAGGGTTATGAAACTCCAGCAGTTCTTTACGGTGAGGCAGAAAGCTTTGATGAAGCTGTATTATCGCTTTTAAAATACAAGCGTAAAAACGGCAAAAAGTTGGATGAGCTTACGGTTTGCTTTAACGATTATATGAACTGCTTGTGGGCAATGCCAAGCCGTGAAAAGCTTATACCGCTTATTGATGCAGCCGCAAATGTTGGCGCAGAGCTTTTCTGTATAGATGACGGTTGGTTTATTCGCAATGGTAATGGAACCGATTTTGGTGATTGGATTGAAAACGATGCCATTTTTGGTGAAGGCGGATTCAAATCAATTATTGAATATATCAAATCTAAAAATATGATTCCCGGTATATGGCTTGAGCTTGAAACTGCATTTTGTTACACTTCAATTTCCAAAATTTCACCTGATGCAATACTTACTCGTTGTGGCTTGCCTATTGGTGAAGAAAGACAGTTTTTAAATTTTGGATGCAAGGAAGTTACCGATTATTTATACGGCAGAGTAAAGCATCTTTATGATATGGGTATTCGTTACATTAAGAACGACTATAATCATAGTACGGGTGTCGGTTGTGATGGCGAAGGTTCATTTGCAGCGGCGTTAATTGATAATAACAACAACTTCTTCAAGTTTATCGATAAGCTTATGGAGGATATGCCCGATTTGGTTATTGAAAACTGCGGAAGCGGAGCAATGCGCTGTGATAACGGAACTTTAAAGCATTTCCATTTGCAAAGCACAAGCGATCAGGAAATCTTCACAAACAACCCATCGATAATCCGTGGTATGCAGGGCTGTATGATTCCTGAAAAAATGGGTATTTGGAGCTTTCCATTCCCTGCAACCTATGCTCACCGTTTAGATATTAATTCAGCATATACTGATGAATATTACAAGCAAATGGCAGATGGTCAGCAAACAATTTTTAACATGTCGTGTGCATTTTTTGGAATAATGACATTGTCAGGTCACATTGAAAAATGTGATGATTATAATCTTTCGCTTATCAAAAAGGGAATTGATGTTTATAAGCAAAATCGAAATTTTCTTTTAGGTGCAATGCCTGTGTTTATTGGCGAGCAGCAAAAGGTTTATACAAAAGGATACAGCGTTTTAGCCTTAAAAAATGCCAACAAAATCAGACTTGGTATTTTCCGCAATGGTGGCGAAGATGAAATAAGCTTTGAAGTGCCAAAAGAATTTTCAAATGGCACTATTAGTGAAATATATCCGTGTATTAACGATGACAAAAGTATTTCATTGGCTGACGGTAAGGTTAGCTTTAAGGCTTCCAAACCACTTACAGCCGCTGTATATGAAATAACACTTTAAAATTTGAAAGGGGATAAATAATGAATAAGAATTTGTATAGCTTTATTTTAAATAAAGAACATCATGAGTTTCGTCATGTCGTTGATTGGGATTTGGCAAGCGAATATTCCCAAAAGGGTTTATCGCCTATTGAACGTATGACCGATCGCTTGGATAAGCTTTGCAAGGAAGAAAAGGCTGTAATTTTAGAAGGTCAACAAATTGTATTTTTGCGTACGGTTTCTAATATTCCTAAAATTTTCACAGATGAAGAGTGGAAAGAAATTGAATCAAAGCATTACATACACGAGCTTGGCTTTTTATCGAACTTATCACCCAATTATTACGATACAATTGCCGCAGGTCTTTTGAAAAAGCGTGAATCTGCCGATGAATATGGTAAAAAAGCTATTGATAGTATTATTGCGCTTTCGGATAAGTATTTAGAAGAAGCTAAAAAACAGGGCAGAGAAGATTTGGTTGAGGTATTAACTCAGGTGCCACGTTATCCGGCACGTAATTTCCGTGAAGCTTTGCAGTTTTTCCGCATTTTGCATTATGCGTTGTGGCTTGAAGGCAATTATCATAATACAATCGGTCGTTTTGACAGATATATGTATCAGTATCTTAGAGCAGACATGGATAACGGCGTTTATACTGCCGATACAGCACTTGAATTGTTGGAGGATTTCTTCTTATCCTTTAATATTGACAGTGATATTTACGTTGGCGTTCAGCAAGGTGATAACGGTCAAAGTATGATGCTTGGCGGTTGTGATGAAGAGGGAAATGACGTTTATAATTTCTTGTCAGAGCTTTGCTTAAAAGCTTCTTGCAATAATAAAATGATTGACCCAAAAATCAATTTGAGGGTTTCTAAAAATACACCCGCTGACCGTTATACCGAAGCTACAAAGCTTACTAAAGCGGGTCTTGGCTTCCCACAATATTCTAATGATGATGTGGTTATACCGGCACTTGTTGAAATGGGATATGATTATAAGGATGCAACCAATTATGCAGTGGCAGCTTGTTGGGAATTTATAGTTCCATTTATAGGCGCTGACGTTGCTAATATAAGCGCTATGTCTTATCCTAAAGCGGTTGATATAGCATTACACAATAATCTTTTGTCATCTAATTCTTACGAAGAATTTTTCACAAGCGTAAAGAACGAAATTAACAAGGAATGTGACAGCATTTGCGATAACATAAAGGATTTGTGGTTTGTTCCGTCACCCTTTATGAACGTGCTTATGGACTGCGATATTTATAATGGCGGCAAATACAATAATTTTGGTATTCACGGTACGGGTATTGCTACCGCTGCTGACAGCCTTGCCGCTATTAAGAAATATGTTTTTGAAGAACAAAGCATTAGTAAGGCGGAACTGATTTCAGCAGTAGACAGCAATTTTGAAAATACTCCTGAATTGCTTCACAAACTACGTTATGAAGCGCCCAAACTTGGCAATAATGATGATTTCGTAGACAGTATTGCTACTGACCTTTTGGATGCCTTTGGTAACGCTCTCAAGGGTAGAAAAAATTGCCGTGGCGGTATTTTCAGAGCGGGTACCGGCAGTGCGATGTATTATCTTTGGCACGCAAATGAAATTGGTGCTTCTGCTGACGGCAGAAGAGAAAAAGAACCCTTTGGCACCAATTATTCCGTATCGCTTTTTGCAAAGGTAAAGGGTCCGGTTTCGGTTGTGGCTTCAATGACTAAGCAGCATTTTGAAAATGCTATGAACGGCGGACCGCTAACTCTTGAATTCCATCAAAGCGTATTTTCCGATGATGATGGTATTGAAAAAGTGGGCTTACTTGTTAAAAACTTTATTGATCGTGGCGGTCACCAGCTACAGCTTAATACTGTTAATCTTGATAAGATGCTGGATGCTCAAAAACATCCCGAAAATCACCGTCAATTAGTGGTTAGAATTTGGGGTTGGAGTGCATACTTTGTTGAACTTGATAAGGAATATCAAGACCACGTTATTGCACGACAGGCATATACAGTATAAAAGGGTGATTAAAATGTTAGAAAAATTGAAAAAATTAAATCCTGAATTGGAATTTTTTGACGTTTGCTCGGATGAGTTTAACTCGTTTGGTAGAATAATCGATGGTGTAGATATTACCGAAATCGTTAATGAAGCCAAGAAAATTGCCAATCCCGAAAGCGGCTCAGCTTATAAACCAAGCGTTGATGAATTTGAAAAGCTTGCAATAGCTGATGAAATAAGAATTCGCTTTTTCGGTGAAATGGATACTCAAATCGGTTACTGTTGGGGTAGAAACAACTTCTTTAACGCAACCGAATGGCACACTTCAAGTGAAATTAATATTGCAGTAACTGATCTTGTAATTATTGTTGGTCACTTGTGGGACGTTAAGGATAATAAAATTGATTCTTCAAAATTTAAGGCATTTTACGTGCCCGCAGGCACAGTTTTAGAATGTTACGCCACAACCTTGCACTATGGTCCCTGTGAAGCCAATTCTGAAGGATTTGGCTGGGTTGTTGCGCTTCCCAAGGGAACAAATACACCTCTTGACGGTGAATATGCTGATAAGCTTTTATGGGCAAAAAACAAGTGGATGATTGCCCACGTTGATAATAAAGAGCTTAAAGACGGTGGCGCTGTATGTGGCGTTAGTGGTATAAATTTTGAAATCAAGTATTGATATGAACGGTACAATTTTTGATATTAAGGAAATGGCGGTGCATGACGGCCCCGGTATTCGAACCACAGTGTTTTTTAAGGGCTGTCCGCTTCGTTGCAGGTGGTGTCATAACCCTGAAGGGCTGTCACGCAAGCCTCAGCTTATGTATAAGTCGGTAAGATGTATTGACTGCAAAAGTTGTCAAAAAGAGTGCAATCATGATGAATGTAGGCCGTTTGGCAGATGTATTTATGCTTGCCCTGAAAATTGTCTTGAAATAACCGGACGTGACATTTCGGTTAATGACCTTGTTAAAGAACTTAAAGCCTCTGCTGATGTTTTGGGTGATTCTTTTGGCGGTTTTACGTTTTCGGGTGGCGAACCACTTGCACAACACGATTTCCTTTTATCACTTATTGAAAAGCTTAAGGACTATCATCTGTGTATGGAAACAAGCGGCTTTGCTGATAGTGAAGTATTTAAATCAGTGATTGAAAAGCTCGATCTTGTTATTATGGATATTAAGCTTGCTGACAGCAAGCTACATCAAAAATACACAGGTGTTGATAACAAGGTAATACTTGATAATTTTAAAATCTTAAAACAAAGTGGTAAACCATATATTATTCGTACACCGCTAATTCCCAGTATTATTGATACGGATGATAATTTAACTAAAATCAAAGAAATAATTGGGGACAGCGTATGGGAAAAATTACCCTATAACGCTGCCGCAGGAGCAAAGTACAAAATGCTCGGAATGGAGTTTTCTTTAGATGGTTAAGAACTACATATTTGATTTTGGCGAGGTTTTAGTTAAATTTGATACGGAATATATGACTTCGGTTTACGTTAAAAATTATAAGGATGCCAAATTGGTTGAAGAGGTTGTTTTTGACCGACTTTATTGGGATAAGCTTGATGAGGGCAGTATTACTGATGATGAGGTAAAGCAAGGCGTTTGCAGCCGCTTACCAAATGCGTTACACCAAAAGGCTTGCCTTGTGTATGATAATTGGTATAAAAATGTACCGTTTATTAAGGGTATGCCCGAAATTTTGAGGGAAATCAAATCAAATGGTGGACATTTATATTTGCTTTCAAACATTAGTAAAACATTTGCAGAAAGCTACCATACTGTACCTGAAATTAAACAAGTTTTAGATATGTTTGATGGTCTTGTATTTTCAGCGGAGCTTGGTATTACCAAACCTAATAAAGAAATTTTTAATTATTTGTTGCGACATTATAATTTAAAATGCGAGGAAAGCGTTTTTATTGATGATAGAATAAATAATATCATTGGTGCACAGGCTGCCGGTATAAAAACAATACTTTTCGAGGGTAGTGTCGATAAATTCAAAACCGAGATTTTGAAATACTGATTATAGGAGAATTGAAAATGTCAGAATTGTTAGAAATTGTTATGATATTAAGCTTTGGTGCGTCTTGGCCGATGAATGTAATTAAATCGTATAAGGCGAGAACTGCCAAGGGAAAAAGTTTGGGCTTTTTGTGCCTTATTTTCTTTGGCTACATTGCGGGTATAATATCAAAGTTTGTGAACGAAGCTTATATGGCATCGTTTGCAGATAAATGGTATGTATTATTTTTCTATTTCTTAAATTTAATTATGGTTGGTGCTGATTTAATTCTTTATTTCAGAAACAAAAAGTTGGATAAGAAAAACGAAGAGTAATCGAAACAGCGGGTGAACTATTATGATAGCAGCAAATTGGAATTTTATTGCGGCAACAATTGAATATAACACGCTTGAAAAGGCGGTCGCTGCGCCGTATTTGCGCAAAGTATTTAATTGTGATGCTGTTACTATGGGTAAGCTTAAAATTGCCGCTTGCGGTTTTTATGAGCTATATATTAATGGCGAAAGAATTACCAAGGGCTATTTGGCACCTTATATTAGCAACACAGATGATTATATTTATTATGATGAATATGAAGTTGAGCTTCAAAAAGGTGAAAACGTAATTGCTTTTTTACTGGGTAACGGACTTCAAAATAATCCCGGCGGGTATATTTGGGACTTTGATAAAGCGCCTTTTAGAAGTGCGCCCAAGGTTGCCATCATAATGACTTATGAAAATAACGGTGAAGAAGTAACTCTTTTAACCGATGAAACCTTTAAAACCCATGCTTCGCCTATAATTGCTGATGATTATCGTTTTGGTGAAAGCTATAACGCTAATTTAGAAATTGAAAATTGGAATAAAGTCGGTTTTGATGATTCTTTGTGGAGCAATGCGATTAATGTCAAGCCTCCAAAGGGTGAAATAAAGCTTTGTGAGGCCGAGCCGATTATTAAAGAAACCGAAATTAAGCCCGTCGATATTATTAAAGACGAAGATGGCTATATTTATGATTTCGGCATTTCTCATGCGGGCGTTTGCCGTTTATGTGTTGATGGGGTTAAGGGTCAAGAAATAGTCCTTCGTTATACCGATATGTTAAAAGAAGGTAAATTTCAGGTTGCCAACGTATGGTTTGTGCGTGATTATTGGGAAAGAGATAAGCATATAGTTCATAAGGACGTCTATATTTGCAAGGGTGAGAAGAACGAAACCTATACTCAAACCTTTACCTATCACGGCTTCCGCTATGTTAAGGTTACAGGTATAACTGAGGAACAGGCAACTAAAGATTTATTAACCTTTGTGGTGTTACATAGTGATTTAAAATCACGTGGTAGCTTTAATTGTTCGAACGAAACGGTAAACAAACTTCAGGAAATAACAAGAAGAAGTGATATTTCAAACTTCCATTATTTCCCAACCGATTGTCCACAGCGTGAAAAAAATGGTTGGACTGCTGATGCCGCATTATCTGCTGAACAAATGTTACTTAATTTCAACCCTGAAAAAAGCTACCGTGAATGGATGAATAACGTTCGTAAGGCAATGTCCCCCGAGGGTGTTGTACCCGGAATTGTTCCAACCGCAAACTGGGGTTATAGCGAGCTTAATGGTCCCGCTTGGGATAGCGCTTTATTTTATTTGCCGTATTTCACATACGTTTATCGTGGCGAGACCGCTATGATTAGCGAATCGGTTGATGCTTTTATAAAATATTTCAAATATTTAGAGTCGAGAAAAGAACAAAACGGTCTTTTGGATTTTGGTCTTGGTGACTGGTGTCATGTGGGACGTCATTCTCCTGAAGTAATGCCAAAAGCACCTCGTGCAGTTACCGATAGCATTATTTCAATGGATATGGCTAATAAAGCATCATTGATGTTCGAAGCGGTTGGACTTAAAGAATATAAAAATTATGCCGATAAATTTGCTAGTGATTTAAAGGCGGCAATTCGTGAAAATCTTATCAATTTTAATACCATGACGGTATCAGGCGATTGTCAGTCAAGTCAGGCAATGGCGCTCTATTACGGCGTTTTTGAAGCCGATGAGGAAGCAAAGGCTTTTGAAAAGCTGCTCGAATTTGTACACGAATTTGATGACCATATCGATGTTGGTGTGCTTGGCGGCAGGGTTATTTTCCACGTACTTAGCCGTTTTGGCTACAGTAGCTTGGCTTACAAGATGATAACCCGTCCGGATTACCCATCATATGGTAACTGGATTAAACGAGGGGCTACAACCCTTTGGGAAAACTTTGACCCCAATTTTATGGATTCGCCAAATCATCATTTTTGGGGTGATATAAGTGCTTGGTTTTATAAAACTCTTGCGGGTATCGTGGTTAATCCTACCGGCAAAAACTTTAATGAAGTGATTATAAAACCCGATTTTATTGATGAACTTGATTATGTTAATGCCACACATATAATGCCGCAGGGTGAGCTTGCGGTTTCGTGGGAGCGAAAAGATAAAGCAATCCAAGTTACAGTGAAGCTGCCACAAGGTGTTAGCGGTTGTTTTATGTACGGCGGAAACAAAGAACAAATTGCCGAAGGTGAGTATAATTTTACCCTTTCATAAGGTGAATTTAAAATGAATAAAGAAATTATATTACAAGAATTAGAGCGTGTAAGGGCGGAAGTACGCAGCATTGTAAAAACAAATTCGCTTGTTTTTGTAATGTATTCGGATTTACATTCGTATGGTATTGAAACCGAATCAACAGCAAAATTTGTTGATTGTTTAGGCAACTTGTGTAATACGGTTAATCCGACTGCTGTCGTTAATTTGGGTGATAATTTTGCCATGCTTGGACGAGAAAAGCATATTGAAACGACCGTTCTAGCCGATAAGTATGGTGCATTATTAGGGACGGTAAAGGATAAAATTAATTGTCCGCTTTTGCTTATGAACGGCAATCACGATGCGCTTGGCACAGATTTTTTCAAGCCCCAATTTTGGTTTAATATAGTAAATGGCAAATATGATGACGGTTTGGCAAACAGGATTGACGGTAAAGGCTATTATTACGTAGATTTTGATGACGCAAAAACAAGACTTGTGTTTATGTCAGTCCCGTCGGATTCCGATTTATATGCCGAGCATCCCACACCGTTTTGGAAATTTGGTGAAGCTCAGCTTAAATGGTTAGATGAGATTGCACTTAATACCGATTATAAGGTCTTACTTTTTAGCCACGTTCCGTTTTTCTATAAATATACGGGCGATATGGAAAGCAAATTATCTGTATGGAACGGTGAATACGAAGCAAAGTCGTATATAAGTGCGTTGTGCGGTTGGATAGACGATGCAGAGGATGCGGCTAAAATTGTCAAAGCCAAAGGCAATGTACTTGCTTGCTTTAGCGGTCACGTGCACATTGATTTTTTGCGTGAACCGTATGAAGTGCAGGGCGAACATATCAACTATTTGCCTTGCAGACAGGTAGTAATACGTAATGCTGTCGGACATTCACGTGATGGGTCTGAAAATGTGTTTGAAATGGCTATTGACATTATGGTTTATGACCCTATCGATAATAAAATAGAAATTGTTCGCTTCGGCGATGGTAAAAACCGAAAGGTTTTATAATTTTAAAAAGGAGCATGATAAAAATGAAATATCAAGAACTAAGAGAGCAAATGTGTGACGTTTGCCATAAAATGTGGCAATTGGGCTGGGTTGCGGCTAACGACGGTAACGTATCTGTAAAATTGCCCGACGGTAACTTTCTTGCTACACCCACAGGTATTAGTAAAAGCTTTATAACCCCTGAAAAGCTTGTTATTATTAACGAGAACGGTGAGGTTGTTGAGGGTCTTGAGGGCTATAAGCCGTCAAGCGAAATTAAAATGCACTTGCGTTGCTATAAGGAACGTGAGGACGTTGGTTCTGTTGTTCACGCACATCCTCCGACAGCTACCGGTTATGCAGTTGCAGGCAAGGCATTAGATGAATATTCTATGATTGAAACCGTTATTGCTATAGGTTCTATTCCTCTTACTCCTTACGGTACTCCCTCAACTAATGAAGTTCCCGAAGCAATTGCGCCTTACCTTAAGGAACACGATGTATTTTTGCTTCAAAACCACGGTGCGTTAACTGTTGGTTGCGATTTGATTACTGCTTATTACCGTATGGAAACCTTAGAGCTTTTTGCAAAGATTTCTTTAACTGCTCATCTTTTGGGCGGCGCACAGGAAATCGAAAGACCGCAAATTGATAAGCTTATGTATCTTCGTGAAAATTATTATAAGGTTACCGGTAAGCATCCCGGTTATAAGCATTACAACGAAGAAAAATAATAAGCATATAGTCAATAAAACGTGTTATTGTAGATTTTAGGGGGAAAACATTATGTCATTTAAATATAAATGGAATATTAAAGATTATGATTTCTTACCTTCGGGCGTTAGTTTTACGGCAGAGGATAAAGCTTTGCAGGGTGTTTTGGAGGATTGCGAAGCTCTCTGCAAGGAAAACATCAAAACCTTTGCCGATTATGACGTTTTGATTGAAGGCGCCAAATATAACGGTGTTTGGCTTGAAACTCAGCCCTTGGGCGGGGAAATGTACGCTAAACGCAGTATCGAAACTGCTTTGGCTAATATTCTTATATTTTTCAGATATCAGCGTCGTGACGGTAAAATTCCGGGTATGATTTCTTATAGAGATCCTTGGTCGGGTCTGGTTGCGCACTATGATTGGATGCAGGGCTGTTTTTTGCCGTATCCTGCGCTCAAGCTTTATTACCTTATAGGCGAGGATAAGGATTATTTGAATATGCTTTATAACGCCCTTAAGGATTTTGACGGTTACCTTTGGGCATATCGCGACAGTACCGGTAACGGTTGCCTCGAAAACTGGTGCATTTGGGACGTAGGTGAGGATAATAGCACCGTGTATATGCTTAACGGACTTAAAATGCCCGAGCACGGAGCATGGGGTAAGTCAACTCCTCCGACCGATTATATGAATATGCCTTATAAATCGCCTCAATATATGGGTTATTCCTATGCTTGCCGTAAGGTTTTGGCTGAAATTTCAAGAATTTTGGAAAACGGAATGGCTGACAAGTGGGAAGAAGGAGCAAGGTTTGTTCAAACACGTGCCGAGGAAGTTTTGTGGGATAAGGAAAAACACGCATTTTATCTTCGTGATAAGAACGATGATGTTATTGCTGCGCTTACACAAGAAAACATTAAGTGTATGTATTGCGGACTTATGACACAAGAAATGGCTGATCAGTTTATTAAGGAACACCTTTTAAATCCCGACGAATTTTGGACACCGTATCCCGTTCCTGCAATTGCGGCTAACGATAAATATTTTCATCTTAATAGTAAGCATTCAAACTGTGCGGAAGAGCTCGAAAAAACGGGTATAGAAGCACACGGTATTGACGATAATTCTTGGTCGGGCCCCATTAACGGTCTTGTATGGCAAAGATGTATAGAAGCGCTTATTAATTACGGCTATCATGCTGAAGTAGTGAAGATTGGTAAAAAGCTTTTATCTATTCTTAAAAAGCATCGCAAGTATGTTCAAAATTATAACCCCTTTACAGGCAATCCTGCAAACGGTATGGATGGTTACGGCCCCACAATGCTTTCAGCACTTGAATATATAAGTATGCTTTGCGGTGTTAACATTAGCTATAAGAAGGTTAATTGGAGCGCCGCTACCGAAATGGGTGCCTTCGAGTATACACAAAATATGTACGGTAAGGTATACAAGCTTGTGTCCGATGGTAAGGAAGTAACGGCTTATATTGATTCCAAGAAAATCTTTACTGCTTCTGTCGGTGCAAGAATTATAACCGATTTAGACGGAAAATTATTATCTATTTGGGGTATTGCTGAAAACGGTATTGATTTCACTATTGCTTATGAAGATAAAAAAATAGAAAAACAACTCATACCGAATGATTGCATTAAGGAGTTTTAATATGTCTAATTTGGGCTATTTTAATAATGATAAAAAAGAATATGTAATTGAAAATATGCGTCCTCGCCGACCGCTTAAAAACTTTCTGTGGAACGAACAATTTATTTTGATTCTAGACCATTTTGGTTTTGGCGAAAGCTTTAGGTATATTACTCCTGAGGAGCGTCGTTTTGTAGTTAATGATGGTGAAGCAGGTCGTGTAATTTACATAAAGGACCGTGAAAGTGGCGAGTTTTACGATGCTAACCGTAACTTTCTAAATAAGCCTTTTGAAAAACACGAATGTCACGTTGGCATCGGTTATCAGCAAATCGTTAGTGAATATAAGGGCCTAGAGGTAAAGTATACACTTACGCTCCCTACCGAAGGCTTTGCTGAACTTTGGAAAATTGAGGTTAAGAACAATACCGATAAGCTTAAGAAAATCGATTTGGTGCCTTATTGCCGTCCTGCGGTTAATGTTACAAGCCATTTGGCTTACGGCAGAGCAGATTATAACAGTGAGCTTGACGGTTTATATTTCTTACATGATGCTTACAATATTATTCATAATTACGTTAGTATTTATATGAAAGCGACCTTGTCGCCCGATTCGTATGATATTAGTGATATTAATTTTAAGGGCGTTTATAACAGCGTTTCAGACCCCGTAGCGTTTCATAACGAAAAGCTTTCAAATATCGGTTCTGCATTTGACCCGAATTATTGCGGCGCTATGCAGTTCCAGCTCGATTTAGAGGCAGGCGAAGAAAAAACCGTATACGTTGTTTTGGGTATGGCTACCGATTTAGAGGATGCAAAAAAATCTTGCGATACCTATTTAAAGCCCGGATTTTTTGAAGAATCTATTGCTAAGGTTAAGGCCGATGCTGATAAGATGGACGGCCTTTATGTACTTAATTCGCCCGACGAATATATTAACACAATGGTTAATATTTGGCTTAAGCGTCAAATTTCTCTCGGCAAAACCTGGGGTCGAGTTTACAACAAGGGCTTCCGTGATATTATGCAGGACACAGCAGGTCTTTCTGCTTTTGATGGCAAGTTTGCAAGGGAAAAGATTATGGTTTGTCTTGCTACCCAGCGTCCTAACGGCAACCCAATGCGTTCCTTTGCTCCTATTGACCGTGACCCTTATTATGACGGTGCGGTTTGGACACCTGAAGCAGTTTTGGCTTATCTTAATGAAACGGGCGATTTAACCGTTTTGGTTGAAGACGTGCCTTATTTTGAAAGTGACGAACACGATACTGTTTTTGAGCATATGTACCGTGGTATTCGCTTCCTTTTGGATAACCGTGGCGAACATAATATGGTATTATGGGGCGGCGGCGACTGGAACGATTCAATCAACAACGCCGGTAATCAGCTTAAGGGCGAAAGCGCTTGGCTTAGTATAGCTACTGTCAAAGCAATTAAGGAATTTTGCCGCATTTGTGAAATAATGGGCGGTAAAGAAGAACTTATTGCCAAATTGACGGAAGAGAGAGAAGTTCTTAAATCTGCTATTTTAGAAAATGCTTTTGAGGGCGACCAGTTTATCTATGGCATCAACGACTGGGGCGAAAAGGTAGGCTCACACGAAAGCTATCAGGGCAAGACATACCTTAATGCTCAAACTTGGGCTGTTTTGGCTGAAATGCTTGATGAAAAGGGTCTTAATAAAATTATGCAGACCGTTGAAGATAAATTGAAGTGCGATTTTGGTTACGTACAATGCGCTCCCGCTTACAGCGAAAGTGATTTACATATAGGCCGTATGGCTTACTTTATCCCCGGTGGATATGAAAATGGCTCGGTTTATAATCACGGTGTTGCATTTAAAATTGCGGCTGACTGTCTGCTTGGTAAGGCTGATACTGCTTATGAAAGCCTTATGATGATGCGTTACGATAATCCCAAAAACGCAAATTCAGGCGTTGAACCTTATGTTATAACCAATATGTATTTTGGTCCTCAAGAGAAATACCGTCCCGGCTTCTCGTTTTATGCTTGGTTTACGGGTGCGGCAGTTTGGGTTTATCGTGATATAACTGAATTTATTCTTGGTGTTAAGGGCGAATATACAGGACTTCAAATTAAGCCATGTATTCCTACTTGCTGGGATAATATATTTGTTTCCCGTGTTTATCGAAATGCCAGATATAATATTACGTTTAAAAGAACGGGCTATTACAAGCTTATTGTTGATGGTGAGGAAATTGACGGTAACATCGCACCGATTTTCCCCGAGGGTAGTGAGCATACTGTTATTTGCGAATTCTAATTAGAGGTTTATTATGTTAGAAAAAACAAAAGCGTTTTGCGATTCTTTTTTAAATATGGGCTTGCCCGGTTTTGATATTACTGTTTTCAAAGGCGGAGAATGTGTTCTCCGCCACTTTAACGGGTATAGCGACCTTGAAAATAAGGTTAAAATTAACGGCAAGGAAAGGTATAATATTTATTCTTGCTCAAAACCGCTTACTTGTACCGCTGTACTGCAGTTGTGGGAAAAAGGACTTTTTTCGCTTGAAGACAAGCTTTCGGACTATATGCCTGAGTTTGAAAATATGAATGTTCAAACCGAAAACGGCATTAAAAAAGCCGAAAACCCAATTCTTATCAAGCATTTGTTTGAAATGACTTCGGGACTTTCTTATGACCTTGAATCACCCTCACTTATGAAATTCAGGGAAGAAACAAAGGGCAAAAGTCCAACTCGTGAGGCGTTTAAATATGCCGCAAGAGAACCGCTATGTTTTGAACCGGGTGAGAGATGGCAATATAGCATGGCACACGACGTGTTGGCTGCGTTAGTTGAGGTTCTCACAGGCGAAAAATTTGAAAACTATGTAAAAAAGAACATTTTTGATGTTTTGGGTATGACACGATCTACCTATTTGTTGCCGGAAGATGAGATAGAAACTGTTTCCGAGCAATATAAATTTGTGGATGGCAAACCGGTCAATATCGGAAAACCGATTATGCCATTTTTCAAGCTTGGTAGTGAATATGCTTCCGGCGGTGCGGGCTGTATTTCCACGGTTGAAGATTATATCAAGTTTTTAGAGGGTCTTCGCACTGGTGTGCTTTTAAAGAAGGAAACTCTTGAGCTTATGAGTACTAACCGCTTGACTGAGCAACAAAGAAGTACTTTTTGGCTTAGGGACACGCACGGCTACGGCTTGGGTGTTCGTTGCTTCGGCGGTGATGATAGATATCTTGATTTCGGTTGGGATGGAGCAGCCGGCTCTTTTGCTGCGATTGATATTAAAAACGAAATTTCAATCTTTTTTGCTTGTCACTTGCATGAATTGCCCTTTTTAGGGATAAGAAGCTTGCTTTACAGATTTGTTAGGGCAGAACTTTTAAGCGCCGATGATTTTGATAAGCTTTTGCAGGAGTTAAAGGAATTACATAATTACGAACTTAAACTGTAAGTAGGTGTTGTATATGAATCTGGCCGAAATTTTTGGTGACAATATGGTCCTTCAGCGTGATAAGGAAATTTGCATTTTTGGTTGCGGCGAAGGCAAATTAGAAATTGAATTATGCGGTAAAGTTTATAACTTTATATCCAAAAACGATAAATTTAATTTTTATCTTCCGCCACATAAAGCGGGCGGACCATTTGATATGACGGTTACCTTAAATGGTGAAAAACGAGTTATCAAAAACATTTTAATTGGTGATGTTTATATTGCGGCGGGGCAGTCTAATATAGAATTTCTTTTAGAAGAAACTGCCGATATTGAATATTTCGATAATGAAAATATCCGCTTTTTTACTGAGCCAAACAGTGTTGACGAAGAAAATAATCCTATACATAATTCTGCTGATTGGATAATTTGCAGGGATAAAGGTGCGGATAAATTTTCGGCTATTGGCTATTATTTTGCGAATTCTTTGCAAAAGCATACAGGCGTTCCCGTGGGTGTGATTTCCTGTTCAAAAGGTGCTTCACGTGTTGATGCGTGGACATCACCGGAATACACTAATAGTGAGCGCTATATCCAAATGCAAAAGGTTCGTCATAATGATTATAACGTTTACAAATTTAATCATAATTCTTATCTTTATAAGAATAAGCTTTTAAACATTGTTCCTTTTCCCAATTCGGGCGTTTTGTGGTATCAGGGTGAAAGCAACCGTGGTAATGAAGAAAGTGTTCATTACGCCGAAATGCTGGAAATTATGATAAAAAACTGGCGTGAAATTTGGAACGATAATTTGCCGTTTTATTGCGTTCAGTTGATGCCATATAATGAAAATGCCGAAATTGCTGATTGGGCAATGATTAGAAGTCAACAGGAACTAGTGTCAAAAACAGTTGATAATACTTACCTTGTTACCATTGTTAATACTGGGGAAAGCAAGCTAATTCATCCCGTACGAAAGAAAACTGTTTCTTATGAATTGGCAAATGCCGTAAGAAACGTTCAATTTGGCGAAAATGTTGAGTATTGTGGCCCTATTTTAGAAAAATACGAATACGTTGATAATAAAATCAAACTGTTTTTTTCACACGCTTTGGGGCTTAATATCAAAGGGGAAGGTTTGCGTGATTTTTACGTATATTCGAAAGACGGCAAAGCGTTACCTTTTGATATACAAATTGATAATAATTGTTTAAATATATTATTGACAACAAATTTAATTCCTAATAGAATAACATTAGGGTATAATAATGCTCCTGAGCATAATTTATATAATGCTGCGGGGTATTTGGCATCACCCTTTGACTTGAAATTAAAATGAGGTATAAAATGTATCCGCTATTATTAAAGCCACCCATGAAGGATTATATTTGGGGCGGCACAAAACTAAAAACCGACTTTGGGTTTAAAACCGATAAGGATATTGCCGCAGAAGCGTGGCTGTTATCCTGCCACAAGGATGGTATGAATATCGTTCTTAACGGTGAACATAAAGGGAAAACAATAAACGAAGTTTTGGAAATTTGGGGAAGCGAAGCGCTTGGCAAAAATGCAGCTGATTTTTCATATTTTCCGATACTTATTAAGTTTATTGATGCCAAGCAAAGCTTGTCGGTTCAGGTTCATCCTGATGATGACTACGCATTATCGGTCGAGGGTGAATACGGCAAGACTGAAATGTGGTATATTGTCGACTGTGAAGAGGGCGCCGAGCTAATTTATGGTTTTAAATCGGACATAACAAAAGAAGAATTTGAAAGACGTATTAAAGATAATACACTTTTGGAGGTTTGTAATTCAGTTCCGGTTAAAAAGGGAGATGTTTTCTTCATAACCGCAGGCACCTTGCATGCAATCGGTGCAGGTATCTTAATTGCTGAAGTGCAACAAAACTCCAATAGTACATATCGTGTGTTCGATTTTGGTCGTCTTGGTGCTGATGGCAAACCACGTGAACTGCACGTAGATAAAGCACTGCAGGTCACAAAATGCGAAGCACCCAAAATTCCTTACGGTAAAATCGGCAGAGTTATAGAAGATGGCGTGACCGAGCTTGCCACTTGCGAAAAATTCACCGCAAGGATAATTGAGCTTGATAAAACAATGGATATATATTTACCTGATAGCTTTGCTTCCCTTATTGTACTCGAAGGTAATGCTGTTATTGAGTACAACGGCGATAAGCTTGATCTTACTAAAGGGGCAAGCGTGTTTGTGCCGGCCGGTTTAAAAATTGTTATTAGCGGTAAGGCACAAGTATTGTATAGTTATGTATAGTCGGTATTAAGGAGGGCTTTTAAAAGTGTATTATTTAGCAATAGATATTGGTGCTTCCAGCGGTCGTCACATTTTGGGTGAACTCAAAAACGGTCGTCTTGAAACCACCGAAATTTACCGTTTCGAAAATGGTTTCAAAGAACAGGATGGCACACTTATTTGGGATATTGAAAAGCTTACAAGCGACGTTGTAAGCGGTATTGCCGAATGTAAAAAAATGGGCAAAATACCTGAAACCGTGGCAATAGACACATGGGGTGTGGATTACGTGCTGTTTGACGGAAGCAATAAGGAAATATTGCCTTGTGTTTCTTATCGTGATTCACGTACTACCACGGCTGTTGATGAGGTTTTTGCTGTAATAAGCAAAGAAGAACTTTATTTAAAAACAGGTATTCAAATTCAACCATATAACACCATTTTCCAGCTTTGGTGTGATAAAAAAACCGGCAAGCTTAATAATGCTAAACGCCTTCTTATGATGCCGGAATATCTTTCATACCGCTTAACAGGGGTTATGAAAAATGAATATACCAACGCCTCAACTACAGGGCTTGTAAATGCCGAAAACAAAGTGATTGACAAATCGGTGTGTGATGCTTTGGGCATAAATGCTGAAATCTTTGGCGAGCTTAATTTGCCAAGTACATATATCGGAAACTTTACCGATGAAATCAAGGAAAAGGTTGGCTTTGATAGTAAGGTCATCTTTTGTCCCAGCCACGATACCGCATCTGCCGTTGCAGCTTGCCCTGTGGATGAAAATTCAGTTTTCATTTCATCAGGTACGTGGAGCCTTGTTGGTACCGAAAACCTTTATCCTGTTACTACACCCGCCGCTATGGAAGCAAACTTTTCAAATGAGGGCGGTATAAATTACCGATTCCGTTTCCTTAAAAATATTATGGGTATGTGGCTTTTCCAAAATATTCGCAAAAATCTGGATAAGAAGTATACCTATGATGAAATGATGCAAATGGCAATGGAAAGCAGCTACGATAAGCTTATTGACCCGACAGATGATTGCTTCTTAGCACCGGAAAATATGATTGAAGCTATAAGAAATTATCTTGGCGAGCCCGAGCTTCCTATTGGTGACGTACTAAAAAGTGTGTATATTTCGCTTGCAACAAGCTATAAAAACACCGTTGAGGAAATTGAGCAGGTTGCAGGTAAAAGGGTAGACCGTGTTGCTATTGTCGGCGGCGGCAGCAAGGACAGATATCTCAATAAACTCACTAAAGAGTATACGGGAAGACGTGTTACCGTTGGACCGACAGAGGGAACTGCCATTGGCAATCTTATTGCACAGCTGATGTATACCAATAACGATATCGATTTAGCCGAGGCTAGAAAAATTGTTATAAATACATTTGATATTCAGGAGGTAGAATAATGTCAAGATATTTAGAAGCTAAAGAGATTTATGCAAAATGGGGAATTGATACTGACAAGGCTATCGAAGCCTTAAAATCGGTGCCGATTGCACTCCACTGCTGGCAAGGTGATGACGTTCGTGGTTTTGACCAAAAGGTAGATGCTCTTTCGGGCGGTATTCAAACCACAGGTAATTATCCCGGTCGTGCAAGAACTCCTGAAGAGCTAATGGCAGACATTGATATGGTATTAAAGCTTTGCCCTGGCACTAAAAAGCTTAATTTACATGCCTGTTACGCTATTTTTGATGATGAAAACGGTGGTTGGGTTGACAGAGATAAAATCGAGCCCAAGCACTTTAAAAAATGGGTGGATTTTTGTAAAGAACGCGGCCTTGGCTGTGATTTTAACCCTACGTTTTTCTCACATCCCAAGTGCGACCCTTTAACCCTTTCAAGCCCTAACGAAGAAACTAGAAAATTCTGGATTGAGCATGGTAAAGCTTGTATTAGAATTTCGCAGTACTTGGCAGAAGAACTCGGACAAGAATGTGTTATGAACATCTGGACAGGGGACGGTTTCAAGGATATTCCCGCTGACAGAATGGGCCCACGTGTTAGATATAAAGAATCCATTGATGAAATTTTGTCTGAACCGTTCGATTTTAATAAGGTTAAGCCCTGTGTTGAATCTAAGGTTTTTGGTATCGGTGTTGAAGCATATACAGTTGGCAGTGCGGAATTTTCACTTTCTTATGCAGCTGCAAATAAAGATAAGTGCATACCGCTTATGGATAACGGTCACTATCATCCAACTGAAGTTGTGTCTGATAAAATACCCGCTTTACTTGCGTTTTTCCCCGAAGTTGCGCTTCATGTTACACGTCCTATTCGTTGGGATAGCGATCACGTTGTGCTTTTAGATGACGAAACAAAAGAAATTTGCAAGGAAATCGTGCGTTGTGGCGGATTAGAAGGTAGCGTTAAAATTGCGCTTGACTATTTTGATGCATCTATTAACCGTGTATCTGCTTGGACAGTAGGATTTAGAAATGTACAAAAGGCATTGCTTATGGCATTACTTACACCTAATGCTGAACTTACTGATATTCAAAATAAGGATAACTGGACCGAGCTTATGGTCAAACAGGAAGAACTCAAAACCTTGCCTTTTGGTGACGTATGGGCTGAATACTGTAAGGTATGCGGCGCCCCTGTTGATGGTGAATGGTTTGCAGCCGTCAAAGAATATGAAACTGAAATTTTAAAGGAGAGAAATTAAAATGAAAGATATTTTAACCGCACCATTTGTGCAAGAAATGATGAAAACAACTGCTAATATGTATCGCCTTGGTTGGGACGAACGCAACGGAGGTAACATAAGCTATATGCTTGAAACCGATGAGGTTGCCGAATATCTCGACCTCGATAAAGTTATCCGCACTATTCCTACTGGTTTTGATGCGACCGACCTTATCGGTAAAATCTTTATCGTAACAGGTACCGGCAAATACTTCAAGAATGTTGAATTTGACCCTGAAACCAACCTTGGTATTATCCGCATTGCTAAAGACGGCACTACTGCAGAGTTACTTTGGGGATATAAGGACGGCGGTCGTTTTACAAGTGAGCTTCCTGCCCATCTTATGAGCCATATGACAAGACTTAAGAAGGACCCCAACCACCGTGTTGTAATGCATACACACCCCACCGCAACCCTCGCTATGACACATATTCACGAGCTTGATGATAAAAAGTTCACTCACACCATTTGGGAAATGTGCACCGAATGTATCGTTGTTTTTCCTGATGGTATTGGTGTGCTTCCTTGGATGGTTTGCGGCAATAACGAAATTGGTATTGCAACTGCCAAGAAGATGGAAGAATATCGCCTTGTTGTTTGGGGACTTCATGGTATTTACGGCGCTGGTAAGGATATGGATGAAACCTTCGGCCTTATTGAAACTGTTGAAAAGGCAGCACAGCTTTATATGTCAATAGCACATTTGCCTCACATTAATACAATCCGTGATGAAGAACTCAAAGCCGTTGCAGATGCATTTGGTTTAGAATACAGAAAAGATTTTTTGGATCTTTAATTTTTTAAGCAAGATAAATTAAATTTCTCTTTAAACAACAAAAAACCTCTCGTAATGAGAGGTTTTTTATTTGAAATAAAATTATTTCATGCTGTTTTCGTAAGATTCGATCATCTTTTTAACCATCTGACCGCCGATAGAACCAGCCTGCTTAGCGGTGAGGTCGCCGTTGTAACCCTGCTTTAAGTTAACGCCAACTTCGTTAGCTGCTTCCATCTTGAAGCGGTTGAGTGCGTCCTTAGCTTCGGGAACTACATGTTTAGCCATTTTTAATTACTCTCCTATAAATATTTTTGCGTTTGCAATATTATTGTGTGTTGCGAATGCAAAAATATAATAGGTAAAAATTGCGAAAATTGTTAAAAAATGAAACAAAAAAGCCGATGTATTACATCGGCTTTTTAAAATTATTTAATTATTGATTCGCCAGACATTTCAGCGGGTTGTTCTAAACCTAATAGCTTAATGATTGTTGGCGAAATGTCGCAAAGCTTACCGCCTTCACGAAGTTCGCAATCCTTACCAATAACAGCAAAGGGAACAGGGAAGGTTGTATGTGCGGTAAAGGGTGAACCATCGGTGTCGAGCATTTTATCAGCGTTACCGTGGTCTGCTGTGAGAAGCATTACACCGCCCATTTTAAGAACGCTGTCTTGAACTCTGCCAACACAGTTATCAACGGTTTCAACCGCCTTTACAGCAGCATCAAAGAAGCCTGTGTGGCCAACCATATCGCAGTTTGCAAAGTTTAATATAACAACGTCATACTTGCCGGCTTCGATAGCTTCACAAACTTTATCGCAAACTTCATTTGCACTCATTTCGGGCTGTAGGTCATAGGTTGCAACTTTGGGTGAGTTGACAAGAATTCTGTCCTCACCCTCAAACATAACCTCACGACCGCCGTTAAAGAAGAAGGTTACGTGAGCATATTTTTCGGTTTCAGCAATACGAAGCTGACTTAGACCCTTAACGCTTAAATATTCACCAAGGGTGTTAACCAATGACTGGGGCTTGAAAGCAACCTCAACATTAGGCATTGAAGCATCATACTGTGTCATACAAACGTAGTAAACGTTAAGCTTGCCGCCAACACGTTCAAAACCGTCAAAAGCCTCATCAACAAATGTGCGGGTAATTTCACGTGCACGGTCAGGGCGGAAGTTGAAGAATATTACGCTGTCGCCCGATTTAATTCTTTCAGTACCTTCGACAATAGTAGGAAGTACGAATTCATCAGTAATGTTTTTGCCGTCCTCATCAATCTGTGTGTAAGAATATCTTACAGCAGCGGCGGCATCATCAGTCTTAACGCCTTCACCGTAAACCAACGCGGCGTACGCCTTGTTTACACGGTCCCAACGGTTGTCACGGTCCATACCGTAAAAACGGCCCAAAACAGTTGCAAGTTTGCCACAGTCAAGGTCATTAAGCTTATTGTTTAAAGCGTCAATAAAGTCAGCAGCGCTTGCGGGAGGCACGTCACGGCCATCAAGCAAAGCGTGAATATAAACACGGTCAAGACCGTTGCGCTTTGCAAGCTCAACCAAAGCATATAAATGCTCAATATGTGAGTGAACACCACCGTCTGACAAAAGACCCATAAGGTGCAATGCGCTGTTGTTCTTTTTGCAGTTTTCAACAGCGTTTAAAAATGCTTCGTTTGTGAAAAAGTCACCATCAGCGATTGATTTGGTAATACGGGTAAGCTCCTGATAAACAACACGGCCTGCGCCAATGTTGGTGTGACCAACCTCGCTGTTACCCATCTGACCGTCGGGAAGACCAACGTCCATACCTGAAGCGCCAATTTCGGTAGTAGGGCAAGAAGCAAAGATATTATCAAGACGGGGAGTATTAGCGGCTTTGATTGCGTTACCGTTTACTTCTGGATTAAAGCCAAAGCCGTCCATAATAGTTAAAACAATAGGTTTTTTCATTATACTGTCACCTTAAAATTATTTGCTTGCAGCTTTAACGATGACTGCAAAATCTTCTGCTTTAAGTGAAGCACCGCCGATAAGACCGCCGTCAACGTTAACCTTTGCAACTAATTCATCAGCGTTTTTAGCATTCATAGAGCCGCCGTACTGAATTGTAACAGTTTCAGCAACGTCTTTGCCGTAAACTTCAGCAATAGCTTCACGAACGAAACCGTTGCCTTCGTCTGCCTGTTCAGCAGTAGCGGTAACGCCTGTGCCGATAGCCCAAACGGGTTCGTAAGCAACGATAATATTTTTAAGCTGGTCAGCAGTAACATTTGTGAGAGCCATCTTTGTCTGGAATTTAAGCAAGGTTTCGGTATAGCCGAGTTCACGCTGTTCAAGTGTTTCACCAACGCAAACGATTGCAGTAAGACCTGCATTTACAGTAGCAAGGGTGCGAAGGTTAACAGTTTGGTCGGTTTCGCCAAAGTACTGGCGACGTTCGCTGTGACCGATAACAACATATTTAACACCTGATTCAACGAGCATTTCAGCAGAAATTTCGCCTGTGTAAGCGCCGTTAGCTTTAAAGTGAACGTTTTCAGCGCCGATTTCAATATTAGAGCCCTTTGCAGCTTCAACAGCAGCGGGGATATCGATAAAGGGAACGCAAAGTACAACCTTGCAGTCAGCATCTGCTATTAAAGGCTTCATTTCGTTAATAAGAGCGGTAGCCTGTGCGGGAGTTTTGTTCATTTTCCAGTTACCTGCGATAACTGCTTGTCTTGTTGCCTTGTTCATTTTTAAAATCTCCTTTTACATAAATGTAGGGCGTTGCCGCCCTACAAATTTAAAATTATTTATCGTTAAGTGCTGCGATACCGGGAAGTTCCTTGCCTTCAAGGAATTCAAGGCTTGCGCCGCCACCGGTAGAAATGTGGGTCATCTTGTCGCCAAAGCCCATAATGTTAACAGCAGCTGCAGAGTCGCCACCGCCGATAACGGTAACAGCATCTGTATCAGCCATAGCCTGTGCAACAGCCATTGTGCCCTTAGCTAAGATGGGGTTTTCGAAAACGCCCATAGGTCCGTTCCAAACAACGGTCTTAGCGTTCTTAACTTCTTCAGCATAAAGAGCAGCGGTCTTTGTGCCGATGTCAAGGCTCATCATATCAGCAGGAATCTTGTCAGCGTCAACAACGGTAACTTCGATTTCAGCATCGATAGGATCAGGGAAGTTTTTGGTGATTGTGCAGTCGATAGGAAGCAAAATCTTAACGCCCTTTTCTTCTGCTTTAGCCATCATATCACGGCAATATTCAATCTTAGTTTCGTCGATAAGTGAGGTACCAACGGTGTAGCCCTTAGCTGCGAGGAAGGTGTAAGCCATACCGCCGCCGATGATAAGGGTATCAGCCTTGGTTAAAAGGTTTTCAATAACGGGGAGCTTGCTGTCAACCTTTGCGCCGCCTAAGATGCAAACGAAGGGACGAACAGGGGTTTCAACAGCATTGCCGAGGTATTTGAGTTCCTTGCCGATAAGATAGCCTGCAACAGCTTCCTTAACGTGTGAAACAACACCAACGGTTGAGCAGTGTGCACGGTGAGCAGTACCGAATGCATCGTTTACGAAGATGTCAGCTAATTCGCCAAGCTCAGCAGATAAAGCTTCGCCGTTCTTGGTTTCTTCTGCACGATAACGTGTGTTCTGTAAAAGAACAACGTCGCCGTCCTTCATATTAGCAACAGCAGCCTTTGCATTTTCACCAACAACACAGTCATCAGCAGCGAAAACAACTTCTTTACCAAGCTTTTCGGAAAGACGCTTTGCAACAGGTGCTAATGAAAGTTCAGGCTTGGGTTCGCCCTTGGGCTTGCCAAGGTGTGAGCAAAGAATAACCTTGCCGCCGTCAGCAATTAATTTTTCAATGGTGGGGAGAGCGGCATTAATGCGGTTTTCATCGGTAATAACGCCGTTTTTAAGCGGAACGTTAAAGTCACAACGAACGAGAACCTTTTGGCCTTTTACATTAATGTCGTCAACTGTTTTTTTATTGAGTGCGCTCATTTGAAACAATCCTTTCAAAGTTTGTTAATTTTTTTACAACTACTATTTTACCACAAAAAATATTTTTTTCAATATTTATTTAAATATTTATATGTAGAATTTTTAAATGTCTTCCCACTTATAATTGTGTAATTGACCGAAATTTTGCAAAGCGGGGTAGTTCCATTGTCTTAAAACCTCGTAAGTTGCTATTGCAACCGAGTTTGAAAGGTTAAGGCTTCTGATTTCACCCTCCATTGGAATTCTTACACATTTATCAGGGTGTTTAATAAGTAATTCTTCGGGAAGACCCTTTGTTTCTTTACCGAATAAAAGGTAGCAGTTATCGGGATAATCAACGTCGCTGTGTACGTGGCGACCCTTGGTTGTGAAATAATAGAAATCACCATCGTTTTTCTCAAAAAACTCATCCAAAGAATCGTAATAGGTAATATCGAGATATTGCCAGTAATCAAGCCCTGCACGCTTAAGCTTTTTATCATCAATTTTAAAACCCATAGGACCGACTAAATGCAGTCTTGCCCCCGTTGCAGCACAGGTTCGGGCAACGTTACCTGTGTTTTGTGGAATTTCAGGCTCGACCATTACAATGTTAAGTTTTGACATTCTTTACCACCTAGCTTATCTTTTTTTGCACTATTTTATTATATTTGTAAAATGCCACTTGTCAACTTTTAAAATTGGTAGTATAATGTAGAAAACTGTTTTGGAGAAGATTATGATTTACTACGATAATGTGATGAAACGCACCCGTGAAAAGCAATATAAGGCGGGAATAAGCTACCCTGAAAAAGACGGCAAGCTTTATAAAACCTTGAAGGTGTTTTACATATTGGCTATGGCTTTTGCAGTGGTTATGAATTTGCTGTATGTTATAGGAATATTGTTGTTTATTGATGATTCACGCTTTTCCGGTCAGCTGGATACAGCAATCATTGTTTCGGTGATTTCGGCATTGTTAGTGGCTGCAGCTATAATTTCAAAATACAACGGCAATTTAATAATATCATCTGTGTTTGGTGGGGTTAATTTTGTCGGTGCCTTAACAACTGTATTGATTTTTAAGAATATTCTTATTGATGACACTGTTGCGGGCGGGTTAGACATTGCTTTTTATTGGCGCCATTTGGCACCAAATGCTATTTTAGCTCTTTGTGCTTTGGGTATGATGCTGGTTGTAATTACCTCTTATTTCAAGACCAAAAAGGCTTACAACAAAACTTTAGAAATTGTTTATGAAGAATATAATTCACTTCCCGAAAATGAAAAAACCGATTGGGAAGAATTTGTTCGCAATTACAAATTTTAGGCTATGAACGAATTAAAGGTTATAGCGAAAATTAAAACCGATTTTCCCACAAAATTCGGCATTCCACGTCAAAGTGGTTTGGTGGATACTGTGGGTAAAATTGTTTTTGAAAAGGAATATAAAAATCCTGCCGCACTTAAAGGGCTTGAGGATTTTTCACATTTATGGCTTATTTGGGGCTTTTCAGAGGTTGATAAAACCGATTGGTCGCCAACCGTTCGCCCGCCACGTCTTGGCGGTAATAAAAGGGTTGGGGTGTTTGCTACACGCTCGCCCTATAGACCTAATCCCATTGGTCTTTCAAGTGTGAAGATTTTAGAAATCAAAAACGGTGAAATTTACGTTTCGGGCGCTGATTTATTAGACGGCACACCCATTTATGATATTAAGCCGTATATACCGTATACCGATTGTCATAACGATGCTTCAGGCGGCTTTTCTGACGAGGTTTTTAGTGACAATTTAAGGGTAGAAATACCTGAGGAGTTTAAGGCGATTTTGGGTGAAGATTACGATAAAACGGTAGCGGTTTTAGAGGGTGACCCAAGACCGCACTATCAAAATGATCCCGAGCGTATTTACGCCTTTGAATTTTCAAAATATCATATTGAATTTAAGGTTGTGGACAACCTTTTAACAGTTACAAAAATTACTAAAACAGGTGAAAAAAGTGTATAAAATTGCAAGTAAAAAAGTGCTGAATTCCTTCGTTACACAAATGGAAATTGAAGCACCTTTGGTGGCGAAAAAAGCAGAGCCCGGTCAGTTTATAATTTTGCGTGTTGACAGCGAGGGTGAGCGTATCCCTTTGACCGTTGCAGGTTATGACCGCCAAAAGGGTTTAGTTAAAATTATTTTCCAAATTGTGGGCGGTACCACCAATAAATTAAACCAAAAAGACGCGGGCGACTATATAAGCGACTTTGTTGGTCCTTTGGGTAAAGCCACAAAGGTGGAAGGACTTAAAAAGGTTTGTATAATCGGTGGTGGCGTTGGTTGTGCCATTGCGCTTCCGATTGCCCAAAAATTAAAGGAAATGGGCGCCGAGGTTGATTCGATAATCGGCTTTAGAAATAAGGATTTACTTATTTTAGAGGATGAATTCAAGGCTGCATCAAATAAGCTTATTGTTACTACCGATGACGGCTCTTACGGTATTAAGGGCAACGTTACGATGCCTTTAAAGGAAGCACTTGAAAATGGTGTGGTTTATGATGAGGTAATAACAGTTGGTCCGCTTATTATGATGAAGTTTGTTGTGGCAACCACAAAGCCTTATAACATACCTACAACCGTTTCTATGAACCCTATTATGATTGACGGTACGGGTATGTGTGGCGGCTGTCGTTTAACCGTTGGTGGCGTTACTAAGTTTGCGTGTGTTGACGGCCCCGATTTTGATGGCTTTTTGATTGATTTTGATGAAGCTATGAAGCGTGGAACGACCTATCGTGATTTTGAACGCCACGCTTATGAAAATACTTGTAATTTGTTTAAAAAGGAAGCAAAATAATGGCTGCAAATATGTCTTTAAAACGTAATGAAATGCCTACTCAAGACCCCGTTATTCGTGCAACGAATTTTAATGAGGTTGCTTTAGGCTATAGCGAAGAAACCGCAATTGATGAAGCACTTCGCTGTCTTAATTGTAAAAATGCACCCTGCGTTGCGGGTTGCCCCGTAAATATACATATTCCTGAATTTCTGGCAAAGGTTAAAGAGGGGGATTTTGAGGCCGCTTATCAGGTTATTTATAAGTCGTCATCACTTCCTGCGGTTTGCGGTCGTGTATGTCCGCAAGAAAAGCAATGCGAGGAACGCTGTATCCGAGGCATAAAGGGTGAAAGCGTTGGCATTGGCAGACTAGAACGCTTTGTCGCTGACTGGCATAATGCCCACAGTGCTGAAGCCCTTAAAAAACCCGAAAGCAACGGCATAAAGGTTGCGGTTATCGGTTCGGGTCCGTCGGGACTTACCTGTGCGGGCGAGCTTGCTAAAAAAGGTTATGAGGTAACAATTTTTGAAGCACTTCATACCGCCGGCGGCGTGCTTGTTTACGGTATTCCCGAATTTCGTTTGCCAAAAGCTATAGTTCAAAAAGAAGTTGATGCTTTGATTGCGCTTGGGGTGGATTTGCAAACTAACGTTGTTATTGGCAAAACCCTTACTATTGAAGAGCTTTTCGAGGAAGGCTATAAGGCTGTTTTCATTGGCTCTGGTGCGGGACTTCCAAGATTTATGAATATTGAGGGTGAATCCCTTAACGGTGTTTATTCTGCCAATGAATTTTTAACAAGAAACAATCTTATGAAGGCGTATAAAGAAGATAGTGACACACCGATTATGAAGGCTAAGCACACGGTGGTTGTTGGCGGCGGTAACGTTGCAATGGATGCCGCTCGCACAGCAAAGCGACTTGGCAGTGAGGTTACTATTGTTTATCGCCGTACAGAAAAGGAATTGCCCGCCCGTTTGGAAGAGGTACACCACGCTAAAGAGGAAGGCATTAACTTTGCAATGCTTACAAACCCCGTTAAAATTAATGGTGATGAAAACGGTTGGGTAAACGGTATTGTGTGTGACCGTATGGAGCTTTCCGAGCCTGATGAATCCGGTCGTGCAAGACCTGTTAAAATTCCTAATAGCGAGTATGAAATTAAGACCGATTGCGTAATTATGTCTATCGGTACGTCACCCAACCCTTTAATTAAAGACACAACAAAGGGGTTAGAGGTTAATAAATACGGTGGAATTGTTGTTAACGAGGAAACCGCTTTAACCTCACTTAAGGGTGTTTATGCGGGTGGCGACGCTGTTACGGGCGCCGCAACAGTTATCAGCGCAATGGGTGCGGGTAAAACCGCCGCAAAGGCTATTGATGAATATTTAAAAAACCAATAAAAATTTGACCGCCTGTAAAAAGGCGGTCTTTTTTGCATAAATTTGGAAATTATATATAATAATATTATTATTGCACTTGACAATCGGGTGCGAAAGATAGTAATATATTATGAGATATGATTATAAGGGAAAATGTTACTTATTTTGAACTTTTTATGCCGAGTGTACGGTATATTTTACATAAATTTATAATGGAGGTAAATTAATGGCTGAAAATAAAGAGTCTAAAAAATATAACAAAAAGACAAGTAGTAAGACTCAAAAGAAGAATACACAAAAAAGCCGAACACAAAAATATACAGCGCCTAAAAAGAATGCGCCTAAAAAAGAAGTTAAATACGAAAAACAAACCAATAAAAAAACCAACAAAAAACCAATTAAAATTATTCCGCTTGGCGGCTTGGGTGAAATTGGCAAGAACATAACACTTTACGAATACGATGGCGATATGTTCTTGGTTGACTGTGGTATGTCCTTTCCTGATGAGGATATGCCCGGTATTGATATAGTTATACCTGATTTTACCTATGTTTTGGAGAATAAGGATAAAATCAGAGGTATGGTTGTTACCCACGGTCACGAGGACCATATTGGTGCAATACCGTATCTTTTAAGAAATTTCAATATTCCGATTTACGCCACACGCTTAACCATTGGTCTTATCGAAGGCAAGCTTAAAGAGCATAAGCTTTTTGAAAGCGCCAACCTTAACGTTGTAAAGGCGGGAAGTGTTGTAAAGCTAGGTAAATTTACGGTTGAATTTATTCACGTTAATCACTCAATTCCCGATGCGGCCGCATTTGCAATTAGGTGTGCGGGCGGTACTGTTGTTCACACGGGTGACTTTAAGATAGATACAACGCCTATTGATGATAAGGTGATTGATATTGCCCGCTTTGCCGAGCTTGGTAAGGAAGGCGTTTTGGCTTTGCTTGCAGACTCTACAAATGCTGAACGTGCAGGCTTTACAGCAAGTGAAAGGCTTGTGGGCGGGTCGTTTTCGAACCTTTTCGCCAAGGCAGAGGGTAAGCGAATTATCGTTGCAACCTTCTCATCTAATATTCACCGTATTCAACAGATTATTGATGAGGCCGCACGCTGTAACCGTAAGGTTGCCGTTTCGGGCAGAAGCATGCTGAACGTTGTATCTGTTGCGGAGGAGCTTGGCTATTTAAAGGTTCCTAAAGACGTTTTAACCCCAATTGAAACAATTAAAAATTATACACCGGGTCAAATCGTTGTGGTGACAACCGGCAGTCAGGGTGAACCGTTATCAGCCCTTCACCGCATGGCTTTTTCAGACCATCGTCAGGTTGAAATTGCACCTGATGATATGATAATTATCTCAGCAACCCCAATACCGGGTAATGAAAAATTAGTTACCAAGGTTATAAACGAGCTTATGAAGCGTGGCGCTAACGTTGTGTATGAAAGAATGTACGACGTGCACGTTTCGGGTCACGCCTGTGCGGAAGAATTAAAGTTTATTATGAGCATTGTGAAACCTCAGTATTTTATACCTATCCACGGTGAGCAAAAGCATTTAATGAAGCATGCTGAGCTTGCCCAGCTTATGGGTATTTCTAAAGAAAATACCGTTGTTGCTCAAAACGGTTCGGTTATTGAACTTTCACAAAAGGGTGTCAAGTGTAGCGAGGTTGTTACTGCAGGCAGGGTAATGGTTGACGGTCTTGGCGTTGGTGACGTCGGCAGTATTGTGCTTCGTGACCGTAAGCTTTTGTCAGACGGCGGTATAATTATTGTTGGTGTTACTATTGATTCTGTAACACATGAAGTTATTGCAGGTCCTGATATTGTTTCCCGTGGGTTTATCTATATGAAGGAATCCGAGGAGCTTATACAGGAAATCAGTGACTTGGTTTGGGATATTATGGACCGTTGCCAGTACCAGAATATTCGTGATTGGGCAACAATTAAAAACAAAATTAAGGATGGCGTTTCAAGATTCTTGTTTACAAGAACAAAGCGCAGTCCTATGGTATTACCCATTATTATGGAAGTGTAAAGGAGAATTGTTATGAAGGTTGTTTTACTCCAAGATGTTAAGGGTCACGGCAAAAAGGGTGAGCTTTGCAACGTTTCTGACGGATATGCAAGAAACTTTTTGTTCCCTAAAAAATTGGCTGTTGAAGCAGATAACGCTGCTTTAAATGAACTTAAAAATCGTGAGCAGGCTGCGGCGCATCACAAGCAGGAAGAAATTAACGCCGCAAAGGCCACCGCAGATGCTTTAAATGGTAAAGAGGTTGTTATTAAGGCAAAGGCAGGCTCAAACGGTAAGCTTTTCGGCTCGGTTACCTCTAAAGAAATTGCTGCCGAAATCAAGAACAAATTGGGCATTGAAATTGACAAAAAGAAAATGTCTGTTGCTGATATTAAAAACTTTGGTGAATACACAGCCGAAATTAAGCTTTATCAAGGTATTGTTGCAAAAATTAACGTAAAGGTTACTGAATAATATGGCCGAAAATAAATTAATTTACGATTTAGACGGCGTAAGGCTTCCGTATTCTGTTGAAGCTGAACAGGCGGTAATCGGTTCGATTATTATCGACCCTAACTGCCTTAAGGATATTGCCGTTAATATGAAAAGCGATTTCTTCTATATTCCGCAGCACAAGGAAATTTATAAAACCTTGGCTTCAATGTATGAATTAAGCCAAACTATTGATTTGGTTTCGCTTTTAGAAAAGCTTAAGAAAAACGGCGTTTATGATGACGCAGGCGGAAAAGCATATTTAACCCAGTTGGTACAAACTGTACCAACCTCGGCAAATGTGCTTACATACGCCGCCATTGTGCGTGACCGTTATTATGCCCGTGCTCTAATGACCGCTGCACAGGATATTATAAAGGATATTAACGAGGACAGCGAGGATGCCGATAAGCTTATCAGCGCTGCCGAGCAGAAGATTTATGATATCCGTCAGGGTAGAGAGGTTAGTGGTCTTACCCACATTAAAAGCGTTATTGAAAATGAGACCTATGAACGCCTTAACAAAATGTCAAACCCTGAAACTCGTGGTGATTATATTGGTATTCCCACAGGTCTTGGCGAGCTTGACAAAATGATAACAGGTCTTAATAAGTCAGACCTTCTGATTTTGGGTGCTCGTCCTGGTATGGGTAAAACCGCTTTTGCGCTTAATATAGCACGTAACGTTGCAGTTAACGAAAAGAAAACGGTTTGCTTTTTCTCTCTTGAAATGACACGTGACCAGTTGGCACAGCGTATGCTTTCAAGTGAAGCAGGTATTCCCAGCGCAAAGCTTCGCACAGGTGATTTAGACACCGATGAGTGGACACGCTTGGCACAAGCGGGCGATGTTCTTTCAAAGGCGCAAATTTATTTTGATGAAACATCGGGTATTACCGTTCAGGAAATGAAGGCAAAGCTTTTACGAATGAAAAAGGTTGACTTGGTGGTTGTCGACTATTTGGGTCTTATGAAATCTGCTAAAAAGACCGAAAACCGTGTTCAGGAAGTTTCCGAAATTACACGAAATTTAAAAATTATGGCTAAGGACCTTAAAATACCGCTACTTGTTTGTGCTCAGCTTTCACGTGGCACCGAAGGTAAAGGCGGCTCTCATAAGCCGGCGCTTGCAGATTTGCGTGAATCGGGCTCAATCGAACAGGATGCTGATATCGTAATGTTCTTATACCGTGAAAAATATTATGACAACGAAAAGAAGGATGATGAAGACAAGGGCGACCCCAACAAGGCAGAGTGCATTGTGGCTAAAAACCGTCACGGTGAAATCGGCAGTGTTGACCTTTATTGGAACGGTCAGTTTACTCGCTTTACTTCTTTGGACGTATATAGACAATGATAGAAAAAGTATTAACTGCTATTGAGCGTTTTTCTCTTATAAATAAAGGGGATACGGTTACTGTTGCGCTTTCGGGCGGTGCTGATTCTGTAGCACTTTTGCACGCTTTATGGTGTTTAAAGGATGATCTTTCAATCACCTTAAAGGCGGCGCACCTTAATCACGGTATACGTGGTAACGAAGCCGACCGAGATGAAGCCTTTGCAAAATCAATTTGTAACAAGTTTGGTATTCCCATTGTTTGTGAAAGGGTAGATGTTCCTGCAGCCGCAAAAGAAAAGGGGCAAAGTCTTGAGCTTTGCGCAAGGGAATTGCGGTATGATTTTTTAACTCGCAATTCTGACGGTCTTATTGCTACGGCTCACACCGCTTCCGATAACGTTGAAACCTGTTTACTAAATTTAACAAGGGGAAGTGGCACAAAGGGGCTTTGCGGTATACCCCCAAAGCGAGAAAATTTTATCAGACCGCTTATTTTCTGCAGTCGTTACGACATTGAAAAATACTGTATTGATAACAGCCTTTCTTATGTTACAGACAGTACGAATTTAACCGATGATTACACCCGTAATAAAATCAGACATAAGGTTGTAGAACCTTTGAGAGAAATTAATCCCTCACTTGAGGATGCGGTTGTACGTGCTACTAATATCTTGCGTGAGGATAACGAAGCGCTTGATTTTATAGCAAGCGAAACTCTTTTTAAAGCGGTAAGTGATGACGGACTTTTATGTGAATTTATAAATAGCCTTCCGTCTGCTTTGGCAAAACGTGTTATTATTAAGTATACCGCAACCGTTTTAACCGATATTGAGCTTGATTATTTTCATATAAATAAACTGTATGAGGTTTGTCAAAACGGTGGGAAAATCAGTCTGCCGGATGATAATTACGGTTTTGTAAAAAACGGTGTTTTAATTTTGGAAAATAATGAAGAACCCGAAAACAAGGTTTTTTATGCAGAGCTTGTAAAACTTCAAAAAATTAACAATTTATTATCAATTAATCTAATTGACTATGATAAAATAATTGGCAGTGTTGTTATACGCACGAGAAAAGAGGGGGATTTTATCCGTCTTAAAAACCGTGGTTGTACAAAAACATTGAATAAGCTTTTTACCGAAAATAAGGTTGATCCCAAAATTCGTGACAGTATTCCTGTTATTGCAGATGATGAGGGTGTTATCTGGGTTTACGGTATGGGTGTTTCACAAAGATGCGCTCCGAATAGTAATAGTAAAAACGTTTACGAGGTGCGCACAGGCGTTATAGAGTAAAGGGGTACTTATGAAAAAGGATTTTTTGGAAAAAGTCTTAATTAATGAAGAGGAAATCGGGCAAATCTGCAAGCGTTTGGGCGCTCAGATTACAGAAGATTACAAGGATAAAAATTTATTGCTTGTGGGCATTTTAAAAGGAAGTGTGCCTTTTCTTGCTGACCTTATTAAAAATATTGACCTTGAGTGTGAAATTGATTTTATGTCGGTTTCTTCATACGAGGGCACAAAAACCACAGGCAGAGTTGCTTTTAAAAAGGATTTAGATATAAATCCCGAAGGCCGTGACATACTTATAGTTGAGGATATTTTGGATTCGGGTCTTACGTTATCATATCTTAAGAGCGTTTTAGAGGTAAGAAGCCCTGCAAGTGTTAAAATTTGCACTTTACTTGACAAGCCTGAAAACCGCAAGGCTGAAATTGAAGCGGATTATGTTGGCAAGGTTATTCCTAACGAATTTGTGATTGGTTATGGCCTTGACTATAATGAAAAGTATAGAAATTTGAGTTATGTCGGTGTTCTTTCACCAAAAATTTACTCTGAATAATTATGTTTTAAGGAGAAAATACCCTTGAAGAAGAATTTAAAAAACGTGCTTTTGTATTTGGGCATACCGCTTATACTTATTGCAACGGTTGCCACAATTTCTTATTTGAACAAAAACACAGCTGAAAAGAAGTATTATCAAATTGTTGAGCTTATCAAAGAAAACAAGGTTTCAGAATACGAGCTTAACAATTACAGCGGTCAGTTAACCTACGTTTTGCGTGAAAACGGTAAAAAATATCGCTTTACCGTTGCCGACACTCAAATGTTCTGGTACGACGTTCACGAAAAGGTTGAGGAAATTAACCAAGCGGCTAAAACCGAAAAAGACAAAATCAAATACCATTATGAGCGTGGCGAAAGTGGTGCAATACTGACAAGCCTTATGCCGATTGTTTTGCTTATCGGTGCTTTTGTATTGCTTTATTTCTTTGTATTCAGGAAAATGAGCGCAACAATGGGTGCCGACAAAACTATGACGTTCGGCAAATCCCGTGCACGCAGGGACAACGGCAAACGAAAGACAACCTTTGCTGACGTTGCGGGCGCTGATGAAGAAAAGGAAGAAATGACCGAAATTGTTGACTTCCTTAAAAATCCCACACGCTTTAGCGAAATGGGCGCAAAAATCCCACGTGGTGTGTTGCTTATGGGCCCTCCCGGTACGGGTAAAACTCTATTGGCACGTGCGGTTGCAGGTGAAGCAGGCGTTCCGTTCTTCTCAATTTCCGGTTCTGACTTTGTTGAAATGTTCGTTGGTGTCGGTGCTTCCCGTGTGCGTGATTTGTTTGCACAGGCTAAAAAGGAAGCTCCTGCTATTGTATTTATCGATGAAATCGATGCTGTAGGTCGTCAACGTGGCACCGGTCTTGGCGGCGGTCACGATGAAAGGGAACAAACCCTTAATCAGTTGCTTGTTGAAATGGATGGCTTTGGCGATAACGAAGGCGTTATCATTATGGCGGCTACCAACCGCCCCGACGTTTTGGATAAGGCGCTTTTGCGTCCCGGTCGTTTTGACCGTCAAATTACTGTCAACTATCCCGACGCAAAGGGTCGTGAGGAAATACTCAAGGTTCATTCACGTGGCAAGCCTTTAGGTCCTGATGTAAGCCTTAATACTATTGCAAAATCCACCTCCGGCTTTACCGGTGCGGATTTAGCAAACCTTCTTAATGAATCGGCACTATTGGCTGTTCGCCGTGGTAAAAAGGCGATTACACAGTCTGAAATTGAGGAAGCTACAATCAAGGTTGTAATGGGTGCTGAAAAGAAATCACATATTGTAAGTGATAAGGACAAAATGGTTACTGCTTATCATGAAGCAGGCCATGCTGTTGTTTCATATTTCTTACCCACCCAAGACCCCGTTCATCAGATTTCAATTATTCGCCGTGGCATGGCCGCAGGCTATACAATGTATCTTCCCACCGAAGAAAAGGGTCACGTTTCACGTAATCAGCTTTTGGAACAGATTTGTTCACTTCTCGGCGGTCGTGCAGCAGAACAGCTTACACAAAATGATATCTGCACAGGTGCTTCAAATGATATTGAACGTGCTACCGATATTGCCCGTCAGATTGTTACACGCTATGGTATGAGCGAAAAATTGGGCCTTGTGGCTTACGGTAACGACAATAACGAGGTATTCCTCGGCCGTGATTTTTCATCTACACCTAACTATTCTGAAAAGACTGCTGCTTTAATCGATGAAGAAATCGAAGCAATAGTTACAGCTCAGTATAATAAGGCTATTGAAATTCTTAAAGCAAATATGCCTATGCTACACGAAACCGCAAAGGTTTTATTTGAGAAAGAAAAGATTGAGGGAACAGAATTCCTTGCTATTATGGAAAACAAACCCCTTGAAATTGAAGAATAATTTTTTAAGCGCCCTTTTTGGGGCGCTTATTTTTTGCTTTTTGGGGCATAATGGTAATTGGTGATTTATGTGTCAAGCTTTAAAATATTTTTAAAAACCTTTGTTATAAGCGGCTGGTGTTTGGTGCTTTTTATAGGACTTGGGTATTATTATATCGACAGTCAGAACATAAAGGTTGAAAACGATGCTGAAAGTGTGCCGTATTACAGCCAACTGCCCGAAAACAAAAGTGTGCAAATTAAAATGGGCACAAGAAGCGTTGGCTTTAATATGGATTTTGAGCAAATGGAAATTATGGTTACCGTTAATCCCGAAGCTTATAACGCCGATTTTTTAGTAGATGCAGATTATTCACTTTTGGCAGATATTTGCAATTATTTTGATGGAATTAATCTTATGCGGGAAGCCGAAACCTTGCGTTATACAGGTGAACAGGTTGTGGATTTATTGGCGCAGGATAATTCAGATAAAATACGGGTTGATATAATTTCAGCGATATTTGAAAAAATGGCAGATCAGGGAATCGGTGCAGACTTTTTTAATATGATAATAACCAAAAGCAAAACAAACATTAAAATGCCCGACTGCTATTTTTGGGTGGAGTATATGGATGATATATCTAAAAATGCCGAGTTTTTAACTAATAATTGACAAAACGATTATTTTTAAGTATATTTATTAATGTATAACTTATTTGTGGGGGATTAAACTTGGAAAAGGTTTATGAAATCTTCGGCACAAATGTTTTTAACGATGCAGTTATGAAAGAACGTTTGCCCGCCGATACATATGAAATTTTAAAAAGCACAATTAAAGAGGGCAAGTCACTTGACAGCAGTATCGCCGATACTGTTGCTTTTGCCATGAAAGAATGGGCGATTGAAAAGGGCGCAACCCATTATACGCACTGGTTCCAACCCCTTACAGGTATTACCGCCGAAAAGCATGACAGCTTTATTTTTCCCACAGAAGACGGTCATATCATTATGGAATTTTCGGGTAAGGAGCTCATTAAGGGCGAGCCTGACGCTTCGTCATTCCCGTCGGGCGGTTTGCGTGCCACCTTTGAAGCACGTGGTTATACCGCTTGGGACCCCAGCTCTTACGCTTTTATAAAGGATGAAACCCTTTGCATACCAACGGCTTTCTGTTCATATTCGGGTGAAGCGCTCGACCAAAAAACCCCCTTGCTTCGCAGTATGGAGGCAATCAACAAGCAAGCGCTTCGTATAGTAAGGGCGCTCGGCTATGGTGACGTTAAGCGCACCACTACCACCGTCGGACCCGAGCAGGAATATTTTTTGGTTGATAAGGAGCTTTATGATAAACGCCCCGACCTTATTTATTGCGGACGCACTCTAATTGGTTCAATGCCGCCTAAGGGTCAGGAAATGGATGACCATTATTTTGGCGTGTTGAAGCCTCGTGTTGCGGCATTTATGCGTGAGCTTGACCGTGAGCTTTGGAAGCTTGGTGTACTAGCTAAGACCGAGCATAACGAAGCGGCACCCTCACAGCATGAATTAGCACCGATTTATACCACCACAAACATTGCGGCTGACCACAATCAGCTTACAATGGAGTTTATGAAAAAAACCGCCCTTCGGCACGGGCTTGTATGTCTTTTGCACGAAAAGCCGTATGATGGCGTGAACGGAAGCGGTAAGCATAACAACTGGTCAATTTCGACCGATACTGGTATAAACTTCTTAAAGGCGGGCAAAAAGCCGGCTGAAAACAAGCTGTTCCTTGTTACACTTGCCGCAGTTATTGAAGCGGTAGACAAGCATCAGGATTTGCTTCGTATTGCGGTTGCTACTGCGGGTAACGACCACCGCCTTGGCGGTAATGAAGCACCACCGGCAATTATTTCAATATTCTTGGGTGAAGAGCTTACCGAAATGCTCAATTCTATCGCAAACGGCGGCAATCTTTTAAATACCGAAAGGGTTAGAATGAAAATTGCGGCTGAAATTATTCCCGAGCTTAAAAAGGATAATTCTGACCGTAACCGTACGTCGCCCTTTGCCTTTACGGGTAATAAGTTTGAATTCAGAATGCTTGGCTCGGCTTCTTCAATATCTGATACTAACGTAATGATAAACACAATGGTTGCCGACGTATTTTTAGAATATGCCGAAAGGCTTGAAAAAGCTGATGACGTCAATGCCGAGGTTGATGCAATCGTTAAAAACGTTATGGAAAACCATAAACGTATTATCTTTAACGGTGACGGTTATTCTGCCGAGTGGGAAAAAGAAGCCGAAAAACGTGGCCTTTTGAATCTTGCAAGTACAGTTGATGCAGTACCGCTTTTAAAGAGTGAAGAAAATATTGCTTTGTTTGAGCGTCATAACGTGCTCAATCGTGCCGAAATTAATTCCCGTGTGGATATTGTTTTGGAAAATTACACCAAGGTTTTACATATTGAAGCTTTAACCCTTATTGATATGATAAACCGTGACGTTATTCCTGCGGTTACCGCTTACTCAAATCTTTTGTGTGATGTGATTAACAATAAAAAAGCACTTGGCGTTGATGCAAGCGTTGAGCTTGAGCTGCTTAACCGACTTTCGGCCTGTAATAAGGATTTATTTGCGTTGGCTTCCTCGCTTAAAATGGCGGTGGCTTCTGCCGAACGCTCTAAGGATATTCTTGAAAAGGCAAAGGAATATCACGACGTAATTTTGAAGATTATGACTGATATTCGTAAATATGCTGACAGTGCGGAAAGCGTTGTTCCGTCAAGCTATTGGCCTTATCCAAGCTTTGGAGATTTGTTATTTAAGATTTAATAATAAAAAATACGGCACCGTTTTGGTGCCGTATTTTTTATGCTTTGATTAGCAGCAACCGTTACCGCAACCGTTGTCACAGCCACAGCCACCATTACCCCAACCGCCGCAGCAGAAGAGGATGAGGATTAAGATAATAATCCAGGTACAACCATTATTATTACACATATTGCAAACCTCCTTTTTGGTTTTCGTTACATACTATGTAAAGCAATAAAAAGGTGTTACAAAAAAATATTTTTAAAAAATGTTTGACTTTTCCTGACTTTCGTGTATAATTAAAGTCAGAGAAGGTCAAATTTTATTTTAGGTGATAATATGAGAATCAGTGATTTAATTACAAAAGAAATTATAAGGATGTTAAACGAATCTGAAGGGCAGATTGCCGAAATTCAGCGTAATGAATTTGCAAGCCTTATGGGGTGTGCCCCCAGTCAGATTAATTACGTTTTATCCTCACGCTTTACGCCCGAGCACGGCTATATCATTGAAAGTCAGCGTGGCGGCGGTGGATATATAAGAATAAAACGTGTGGTTATGAATCACACCTCTGCACTGATGCATATTATCAATGCAATAGGTGACAGGATAGATGCTCTTTCCACCCGTGTGCTTTTAGAAAACTGTATTGAAAACGGCATTGTTACACCCGAAATTGCCAAGGTTATGGCGGCGGCAGTGTCAAATACAGTAATGCAAAATATACCGCCGCAGCATAAGGATGCTATTCGTGCGGTAATATTAAAACAAATGCTTATGACTCAAATATAGTATTTTACAGGAGGTAATTTTAATGCTTTGTGAAAAATGCGGAAAAAATCACGCCACTACACATATTAAAACGGTGGTCAACGGTATAGTAAGGGAATATAATCTTTGCAGCAGCTGTGCGGCCCAAAGTGGATATAACACAAATTCAATTACAGGTATGCTTGCTTCAATGCTTGGCGATATGCCGTCACCGAAGCTTCAAAGTCAAAAAACCTGTAAGGTTTGCGGCTCAACCTTTGCAGATATTGCACACAGCGGTAAAATGGGCTGCAGCGAATGTTATAACACCTTTAAGGATGAAATTTTGCCTTATCTTAAAAGGGTACACGGCGCAACACAGCACACGGGTAAAATTCCAAACCGTGCACCGCTTATTGTAAGACCTAAAGAAAAAACCATTGACGAATTAAGACAAGAGCTTTCACGCCTAGTGGCAGATGAGAAGTATGAACAAGCGGCGATTGTAAGAGATAAAATTAAAGAAATGGAGGGGAATAGCAAATGAGCAGATGGTATATTGAAAGCAGTGCACAAAATGATATTGCAGTAAGCTGTCGCATTCGACTTGCACGAAATCTTCAGGGAATACCTTTCCCCGCCAGAATGACCGCTGATGACCGTCGTGAGCTTAATAACCGAGTGAAAAATGCGGTTTTAAACGGCAATTCACCCTTTGCGAAAAATCTTAAATTTATTAATATGTGCGACATACCGGAAATTCAGCGTTATGCAATGGTTGAAAGGCACATTATAAGCCCCGAATTTGCAGCTAAAACCGATAATTCGGCTATCATACTGTCAGAGGATGAAAGCATAAGTATTATGATAGGCGAAGAGGACCATTTAAGAATTCAGGTAATTAGTGCGGGTATGGATTTAAAAAAGGCTTATGATTTAGCCGAAAGTGTTGATACATTTTTAGGTGCCAGTCTTAATTTTGCCTTTGACGACCGTTTGGGGTATCTTACCGAATGTCCAACAAATCTTGGCACAGGACTGCGTGCATCGGTAATGTTGCATTTACCTGCTCTCGAAAATAATGGTGAAATTTCAAATCTTATTGATTCAATAAGCAAAATAGGCTTTACTGTAAGGGGTATGTACGGTGAAGGTTCAAAATCACTTGCTTCTCTTTATCAAATTTCCAATCAAATAACTTTAGGTATAAGTGAAAGCAATGCACTTGAAAATTTAAAGGTTATTGCAACGCAATTAATCGAAAAAGAACAGGCTGCAAGGCAATCACTAGATATTATAAAGCTTGAGGATATTTGTTGGCGTGCAGTTGGTACACTTCAAAATGCAAGAATATTATCAAGTGAAGAAATGATAAATTTAATTTCCCGTGTTAAATTGGGAAAGGGTATGGGCATAATTAATAAAGAATGCTCACCAATTAAAATTTTGATAGAGGCACAACCCTTTATGCTTATGCAGGTGAACGGTTCGATGAATGCTGACGACCGTGATATTTACCGTGCTAATATGATAAGGGAAGCGCTTCTTTAAAACTGAGGCGATTAAATGAAATACAATTTTAAAGGCTTTACTGCAAAAGCAAACGAAGCCATGAATCAGGCAATAAACTCTGCCGAATTATTGGGTCATACCTATGTCGGAAGTGAGCACCTGCTTTTAGGACTTTTGCGTGTTGGGGGTGGAGTGGCATCAGCTGTTCTTAACCGCCACGGCGTTACGGCGGAAGCTGTTGAGGATATTATTCGAAGTCAAATCGGATGTGGTACACGCACCAAGCTTTCGCCTGATTTTTTCACACCACGTGCAAAGCAGGTTATTGAAATTGCGTTGCAAAGCAAAATTTCAAGCGGCAAGCAATTAGTTGGAAGCGAACATTTATTGCTTGGAATTTTGGGTGAGGGTGACAATTTTGCAATTCGTTTTCTTAATGATTTGGGGGTTGATGTTGCAAACCTTACTCGTGAGCTGTTGGAGGCTTCGGGGGTTGAGCTTAACGGAAAAAGCGAAAGCGCACCAAAGGTTGAAAAGGATTCTAAAACACCCACTCTTTCCAAATACGGCCGTGACCTTACTGAGGAAGCTAAAAACGGAAATATTGACCCCGTTGTCGGCAGACATGATGAGGTGCAAAGAGTAATACAAATTCTTTGCCGCCGTACAAAGAATAATCCCTGTCTTGTGGGCGAGCCAGGTGTGGGTAAAACCGCAATTATTGAAGGGCTTGCACAGCAGATTGTTGATGGCAATGTTCCCGAAATACTTTTAAATAAGCGAATATTTTCTCTTGATTTGACCGGAATGGTGGCGGGCACAAAATATCGTGGTGATTTTGAGGAACGTATTAAAGCGGTAGTTGACGAGGTTATAAAATCTGATAATGTGATTGTGTTTATAGATGAAATTCATACAATAATAGGCGCCGGCTCGGCAGAGGGCTCTACCGATGCGGCAAATATTTTAAAGCCGTCTTTGGCACGTGGCGAGTTTCAGCTAATTGGTGCAACCACACTTTCCGAATACCGCAAAAACATTGAAAAGGATTCTGCGCTTGAAAGGCGTTTTCAGCCTGTTACGGTTGATGAACCGTCCGAAGCGGATAGTATACTGATATTAAAGGGTATTCGTGACAAGTATGAAGCGCATCATAAGGTGACTATAACAGATGAGGCAATAGATGCGGCGGTTAAGCTTTCCGTACGCTATATAACCGACCGCTTTTTGCCCGATAAGGCGATTGACCTTATAGATGAAGCCGCTTCAAAGGTAAGACTTACAGCATCGGCAGTACCGGATAATATTAAGGAATTAGAACAAAGAATTGTTGAATCCGAAGCTAATAAGGAGGAAGCGATTTCTGCACAGGATTTTGAGCTTGCGGCAGCACTTAGGGACGAGGTATCACGACTTAAGGAACAGCTAAAAAACGAAAAAGATAGCTGGCATAAAGAAAATATGCAGCTTGGCGGCAATGTTACCGAAACCGAAATTGCAGAGATTGTTTCAAGCTGGACGGGGGTTCCCGTTTCACAGCTTACCGAAGAGGAAAGCGCACGGCTTTTAAAAATGGAAGAGGTGCTTCACGAACGCATTATCGGTCAGCACGAAGCGGTGACAGCTGTTTCCAAAGCAATAAGGCGTGGCAGGGTAGGTCTTAAGGACCCCAAGCGCCCGATTGGCTCGTTTATTTTCCTAGGACCTACGGGTGTTGGTAAAACCGAGCTTTGCAAGGCATTGGCAAACGCAATGTTTGGCAGTGATGATATGATGATACGGCTTGATATGTCGGAATATATGGAAAAGCACACCGTATCACGACTTGTAGGTTCGCCACCGGGTTATGTTGGCTTTGAGGAGGGTGGACAGCTTACCGAAAAGGTCAGAAGAAACCCATATTCGGTTGTGCTGTTTGATGAAATTGAAAAGGCGCACCCCGACGTGTTCAATTTGCTTTTGCAAATACTTGAGGACGGTATTCTAACCGATTCACAGGGAAGGCGTGTCGATTTTAAAAACACTGTGATAATTATGACTTCGAACGTTGGGGCACGGCTGATAACCGACAAGCGTGTAAGCTTTGGCTTTTCGCAAAGTGAGGATAATAACAGCGACGTTAAAACTGCGGTTTTGGGTGAACTGAAAAATACTTTCAGACCCGAGTTTTTAAACCGTGTTGATGACATTGTTGTTTTTTCCAAGCTTACAAAATCCGAGGTTGAGGAAATTGCAGAAAAAATGCTAAGTAATTTAACTGTGCGTTCAAAAGCGATTGGAGTCGATATTGCGTTTTCCGATTCGGTTAAAAAGGCATTGTCCGAAATTGGCTTTGACCCCGTATACGGCGCAAGACCGCTTCGCCGTGAAATTCAAAACAAGGTTGAGGATGCGTTAAGCGAAAAAATTCTCGACGGCAGCATAAAATCAGGGGACAAGATTTTGTGCGAATATGTTGAAAATCAGTTTGTTTTTAATCATAAATAGCGTTTTTATAAAGAGCAAGGAAGTGAAATTCCTTGCTTTTTTTATTTTTTCATAAAAAATACTAAAAAACACTTGATTTTTACGAATTAGGGCAGTATAATATCATTGTAGTGGTGCAAAGTGGCGTTAAAAACCACAAAAGTGCACTAAAGTGGTGAAAAAAGAGGTGAAAATCCGTGCTTTTTGGTGGCTATCAACATAATATTGATAAAAAAGGTAGGGTTTTCATCCCTGCAAAGCTTCGTGAAGAACTTGGTGAAGAGTTTTTTATCTGCCGCAGTATTTTCGGCAAGCGTTGCCTTTGCGTTTACTCTAAAGAAGAATGGGACAAGCTTGTTGAGCAAATCAGCACACTTCCCAACACAAAGTCAAACGACGTTAAGCGTTTCTTATATGATGGCACCTTTACTGTTGGCTTTGACAGTCAGGGCAGAATTTTAATTCCCGCAACGCTTCGTGAGTATTCAATGCTTGGGGAAGAAGCTCATATTATCGGTATGGCAACAAATTTGGAAATTTGGAATACCGAACTTTGGGCTAATGAAAACAGCAAGTACACACCCGAAGCTATTGCTTCAATTGTTGAGGAGTTAAATTTCTAATATGGAATTCAATCATATATCGGTTTTGCTTAGTGAAACTATTGATTCGCTTTGTATTAAACCTGACGGAATTTACATTGATGGTACTGCGGGTGGTGCAGGTCACTCCAAAGAGATTGCAAAACGCCTTAAAAACGGTTTACTTCTTGCTTTGGACCAAGACCCCGATGCAGTTAAAATAGCAACAGAAAGACTGCAAGGCCTTCCCGCAAGGGTGATTAAAAGCAATTTTGCTGATATGGACAAGGTTGCAGCCCAAGAGGGAATAGATAAGGTAGATGGAATTTTACTCGATTTGGGTGTTTCATCTTATCAGCTTGATACCGCCGAGCGTGGCTTTTCGTATCATAAGGAATCACGCCTTGATATGCGAATGAGCCAAAGCGGTCTTTCAGCCGAGGATATTGTAAATGATTTCACAGCTGTAGAGCTTGCAGATATCTTTTGGCGTTTTGGTGAAGAAAAGTTTTCACGCAAGATTGCTGATAGAATTGTTGCCGAACGTGCAAAAGCACGAATAACTACTACAACAAAGCTAGCAGAAATTATTGCATCGGCTTATCCTGCGGCTGCCCGCCGTGACGGACACCCTGCAAGAAAATGCTTTCAAGCAATAAGAATAGCAGTTAATGCTGAGCTTGACCGCTTGAACGAGGCTATGGATATCGCCTTTGACCTGCTTAACAAAGACGGTGTTTTGGCTATAATTACCTTCCACTCGTTAGAGGACAGAATGGTAAAGCTTCGCTTTAAAGAATATTGTACAGGCTGTACCTGTCCGCCCGATTGTCCCGTATGTGTGTGCGGAAAAACACCAAGGGGACATTTAATGCACAGAAAGCCTGTAGAACCTTCAAAAGAAGAACTTGAAAATAATCCACGAAGCCGCAGCGCAAAGCTTCGTGTAATCGTTAAAAATTAAAGGAAAGGGGAAAGAGCATGAATAATATTAAGTATTATAATGACAGCCTTGCTTATGATTTTGAAATGTTTATGCCTAAAGAGGCAAAGAAACCGCAGGTAAAAGATAATATTGTGGTAATGCCTAAAACCGCTAAAAAGGTTAAGGCAAAACGCAGGGCAGCAGCACGCCATCTTTCTCCCGCAGCTTCGGTTGTAATGATTACTGTTATTGCACTTTGTGCTATTTGCTGTAATCTTTCAATTCGCCTTAAAATTAACGAGGTTAAGTCGGAAATTAACGACGTTAAGGCAGCTATTGCTGAGCTTGACAGTGAAAAAACTGTTTTAGAGGTTGAACTTCAAAGAAGAATTTCTTATGCTAATTTAGAGTTTGAGGCAATTCAGCTTGGTATGAAAAAGCCTGATAAGGATGACGTAACCTATATTAAGGTTAATGACAAAAACGTAGCAAAAACTGCTGACGGTACTTTGCTTAAGGCAGAGTAATAAATTCTGTAAAAAATAATATACTGATTACAGGGTACGAGAGCTGAAAAAAGTCGGCTCTCGTATTCGGGCATTTTAATAGACTAAAAAACAGAAAGAGGGAAGCGCAAAATGGCAATAAAACCTGGTAAACTTATGGTAAAAAGAACCTTTATAATAATGCTTGTTGTAATTGTTGCGCTTTCGGGCGTTTCAAGCGTTAGCCTATTTAACATAATGGTGCTTAAAGGTGAGGAATATCAGACAAAAGCGTCTGAACAACAGCTTTATGACAGCCTTGTTACCGCACCCCGTGGCGATATTTATGACCGTAATATGCAGGTTTTGGCAACAAGCTCGACCGCTTGGACGGTTTATATTACACCCAACGCAATAAAGAAAATTAAAAAGGCTGACCAACGTGATGCAGTGCGTGACACTATTGCAAAGGGTCTTTCGGAAATTTTGGGTGTTGAATACGATACGGTTTATAAAAATACCGACAAAAATTCGTATTATGTAATAGTTAAAAAGAAAATTGAAAAGTCAGTTGCAGATAAAGTACGTAAATTTATTGCCGATAACAAGCTTACAAAATATATCGGTCTTGATGAAACCACTAAAAGATACTATCCAAACGACAGCTTGGCATCAGTTGTGCTAGGGTTTGTTGGCTCTGATGAACAGGGTCTTTCGGGTATAGAAAGCTTTTATGATAACGAGCTTACCGGCATTGCAGGACGTGTGGTTGCGGCTAAAAACGCACTCGGTACCGATATGCCATTTACCTATGAAAAGGTAGAAGAAGCCGTTAAAGGCAATTCACTTGTTTTAACTCTTGATTCTTATATTCAGTACACTGCAGAAAAGTATCTTGAAACAGCTATTGCACAAAACAAGGTTGCCGAGCGTGGCGCCGCAGTTGTTATGAACGTAAATACAGGTGCTATTCTTGCGATGGCAGTCAAAGGTGACTTTAATCCAAACGAACCCTTTGTTTTGTCTGCTGTTGATCAAGCAAGGGTTGATGCTGAAACTGATGAGGCAAAAAAATCGACCTTAAGAAGCGAGCTTTTAAACCGCCAATGGCGTAATAAGGTTATTTCCGACTCTTACGAGCCGGGTTCGGTATTTAAGGTTATAACTGCCTCAATCGCCATTGAAGAAAACCTTATAAATAAGAATAATACCTTCTATTGTAATGGTCACACAAGCGTTGCGGGTCAGCGTTATGGTTGTTGGAAGCACGGTGGACACGGTACACAAATGCTACAGCAGGCTATTGCAAATTCCTGTAACCCCGCTTTTATCACAATTGGTCAATTAGTCGGTGTTTCAACCTTTTCTAAATACTTTAAGGCGTTTGGATTTGCTGAAAAAACAGGTATTGATTTACCGGGTGAATCACGTTCGACCTACCATAAACAAGAAAATATGGGTGTTGTTGAATTAGCATCATCTTCATTCGGTCAAACCTTTAATGTAACACCTATTCAGATGATGGCGGCAGTTTCTGCTGCAGTTAACGGCGGTTATCTTGTTCAGCCTCATCTTGTTTCAAAGGCTATTAATCAAGAAAATAAGGTAGTAAGCACGACTACCACCACTTATAAACGTCAGGTAATTTCAAAGACCACCTCACAAACAATGCGTGAGCTTATGGGCTTTGTAGCGCAAAACGGTGCGAAAAACTCATTAGTACCGGGTTATAAAATCGGCGCAAAAACAGGTACTTCACAAAAGGTTGCAAAAATTCAGGCAACGGGTGATACCTATCTTTATATCAGCTCTTGTATGACAATAGCACCTATTGATAATCCCGAAATTGCTGTTTTGGTAATGCTCGACGAACCTAAAGGCTCTAATTATTATGGCGGTGTTATTTCAGCACCTGTTAATGCTAAAATTATGGCTGATGTATTGCCATATCTTGGTTACGAGCCCAGTTATAGCGAGGAAGAAATCAAAAAGCTTGCTATCGACGTTCCCGATGCTGTTGGTCTTACTTTGAACGAGGCAAAGGCGAAGGTTACCGGCGCAAAGCTTGAATATAAGATTGTGGGTAGTGGCGATAAGGTTGTAAGACAGCTGCCAGAGGTTGGCAAAAAGGTTGCCACAGGCGGCGTGGTTATTCTTTATACCGAGGATGCCGACACCGCAAAGGTTACGGTACCTAACTTTACAGGCTACACCGCAACCGAGGTTAATACTATGGCCGCAAGACTTGGTCTTAATATCGAGTTTTCGGGAAATATCGCCATATCGGGACTTCGTGCTTACAGTCAAAGTATTGCATCAGGCACCGAGGTTGAGGTTGGTACAATAGTTACGGTATATTTCCGTGATGAATCAGCGGTCGATTGATTTTTCTGGAGGCAAAAAATGAAACTTGGCACTATAATTGCCTGTGAAAGTAAGCTTGGGCAGTTAGAGGTTATGGGTATTACCGATAATTCACAAAAGGTAGAGGACGGCTTTGTCTTTGTTGATATCCATAATAATCCGCAATACAGAGCGGATGCCGTTAAAAATGGCGCTATTGCGCTGATTGTTGAAAACAAAGCAGAATTTAAAAATGAAATTGTCGTTGAAAATGCCATAAGCACATTTTCTCAAATGTCTGAAAAATGGTTTGGGCATCCGTCAAAGGATATGAAGCTTATCGGTGTTACCGGCACTAACGGAAAAACCACAACAACCTATTTAATTAAAGAAATTCTTGAAAAAGCCGGCAAAAAGGTTGGCGTTATTGGTACAATCCAAAACGTTATTTGCGGTGAAATTATGTCTACGGTCAACACAACACCTAATGCCTTCGAGCTTAACCGCTTGTTTAGTATTATGCGTGAAAAGGGCTGTGAATACGTTGTGATGGAGGTTTCCTCACACGCACTTGAAATGGGCAGAGTAGACGGTTTGCATTTTAATACCGCCGTTTTTACAAATCTCACGCAGGACCATTTGGATTATCACCTCAATATGGAAAACTATTATCTAGCAAAGAAAAAGCTATTTTCAATGTGCGATAATGCAGTTATTAATATTGATGATGAGTATGGCAAGCGCCTTTTTGGTGAAATTGATTGCAACAAGGTGTCGATTTCGCTGGATAACGTTGCCGATTATATTGCCAAATCAATCAATCTGCAGCCACAGTATGCAGAATATAAGGTTTTAAGCGATGAAATTGAACATATAAGGGTTAATCTGCCCGGAAAATTTTCGGTTTATAATTCGCTTTGTGCGGTTGCAGTTGCAGATATATTAAGTCTTGATAGAGAAAATACAATATCTGCGTTAAGGGAATTCAGCGGTGTAAAGGGTAGAGCAGAGGTTCTTAAAAACACCGGTGACTTTACGGTGGTTATAGATTATGCGCACACCCCCGACGGTTTAAAAAGTATTTTAAAAACCTTTAGGGAGTGCACAAAAAACCGTTTAATTTTACTTTTTGGTTGCGGTGGTGACCGTGATAAAACGAAGCGTCCCATTATGGGTGAAATTGCCTCTCTTTATGCGGATTATGTTATCGTAACGAGCGATAATCCCCGTACAGAGGATCCAAGTAGCATAATTTCTGACATTTTAAAGGGACTTTTACCGCAAAAACCACACAAGGTTTTGGAAAAACGTGAGCAGGCAATAAAATTTGCTCTTTCAATTGCGCAAAAAGATGATATAATAATACTTGCAGGCAAAGGACATGAAACCTATCAAATTATAGGTAAAGAAAAAATACATTTTGACGAGCGTGAGGTTGTTTACTCGGCTTTGTCATAAAAGAGGTTTTAAGATTATGGATTTTACGTCACTAATTGTTGCTGTAATCGCATTTGCCGTAACCGCTTTACTTGGTTACGTAGTAATTCCTTATTTAAGAAAGCTTAAATTTGGGCAGACTATTCTTGATATTGGCCCTAATTGGCACAAAAGTAAGCAGGGCACTCCCACAATGGGCGGTGTAATGTTTATAATCGGTACAATCGCTTCATTGATTTTGGGCTTTGTTTATGCTGTGATTTTTGATAAACCGTTTTGGGGCGACTGTCAGGATAAATACCGCCTAACCACATTTTTGGCAGGTGTTGGGCTCGCACTTTGTATGGGTGCTATCGGCTTTTTTGACGATTACATTAAGGTTGTTAAAAAACGCAATTTGGGTCTTACCGCACGCCAAAAAACCTTTATGCAGTTGCTTGTATCTACTGCATATCTCGCAGCGCTTGCCATTGCGGGCATGAAAACTACTTATATTCCGTTTATTGGCGACGTTTCAATTACAAGTGGTGTTGGTATTATGTTCTGGCCCATTGCTTTAATGTTTATTTACGGCTTTACCAATGCAGTAAATCTTACCGACGGTATTGATGGGTTAGCTTCAAGTGTAACTCTTGTTGTTTCTTGCGGCTTTATGATGGCTTCCGGCTTTTTGGGTATTGCTTCTATCAATGTTCTTACCGCCGCAATGGCCGGCGCACTTGTTGGCTTTATTTGTTGGAACGCACACCCCGCAAAGGTATTTATGGGGGATACGGGTTCAATGTTCCTTGGCGGTATGGTTGTTGCCTTTTCGTTTGGCATTGGCAGACCGATATTACTATTATTGGCGGGTATCGTTTATTTAGCTGAAGCTTTATCTGATATTATTCAGGTTGCATATTATAAAAAGACTAAAAAACGCATCTTTAAAATGGCGCCTATTCATCACCATTTTGAAAAATGCGGTTGGTCAGAGGATAAAATTGTTTTGGTTTTCTCATTCGTTGCACTTATCGGCTGTGTATTGGCCATTCTTCCAATTATTTTTACAATATAAATTCTAAATTACGAGGTGATATTTCATGCAAAGGTCAAGAAAAAAACGTTCTTTTTTCAATATTGACGGCAAAATGGATATCACCTTTTTATCTTTGGTATTGATTTTGCTCACAATCGGCCTTGTAATGCTGTTTTCGGCAAGCTATGCCTTTTCTTACGAAAATTACGGTAACAGCTATAAGTTTATTTCCCGACAGGCAATCTTTGCTGTTTTAGGTGTGGCAATTATGCTTGTGGTATCCACCGTTAATTATCACGTTTACCGTAAGTTTGCATGGATTTTTTACATTGCCGTTATGGGCGTTTTGGTTTTTTTATTGGCAATGCCACCAATGCTTGAAGGTATGGATGTTAAGCGCTGGCTTGTTATTGGACCGATTAACTTCCAACCGTCCGAGCTTGCAAAATTCGCTTTAATTTTGCTGTTATCATCACTTATTGCGGCAAATTATAAGCTTATGGAAAAATTCGGTTTTGTGGCATTTTTGGTTGGTCTTATAGGACTTCCGTGTGTGTTAATCGTTTTAGAACCTCACCTTTCAGCAACGGTTTTGGTGTTCTGCCTTGGTATAGTTTTGCTTATCTGCGGCGGTCTTGCCAAAAGATATATTGTTGGCGGTGTTGGTATAGGTGTTGTTGGTGTAACGGCACTTATTGTAACAGGTGCAATCGGTTATGCTTCTGACCGAATTCAATATTGGATAAACCCATGGCTTGACCCATCGGGTAAAGGCTTTCAGACAATTCAGTCATTGCTTGCTATCGGCTCAGGCGGTATTTGGGGCAGAGGTATCGGTCAATCACGTCAGAAGCATCTTTGGGTGCCCGAACCTCATAACGACTTTATTTTTTCAATCGTTTGTGAAGAGCTTGGTCTTATCGGTGCGATTGTAATAATTGCACTTTTCTGCTTACTTGTTTGGCGTGGTTTTACCATTGCTATGAGGGCTAACGATAAGTTCGGCTCGTTAATGGCTATTGGTCTTACCTTCCAGGTGGGGCTGCAGGCACTTTTAAACATTTGGGTTGTTACAAATACTATTCCAAATACGGGTATAAGTCTGCCGTTTTTCAGTTATGGTGGTACTTCGCTTTTAATTTTACTTGCCGAAATGGGAATTGTGCTATCGATTTCAAGAAGCACTAGTCTTGAAAAAACTTAAAGGGGCATTTTTATGAAGATTTTATTTGCAGGCGGCGGCACTGCGGGGCATATCAATCCCGCATTAGCTGTTGCAGATTATATTAAATCAAAGCATCCCGATGCTGAAATTTTCTATATCGGTACACCTGATAAGCTTGAAGCAAAGCTTGTACCGGAAAAGGGCTATGCATTTTATCCTGTAAGGGTTGCCGGCTTTTCAAGAAAATTATCGGTAAAGGGAATAGCACATAATATCAATGCAGCAAAGCTTGCTGTAACCTCAAACCTTAAGGCTAAAAAGCTTTTAAAGGAAATAAAACCCGACTTGGTTGTTGGCACAGGTGGTTATGTAAGCGGTCCTGTTTTGAAAGCGGCACAGCAGTTAAAAATTAAAACTGCAATACATGAACAAAATGCTTTTCCGGGCGTTACAACAAAAATGTTAGCTCCCAAGGCTGATAAAGTAATGCTTGCAATGGTTGAAGCAGAAAAATATTTAAAGCTTAATAAAAAGCCTGTTATAACAGGTAATCCCATAAGGCAAGAGCTTCTTTCGATGGACAAGGCAACCGCACGTAAGATTTTAAAGCTTGATGACCGTCCGCTTATTTTATCCTTTGGTGGGTCGCTCGGTGCAAAGCATTTAAATGAAGCTGTGTGCGAGCTTATTAAATGGCATAATCCTACAAATAAGTTTTATCATATCCACGCCACAGGTAAGGTTGGGTATAATGATATGCTTAAAAATCTTGAGGGTATTAAGCTTCACGACGGTATTGATATTCGTGAATATATTACAGATATGGACGTTTGTATGGCTGCTGCTGATTTGGTTATAAGCAGGGCAGGGGCAATAACCCTTGGCGAAATCGGGGCTTGCGGCAAAGCATCTGTTTTGATTCCGTCACCCTTTGTTGCCGAAAATCATCAGTATCATAACGGTATGACCCTTAAAACCGCAGGTGCTGCAGAGCTTATTGAGGAAAAAGACCTTACTAAGGATAAGCTGATCGAAACCGTTAATGAGCTTCTAAGCAATAAGGAAAAAATTGCTTCAATGGAAAAAGCAGCTCGTGAAAATGCAATTATTGATGCAAACGAACGAATTTATGAAGTTTTAATGGATTTATATTCAAATTCGTGACCATTTTTTCGTTTTCGCATAGTATAAGTTGTAAATAATTTATACTTGCGGGGTGCATTTGATTGGCCGAAATTATAGTAAACGGCGGTAACAGACTTTCGGGTGAAATTGCGGTACAGGGTGCTAAAAACAGCGTTTTACCTGTGCTGGCAGGTGCGGTATTATGCGACGGCGAGTGTATAATACATAATTGTCCAAACCTTTCCGATGTCGGAACCTCAATTAAAATTTTAAGGGGCTTCGGTGCAAGGGTTAAATATCAAAATAATACCGTTACGGTCGATTGTCGAAGCATTAATAACTATAAAATTGATGATAACCTGATGCGTGAAATGCGTTCGTCAGTTGTGTTTTTGGGCGGAATTTTGGGCCGTATGCGCCGTGCGGTTATTTCGAGCCCCGGTGGATGTGAATTAGGTCCTCGACCGATAGATTTACATTTGTCGGCCTTAAAAAAGCTTGGCGTTTTAATCGAAGAAGAACACGGCTTTTTAAACTGCAATGCCGAAAACGGCATTATCGGTTCAGAAATTCATCTTACCTTTCCAAGTGTGGGTGCTACAGAAAATATAATTTTAACTGCCGCCACCGCAAAGGGTGTTACGGTAATTCATAATGCGGCAAGAGAACCCGAAATCAGTGATCTTGCCGATTTTTTAAACAGTGCGGGCGCACGTATTTACGGAAGCGGGTCGGATACGGTGTATATTCACGGTGTTGAGCGGCTTCACGGCACAACCCATACCATAATACCTGACAGAATTGTGGCAGCTACATATATGTCAGCCGCCGCAGTAACGGGCGGAAAATTTGTACTGACACATATAATGCCATCGCATATGGTGGCGCTGCTACACGCTTTTCGTGAAAGCGGGTGCGATATTTCAGTTAAAGGAAAATCACTAACCATAACAGCACCAAAACAAATTTTGCGCATACCAACTGTCAGAAGCTTGGTTTATCCCGCCTTTCCGACCGATGCGGGTCCTCTTGTTATTTCAATGCTTACTTTAGCAGAGGGCACGTCGGTTTTTGTGGAAAATATTTTTGAAAATCGTTTCAGGTATATTAATGAGCTTAACCGACTTGGTGCTAGTATTAAAACCGAGGGTAAGGTGGCGGTGATTGAAGGCGTAAAGTCGCTTTCGGGCGCTAGGTGTGTATGTCCCGATTTGCGTGGAGGTGCCGCTTTAGTGGTTGCTTCTCTTGCGGCAAACGGTGAAAGTCAAATTACAAACATATCACATATTAATCGTGGTTATGATAATATAACTGGTGTCTTACAAAATGTAGGCGCCGATATAAAAATAAAGGAATGATTCTTTGAAAAACGAACCAATTCGTGACGAGTTTTTGGAAAAACGCAAAGCCCGTCAAAGAAAAGCTAGAAAAAAACGTTTTATAACCGGCTTAATTGCTTTAAGTATTACTTTGGTGATAACGGGGGTAATACTTTGCCTTACTGTATTTTTTCCAATTTCTAAAATTACCGCAACCGGTAGTAAAATTTACACTGGCGAACAAATTGTTGAAAATTGCGGTGTGAAAATAGGGGACAATATTTTTGCGTTTAGCCGAAAAAAAGCAAGCAATACACTTAAAACTAATTTACCATTTATTGAAAAGGTGGAATTCAGCCTCAAATTGCCTGATATGTTAAAAATCAAGGTTTCGGATGCAAAGCCATATTATTGCGTGGCTTATAACGGTGCTTATTATAACGTAAGTAAGGCGGGCTGGGTGCTTGAAAAAACAAGCGAAAAAACCGACGGCGTTTTTGAAATAAAAATATCAGATGTTAAGTGTAAAGTTGGTTCTGAAATTGTTTTTAACGATAAAAAGTCGTATGAAAAGCTGCAAAATATTATTGCGCTTTTAGAAAACAACGACTTTAAAATCGATTACGTTGACGTTACCAATTTGGTAACTATAAAAGCGGGTGTTGAAGGCAGATTTGACGTTAATTTCGGCACTGAAAATTCTTTGGAAAATAAAGTTTTACATTTAAAGACTACAATCGAAAGCATTCCAGAAAATAAGTCGGGAAGCATTAATTTAAGTATGTGGAATGCCCAAAATCTACAAGGAACTTTTGTGGAAAATAACACAAAATAAAAAAATAACAAAATTGTAATAAAAAGTGTTGAAATTTGCAAAATGTTATGTTATTATTTATGTATATCTAAAAATAGGTCTAATTATGCTCATTTTACATACACGGAGGAATAAAAATGTTTGAATTTGTAGAAGATCAAAACGTAGTACAAATTAAAGTTGTCGGCGTTGGCGGCGGCGGCGGAAACGCTGTTAACCGCATGGTTGACGCTGGCGTTAAGGGTGTTGAATTTGTTGCAGTAAACACCGATAAAGCTGCTTTAATCAAATCAAAGGCAGATGTTAAACTTCAAATTGGCGACAAGACAACTGCAGGTATGGGCGCAGGCGGTAACCCCAATAACGGTCACGCTGCTGCTGAAGAATCACGTGATGAAATCGCTGCTGTTATTCGTGACGCTGATATGATTTTCATTACCGCAGGTATGGGCGGCGGTACAGGTACCGGTGCTGCTCCTGTTGTTGCTTCAATCGCTAAGGAACTTGGCATCCTTACCGTTGGTATCGTTACCAAGCCTTTCCCCTTTGAAGGTAAAAAGCGTATGACTCAGGCTGAGGCTGGTATCGCTGCATTGCGTGAATATGTTGACAGCTTGATTGTTATCCCCAACGAACGTCTTAAGTACGTTTCTGCTGAAAAGATTACATTTAAGAACGCATTTGATATTGCTGACGACGTTCTTCGTCAGGGTGTTCAAAGCATTTCTGAACTTATCAATGTTACCGCACTCGTTAACCTTGACTTTGCTGACGTTAAGTCAATTATGGCTGACGCTGGCTATGCACATATGGGTGTTGGTATTGCTACCGGCCGTGACAAGGCTGAACAGGCTGCTCGTGCTGCTATTTCAAGTCCGCTTATCGAAACCTCAATGGAAAATGCACGTGGTGTTATCATCAGCATCACTGGTTCTGTTGATATCGGTCTTGAAGAAGTTGAACTTGCTTCTACCATCATTTCTGAAATGGCTCATCCTGATGCAACCATTATTTGGGGTGCTCAGCTCGATGAAAACATTGAAGACACTATCCGTGTAACCGTTGTTGCTACCGGTCTCGGCGATGAAAAGAAGGACGACAAGGGTGATATCCTTACTTCTTTCATGAGCAATAACAAAGACGATGATGAAACTTATGACGACGTTATGAGTTTCTTCCAGAACAACTAATTTTATAAGTTTAAATATCTTAAACCTATGATTAAGAGTAAGTAACTTTTCCTTTGGTTTTTAGAGAACGGCTGTTGGTGGAAATGCCGCAACTTAAAGGTTAAGCGAATGGACTTATGAGGGCGACCGAAAGCACATTTGTGTTAGTAGCAGTCGACGGGATTTGCGCCCGTTACCAAGGCAAGTTGCATTTTTGTGCAATGGTGAGAGGTCGAAATATTTTTCGGCAACTCGGGTGGTACCGCAGGATTTTTAAATTAAAAAGTCTTGTCCCGAATGGGGCAAGACTTTTTGTTTGTTTTTTGAAAGGGTACTTATTATGTTTATACTTACAAAACGATGGCGTAATTACTAATACGTAAATAAAATAATATTAAAGAGGTTTTAGTAATGAATTTTAACAATGTGAATTTTGATACTTATTTTAAAGATTATCCCGACGAAAAGGGTTATTTTGGCCGTTACGGCGGTTGTTATATTGAACCAAAGCTTCAGGCTGCTATGGAAGAAATTACACAGGCATATTTTTCAATTTGCCAGTCACGTAAGTTTATTAATGAGCTTCGCCGTGTAAGAAAAGAATTCCAAGGCAGACCTACTCCTGTTACTCATTTGGAAAGATTAAGTAATTCACTCGGTAACGTTCAGCTTTATGCAAAGCGTGAGGACTTAAACCACACGGGTGCTCATAAGCTTAATCACTGTATGGGTGAAGCTTTGCTCGCAAAATATATGGGCAAGAAAAAGATTATTGCCGAAACAGGCGCAGGTCAGCACGGTGTTGCTTTAGCAACTGCAGCGGCATATTTTGGCCTTGAATGTGACATTTATATGGGCTCTGTTGATATTAAAAAGCAAGCTCCTAACGTTGCCAGAATGAAGATTTTAGGCGCAAACGTTGTTGAGGTTACTCACGGTCTTCAAACCCTTAAGGAAGCCGTTGACGCCGCTTTTGATGCTTACAGCAAGGAATATAAGGACTGCATTTATTGTATCGGTTCTGTTTTAGGTCCTCATCCGTTCCCGATGATGGTACGTGATTTCCAACAGGTTGTTGGTATTGAGGCTAGGGAACAGTTTTTGGATATGACAGGCCATTTGCCCGATATTATTACCGCTTGTGTTGGCGGTGGCTCTAATGCGGCAGGCTTTTTCTCAGGCTTTTTAAACGACCCTGTTGAAATTTACGGTGTTGAACCTTTGGGTAAGGGTACAAAGCTTGGCGACCATGCTGCAAGTTTGCAGTACGGTGAAGAGGGCATTATGCACGGCTTTAACAGCATTATGCTTAAGGACCAAAACGGTGAGCCCGCCCCCGTATATTCTGTGGCATCGGGTCTTGACTATCCGTCTTCGGGTCCCGAACACGCTTTCCTTCGTGATTTGGGTCGTGTTAAATATGACGTTGTTGATGACGAAGAGGCAGTTGATGCTTTCTTTAAACTTTCTCGTTTAGAGGGTATTATTCCTGCAATCGAAAGCTCACACGCTGTTGCACACGCAATCCGTTTAGCAAAGGAAATGAAGCACGGTTCAATTTTAATTAACCTTTCAGGCCGTGGCGACAAGGATATGGATTATATCCTTGAAAATTATGGTATAAGATAAAATTAAAAACATCCACATTAATTGTGGATGTTTTTTAGTTTAGTAGTGGTGTTTATACACTATTTGATTTCATTTTAAATTAGTTCATATAACATCGAAACGTATTATAAATTTATTACGCCAATGCAAAGTTATTCGCCACCTTTGTTGTATTATGGCATAAAGCATTAGTGACGCAAGGTTAAATGAAATATGGCTTCGCAATATGAAGTAAAATTCGCCTCTTAACATTTGGCGAAGCCAAATATTTCATACGCATAGCGTATTTCATAGTGAAGCTATTTCACTCGTCGAAAGGCGAATTTAATTGAAAAAACCTCTTTACTTTCGTAAAGAGGTTTTTTCTGGGACCGACACTCAAAATGGAACCGGTCATAAAACCTGATTTTCTTTTATTTTTTCTTTATTGTTACCTTTGCACCCACTTCAATATCGTATGTATCGCAAAATCTTTGATTATAAATACAAATATTAATGTTATGGTCTTCTTTATCAAAAAATAGTTGAAGT
>JAFQCU010000013.1 GCA_017416285.1 Clostridia bacterium | reverse complement strand
CAAGCAACGGTCATACCAACCATGGGGTTGTTACCTGCACCGATAAGACCCATCATCTCAACGTGAGCAGGAACTGAAGATGAACCTGCAAACTGAGCGTCAGAGTGCATACGACCCATAGTATCGGTCATACCGTAGGAAGCGGGGCCTGCAGCCATATTGTCGGGGTGTAAGGTACGGCCTGTACCGCCGCCCGATGCAACTGAGAAGTACTTCTTGCCCTGTTCGATGCATTCCTTCTTATAAGTACCTGCAACAGGATGCTGGAAGCGAGTGGGGTTGGTGGAGTTACCGGTAATGGAAACGTCAACACCTTCCTTGTGCATGATAGCAACACCTTCACGAACGTCGTCAGCACCGTAGCAACGTACCTTTGCACGTTCACCGTTTGAGTAGGCGGTTTCTTCTACGATTTCAAGTTCGCCGGTATAATAGTCAAACTTGGTTTGAACATAGGTAAAGCCATTGATACGTGAAATAATTTTAGCAGCGTCCTTACCAAGACCGTTAAGAACTACACGAAGAGGTTCTTTACGAGCCTTGTTTGCGCTTCTTGCTAAACCGATAGCGCCTTCGGCAGCAGCGAAAGATTCGTGACCTGCAAGGAATGCGAAGCACTTGGTTTCTTCACGTAAAAGCATTGCACCGAGGTTACCGTGGCCAAGACCAACCTTACGGTCGTCAGCAACAGAACCGGGGATGCAGAAAGACTGAAGACCAACACCGATTTTTTCAGCAGCTTCAGCAGCGCTCTTCACTTCGTCCTTAATTGCAATAGCGCAACCTACAACGTAAGCCCAAGCAGCGTTTTCAAAGCAGATAGGCTGAATGCCCTTAACGATGTTGTAAGCGTCAACGCCTGCCTTGTCGCAAATTTCCTTTGCTTCTTCAATGGAAGAAATGCCGTGCTTTGCGAGTTCAGCGTTGATTTGATTTATTCTTCTATCATAAGATTCAAATAATGCCATTATTCATTTCCTCCTTAATTATTCTTCACGGGGGTCGAGAAGCTTAGCAGCGTCATCAACACGACCGTACTGACCGCTAGCCTTAGCCAAAGCTTCGTTAGCGTCCATACCCTTTTTAATCATATCCATCATCTTGCCGAGGTGAACAAACTTGTAACCGATAATGGTGTCGTTTTCGTCAACGGCAATCTTGGTGATATAGCCTTCTGCGAGTTCGAGGTAACGGGGACCCTTTGCAAGAGTTGCATAGGTTGTACCGCACTGTGAACGGAGACCCTTACCCAAGTCTTCAAGACCTGCACCGATGGGAAGACCGTCTTCAGAGAAAGCAGTCTGTGTACGACCGTAAACGATTTGTAAGAACAATTCTCTCATTGCGGTGTTGATAGCATCGCAAACAAGGTCGGTATTGAGTGCTTCAAGAATAGTTTTACCAACCAAAATTTCAGAAGCCATTGCAGCTGAGTGGGTCATACCCGAGCAGCCGATAGTTTCAACCAATGCTTCTTGAATAATACCCTCTTTAACGTTGAGAGTAAGCTTGCAGGTGCCCTGCTGAGGAGCGCACCAGCCGATACCGTGGGTAAGGCCTGAAACGTCTTTAACTTCCTTAACCTGAACCCATTTGCCCTCTTCCGGAATGGGAGCGGGACCGTGATATGTGCCTTTTGCTAAAGGACACATATTTTCTACTTCATGTGAATAGTTCATATATGTACTCCTTTCGGTTTTATACCCATTTATTATACCAAAAACGACAGTAAAAAACAATAGTGATTATGATAAATTTTTAACTAATTTGCGCTAAAATACTGTTAAAATAATCATAGGCGGTTGCTCTTTCGGTTTCCATCATATCAATTTTTTGATTATAGTTTGCCTCACAGCAACAAATCGCCAAAATTTCAGCCTTTAATACCTCGCACCTGCCGAGCACAAGGTTTACAAGCTCCTTACTGCTTTCCTCGCCCTTTTCTGTAATAAGATTACAGATTTTTGTCGCCTCAATTACAGCTTTACCAATTATTTTTGCGCCGATTTCCATTTCTTCGGTCATTACTTTGTTTTCTTCCATAAAGACACCTCTTTAAATAAACGCCACCACGTTTGTGGTGGCGTAATTTAATTAAAAGTATTTCATTGGGTCTGTCCAAGAATAATATTTAGAATCTCTAGAAGTATTATACTTAGTATTAATCTGTATACCAAAGTGTAAGTGCGGACCGGTTGATTTGCCCGTCGAACCGATATAACCGATTATTTGACCCTTTCTAACAGTTGCGCCATTGCTTACAACAACGCTACCCAAGTGTGCATAAATTGCCTTGTAACCCACGCCGTTATATCCACCGTGGTCAATTGCAAGATAATTACCATATCCACCGCCGCAACCACAGCTGTAAACATTGCCCTTACTGTTAACTTTTCTGTAGTTATGAGTGCATGATTTAACGCATGTGTAAACCTTGCCGTCCGCCATAGCATATACGGGCGAGCCATAGGTACCGTTAGAAATATCTACACCGTTATGCATTCTGCCCCAACGAGTACCGTAATAAGATGAAATGCGTTTAAAAGATGTGGGCCATTTAAACTTGCCGTCATTTACAAGCGGACCGCCTGCATTGCCGTTCATAATACTGTTGAGATATTCTATTTCATCCTCAATCTCGTTTTTGTCGGACTGAGCTGCATTTTGGTTTTTGTTTATAGTATTAATAACCTTTTGAATTGCGTTAGCGTCAGCCTGTAATTCGGCTTGTCTTTTAGTAATTGTTGCCTTAATAGCCGATTGTTCTTCTAAAAGCTTGTTGTTTTCTTCAATTTTTTTGTTCAGCTTTTCAATTTCTTTAATGATGTCTTCCATCATTTTTTTATCTTTAGCCGAAACAGACGCAGTAAGCTGTGACAACTGCAAAAATTCGGAAAAGCTTTTAGCACCTAAAAGGATTTGAATATTGCTGCCCGTATTACTCATTTGAATAGCGCGCAAACGGCGTTTAAAAAGCTCCTTATCCTTTTTGATTTGCTTATTATTGGCTTCAATTGCCGCCTTGTTATCAGCAATTTGCTTGTTTATAGCAGCGATTTGTTTATTGCAAGCATTTATTTCAGCTTGTACAACCGCCATTCGCTTTTCAATTGTGTTTTTCAATGCAACTTGTTCGTTCTTGTTCTTTTTAAGCCGATTAATTTCAGCTTGAAGGTCTGCAGCCTCTTTTTCAAGGCGGTCAATTTCCGCTTGAATTTCAGAATTGGTTGCAGCAGTTGTTTGCGGTACAGATGCCACATAGGTGCAGCTTATACACGCCACAATAAGCACAATCGATAAAATTTTAAAAAGTTTTTGTTTCATTAATTTACCTCAAAATAATTAGATTGCCGCAAATTCACTGCCCTCGTGCTTCAAATACTTACCAATCATAATAGCACTGCCTATAACACCCGCAAATATGCCAATACCTGCAAATAAGGCAAATAAAATAAGTGCCATATCGCCATATTTAACAATATCGCTTGTGCCAAGTGTACCGATTATGGATTCGGTAGCAACACGGTAGCAGAAATAAAGTAAAACCTCAGAAATCACGGCCGAAACCAGACCGATGACCATACCCTCAACAATAAACGGAATTCTTACAAAAGCGTCAGTAGCACCAACCGCTTTCATAATACCGATTTCAAGCTTGCGGTTATACATTGTAACACGAATAGTGTTAGAAACGATTACAAGTGAGATTACCATTAATACCGCAATAATCCACACACCTGCAATGCCAACACCCTTTTTTATTGCGTTAATAGTGTTCGCAAGGTCGCTTTGTGAAACAATACGCTCCACACCGCTTAGCTTTTCAATTTTTTTAATAGTTTCATCAAATTTACCCATATCCTTCATTGTGACCTTCGCCGCACAAGACATGGGGTTTTCATCATCAAGGAAAGAGAAATACTCCTCTTGTCCCTCAAGCATAGATTCCTTAATGCTTTCAAGACCTTCTTCGCTTGAAACAAAAACGGCTTTTTCAACGTTTTCAAGCTTTTCAATTTCTTTACAAAGCGCTTTAGCTTCTTCCTCGTTATGGATTATATAGTCTGAATCCTTTATGCCGTTTTCATCAACCTTTTCGGTATTTTCAGGCGTTGTAGCTTCGGTACCGCTTGTAGTACTGCTTGCGGTGTCGTTCTTTGGAGCTTCCTTGCCGTAAAGCGCCCAGTTATAGTCCTTCATATAAACCATAACAACGTTCTGCTCCTCAAGATTGCCGATAGCAACGTTAACGTTTTCTGAAATTAAAACCGCAAGACCAATAATAACCATACAGGCAACCAACACACCGACAGAAGCAAGTGTCATAAGTCGGTTTACCCAAGTGTTTTTAATACCCTCTTTGGTGAGATAACTAATACTGCTAAGCTTCATTAGATTTCACCTCCGACATTGTCTGCAATGATTCTACCACTGTCAAGCATAATTACACGGTGGTTAAAATCACGCACAAGGTTATGGTCGTGGGTAACCATTAAAATTGTTGTGCCCTTGCGATTAATTTCGGTCAAAAGCGAAACAATTTCGTAAGACATATTGGGGTCAACATTACCGGTAGGCTCGTCAGCAATAATCAAGTCCGGCGAATTGACAAGCGCACGGGCAAGACCAACACGCTGCTGCTCACCGCCTGAAAGCTGATTAGGAAGCGCACGAGCTTTATGGCCAAGACCAACCTTGGCGAGCGCTTTTGAAACCTCTTTACGTATATCCCTGCCGTCTGCGCCGACAACGTGCATTGCAAAAGCTACGTTATCAAAAACAGTCATATTAGGAATAAGTCTGAAATCCTGAAAAACGATACCCATAGTTCTGCGAAGCATAGGTACGTCCTTGCGCTTCATATTTGTAAGGTCAAAGCCATTAACCACAATTTTACCTGTGTTAGCCTTTTCCTCACGCATTATAAGCTTCATAAAGGTACTTTTGCCCGCACCCGAAGAACCCACAACAAAAACAAATTCGCCATTGTTGATTTTGATATTCACATCTTCAAGCGCATGCGTACCCGTTTGATAAGTTTTAGAAACCCCACGGAATTCGATTATCGGCTTAACCGCAGAGAATTGCTGAATATTTTCCATTTAAAAATTCCTTTATCAGTATTTTACGGGGTTGCTTTTTAAGTACTTGTTTACCATTAAGGCAATCTTGAAAACAATCGCATGGTCGAATTCTCTTAAATCAAGACCTGTAATCTTCTTAATTTTTTCAAGACGGTAAACCAATGTGTTACGGTGAACGAAAAGCTTTCTTGAAGTCTCGGAAACGTTAAGATTGTTTTCAAAGAAGCGCTGAATAGTGAAAAGTGTTTCCTGGTCGAGGCTTTCAATAGAGCCACGCTTAAATACTTCCCTTAAGAAGGTTTCGCAAAGAGTGGTAGGAAGCTGGTAAATAAGACGTGCTATACCAAGATTGTCGTAAGAAACAATGGTCTTTTCTGTGTCAAACACCTTGCCAACCTCAAGCGCTGCCTGTGCCTCCTTAAAGGAACGAGCAAGGTCCTTAAGGTTATTGACGGTCGTACCGATACCAATAACAACATGTGCATAAAATTCGCCCGAAATGGTATCTGCAATGGTAGCTGCCATTTTTTCAATGGTTTTGGGGTCAATGCCCTGTGCAGTTTCTTTAACAAGAGCAATGTCGGTTTCATTAATGCTGATTACAAAATCCTTAGCCTTGTCAGGGAAAAGATTTTGAACAACATCGTAAATTGAAACCTCGTTAGTTTCAAGTGAACGGATAATAATAACCGTACGTGAAACATCGCTGTTGAAATAAAGCTCACGTGCTTTAATGTAAATATCACCGGGAAGAATATTATCAAGAATTATGTTTTTAATAAAGTTACCACGGTCATATTTCTCATCGTAATAAAACTTAACATTAGCAAAAGCAACCGCTAAAATGGAAGCATATTTACTTGCAAGAAGGTCATTACCCTCAACAAAAACAGCATAATTGGTGCCTTGTCCACTGCCAAGACTTTTATAAGTATAGCCGTTATCCACACAAATTTCGTTGGTTAAGTTAAATGTGGGAATAACCTCACCGATTTTACCATGCTCGTTAGAAGCGGTAACGGTGAAATTTTCATCTATCACACCAAATGTACGGTCAATACAATCCTTCATTTGATGAATTACACCCTGAAAAAGACGATTTGCCATTTGTAAACACATCCTTGCGCATAATAATATTAATTATATATTATATAATACACAAAAAACCTCGATTTTTCAAGTATTATCTGCGAAAAAGTTACAAAAAAATTACAATTTTTTTATAAATGTTTGAAACAGCCAAAAATTATGCTAATATTTAACAAAACAAGGCCCAAAAATTTCTTACAGAAGGTGTTTATATGTATAAATATGATTTACACGTTCATTCTTTAGGCGGAAGTGCCTGCGGCGGCAGCACGGTAGAAGAAATGATGAAACGTCATAAGGAAATTGGCTTTGCAGGTTTTGCGCTTACTAACCACTTCAAACATGGTAATACTGGAGTTGACCGCAATCTACCATGGGATGAATATGTAAAGCAATATGCGGCATTTTACTATGATGCACTTGAAGCAGCGCAAAAGCTTGATTTTGACTTGTTATTCGGCATTGAAGAAACTTACGACCTCGGTAAAGAGTTCCTGCTTTACGGTATATCGCCCGAAATTCTTTTGCAGCATCCCGAACTTCAGGAATTCGGCATTAAAAGCTGGGCAAAGGTTGCTCGTGAAAACGGTGGCTTTATTGCTTATGCGCACCCTTTTAGAACCGCAAGCTATATCCCCGACCCTTATGCTATGCCCGATATTTCATTTGTTGACGGTATTGAAATTTATAATATGGGTAATACACCCGAAAGCAATGAATTAGCTGTTAAAACCTTTAAAGACAGCGGCAAAGTTTTTATCGCCGGCGGCGACAGACATAGAGCCGATTACAGGCAAACCTTTGGTATACAAGCATCAGAACGTATTAAATCCACCGAACAGTTGGCAAAGGTTTTAAAGAATAATCAATTCGAACTTTATTTAGGATAAAAAAAGAAAGGACTTCGTACGAAGTCCTTTCTTTTTGGAAGGAACACACAAATTCAAAGCAATTTAAATTTGTAAACTATGTATTTGAACTCCTGTATATTAAAGCACTAGAGTGCTTTGATATATAATCTAATAGTTCTGCCCTGTTTATTGGAATATTTTCTCTCTAGTTCAAATCCTAATTTTTCATGTAATCTAATACTTGCTATATTGTTTTCATCAACACCACCAACAGCAATATTATATCCTTTATCCTTCGCATATTTTAACGCTAACTGTTCGCCCTCAAAGCCAAATCCTTTACATTTAAACTCATCCTTAATGGTCGGTCCACAACTTATGATGCGTTTCGAGTGGGCGAAAAGATTCATAAATCCTATTACGATATCATTTTTGTATACCACTAAAAATTCAAAATACATATCATTATGAATTTTATTTATGCTCTCAGTTATCATTTCTTCTTTTTGCTCAAGAGTCATATTATCATACGATGTGTTTTTGAAATCATTTATATTGTCAAGCGTTATTGGTTTTAAATATATCATTTGTTGTTTTCCTTTGCGGTGTTGATAGAAGCAATTAAAATTCGTTTTATTTCCAGACAATCGTCAAGCAAAGAACTATTCATTTTATCATCAATGTATTCAGACATATAAAGCAGTTTTATCCAATATTCTGTTTCGGCAGTTTCTTTTAAAGCGATATGCATTTTAGAAATAAAGTCAGCCTTACTTTGACCATAGTTTGCCTCATTTATGTTTGCGCCGATACTTGTACCACTACGTACAATTTGTTTTGAAATTACGGTTTCTTTTTTATTCTTAATTAGATGCTGATGCAGTTTTACAATTCGCGCAGCAAAAGCAATAGATTTATCTATTAATAAATTTTCTTTCATTCTAAACACCGCCTCATTAAACATTATAGCAGAAACTTTAAGTTAAATCAATTATTCATTATTCATCAGCGAAGCGTTTTCATCATTCATTATTCATTGAAAATCCTGTCGAATGAATGATGAATAGTGAATAATGAAAAATGAATAATACAAAACAAAAATCCTGCCGACAATAATCGACAGGATTTTCGTTTTGGTGACCCGTACGAGATTCGAACTCGTGTTACCGCCGTGAAAGGGCGGTGTCTTAGGCCTCTTGACCAACGGGCCATATAAATGGTGGCTGTAATTGGATTCGAACCAATGACACTGCGGGTATGAACCGCATGCTCTAGCCAACTGAGCTATACAGCCAT
>JAFQCU010000012.1 GCA_017416285.1 Clostridia bacterium | reverse complement strand
TGTAGATGGTGTTGAGGCATCAAATACAATCACATATAGTATTGAATCGTATGTAGCACGTTATAGTGGTTCAAACCAAGCACTTCGTGAAATGATTCAGGCAATGATGCAATACGGCGAATCTGCAATTGAATATGTTGCAGAACAAGGTAAATAATTGCTAACTAAAAAACGCACCCAATCGGGTGCGTTTTTGTTATATAACGAAAACCATGCGATAGTCGTGTGGTACAGTAAAGGTTTGGCGATGAATAAAACTGAACGCCACATTTGCAATATAACATTAGGCATCTATCAGTCGAGTTTACGAAATGCATTTTACAGCACCTATAACGCTTAGTGTTATGTTCTAAAATGTTTTAAGGTTGTGCGGATGGATATTTATTTAATAATATAAAAAAGTTCGATGCATAGAAATGAGATGCAGTTTGTATTTTTTATTATCTAAAATTTACCTCTAATACTAAATATTTATTTCTAATATTAGTTGATTTTATTTCGAGTGTGTGATACAATTATATTGGTATATTGGATTTTATGCGTAAAATTTTGAAAAGGAGTAATGCATATGAAAACCAAACGTTTATTAGCACTTGTGTTAGCTGTGGTTATGGTATTTTCTTTAATGCCGTTAACCGCAAATGCTTCTTCATGTGCTACAGGCAACCATGCGATTGTTGTGGTTCCTGCAAAAGCACCGACCTATACCGAAGTGGGTTGGAATGAATATGAGCTTTGTGAAAATTGCGAGTATTCTACTTTTACAGGCTTTTTGCCATCTCTTGGCGGTGAACCTGTAATTGACAATTATGAGGATTTTGTAATGAATCTTGCACTTTTGGAAGAGATTGCTTATGAATTCTCAAGATCAAACCCGGGCAAAGACCCAGTGGCGCTTGTTATTAAATACATCCGTACCGGTGTTGAACGCTATAATTCCGGTTCTTGGGGTATTATGGCAGGTTATGAGGATGCAGACTTTGCTAAGTTTGTTACCGATATTGAAGCAATGCTTAATGCTGAATCGACTGACGGCACATACCTTAAGGTGACCGGTCTTAAGAATCTTGAACGCTTTGTTCTTCCTAATGGCCAAAAGGCTGATATCGGACACGTTTTTGGTTCAATGGACATTACATATCACAATAAGGGCAGCGTGAATCATGCCGATGTTTCCGGTTGGGCAGGCGACCTTGTTGACCTTTTAGAGCTTTCTGATATGAACGGTGTTTCGGGCACCTTGGATGAAATGATTGCAGAGATTGCCAAGGATTACCTTGGTACCGATCATTCTCCCAATCCCGGTATGAGTCTTGAAGATATTCAGGGTGACCTTGATTCGGTTTATATTATGGAAACCTTGTCCAACACTGAATATTACACCGGTGCATTGGCTGAAATCTTTATGTATTATTATACTGAAGAGCTTTCGGACGCTCAGCGTGCGGACTATTTCCTTAAAAACCGTCTTGAAACAACCGGCACACGCACACAAATTCGTAACGAAGTTTACAATGCGTATATGGGTAATAAGGTTGTTGGAACCCTTGAAGGCACAAGAGAATTTACTTCAAGTGATATTACCGACCTTAGAAAAGCAGTTTGCTATGCTTTCGCTGATTATTTGTGCGAACTCGCAGGTGACTATGTTGCAAGTACCGAAAATAAATACTACAACGTATTTGAATCATCAAGCTCGGTATTAGCTCCCGGTATTGTGCAGGAGGCTTACCGTGCAACCTCTGCTGATGGTAAGCAGATGGTTTATTACGTTGCAACTGCAGATATTACCAGAAGCGACGTACACGTTTTTGCAAACTATAACAATGCCGATCCCTCAAAATGGGCAATGGCACGTGTTCTTGATCAGGCTTTGGCTGCACAGGCAAAATACGGTGACCCCTCAAGCCCTGATTATATTAAGAACTATAACGTTATCGTAAGTACTAACGGTGACGGTTATAACATGACCACCGGTGAACCCGGCGGCTTGCTCATTATGAACGGCAAGGAATGGCACGGTATCAGCGGCAGCGGCTTCTTTGGTATTACCAAGGATGGTAAGGCATTAATAGGCACTACCGAAGAATATAACAACACCTATAAAGGACAGCTTCAAGACGCTATTGGCGGCTTTGGCGTACGACTTATAAAAGATGGCAAGATAGCCGTTAATGAATCAAGTAATTATTACAATAACCGTGCTTCAAGAACAGCAGTTGGTATTACCAAGACCGGCAAGGTTGTTCTTATGGTATTTGACGGCCGTCAAGAGCCTTATTCTTGCGGCGCAAGTATGGAAGAAATCGCACAGGTTATGTTTGAAGCGGGCTGCGTTGATGCTATCAACCTTGACGGTGGCGGATCGACTACAATGGTTGCAAAGCCTCAGGGTGAAGACCTTAAGGTTATAAGCAGTCCCTCTGACGGTGCGGCTCGTTCGGTAAGTACAACTCTTATGATGGTTTCTACCGCTCCGAGTTCAACTGCGTTTGATCACGCAAATCTTGAAAGCGAATACAGTTATTTAACTAAGGGCACTTCTATTAAAATTACTCCTGTTGGTATTAGTGCAACCGGTAACGTTACCGACCTTCCTGAAGGATATACCTGGGCTGTTTCTGATGAGCGTTGGGGCTCTGTTACACAGGACGGCTTGTTCACAGGCCTTCGTAATGGTTCTGTTGACGTTTATCTTATGCTTGACGGCGCAGTTGTTGGCAGCAAGACAATGAATATTGTTATTCCGGAAAGCATTTATTTCACAAAGAATAACATTGATGCTGTTTATGGCTCGGAAATTACTTTGCCAATATCGGCTATGTATGAAGGCAAGCGTGTTGCTGTTAGTCCTGATGACATTAAGCTTACACTCGAAAACGACAAGGCCGGCACCTTCGACGGCTTTAAGTTTACTGCTGCTGAAAACTCAGGTCTTAAGCGTGTTAAATTAACCGCTGAATGGGCAGGCGTTGATGAAGTATTAAGCGGCTCAATTGTTATCAATATTTATAAGCAGGGCGAAAACACCTTTGATTTTGATAAGGCAACAGGCGGCGACAGAATGTTGGCGTATGACCGTGTTGTTTCTAACTCTGCTAACGATGGCAGTATAACATATACAGCAATCGACACTTCAAAGGATATGGTTACTTCCTATATCTTTGCAATGGATATGACTCAGATTCCGATTCCGCAAAGACTTACTGACCTTATCTATATGCTCCCGGGCGCTGATATGGAAAACGCTTCTGCATGGAACTTCTTGCTTCAGTTGGCAGAACGTATCAGCACCTTAACTGAGGTTACTCCCGTACTTAAGTTTGACCCTCGCTTTGATGTGGATTACAGCGAACTAAGCGTAAAGAATGAGTATTTCACACTCGTTGAAAAGACATTTGATGAGGAAACCAATACTCTTACATTAAGACTTAGATGGATTGACCAGACCAAGGCAATCGACCCTGCAACTGCAAATCCGCTTTGCCTTGTGACAGGTATTAAGCTTACTCCGAAAGATGGCGCTTATGACGCAAATAACCGTATAAACGCAGTTCACTCCGGTAGCATTAGCTATGAAGTTTATATGCGTGCAAGTGCACTCTATTCATTTGCACAAAAGCCCGAAAATCAGGAAATCTTCGGTTTGTTACCTTTCGTAAATCCCGACGATACATCTGAAAAGGGCGGTTACTTCGGTGACGTTTATAAGGAATTTGAAGATAATTACATTCTCCAGAATTCCAAGAAAAACGGTTGGTATGTTGAAGACGGCGGCTATACATATTATATAGAAGGTGTAAAGCTGTCCGGCGGCGTTAAGAAAATAGGCGACTATTATTATTACTTCAACAATGACGGTATTAATGACAGTCAAACAAAATATACCGGCTTGTTTTATGATGATGAAAAAGGTGTATATCGCTATGCAAAGGCAGGCGTGCTTGTTTCGGGCTGGCAATCAGTTAACGATAATTGGCATTACTTTGATGTAAACACCTATGCAGCCGTTGTAGGCGAGCGTAAGCTTGGCGGTGTTACCTATGAATTTAAGGGTGACGGTCAGTTGGTGTCTGGTAAGTGGATGAACGTATTCACCGGCTGGAGATATTATTACGGTCCTGATTATTACCGTGATAACTGGCACGAAATTGACGGCAACTGGTACTATTTCAGAAACGGCTTGCGTGTAACCGGTAAGAGTGAAACCACCGCAATTGACAATAAGGGTACAAGAAGATGGTACGATTTTGGTGATGACGGTGCATTGCGTGGCTTAATGACCGGCTTCGTTACCAAAAACGATAAGCTTTATTGGGCTGAAAACGGTCTTTTGACCGAAAAGGGTCTGTTCAAGTATAATGGTGATTATTATTTCGCACAGTATGACGGTATGATTATTACCAACACAAGATATTATGCTTGGCTTATTGATGCTAGCTGTGATTTGCCTAAAGGACATTATGATTTTGGTCCCGACGGTAAGGTTTTAGGACTTAATGATCAGGGCGTAAGCGGAATTGTTGAAAAAGACGGCGCACTCTATTATTACGAAAATGGTTACCCGAAGGAAATGGGCTTATTTAAGTTAGACGGTGAATATTATTTTGCTCGTTATGACGGTAAGCTTATTACCAACGAAAGATATTATGCTTGGATGTTACACTCCAGCTGCGATTTGCCTAAGGACCATTATGAATTTGGCGCAGACGGCAAGATGCTTCAGGGTATCATTGATAAAGACGGTACGCTTTACTATTATGAAAATGGTAAGCCTACCGAAATGGGACTTTTCGAATACAATGGCGGATATTATTTCTCATTGTATGATGGTAAGATTGTAACCGGTAAGTACTACGTATGGATGAAACACGAAAGTGCAAAGCACTTTGCAAACGACCATTACGAATTTGGTGCTGACGGTAAAATGCTTAACGGTATCATTGATAAAGACGGTGAGCTTTATTATTATGAAAACGGTAAGCCTACCGAAATGGGTCTTTTCAAATACGGCGATGATTATTATCTTACACAGTATGACGGTAAGCTTTTAACCGGCAGATGCTACGTATGGATGAAGCACGAAAGTGCAAAGCACTTTGCAAACGACCATTACGAATTTGGTGCTGACGGTAAGATGCTTCAAGGCATCATTGATAAAAACGGTACGCTTTACTATTATGAAAACGGTAAGCCTACCGAAATGGGTCTTTTCGAATACAATGGCGGATATTATTTCTCATTGTATGACGGTAAGATTGTAACCGGTAAGTACTACGTATGGATGAAGCACGAAAGTGCAAAGCACTTTGCAAATGACCATTACGAATTCGGTGCAGACGGTAAGATGCTTGACGGTATCATTAATAAAAACGGTACGCTTTACTATTATGAAAATGGTAAGCCTACCGAAATGGGTCTTTTCAAATACAATGGCGGATATTATTTCTCGTTGTATGACGGTAAGATTGTAACCGGTAAGTACTACGTATGGATGAAGCACGAAAGTGCAAAGGAATTTGCAAATGACCATTACGAATTCGGTGCAGACGGTAAGATGCTTGACGGCATCATCGATAAAGATGGCGTGCTTTACTATTATGAAAACGGTAAGCCTACCGAAAAGGGTCTTTTCAAATACAACGGCGAATACTATGTTGCACAGTATGATGGCAAGATTATAACCGGTAAGTACTACGTATGGCTTAAGCACGAAAGTGCAAAGGAATTTGCAAACGGACATTATGAATTCGGCGCAGACGGCAAGATGCTTAACGGTATAGTTGAAACCAATGGTGAAGCTTACTATTATGTAAACGGTCAGCCCACCGAAGTTGGCCTATTCATAATGGATGGTTTTTACTACTATGCAAGATATGACGGTATGATAATCAGAGATCAAGTGTTCTACGTTTGGAAAACAAACGACCTCTTGCTCGCAAAGAATTATATTTTCGATAAAGACGGTCATATTATAGGATAAATTTCCTTGCAAGGTCTCCGTTAAAGGAGACCTTGTTTGCCTATATAAAGTTCCCAAAAATTATTTATTTAAAAGGGGCGCATATGTCTAAAAATAAGGTTTTTAATAATGCCAAATGGATTATTGCTTGTAAAATAACACAATCTATATTGCAGTTTATAGTGGGTATGCTATGCGCCAGATATTTGGGTCCGTCAAATTACGGCATTATAAATTATGCCGCATCTGTAGTGGCGTTTGCTGTGCCGATAATGCAGTTGGGATTGCCCGCTACCATTGTTAAGGATTTAATCGAAAATCCGGAATCAGAAGGGGAAATTATGGGCACGTCATTAGTGATGGACTTAATTTCCGGTTTGGCGTGTATATTTTTAGTGGGCTCTTTTGTTGCGGTGGCAAACCATAACGAGACGGAAATTATAATTGTTTGTATTTTATACAGTCTTTCATTGATTTTGCGTGCTTTTGAGCTTCTGCAATATTGGTTTCAATATAAGCTGTTATCAAAATATCCATCAATTATAATGTTGGTTTCATATGTTGTGGTTTCACTTTATCGCATATTTTTGTTAGTAACTGCTAAAAGCATTTATTGGTTTGCGGTGGTTAATAGCGTTGACTATTTAATAATCGGCGGTTTATTGCTTGTTATTTATAAAAAGCAAAGCAGTCAAAAGCTAAGCTTTTCATTTAAAACGGCCAAAAAACTGTTTTCAAGAAGTAAATTCTATATACTTTCTGCAATGATGGTTACGTTATTTCAAGATACCGACCATATTATGTTAAAACTATTTTCGGGTGATGCGGAAAACGGTTTTTATACAGCCGCCATTACTTGTGCGTGTGTGGTTCAGTTTGTGTATACCGCCATTATTGATTCAATGCGTCCGGTTATTCTTGAGTGCAAACAAAAAAACACGGCGGAATACGAAAAAAAGCTTTCGACCTTATACTGCATAGTAATATATATGTCGTTGGCGCAAAGTGTTGTGTTTACGTTATTTGCCAAGTTAATTGTTGCAATTTTATATGGCGCACAGTATATGCCAACGGTTTCAATATTGCGTGTATTGGTTTGGTACGTGGTATTTTCTTATATGGGTGCCGTGCGCAATATTTGGATTCTTGCCGAAGGAAAGCATAAATTTTTATGGAAGATTAACTTGGCGGGAGCATTGGCTAATATTTTACTTAACAGCGTATTAATACCGTTTTACGGCGCATTAGGTGCCGCAATAGCATCTTTAGTAACGCAATTTTTTACTAATTTCATATTAGGCTTTATAATTAAAACCATACGCCCTAATAATCGTTTATTATTAAAAGGACTTAACCCCAAATTACTGCTTTCTTTAATAAAAGAATATAAAAAATAACCAAGAAGGAATGTGCTATGAAACAGGTTCCCGAAATTGATTTTATTATCACGTGGGTTGATAATAATGATCCAATATGGCAGAAAAAGCGTGCCCAATATGTTAAAAATGAGCACGAAGAGATGAATAGCCAAGCCAGATACCGTGATTGGGATACTTTGAAATATTGGTTCCGTGGTGTTGAAAAATTTGCGCCATGGGTTAGAAATATATATTTTGTAACCGATAATCAAAAACCGGAGTGGCTGAATATTGACCACCCAAAGCTAAAATGGGTTAAACATACTGACTTTATCCCGCAGAAGTATTTACCAACCTTCAGCAGTCAGGTGATTGAGTGGAATTTTCACAGGATTGAAGGCTTATCTGAACAATTTGTTTACTTCAATGACGATGTTTTTCTAATTAAAGAAACCAAACCGGAAGACTTTTTTGTAAACGGGATTCCGTGTGATTTGCCGTGCTTGGGACCGCTATATCCCGAGGATGACTTTTCACAAATTTTATTTAATAATATTAAATGCCTGAATAAACATTTTTCTTTAAAGCAAAGCATAAAAGCAAATCCAATAAAATGGATTAAAAATCAACCGCTTTCGGGCGTTTTAAAGCTAGCGCTCTACGGCCGCAGGGATTCTATCCCGAATAGTGTAAGCCGCCATATACATACCTCGTTTTTAAAGAGAACTTTTTTTGAGGTGTTGGAAAAAGAGGGCGAGCTTGTAGATAAAACCTGTAACAATAAATTCAGAACGTGCGAAGATATATCGCAATATTTAATACGTGATTGGCAAATTTTTGGCGGTGATTTTGTTCCCCGAAAGCCCATTGGCAGAGCGTTTGAAACCTCGTTAATGAATAATAACGATGAATTGATAAGGTTTTTGTCTAAGAAAAAAGGCAAGATTATTTGCATAAACGATACGGAATATGAAAACAATTTTGAAGCACACAAAAAACAGGTATTAGAAGCCTTTGAAAAAATTTTGCCCGAAAAATCTGACTTTGAAGTGTGATTGGTGGAAACGTTATGTATCCTAAAAAGATTAAAATTATATGCGGCGCCTTGATTGGCGCAACCCTTGTAATCACATTTTTTATTTTACTTAATTCTTTTTTGGATTTTTCGGCATCGCATAAGCTTAGCGGTATGATTATGAAATGGTTGTTTCCAAACGCCAAGGTTGAAAATGGTGTAGTTGATGACTTTTGGCTTCGCAAGGCGGCGCATCTTTTAGAATATGCCCTTTTGGGCACTTCCTTTGGTGGCGTCATTACCTTTTTAAAGCGACAGTTCAGTAAATATTATATCGGTACGGCACTGTTTGTGGTTTTGATTATCGCCGTTATTGATGAGTTTATTCAAGGCTTTAATGGTCGCAATAGTTCGGCGGCAGATGTGTTACTCGATTTTTGCGGCGCAATTATCGGATTGGGATTAGTAATATTTGTTATTTGGGTTGTAAGTTGTATTAAATCAAGAAAGAAAAACAAAAAAGCCTTTGCGTAATGCAAAGGCTTTTAAATTTTATAATTAATTTTCCTGCCGATAAATCAATCCGAACAACCAGCTCAAAGCACCTAGGATCGTGAAAATAAAGGGATATTTTGTATTGATTGTAATAAAATATCTAAGTTTGTAAAAACCGTACCACCTAAAATGAATGTTGAGGTTTAAATAATGCTCCAAAAAAGTACAAATTGAAAAGGCTGCATAATACAACGTTCCTACGGCAAATACCAAAATGATTATAAATACTATAATTCTTGTAATTTTTGCAGCTAAGTTGTTAAAGGGTTTTATGGGAGTAAATAACCCAATAATATGCATTGCATAAAATCCGCAAACAAAAAATGTGAGCGGGAAAAGTGAAAATTTTAAAATGTTTACAGGTGGCGGAAAAAGATAATAATCGTTGTATTGTTCAAAAAAAGTGTGGAGCAGAAAATCGGCGATAAATAAAACTACAAGAAAAATGCCCGTGCTAATAGCCCAGCTTCTATTGCGTTTTTGGTGTGCATCTAAAGGCAAGCCGTAAATTACAGTATTAGCGTCAACCTCGAAAAGCTCGGCGATTTTTATTATTGTATCAATATCAGGGTTTGATTTGCCCGTTTCATAATTAGAAATGGTTTGCCGTGTAACAAACAATGCGGCGGCAAGCTCTTCCTGTGTCATATTATTTTTTATTCGTATTTGTTTAATGTTTTTACCAATGCTGGTCATGCCGTTCACCTCAATTTAATTTTAGAACGTAAGCTTTTATTTGTAAAGCAAATGTTCTTTGCTTTTATGTTATTTTGTTGACTTTGGCGTATTGGTGCGGTAAAATAAATTTGTATTAGATATTGTGGAGGAATAATTTATATGCAATATATTGACGAAAGATTTAAGGAGGCAAAACCCGAAGATACCGTTAAAAGAATACAAGGTATTTTGAATGATTTGGGTATTGAAGTGATTGAAAGCTGGACAGATTCCGGGTTAGAAAACTGTTATAGTCTTTCGCTATCTGCAAAAGGTGGAATACCTTCTTCTAATGGTAAGGGTGTTACTAAAGAATTTGCCCGTGCAAGTGCATATGGTGAATTTATTGAGCGTTTGCAAGGTGGTTTGCATTTTTATAAGTTTCAGTCAATTAACCGTGTTAATGAAATGAACTTGCAAGCCTATGCACCTGACGCAAAGTATATGACCGTTGATGAGCTTGTTGAAAACGGCGAGTGGATGGATTACATTATTAATGAATATAAGCTTCCAAATGTAACCCGCAGAACAATAGCGCAGCATTGCAAGGCATATGCTTGTTCTGATGACGGGAAAATATTAACCATTCCGTTTTATAGTCTGTTTGAAAAGAAGTATGTTTATTTGCCGATTGATTTTGTAGATCAGGTCTATGCGACTAATGGATGCTGTGTAGGTAACACACGTGATGAAGCGTGGGTGCACGCATTGTCGGAAATTTTAGAACGTCATGCAAATTTAAAAATTTTTACATCGGGTTCTTCGGCACCTAAATTTTCAGAAGAGGTTATAGAAAAATATCCGATAGTATCCCATATATTGAAACAAGTGCGTGCAAAAGGCGAATTTGATATAGATGTGTTTGATTATTCTCTAGGTAGCGGTTTTCCTGTTGTTTCAACTAGAATTATAAATAAAAAAGAACATAGTTATAAGGTGAATGTTGCGGCTGACCCCGTTTTTGAAATTGCATTACAAAGGACTTTAACGGAGCTGTTTCAAGGCAAAAACATTGATACATTTACGTCAAAACACGATGGAACAATACTTAATAAGTTTAGCGATTTTCCACCGGTAAGCAATGTTGTAAACCAATTGGAAACCGGCAATGGATTATATACGGCGGATTTTTTTGCAAATGAAATCACCTGTAATGAAGTTGCCGACAATTTTGCCGACAATAGTAATAAAAGTAACCATCAATTATTGGAGTTTATTTTAGAAATTTATAAAAAGGAAAATAGACAGGTTTATGTCAGAAATTTCTCTTATTTGGGATTCCCGTGTTATCGTTTTGTTGTTCCGGGCTTTTCCGAAGCGTTGGCGCTTAGGTTAAAAGAAATCGTACCGGAATGTCTTTTCGCTGACACCGCCGCAAGGGTGCTTAAAAACCCTATAGCTACTCAAAATGAGGATTTGCAATTAATGTTGGCGCATACCAATATGATTAAAACAATTCATGGTAGATACAACCGTTTTAACAGAATATCGGGTGTGCCGTTAAGTGTTAAGCATAATGTTTTTTTATCAAGTCTTACACGTGCGTATGCCTCATATCGCTTAAAGCGTTACGATGATACAATCGATTACGTCAAAAATGCTATTATGGCTTGCCGTGATGTAGAGGTATCAGAATACCTGACCTGTTTTAATAGATATATTGAATTAAAGAAGATGGGTGTTTCTGAAGACAAAATTAAAGTTATTATAGATAAGTTTTTTGTAAAACGAATAGCAGATAAACTGTATGAAAATTTATGTGATTCTAAAACACCCTTAGACGAATTTTTGCTTAAATGTGATTATCAAAATTGTGAGAATTGCAAATATAGAGAAGACTGTTGTTATGAAAATATAAAGAGAATTAATATGACAGTTGGAAGTGTATACAAAAATTTTGTCAACGGTCAGGATGAATCTGAGTTTACAATTTGATAACAAACTCAAAGTTAGGGGGATTAATATGCCGAAAAGAATTTTATTTCAAGGTGACTCTATAACCGATTGCGGTCGTGACCGTAATAATTTTTACGGTATGGGTGGGGGATATCCCAATCTCGTTAAAGCGGCGCTTGGTATGGATTGTCCAAACGAATACGAATTTATAAACCGTGGCATTAGCGGGGATAGAATAGTTGACGTTTATGCACGCATAAAAAGGGATTTTATTAATTTAAAGCCCGATTATGCAAGTATTTTAATAGGTGTTAATGATACCTGGCATGAGGTTAATATAGAAAACGGTGTTGATACCGAAAAATTCGAAAATATATATTCAATGCTTTTAGACGAAATTTTCGAAGCCTTGCCTGATTTAAAGCTTTTCTTAATTGCGCCTTACGTGTTAGAAGGTGACGGTACCTGTAATACCGAAGAAAACCCGAATAAGTGGGAATTTTTTAAAGCCGACGTTGAGTCGAAAGCCGAGGCGGTAAAAAGATTGGCTAAAAAATACAACCTGCCGATTATTGAGCTTCAGCCCGAGTTTGATAAAGCTTGCGAAAAGGCGCCAAATAACTATTGGGCTTACGATGGCGTGCATCCGACTGCTTGCGGCCACGAGCTTATAAAGCGTGCGTGGTTAAAGCAGTTTAATGAAATTAAATAATTTGTATTGTAAGTGATGTTATGCGTGAAATTTTAATGCTTGTAATGGAGCTTTTGGGTACGGTGGCGTTTTCGGTTTCGGGAACGCTTGTTGCCGCTCGGTGTGGGCTCGATTTATTCGGCGTTCTGACGGTTGGAACAATTACAGCTGTTGGTGGCGGAATAATCCGTGATATTATGATTGGGCAAATTCCGCCAAGTGTTTTCTCAAATCCTTTGGTTTTGATTTTGGCGCTTTTAACAAGCCTTGTGGTTTTTATTATTGCTTTTATAAATTCAAAACGTATAAAGGATTTGCATCAAAAAATAGATGGAATTAACATTTTTTTCGATGCAATGGGTCTTGCGGCATTTTCGGTAACGGGTGTTGAGGTTACATGTGCTGCGGGATACGGCAAAAATATTGCGCTTGTAATGATACTTGGTGTTATCACCGGTGTAGGCGGCGGGGTGCTGCGTGACGTTTTGGTCAACGAAAAGCCATATATTCTTATAAAGCATATCTATGCGGTTGCTTCCCTTATGGGTAGCGTGGTTTATTATGTTATTGGGGTACACCTTGAACACGAGCTTGTCGGTACAATCGTTTCGGTTTTGCTGACCATAACAATAAGAATGCTCGCAGCAAAATTCCGTTGGAATCTGCCAAAAGTAATGTAAAAATTGTTTTAAGAAATTGAACTTAAAAACAGAGAGGGGTTTGGGCATGTTTAAAAGGATGTGCTTGACGTTTTTTAGTATTTTGCTTGTGACTTCTATGCTTGTGGGTTGCGGCGCACCCAAGGGTGTGGACGTATCTAAGGATTTAATGTTTACTGTCGATGGGGATTTTGCGGTTTTATCGAGCTATCCCGGAAGTGAAGAAAATATCATTATTCCCGAAAAGCTTGGCGGCAAACCCGTTACAATGATTATGCCGTCTTTTGCTGAGGGTAAAACCTTTAAATCGGTTGTGTTACCGTCACAGATAAGTAATTATGCCGTTACCGATAGCGGCTATGCTCTTTGTGCAAACGGTCAAAGCGAAAAGCAGATTCCGATTAATCAGTTTACTGCCGCCGGTGTTTATTGCTCATTTTTTAATACAAATTCAATTTGGGTAAATGGTAAAAAGTATAAATACGATGCCGAAAAAGCACTAACCGCAAAACAGCTTGACGGTATTTGGCAAACCACCTGTGAAGTGAACGGTGAAAATACTGTTGTGTATCTCGAATTTTTGGGTGATGGAAAACAGCTTCGCATCAGCCGTGAGGGTAAAACAATCAAATATTTATTTGATTACACGGTTAAAGATGGAAAAATAGATTTCGAGGTTTATGAAATGGGCTCTGCCTCGTTTGGCACTTCTCCCAATATCCCCAAGGGTGATATTTATCAAATCGAACGTATTGGTGATGCCCTTATTATATGGGAAGAAAACATAATTTTTTATCCCATGAAAGACCTTGAAAAACTTAAGCCCGAAAGCACGGACGTTTGGGTTTATGAAAAATGTGACGGCGGTATTATGATTACCGGTTATAAGGGCAGTGCGGCTATCCCAAGCTTCCCGACAGAAATTGACGGGCAAGAGGTTCGTTGGATTAAATCTACCGTTGCAGATGATTATAATTTTACCAATATCAGTATAAATACGTTTGACTTCTTCAAAGTAGGCGATGATGGATATTATTATTTTAACAGCTTTGGCGGATATGACGTAATTCAGCTTCGCAGTGACCTTGCACGTTTTTCTGCTTACTGTAAATTCTTTGGCAAGGATTCGCTTATTGTTAACGACCGGGTTTACAGCTATAATCCCGAAAATGCTACGTTTGATGATTATTCGGGTATTTATTGGACAGCCGACGGCGATGAAAACCACCCTGCAAGTATTAGTCTGGATTTTGTTGATAAAACAAAGGTTGAGCTTACAGACAACGAGGACGAAACAAGCGTTTTGGGAACCTACACCTTCAGCAAAGGTGTTATTACAGTTACTATCGCCGGTAAAAAAGCTGAGCTTGAATTCTTGGGTGACAGTCTAATATGTTGGAAGGGTTCAGAAATATTTTCCAATACTTTGGGCACTGGTATGATGGTTTTCAACCCACCGTATTATATGACCTATAATGGTTTTGCTAATTCGGGTAGTTGGGGTAGCGATGAACATAGTAATATTCTTACGTTTAAGGGTATGCAAGTAAAAGTTGAATCTGACGGTTCTTGTGCAGTTCCAAGCGGTGACTATAGCTACAGAATCAAGGGTAACAAGCTTTTGATTTTGGGCGACACCAAGTCGTATACCTTTAAAATTAAATATAGCGACCTTATTGATGAGGCAGGCAATATTTATCGTGATGTTCCGGATAAAGAAAACTCTGCAAATGGTAACAATCAATTTATAATTTTTTAATATATTTTTCATTTGTTTATTGTATTATAAAATAAACAAATACGGTGGCTGATGGCCATCAGCTTCTGGGTTGGGCAAAGGTCTAACCGTACCGCAGGCCGTTTTTAACGGCACCGATATTTGAATTTACTTAGGCGTGGCACGAAAACGGGTGTTGCGCCTAAGACCATTTTTATAGAAATTTATTTTGTGAATTTCGCTTTAAAGTGCTAAAACGCCACAATTGGTGGTGCTTTGTGCACAAAAACATCGCTTTATTTTGTGTTTTTTTACACAAAATGTCGAAAAACAGTGCATTTTGTATTGACATTTTATTTGTGCGGTTTTATAATTTAATTAATAAATTTTAAGGGGGTTTGTACGATGAACAAAACTACATTTGCAATTCTTACTCTTTTATTCAATAATCTTGGTATACCTTGCTTTATTCAGGGCAACGCAAAGAGCGGTATCTTAAGAATCGTTCTTAACTTTGTTACCTGCGGTATCATTGGCTTTATCAACTTTATTATGGGTATCATTCTTGCTATTGAAATTTTCAAGATGACCGATGAAGAGTTTGAAGAAAAGAAGGGCACTCTCACAAAGGGTATTCCCGCTTAATAGTTATTTCTATTAAAACAATCGCCTTTCCCTTTTGGGAAAGGCTTTTTGTTTTTTGTTGACAGTGGTATTTTTAACAGATATAATAAATATATAATCTATGAAAGGTGGATTTAATTTATGTTTTGTGAAAAATGCGGAAAAGAAATTATGGCAGGTGCGGCATTTTGTGATGAATGTGGCGCAGCTGTTAAAAAGGAAATAAATTGGTTAGAGGGCGAAAATAAGCTTATTATTATTTTAATTGCTATTTTCTGTGGTGCTTTCGGAATACATAATTTCGCAATGGGCGAAACCAAGAAGGCAATTCTTAGAATTTTAGGTTCGCTTCTTTGTGGCGTATTGGGTTATATCCTTGCGTGGTATGACATTGTTAAGCTTGCAAACGGCACATATAACGTAAACCCCGAAGCGTTTATTTGATGGAATAAAATAAACACCCCCAACTAGCGGTTGGGGGGTGAAAATGGTTATTGTTATTTGAATTCTATTACGGATTTTTCTGTTAGAATAAGGGGATAGTCTTTAAGCGGTAAATCCTTATAATGATAAACGCCGTGTCAGTCACGTTCGCAAATAATTTCATCAAAAACTTCGCCCGTAAACATATTTACAAGGACGGGTTCTTTAAGTTTTTCGTAAGTGCAAAGTTCGCACTTTAGATTAATTTCACCGGTGCCGAGTCTGGTGGGTAGGTAATAAAAATAAAGATTTTTTTCACATTTGGTTGCTGACATAGTTTTTATGCTAAGCATTTCTGTGGTAGAGCAATCCGAAGTAGCGTAAAAGAATAGGTCGCCTAATTTTATATCACCCTCGAATATATTGGCAGCATTACAAAGGGTGAAATATGACATTTTAGGCGTATACGTATTACCATTTAAAACACCGTGCGCAGCAGGGCGTGCGGTGCTTTCTTTTGCGGTGGAATAAGCGGCTTCCCACATATCTGCCATTTGGAAAAACGAGCTGCGGCTTATTCCGTTTTCAAAATCTAAAAAGAAGCGACGCAGCTGATATGCTGCTTGATCATATTCACTATTGGTGCCTTCGGGGAATAGCCAATGACCTTCAAATACCCACGATGCGTAACCAGACTCACCTTGCCAAAGCTCGGTATCAGGCAAACCGTTTTCGCACAGTGATTTTCGTAACAGCTTTACGGTTTCGGCATAATGGTGTTCGGGTGTTCGGGTGTATTGATGGTAGGCAAAGAAATCCAAATATTCTAGTACTTTGTTTTTGAATTTTCAATAAATTAAGGGTAAAAAATACCCCAACCAAATGGTTGGGGTGATATTTATTTAATAGCTTGTGCTATTTCATAACAAATTAGTGCTGCAAGAAGGAATACAGCAAAGACTGCAAATGAAATTAAAATATCAAAGCTTGCGGTTTGAGTGAACGGCATAATAAGCTTATATTTGCGGTTGATTTTGTTAATTTTTAATAATATTTTGCAAATTCTGTACAGTACAACAAAAGCCCCGAACAGAATTACACCTATGTATTTTAAAATTTCAAGAATTATCCTAAACGCTTTTTGTCCTTTGGTTTCGGTGGCGAGGTCATCCTCATTTGTTTCGGCTTTTTTCTTTTTATTGTTTTCGAGCATTAATTTAAATGCCGAGACATCAAGAATTACAGCACCGGCAATAAGCGGTAAAAGCCCCCAATAATTAGCAAATATTAAAAGGCAAATGCCGATTGCTAACAGTGGCCAACCAATTACGCAAAACGCAAGATTCTTTTTTAACTCCTTGCGTGTTTTGGCATATTTTTCAAAGCCTTCGCACAAAGCGTCATAAAGGGGAGTACCACCCTTTGTGATTTTCTTTTCTTTAAATGCACGCTTAAGGCATACGTCAACAACGGCGCCACAGCCTTCAAATCGTTCCTTTAAAAGCTTTGCTTCAGCAAAGGTTTTAGCATAAGCAATACTGCAGGGCTTGTCGTTTTCAACTTTTTCAATAATAATATCCGTATCATTTTCAGGTGTACCGTAAGAAATAAGCTCCTCTTTTACCCGTTGGGCTTTTTTGCCCAAATCCTTTAAAATGATAGCGTATAAGTCCTTTGCCATTTTCAGTCCCCCTTGAAATCAAATTCCTTATAAATATTATATCAATGTGAAATATAAATTTCAAGTATTGTAAATATTTATGGGGTGTGCTATTATGATTTTAAGGTGGTTATGTTATGAAAATAATGTCCTTTAATACGCAACACTGTTTAAATTATTTAGAGCAAAAAATTGATTTTCAAATAATGGCGGACACTATTAAAAAATGTGATGCCGATGTTGTTGGTCTTAATGAAATTCGTGGCAAAGGAATTCATCCCGAATTTGAAGCGCAGACTGAAATTCTTGCAAAGCTTACCGGTCTTAAAAATTATTATTTTGCCAAAGCGATAGAATTTAAGAACGGTCCTTACGGCAATGCTTTTATTTCAAAATACCCTATAATAAGAGCTGAAACAATACCCATACCCGACCCTAAGGCGAAAAAGTATAACGGTTACTATGAAACCCGTTGTCTTTTGAAGGTCAAGCTTTCTAATGGATTGACAGTTTTGGTTACCCATTTTGGACTTAATCCTGACGAGCAGGAAAACGCTGTTAAAACGGTTATTGCAAATCTTGAAAATGAAAAATGTGTGCTTATGGGCGATTTTAACCTTAAACCTGATAATGAAGTTTTAAAACCTATAAGGGAAAGAGCCGTTGATACAGCTGATTTTTTCGATGGTGAAAAATTTAGCTTTCCGTCAGATAATCCCAATCGAAAGATTGATTATATTTTTGTATCACCCGATATTAAGGTCATCTCGGCAGATATACCGCCAATTGTGGCCTCTGACCACCGCCCGCATATTGCAGAAATAAATATTTAAGGAAAGTGATTACGATGGATTGGAAAAAAGAACTTTACGCCAAGGAAGAAAAACCGCTTGACAGATTGGTTGACGCTTATAGCTATACCTCAATTTTCAGAAAAATTGCCTTTATTGGCGATAGCCTTTCATCGGGCGAGTTTGAAACCGAGGCAAAGTACGGTGAGCGCCGTTGGCACGATATGTATGAGTATTCGTGGGGACAATATATTGCCCGCAAAAACGGACTTACTGCATATAATTTTTCAAAGGGCGGTATGACCGCAAGGGATTATATGGACCATTTTGCAGAAAATAACGGCTTTTGGTCGCCCGATTTGGCGGCACAGGCTTATGTTATTGCAATGGGCGTAAACGATTTGTTCTGGCGAGGCTTCGAGCTGGGTTCTATTGATGATATTGATACTGAAAACTGGCATAACAATAAGCCCACCTTTGCGGGATATTACGGTCAAATTATCAGTCGATATAAGGAAATTGCGCCTGACAGCAAATTCTTTTTGGTTACCTTTCCAAAAATTCATTATCAAGAAGACAAATTGCCAGGAATGATAGAGTTATTATATCAAATTGCTGAGAAGTTTGAAAATTGTTATGTGATTGATTTGTATAAATACGGCCCCGATTTTGATGATGAATTTAATAAGAATTTCAATTTACTTGGGCATCACAACCCAATGGGGTATATCGTGCTGGCACGGCTTGTAGATTCATATATAGACTATATAATTCGGCACAATCCAAAGGAATTTATGCATGTGGGCTTTATTAACACCGATATTAAGTATAAGGATTGAAAATTAGGCTTGACATATGTGTAACGTTATGCTAGAATAATTGTATACATATATACAGGAGGAAAAACAATGAAAAAGTTTTTAATCGCTTTACTTTCAATTCTTATGGTTTTAACTATGGTTGCTTGCGGTGGCGCTACTGGCGGCGACAATAAGGGCGCAACCAAAATGACAATGGGTACCGGTGGTACACAGGGTACATATTTCGCTTATGGTAATGTTCTTTCACAGTATATTAAGGACAAAACAAACATTTCTGTTACTGCTGTTTCATCTGACGGTTCAAAAGCAAATATTCAAAGTATTGACGTTGGTGACTATCAGTTAGGTACTGTTCAGTCTGACGTTATGGCTTATGCTTGGGATGGCGTTCGTTCATTTAAGGACGAAGGCAAAATTACAACCTTCCGTACAATTGCCGGTCTTTATGCAGAAGCAGTTCAGCTTGTTACTACTGACCCTGATATCAAGTCGGTTAAAGATTTAAAAGGCAAGAAGGTTTCTATCGGTGCTCCTGCTTCGGGCGTTTACTTTAACGCTATCGACGTTTTAGAGGCTGCAGGTCTTACCGAAAAGGATATTCAGGCACAGTACCAAGACTTCGGTCAAAGTGCTGACGCTCTTAAGGACGGAAAAATTGATGCTGCATTCATCGTTGCAGGTGCTCCTACACCCGCTATTGATGAGCTTTGCATGACAAATAAGAACGCTCGTCTTGTTCCTATCGAAGGTGACATTGCTAAAACACTTATGGAAAAGAATAAATTCTATTCAGTTTATGAAATTCCTGCAAATTCTTACAAGAATCAAGATAGCGCCGTTCTTACCGTTACTGTTAAGGCAACACTTATCGTAAGTGCCGATGCTTCGGAAGATGATGTTTACAACTTGACAAAGACACTCTTTGATAATATTGAAGATATTAAGGTAAAGCATGCTAAGGGTGCAGAACTTTCACTTGAAAACGCCACCGAAGGTCTTTCGGTTGTTCCTTTCCACGCAGGTGCTGCAAAATACTTCAAGGAAAAGGGAATTGAAGTAGCAACCAAGTAATTTACTAAATGTTGTTCTTTAAAAAACAAAATAGCTGCGGCTTTGCAGTCGCAGCTATTTTAGTGTGTTTATAGAAAGGGAGGATGAATTTGGCTTTGTTTAAGAAAAAATCAGTTGTGGCAGATGCTCCAATGGATGTTGAAGCTGTAATGAAAAAATATGACAGAGAATCAAATGTTCGTATTTGGGAAGGCAAGCCAAAGATTTTTGTCAACTGTATTCTTGCTGCATTTTCTTTGTTTTGTATTTACGTAACGTTTTTTGCGACATGGCTCGATCATATTCGTTTAGCAAGCTTTGTTGCCTGCATTATTTTTATTGGTTTTTTGGTGTTTCCCTCTCACAAGGGCACTCAAAAGGTGAATTATATACCGTGGTATGATTATATTTTAATGGCATTGGGCTCGGGCTCGTTTTTTTATATCGTTGTTTATGCTCAAAAAATTATTAACCAAGGTATTAAATTTGACAACTATCAAATTATAATCGCCGCTGTTGGTGTGTTATGTCTTTTAGAGCTTTGCCGTCGCTGTGTTGGTATTCCGATTATCGTGGTTGCGGTTGCGTTTATGATTTATGCTCTTTTCTTTGGCCTTCAACAGCCCGATTTTATGCGCCGTGTGGTTAAGCTTTTTAGTGGTATTTTTTATACAACCTCTACCGGTGTTTTGTCTACACCTATTGCTACCTGTTCAAAATATATTGCAATATTCATTATTTTTGGTGCTTTCCTTGAAAGAACAGGTATTGCCGACTTCTTTATTAAAATTGCAAACTCTGTTGTTGGCGGTTTTTCGGGCGGTCCTGCAAAGGTTGCTGTTGTGGCAAGCGCCCTTGAGGGTATGGTTTCGGGTTCTTCGGTTGCCAACACTGTTGGTTCCGGTGCGGTTACAATTCCGCTTATGAAAAAGGCTGGTTATAAGCCCGAATTTGCCGCAGCGGCAGAAGCTTCAGCCTCAACCGGCGGTCAGATTATGCCACCTATTATGGGTGCGGCTGCATTCTTAATGGCTGAAAATATGGGTGTTTCGTACAGCAATATTGTTGTTCGTGCGATTTTACCTGCAGCACTTTACTTCCTTGGCGTATTTATTGTTGTACATCTTGAAGCCAAGAAGGAAGGCCTTCGTGGTCTTACAAAGGAAGAATTGCCTAGATTTTTACCCCTCTTAAAACAATCATATTTATTATTACCAATTATTATTTTGATTGCACTTGTAAGCAGCGGTGCACGTTCAATCGCTTTTGCTGCGGCTATTGCTATTATTGCGGCTATAGTTGTTGGTATTTTTAATAAAGAAAACCGCATTACTCCAAAGCGTATTTTTGAAGCTTTGGCAGCGGGCGGACAGGGTATGATAACCGTTGCGGTTGCTTGCGGTGTTGCTGGTATTATTGCGGGCATTATATCTATAACAGGTCTTGCCACACAGCTTATGACTGCTATTGTTGGCCTTGCAGGTAATAATGTAATTATTGCGTTGTTCCTAACCATGCTCGCTTGTATTGTTCTCGGTATGGGTGTGCCTACCACTGCAAACTACTGCATCATGGCGGCAACCTGTGCGCCTATTCTTATGGAGATGGGTGTACCTGCTATTGCGGCACATTTCTTCGTGTTCTATTTCGGTATTGTTGCTGACTTGACACCTCCTGTTGCTTTGGCGGCTTATGCGGGTGCAGCGATTGCACAGGCAAACCCAATGAAGACTGCCTTTACCGCAACAAAACTTGCTATTGGTGCATTTATCGTACCATATGTGTTTGCGCTTAACCCCGCAATGTTGTTTGTTAATACCGTTTGGTATGAAGTTATTCTTATTTGCATTACTGCAATTATTGGTATGTTCGGTGTTTCTGCAGCACTTGAAGGTTATTTGTTCACAAATATGAAATGGTATGAACGTATCGTTTCTGCTATTGGCGGTTTGTTGCTTATATACCCCGGTATTGTGACCGATAGTATAGGTCTTGGACTTATTGCTATCGTCGTAATTATTCAGTTGATTTCCAAAAAAGCACATAAGAAAATAGCTGTATAAATTAAAACCACCTCATGCGAGGTGGTTTTTTATATGTGAATATAAAAACCAATACAGTCAATAATAAGGTTGTATATCTTGACTTTGTTATGCAGTTTTGTTAAAATAATTAATGTGACATATTATATCATTTTTCGGGAGGATGACATCTTTGAAAAATTTCAGCAATTATAAAGATTATAGCCTAAAGGAAGATTTGCATTTTGAATCTAAAGCGGTTCACGGGGCGCTCGGTACCGAACCCTTAACCGGTGCTGTAAGCATGCCTATTTTCCAGTCGGTTACCTTCCGCCATCCCGAGCTTGGCAATTCCACCGGCTTTGATTACAGCCGTCTTGAAAACCCTACAAGGCAGGAGCTTGAACGCACTATGGCTATTTTGGAGGGCGGCATTAAAGGCTTTGCTTTTTCAAGTGGACAAGCTGCTAATATGTCGGTTTTCTCTCTTTTAAATCCGGGCGACCATATTATTATGTCGGATGATATTTACGGCGGTACACACCGTATAGTAAACGATGTTTTCGGTAAATACGGCATAGCTCACACAAGTGTTGATTTGGCTGATTTGGATGCAGTTAAAGCGGCGATTACCCCCGCCACTAAAATGATATTTATTGAAACGCCTACTAACCCTGTTATGAAGGTTGCCGATATTGCCGAGCTTTCAAAAATTGCAAAATCTATTGGTGCATTAACCGTTGTTGATAACACCTTTTTAACCCCTTATTTTCAAAAACCGTTATCGCTTGGTGCGGATATTGTTACACATTCTTCTACCAAATATCTTGGCGGTCATAATGATACCATTTCGGGCATTGTGGTTGTTAAGGATAACGAAGAAATTGTTAATAAAATTCGTGTTCATATGAAGTCGCACGGCAGTCAGTTAGCGCCTATGGACAGCTGGCTTTTGCTTCGAGGCATTAAGACACTTCATCTTCGTATGGAACGCCATAATGAAAATGCATATAAGGTTGCTCATTGGCTTCGCACACAGCCCAAGGTTAAAGAGGTTTATTACGTTGGTTTCACTGACCACCGTGATTATGCCGTTACCCAAAAGCAGACAACAGGCTTTGGCGGTATGATTTCCTTTGCGGTTGACAGCTTTGACACCGTTAAAAAGATTTTAAAGGGTGTTGATATGGTAATGTTTGCCGAAAGTCTTGGCGGCACAGAAACTCTTATCACATACCCCACCACCCAAACACACGAGGATACCCCTAAGCACTTAAAGGAAGAATTGGGCATTACCGATTGCTTCTTGCGTTTGTCGGTGGGCATTGAAAATGCTGACGATATTATTGCCGATTTGGACCGTGCAATGAATTCATAGGTGATAAAATGAAATTTACAAAGATGCAGGCGTTTGGAAACGACTATGTTTATATTGACGCCATACATCAGACCCTGCCAAATCTGCCGGAGCTTGCAAAATTTGTAAGCAACCGGCATTTTGCTATCGGCTCTGACGGTATGGTGCTTATCTGCCAATCTGATAAGGCGGATTTTAGAATGAGAATGTTCAACCCCGACGGAACAGAGGGTGAAATGTGCGGTAATGCGCTTAGAAGTGTTGGCAAATACGTTTACGACCATGCGTTAACCGACAAGACCGAGCTTGTGATTGAAACACTCGGCGGGCTTCAAAAGTTACAGCTTTTTGTTGAAAATCGTGAAGCCAAAGACGGCGAAAAAAATATGCCGTATGAAAACCGTGGTTTTGTAAATAACATTAAGGCAAACATTGGTGCGCCAAGGCTTGATACACAAATTATTCCCGTTAATACTGATTTGGCACAGTTCATTGAACAGCCTGTAAAGGTGCTCGATAAAACCTTTTATATTACGGCGGTTTCGTGGGGCAATCCACACGTTGCAATGTTTGTGGACTCGGTTGACGATTTAGATGTTGAAAAATACGGTCGTGAAATTGAAAATATGACCGAGCTTTTCGTTAATAAAACCAACGTTACCTTTGCACAGCTCATAAACCGCAATTACATAAAAATGCGTGAGTGGGAGCGTGGCACAGGTGAAACCATCGGCTGCGGTACAGGTTGCTGCACCGCTGTTGTTGCGGGCGTTTTAACAGGTCGTTGCGACAGGCATGTGACCGTTGAGCAGATTGGCGGTCCTTTGGATATTAACTGGGATGAAAAAACAGGTACAATGTTTATGACAGGTCCAAGCCATAACGTATTTGAGGGCGAAATAGATATAAGTCATTTGGGAGAGTAAAATGAAGCTTTCACAACTTTTAAGAGATATAGAATTTGAGGTTTTACAAGGCGATATTAACGCCGAAATAACCGATTTAGTGTATGATTCACGCAAAATCACTGAAAAAAGTGTTTTTGTGTGTTTGGCTGGCGCTAACGTTGACGGTCACACCTTTGTAAACCAAGCAGTAGAAAAGTGCGCAAGTGCTGTTATTGTAGAAAAAGCAGTTGACGGTATGCCCGAAAATATGGCGGTTATCAAGGTTCAAAACACCCGCCGAGCGCTTGCCTTTATGTCGGCGGCGTATTTTGGTTATCCCGCAAACGAGCTAAACGTAATCGGGCTGACAGGTACAAAGGGTAAAACCACAACCACTTATATGGTTAAAAGCGTACTTGAAGCCGCTAGTAATAAAACCGGTCTTATCGGCACAACGGGCATTTTAATTGGCGAGGAATTAATCCCCGCTAAAAATACTACTCCCGAATCTTATGAAATTCATAAATTATTCCGTCAAATGGTGGATAGCGGCTGTAAATATGCCGTTATGGAGGTATCTTCACAGGGCCTTAAGTACGACCGTGTTGCGGGTATTAATTTTGATATTGGCGTGTTTACTAACTTTTCGCCCGACCATATCGGACCTAACGAGCACGATAGTATGGAGGACTACGCCGCTTCAAAGAGCATACTTTTCCGCAACTGCAAAAAGGCGGTTGTCAATGCAGATGATGAGAGCGTTGAAACCATTTTAAAGGACCACACTTGCGAGGTTTTCACCTATGCTATCAACAGCAAAGCCGATTTGAAAGCTGAAAATATTGAATTTATTAAGGAAAACGGCAAGCTTGGTATGAAGTTTGAAACCAAGGGCGCTGTGGATTATGATTTTACGGTTTACACACCGGGTATGTTTTCGGTTTACAACTCGCTTGTTACTATTTACATTTGTAAGCTTTTGGGTGTTGAAAACGGTGATATCTCAAAAGGTCTTCAAACCGTTAAGGTGCGTGGCAGGGTAGAGTTAGTGCCTTGTTCGCCTGATTTTTCGGTTATTATCGACTATGCCCACAACGAGGTTAGCACAAAAAGTGTTATGAACACTTTGGCAGAATATAAGCCCAACCGTATGATTTGTGTTTACGGTGGCGGTGGTAACCGTTCAAAGCTTCGCCGTTATGATATGGGCGAGGTTACTGGCGCAATGGCGGATTTGTGTATTCTCACCTGCGATAATCCACGTGATGAGGAAATAAGAGATATCAATAATGATATTAAAATCGGTCTTGCACGCTCAAACGGTAAATATATTGAAATTGACGACCGCAAGGACGCTATAAAATATGCAATAGAAAATGCTCAAAAGGGCGATTTTATTGTGCTTCTAGGTAAAGGGCACGAAACCTATCAGGAAATCAAGGGTGTTAAATACCATTTTGATGAACGAGAGGCTGTTGCTGAAATTAAAGAAGAATTAGGCTTATAGAAATATCCCCACGGTAGAGTTTTCTGCCGAGGGGATTTGCTTTTTGTTGAAATTATAGTTTATCGGGCTAACGCTCAATTCGTAATTCGTAATGCGTAATTCGTAATTATTGTACAAACCAATTTATATCCGTCGGCGAAGCGACACCTTACCTCTTCACTATTACCTCTTACCTATTACCTTGCGTAAGCAATAAACCCCAATTCATTTTCCAATCAAACTTTACAAAAGTGGCGATAAAAAGTAAAATGGTGATAGCGGGGCAGAAAATTTCGCTCGTTTTCGCAACCAACGGTTGCAAAATGTTCAAGGCATACTTGGTTGTCGTTCTGTGATTTTTTTGGTATTATGAATATAAAGCGCCGTATAGGCGTATAAAATGTATGAGGTAATGTATTATGACTATTGGGCAAAAAATAACACAAATGCGTGTAAATAAAGGTATTTCACAGGAATTGTTGGCAGAAAAAATTTCGGTGTCACGTCAATCTGTTTCCAAATGGGAAATAGGCGAGGCGGTACCGCAAATCGATAAAATTTTAACGCTATGTGACTTTTTTGGCGTGACAGCTGACGAAATTTTGCGTGATGAGGTAGAGATTGAACCCAAGGTAAAATCGTGCGGTAAAAATAAATATTTCGGCACCGATGGTTTTCGTGGTGAAGCAAATGTTGGGCTAACCTCGCTTCAGGCGTATAAGGTTGGCAGATTTTTAGGGTGGTACTATTCTTCACCCTTATCGGGCTGTCAAAAAAAGGGTTATCGCCCTAAAATAGTTATTGGTAAGGACACCCGCCGTTCAAGCTATATGCTGGAATATTCTATTGCCGCCGGTATCACCGCCTCGGGCGCAGATGCATATATGCTTCACGTAACAACAACCCCAAGTGTTTCATATGTCACACGCCTTGACGGGTTTGATTGCGGTATTATGATTACTGCTTCGCACAACCCGTTTTATGATAACGGTATAAAGGTTATTAACCGATTTGGTGAAAAGCTTGACGATAATACTACCGCCTATATTGAGGCATATCTTGACGGTGAATTGTTGGATTTAGGTATAACCGATGGCGATTTGCCTCTTGCAGTGAAAGAAAAAATTGGTTGCATTGTGGACTATGTTTCAGGGCGCAACCGCTATGTTGGTTATTTAATTTCACTTGCTTCAAATTCATATAAAAATTTAAAAATCGGACTTGATTGTGCAAATGGTGCATCATGGAATATTGCTTCATCGGTTTTCGGAGCTTTAGGGGCGCAGCTTTACGTTATTGGCGATGAGCCTGACGGCTTAAACGTTAATCTTGATTGCGGTTCAACTAAAATGGAAAAATTATGCAATCTTGTCAAAGAAAAGCACTTGGATGTGGGATTTGCTTTTGATGGTGATGCTGACCGTTGCCTTGCGGTCGACCAAAACGGCAACGTGGTTGACGGTGATGCAATAATGTATATCCTTGCCAAGCGTTTAAAATCACGTGGCATGTTAAATGCCGATACCGTGGTTGCTACTGTTATGTCTAATAGTGGATTTTTCAAGTCCCTCGAAAAGGTGGGCATAAATTGTGTTCAAACTGCCGTTGGTGACCGATTTGTATATGAATCTATGCAAAACAATGATTATTCATTAGGCGGTGAACAGTCGGGACACATTATAATTAAAAAATATGCCACTACAGGTGACGGTATTTTAACGGCTATAATGTTGCTTGAAGAAATTTGTGACAGCAAACAGTCTCTTGCGAAGCTTTGCGAAAATGTTACTCTTTACCCGCAGTACGTTAAAAACATCAGAGTTAAGGATAAAAATATTACCGTATCTGACGCCGAGGTTTTAAGTAAGGTCAAAGAGGTTGACAAACTTATTGACGGTAATGGCAGAGTACTTTTACGTCAAAGTGGTACCGAGCCGGTGGTAAGAATAATGATAGAGGCTGAAAGCATGGAAAAATGCTGTGCTTATGCCGAAAAAGTTGCTGACACAATTAAAGAAAGGGGATTTTCAGTTGAATAAATTTGTTGAAGTTAAGGATTTGTTTTCTACAAACAATAAATATATAAAACCCTTCTTAGAAAGATTTCAGTACCCATGGGAAGTATTACCTGAAATTAAAAATTATTTAAAGTTTCTTATTGGCGAAGGTATAGAGGGCTATACCTTAGTTGACGGTAATATTTTAATGGGCGAAAACGTGAAAATAAGTCCATTGGCTACGATAGAAGGTCCCGCAGTAATTGGTTCAAATACCGAAATTCGCCCCGGTGCATATTTAAGGGGTAATGTTATTATCGGTGAAAATTGTGTTATAGGAAACTCGACCGAGCTTAAAAATTGCGTACTGTGTGACGGTGTGCAGGTTCCGCATTATAATTATGTGGGTGATTCGGTGCTCGGCGATAAAGCACATTTGGGTGCTGGGGCGATATGCTCAAACTTTAAGGGTGACGGTTCTAACGTTGTGGTTCGTGGCGACGATGATTATGTAACCGGACTTCGCAAATTAGGAGCTATTTTGGGTGACGGTGTTGATGTTGGCTGTGGCTCGGTTTTGAATCCGGGTACGGTTATTGGGAAAGGCTCACGTGTTTATCCGCTCAATTCTCTTCGTGGTGTTTATCCCGAAAAGGTTATAATAAAATCTAATAGCGACATTGTCGAAATGAAATAAACCAAACCCGCAGTAGTGCTTTCTACTGTGGGTTTAATTTATCGGGCTAACGCCTAATGCGGAATTACGCATTACGAATTACGCATTACGAATTTCGCACAGCGATAACCTCCAATTTATCCTACCATTTTGTTTATATTGATATAAGCTTTAATTTGTGGTATAATATTGTGAATTCAATTTAGGAGAATGAAAAATGCTGACAAATTACGACAGTAAGCGTGTGTTTGATTATTTTTTAGAAATTTGCGAAATTCCGCATGGCTCTGCCGATATGGAAAAAATTTCTGATTACTGTGTGGATTTTGCTATTAAACACCAGCTTAGGTATATTAAAGACAATGCTAATAATGTGGTTATTTATAAGCCCGCAACAAAGGGCTATGAAAACGCTGCACCGGTTATTTTGCAGGGCCATATGGATATGGTATGCCAAAAAACACCCGACAGTGATTTTGACTTTTTAAAGGATTCTTTAAGGGTTTATACCGACGGTGATTTTATAAAAGCTGATGGCACAACTTTGGGTGCAGATAACGGAATAGCGCTTGCAATGGTGCTTGCTATTTTGGAAAATGATAATATCTCTCACCCAGAAATTCAGGCGGTTTTCACAACCGATGAAGAAATTGGTATGCTTGGCGCAGGGGCACTTGATATGTCTTGCCTAACCGCAAAAAGGATGATAAATCTCGACTCGGAAGAGGACGGTGTTGTTACTGTTTCCTGTGCGGGCGGGGTAGACTTTAAAATGTCGCTTCCGTTTAAAAAATGCAGTATGACCGGTAGCGAGGTTACTGTTATTTTATCAGGACTTTCGGGTGGTCACTCAGGTGTTGATATTAATAAAAACCGCTATAATGCCGATATGCTTGCCGGCAGATTGCTTTATAAATTAAGTAATCGCTTTAATTTTGGCATAATTTCGGTAAACGGTGGCGATAAAACCAACGCTATTGTTAACAGATGTGAAATTAAGCTTTGTTGTGATGAATTAGATGCACTTATCTCTGCCGCTAATCTTTACGTTGCAGAGCTTAAGGAAGAAATAAAATCGGCTGAGCCTAATTTTAATGCCGAATTTATAAAAGGCGGCATTGGCGAATATGAAATTTTAGATGAAGCTTCGGCTAAAAATTTAATATTAACTCTTTACTGTGTGCCTAATGGTGTGCTTAATATGAGCGCCGATATTGAAAATTTGGTTGAAACCTCGCTTAATTTGGGTATTCTTAAAACAAACGAAAACGACGTTTCAATGCAGTTTGCTTTAAGAAGCAATAAAAAATCTGCGCTTAATGCTTTGGCTGAAAGACTGGAATGCTTTGCAAAGGGTGTTAATGCAATTTACGAAACAAGCGGCTTTTATCCACCGTGGGAATACCGTAATAATTCACCCTTGTGTGACACTTATATTGCGGTTTATAAAGAGTTTTTTGATGAAGAGCCCAAGGCCGAAGCAATACACGCAGGGCTTGAGTGTGCGGTGTTCGCTTCTAAAATTGAAGGTATAGATTGTATCGCAATGGGTCCGGCGCTTTATGACGTTCATACAGTTAAGGAACGTGCAAGCATTTCCTCGGTTGAGCGTACCTTCAAATTGCTTTTAGAAATCCTCAAAAAATGTAAATAAATTTATTGAACTAAAGTGGAAAATATGGTATCATAATAAGACCACTCAATAAAAAAGTCGGTTTAACCGACGGAATGGAGAGAATATGGACAATAAAAATGAATTTAAGCCTTATATTCCCGCCGAAAAGGTAACTGCAGAGCTTACCGTTACATCTATCATTATGGGTGTTTTGTTGGCGGTAGTCTTTGGCGCAGCAAACGCATACCTCGGTCTTCGTGTAGGTATGACAGTATCGGCTTCAATTCCTGCAGCCGTTATTGCAATGGGTGTTATCCGCATTATTATGCGTAGAAACTCGATTTTGGAAAGTAACATAGTTCAAACCGCAGGCTCAGCAGGTGAATCCTTGGCGGCAGGCGCAATTTTCACCTTGCCGGCACTTTTCCTCTGGGCGGCAGAAGGCAAAATGGACAAGCCCGGCATTTTAGAAATCACACTTATCGCTTTAATCGGCGGTCTTTTGGGTGTTTTCTTTATGGTGCCACTCCGCAATGCTTTAATCGTTAAAGAACATGCAACTTTGCCTTACCCTGAAGGAACCGCTTGTGCAGAGGTTCTTTTAGCGGGCGAAAAGGGCGGTGCAAATGCATCAACCGTTTTCGCAGGTATGGGCTTTGCGGCTCTCTTTAAGTTTATTATTGACGGCTTAAAGGTTGTTGCCGGTGAAGTTTCTTATACTATTAAGGGCTTTAAGGGCACAATTGGTACACAAATTTACCCTGCTGTTATGTCGGTTGGTTATATCTGTGGCGCTCGTATTTCTTCTTATATGTTTGCCGGCGGTATCTTAAGCTGGATGGTGCTTATCCCCTTAATCGTGCTTTTCGGTGAAAACAGTATTCTTTACCCCGGTGTTGACCAAACTATTGGTGAAATGTTTGCCGAAGGCGGCGCCAGCGCTATTTGGAGCAGTTATATCCGTTACATCGGTGCGGGTGCTTTGGCAGCAGGCGGTATTATAAGCCTTGTTAAATCCTTGCCGCTTATCATCAGCACTTTTTCGGGTGCTTTAAAGAGCATTAAGGGTGCAGGTGCAAATTCTACCGAACGCACCGCAAGGGATATGAATATGAAGGTTGTTTTAATTGTTATTGCTGTTTTAACCCTTCTTATTTGGCTTGTTCCCGCAATTCCCGTTAATCCTATCGGTGCAATTATTATTGTTGTTTTCGGCTTCTTCTTTGCAACCGTTTCTTCACGTATGGTTGGTATCGTTGGTAGCTCTAACAACCCTGTTTCGGGTATGGCTATTGCAACACTTTTGATTGCAACCTTAATTCTTAAATTAACAGGTAGCACAGGTGCAGCAGGCATGGCAAGTGCTATTGCAATCGGTTCTATTATTTGCATTGTTGCCGCAATTTCGGGCGACACCTCACAAGACCTTAAGACAGGCTTCCTTTTAGGTGCAACACCTAAGAAGCAGCAGTATGCCGAGGTTATCGGTGTTGTTGCTTCTGCTTTAGCTATCGGTGGCACACTTTATCTTCTTGATAAGGCTTGGGGTTTCGGCTCTGAACAGTTGGCTGCACCGCAGGCAACCCTTATGAAGCTTATTGTTGAAGGTGTTATGGACGCTAATTTGCCTTGGGCTCTTGTGTTCACAGGCGCTGCTATTGCAGTTGTTGTTGAGGTTATCGGCATTCCTGTTTTGCCATTTGCAATCGGTATTTATCTTCCTGTTCAGCTTAACGCTTGCATTATGGTTGGCGGTCTTGTGCGCTTGGCACTTGACAAGCTTTGCAAGAAGAATAAGGACGCAGTTGTTAACGACGGTATTCTCTTCTCATCAGGTATGATTGCCGGCGAAGGTCTTGTTGGTATCGCACTTGCGCTCTTGGCAGTGGCTAAAGTTGATAAGGTTATCGACCTTTCAAAATACGTTCCCGCAACAGTTTCTAACCTTGGCGGTATTGCATTATTTGCGGTAATTATTCTTACACTTTTAAAGTTCACTGTTTGGAAAAAGCGTGTAAATGAAAATGAGTAAGAAAAACAGTAAAAATTATCTTGAATTTGTGCCGATAAGACAAATTGAACGTTTTAGTGCAGACGAAAACGGCGTAATCACCCTTGAAATTGAAAACAAAGGTGTGTTTAACCGCTTGGCACAAAAGCTTCTCAAAAAGCCAAAGATTAGCTATATCCATCTTGATGAAATGGGCAGCTTTGTATGGCCGCTTATTGACGGCGAAAGAAATATTACGGAAATAGGTGTGTTTGTAAAGGAGCATTTCGGCGAAAGGGCCGAGCCGCTTTACGAACGCCTGGCAAAATATTTCAGGGTTTTGCAAAGCTACGGCTTTATTGAATTTAAGAAATAACAAAACGGACGGTCCACCGTCCGTTTTTTGTTTCTAATTTGAAGCAGAATTTAAGATAAAAGCGTGCTGCAGTTTTTATCTTGTTTTAAAGTGTGATTTGTGTTATTATATAAATAAGAAAGTACTTACATTTTTATTAGTAATATTATTTAATGGTTGCCACTGGCCAACAAAACTTTTAGTTGACTTTATGGTTAGCAGCACATATAATAGATATATTATTCATATTTTGTAAAGGGAGGCATTATATTGGATTGGAAATTACTTCTTGAGGTTGTTATTAAGTCATTAGTAGCAGTTATTATCGGCGGTATTATCGGTAGTGAGCGTGCACGTCACGGTCGTGCGGCGGGTATGCGTACACATATTCTTGTTTGTCTTGGGGCAACCCTAACTGCAATGACGGGTATGTTTCTTTCTGACAAAATGGGCGGCGACGCCATGCGTATTTCGGCACAGGTTGTTTCGGGTATAGGTTTCTTGGGCGTTGGTATGATTATTATCAAAAACAACAATGTTGTTTCGGGTCTTACTACTGCAGCAGGTATCTGGGCTACCAGTATTGTTGGTATTGCCTTGGGTTATGGTTTTTATCTGGGCGCTGTTATTGTAAGTATCTTAATGCTTTTATCAATGGTTCTTTTGGCAAGATTTGAAAGAGCTAAACGCCGTACCGAAGCGGTTTACGTTGAAATTGATGATATGAGCAAAACCAACGAGGTTATTGGCAAAATTATTGAGCTTATCGGCAAGCCTTGTCCTTATAAGGTTTATTCTGCTAAAAGCGGCAATACAAACAACATAGGCGTTATTATTTTGCTTGACCGTACTATGAATTTTGAATTCGCAAAAATATTAGAAATTCCCCACGTTCTTTACGTTGATGAAGATTAAAATTTTATGAGCAAGACGTTACTGTCTTGCTCTTTTTATATTAATTTTCCGTATAGTGCAAAAAAAGATAACATTTAGGACAAAGATGTTGTATAATAAATTTAAGGTGATGAATTTATGTATAATGGAATTCGCAAAATCGAAGATGTTATTGATTATATTGAAGAGAATATTTTAAACGATATAAATTGTGATCAGCTGGCGGCTAAAATGAATCTTTCGGTATATGAATTTCGTCGTATATTTGCCTTCATTGTTGGTTGCCCGATTTCTGAATACATACGCCGCAGACGTTTATCTCTTGCCGCGTGTGAAATTTTAAAGGCTGAAAATTTGGACATGCGTGCTATAAGCGAAAAGTACGGTTATTCCACACAGTCGGCTTTTATTAAAGCATTTGGGGAGCAACACGGTGTTCCGCCTACCGCATATCTTAAGGGTAAAACCGATATTAATCTATTTACACGGCCCCGTTTTGAAATGAGTGTTTTTGGGCGGGAAAGTATACCTTTCGATATTATAAAATCTGAAGCTTATTATATATCGGGTTTTTCGGGTGTGTCGGTCATAACAGACACTTGTTGCTGTGAAAATGTATGGTCGGCTTTTTATGAGAAAAAAACCGATGAGAGGCTTGATTCGGAGCGGATTTATGTCGCTTACAAAAATAAAGGAAGCAATGTTTTGTGCAACATAGGCCAAAGGTCGGATAAGGAACTTGAAGGCTTTGATAATATGCTCATTGCCGGAACAAAATACGCTTGCTTCAAACTGAATTCGGTAGATGACGATTTTGTCAATCAAAAATATAGCGAAATCTTGTATGAATGGTTGCCAAGTGCAAACCTGAAAATAAATAATTTATTACCTACTGTTGAAGTTTATCCAAAGGATATGTCTAAGGATGGATTTGAGTGGGAAATCAGAATACCAATTGAATAAAGGAGAAATTAATTATGTAAAAGGTTGTTTTAATTACAGGCGCATCAAGCGGCTACGGTAAGGCTACCGCAAAAGCCTTCAAGGATAATGGTGACATTGTTATCATGACTGCCAGAAACCTTGAAAAATTAGAGGCTGCAAGAGCTGAAGTTAATGGTGATTTGGCCGTTTCGATGGACGTTACCAAGGTAGAGGATTGGGATAACATTGTTGCGCTTATAAAGGAAAAATACGGTCGTCTTGACGTTCTTGTTAATAATGCGGGCGGCGGTATCACAATTAAGGAAGTAAGCGAATTCACTACCGACGAAATCGATGCCACAATAAAGCTTAATTTAAACAGTGTTATTTATGGCTGCCGTGCTTTCGCTGATATGATGAAGGAACAAAAAACAGGTACTATGATTAATATTTCTTCTGTTTGTGCACGTCAGTGCTGGCCTACTTGGTCTGTTTATGCTGCTGCTAAGGCGGGTGTACTTAATTTTTCAAAGGGCATGTACCTTGAAATGCAGCCCTATAACGTACGTGTTACCTGTATTGTGCCCAGCAGTGCAAGCACAGGCTTCCAGTCGGCTTGTGGTATAGGGGAGACTACGGATAAGCTTTTACCTGAAGATATTGCTGAAACTGTATTATATGTTGCAAATCTTCCGCAGCGTGCAGTTGTTGAAGATGTTACTGTTTGGGGTATTGATAAACAGGTTAATCCGCTTTAATGCTTTTGCAAATGAGGGATATTTATGAATAAAATTTTTATTGAGGCTGAAAGCTTCGGTCAAAAAGGCGGTTGGGTAGTGGATACCCAATCCTTTGAGGTTATTCATTCGGCATACCTTTAATTGTTGGATGCCCGTTCATTTTGTCTATATTTTCAAAACAAATCGGCTTAACACTGTAATGCTTGGCGATTTGCTTATATCCGTCAGCGATAACGGTTTTTAACTCGGTGTTTATTAGGCAATAAATTTTAGCTTTTGGCAATGTGTCACAAATATTCTTTAAAAGTAATGACATTGCCGGTAAAACGCAAAATAAATCGTCATCGGTTATATTTTCAAATTTAACTTCACCTACTGGGGCATTTGCCCAGCTGTCGTTAGTGCCGCCAAAAACGAAAACCGTATCAATTTGATTTTTATCGAAAAATCCGTCAGCTTTATATCTATTAAAACGGCAAAGAAACGAGTTAGTTTTCGAACAATCCCCGCTATAGCCCGTGTTGCACACGGTCGAGCCAGACCAACTATCGTTAAGCAAAAGGGTGGAACCCGTTTCGGCTATAACCTGATGCCACCAGGTTTCTTCCACATGTCTTACGTTGGTTTCGGGTTTTTCTCTTGGAATATAATAGCAAGCATAACCCTTGGGGATATATCCTTCAAAGGTTGAATAGCTGTCGCCAAAAATTAAAACGTTGCCTAAAGACATAAAAAACACCTCTTTAGTAATTATATTTCGTTTCAAATAAATGTCAATGTTTGTGCCATTACTTGACAAGAATATGATATTAAAGTAAAATTAAGTTATAAATTTTAAGGAGTTTTTTAATATGAAAAAGCTTTTAGCGGTTATTTTATCATTATTATTAATTTTCACTCTTGCGGCTTGCGGCGAAAAGAAGGAGGAAAAACCCATCGAACCACAGGGTTGGTATACCGAAGGTGAGATTAAAATTACAGAAAAACAGGTTAAAGAAATTGTTAACGGCAAATTCACAACACCTAAAAACGTGATTGTAATCATTGGTGATGGTATGGGACCGAACGATATTACATTGGCTGAGGAACACGCAGAAGGCGTTTATGATTTCGGTTTGGTTTTAAACCAAATTAAAAACTGTGGTTTTGCAACAACACATTCTGCAAATGCTGACGTTACCGATTCTGCAGCATCGGGGACAGCTCTTGCAACGGGTGTTAAGACAAATAATGGCTATATAGGTAAGGACCCCAATGGCAACGACCTTTTAAACATGGCAGAATTGGCACGTGCCGCAGGCAAAAAGGTTGGTATTATTACCGATGAAGTGATTTCGGGCGCTACCCCTACTGCTTTTACAGTACATAATATTTCCCGTTCGAACACTGCCGAGCTTGTGAATTCTATGATAAAATTCAAGCCCGACGTGCTTATGGGTAAGGATTATAACAGTGTGTTTATGGTTCTTGGTGAGGAAGAACGCACAATTTTTGATAATGAATATCTTGTCGCCAAGGATTTCAAGCGCTTTAAAGAGGTGCTTGATACCGATAAAAAGTGCGAAAAACCGTTTTTGGGCTTTTTGGACGGGTATTCTTCAATTCCAACATATAACCTTGCGAATTGTGCTGAGGTTGCCTTTAATCGTCTTAAAAATGATAAGGGATTTTTCCTTATGATTGAAAGTTCGGGTACTGATAAATACGGTCACGGTAATGATATTCAAGGCAAGCTTAACAGCGTTGTAACGCTTGACCGCACGGTAGCGGCCGCCCTAAAGTTTATGGAGCAAAATCCCGATACATTACTTGTTATTACTTCCGACCATGAAACGGGTGGCGTAAAGCTTAAGGATGAAAACACAAAATATTTAAGCGATTTGCTCACCGTTAATGAACACACCGCAACTCCCGTTCGTGTTTTTGCAGTGGGTAAAGGCAGTGAATATTTTAAAGGCAAAACAGTTGATAATACTGACATTGCAAAGTTTTTATTTGACGTCATTTCAAAGAAATAAACAAAGCGGAGTGTAAATCACTCCGCTTTGTTTTGTGTTAAGTAATTTTTGGGGCCAATTTCATAAAGGTTGTTGCCGTGACTGTCAATTACAACTACTACAGGAAAATCCTCAACCTCGAGCTTATGAATTGCCTCTGCGCCAAGGTCGGGATAAGCCACAACCTTACATTTTTTAATACATTTTGAAAGTAAAGCGCCGCAACCACCAATAGCGCCAAAATATACTGCGCCATAGGTTTTTATTGCATCTATAACTGCCCCATTCCGTTTGCCCTTGCCAATCATACCCGTTTGACCAAGCTTTATTAAATCAGGGCTGTAGTCATCCATTCTGTATGAGGTTGTGGGTCCTGCTGAGCCGATTACCTGTCCGCTCTTTGAGGGGGTGGGGCCAACAAAATAAATTGTGCTGTTTTCAATGTCAATAGGTAGGGGTTTATCGTTATCAATCAACTCTTTAAGGCGCTTGTGTGCAGCGTCACGTGCGGTGTAAATCGTGCCGGTAATCAGACAGCTGTCACCCACCTTTAACTCCTTTACCTTTTCACGTGTCAACGGAGTATGTATTTTAATCGTCATTTAAATAACCTCCGTTTTGTGGCGGGTTACGTGGCAGTTAATATTAACCGCTACCGGAAGCCCTGCAATATGTGTTGGAAAATGCTCAATATTAACAGCCAAGGCGGTGGTTTGACCGCCAAAGCCCTGTGGACCAATACCAAGCGCATTAATTTTTTCAAGCAGTTCCTTTTCTAAATCTGCGTAAAAGGGTGTTGCGTTTGGTAAGTCGATTGGGCGAAGCAGAGCTTTTTTTGCAAGGTATGCCGCCTTGTCAAAGGTACCGCCGATTCCCACACCCACAACGATTGGAGGGCAAGGGTTGGGACCCGCTTCACGCACAGTTTTTAAAATAAAATCTTTAACACCGGCAATACCATCAGACGGGCGAAGCATTGCAATGGCGCTCATATTTTCACTGCCAAAGCCTTTGGGCGCTACCGTAATTTTAATCTTATCACCCGAGACAATTTCATAATAAATCATAGCGGGGGTGTTGTCGCCTGTGTTAACTCGGTCTAGCGGGTCACGCACAACGCTTTTGCGCAGAAAACCTCCAGAATATCCTTGGCGCACCCCTTCGTTTATTGCATCGTTTAGATTCCCGTTTATATGAACGTCTTGCCCAATTTCCAAAAAAACACAAGCTACACCCGTGTCCTGACAAATCGGCAGATTTTCACGGTCAGCTATTTCGTAATTTTCAATTATTTGGTTTAAAATGTCCTTTGCTGTGGGCCAAGGTTCATTTTCAGCACAAGCGGATATACAATTTTTAATATCACAGCTTAAGTGACAGTTGGCTTCAATGCAAAGCTTTTTCACAGTATTTGTGATTGTTAAGGCATCAATTTCACGCATAATTTTCTCCGATTAAGGTTTCAGGAATTTCTTTAAAACACATTATAACACAATCATTTTAAAAAGTAAATTATTGATGGTGATAATTTATTCGATATAAACTACCTCATAAAGTGCGTTATTGATTATTTTTAAGAGTGTGCTATAATTAAAAAAACAATAAAGGAAGAGCTTGCAATGAAAATTTATTTAATCGAACGTGATTATCAAAAATTTCGATACTTAAAAGAATGCTTTATAGAAGAAGACGTGGTGCTTGTAAATGACAGCTTTCAAAGCTTTATGACAAAAAATAAAGTTCAGTGTGTGGTGTCACCCGCTAATGCTTTTGGTCTTATGGACGGCGGTTATGACTTAGCAATTACCGAATGGTACGGCAATCAGCTGCAAGACCGAGTGCAAGAACATATCATAAAAAACTTTTTTGGTGAACAGCCTGTGGGAACAAGCTTTATTATTAAAACAAATAAAGATGACCAATATCTTATACACACTCCCACCATGCAAACACCGCAACTAATTAAAGACCCAAGGGTGATATACCAATGTATGAGAAGTACTTTAATCGAAGCCAGAAAAAACAATATAGAAAGTATTTTAATTCCAATGTTTGGTGGCTCGTGCGGTGGGGTTAAACCGCAAATTGTTGCAAAAATGATGTGGGCGGCATACACCCAGCTAAAAAGCCCGCCTCAAGAAATCGACTGGCGGTATGCAGAAAAAACAAAATTACTATCTGAAATCCGTTTCGATACGGAATATGATTTTTAATTTATACATGGCAAAAGCGAGGTGAATTCACCTCGCTGTATTGTTTTTATTAAAATTCTTCTTATACTGATAGGGCGTGACTCCGTAATAGCGTTTAAAAAGTTCTATAAAATAGGAATTATCATTATACCCAACACTTGTTCCGGCGACTAATACTGATTTCCCCTCACGCAGAAGTTCTGCGGCAAGCATTAGTTTCTTCTTTTTAATATACTCTAAAGGTGTTGTGTCAAGAACTTCTTTAAATCTTCTCTCTAAAGTGCTTTGACTGATATATAATGCCTTTGCAATACCGGTAACGGTAATTTCTTCATAAATGTGGCGATCGATATAATCAATTATTTTGTGCAGTTCTTGGGACAATACAGATTTTGCAGATATAGAACTTTTGCTTTGCTTGAGTATTGCAAAAATTCTAAAAAAAGCATATATTTTTTCTTCATCTGTCAGAACACCATTATGTAAGGTATAACACAATTCTAAAAATTCCTCACGCAGATCGTCTTGAGGCGAAATATAGTTTCTGCAAAAGCCATCTTGTAAAAAATCTAAAATTTCTCTGTTTTTGTTACAGTCGAAAAGAATCCAAAAAAACTTG
>JAFQCU010000011.1 GCA_017416285.1 Clostridia bacterium | reverse complement strand
TTACAAGAGTGTTTGCTTTTGGCAAAAATTACGGGTGGTACCGCGGATTAATTGTATTTTTTACTCCGTCCTGTTTTACAGGGCGGAGTTTATTTATTTTTGGAGGAATTTTAATGAAAGCACAACTTGAAGCAATTAAATCAGCCGCTATTGCGGCGGTTAATGCTGCAAACGATCAAGACGAAATTGAAGCATTACGCGTTCAGTATCTCGGCAAAAAGGGCGAGCTTACCGCTATTTTAAAGCAAATGGGTTCACTATCTCCCGAAGAACGCCCAGTTATGGGTCAGCTTGTAAATGAGGCAAAGGCGGCTGTTGAAAGCCTTATTGCAGAAAAAACAACTGCAATGAAGGCAAAAGCACAAGAGGAAAAGCTAAAGGCTGAAACTATTGACATTACCTTGCCTGCAAAGCCTGTTAATAAGGGTAAATTACACCCGCTTAACACCGTTTTGGATGATATGATTGACATTTTCGTTTCTATGGGCTTCGACGTTGTTGACGGTCCCGAAGTTGAAACCGACCATTACAACTTTGAATGTCTTAACGTTCCTGCTGACCACCCGGCACGTGATATGCAGGACACCTTCTATCTTGGCGAAAACCTACTTTTACGCACACAGACTTCCGCTGCACAAATCAGAACAATGGAAAACCGTAAGCCCCCAATTCGTGTAATTTGTCCCGGCCGTGTTTTCCGTGCTGACGAGGTTGACGCAACACACTCACCTGTTTTCCATCAGATTGAGGGTCTTGTTGTTGACAAGGGCATTACCATGTGTGACCTTAAGGGTGTTTTAGAGCAATTCGCTCAAGAAATTTATGGTAAAGACACACAGGTTAAATTCCGTCCTTCCTTCTTCCCCTTTACCGAGCCTTCAGTTGAGGTTGACGTTACCTGTTCAGAATGTGGTGGCAAGGGCTGCCGTGTTTGTAAGGGCAGCGGCTGGATTGAAATTTTGGGTGCAGGTATGGTTCACCCCAACGTACTTAGAAGCTGCGGCATTGACCCTGAAGAATATTCAGGCTTTGCGTTTGGTATCGGTCTTGACCGTTTAACCACCACACGTTATAAAATCAGTGATATTCGTTTGTTATTTGAAAATGACAAGCGTTTCTTGGAACAATTTTAAAGGAGGGCTGTAACTTATGAAAATTTCACTTAATACCTTAAAATATTACGTTGATATTAATACTTCAGTTGAAGAACTTTGCGACAAAATGGTTATGGCCGGCTTTGAGGTTGAAAGCATTGAAAAGCAGGGTGAAAATCTTCAAAACGTTGTTGTTGGTAAGATTGAAAAAATTACCCCTCACGAAAACAGCGACCACTTACAGATTTGCCAAATCAATATCGGTAAGGACGAGCTTGTACAAATTGTTACCGGCGCTCAAAACGTTTTTGAAGGTGCGTTGGTGCCCGCCGCTTTGGACGACAGCTATCTTCCCTGTGGTGCTCACATCGTTAAGGGCAAGCTTCGTGGCGTTGAGTCAAACGGTATGCTTTGCTCGGGCGAAGAGCTTTGTATTACTGAAAACGATTATGAAGGCGCTTCGATTAACGGCATTTTAATTCTTAAAGACAGCGAAGTAATCGGTACAGATATGCGTGAAGTGCTCGGTATGGATGATTATATTATCGACTTTAAGATTACCGCAAACCGCCCTGATTGCAACTGCTTTATTGGTGTTGCTAAAGAAATTTCGGTTGTTTTGGGTACAGAATTTAAAGCGCCTGTTCCCACATACAAAACAACTGCTGAAAATATTAATGATTACGTTTCGATTTCGGTTGAAAACTATGATTTATGCCCTCGCTACATCGGTCGTGTTGTTAAAAACTTAAAGATTAAACCATCACCCGATTGGATGCAAAAAGCACTTATTGCTTCGGGTATGCGCCCCATTAACAATATTGTTGATATCACCAACTTTGTAATGCTTGAAACGGGTCAGCCCATGCACGCATTTAATTACAACGATTTAGCAAATAAGCAAATTATTGTAAGAAATGCAAAGGTCGGTGAAAAAATCACCACACTTGATGGCAAGGACTATAACCTAACCCCCGATATGTTAGTTATCGCCGATGGCGAAAAGCCTTCATGCCTTGCGGGTATTATGGGTGGTAAAGAAAGCGAAATTGAAGCTGATACCACAGATTTGTTCCTTGAATGTGCAAAATTCCGTCGTGACAATGTTCGCCACACCGGTCGTGCACTTGGTATTCGTACCGAATCCAGCGGTCGCTTCGAAAAAGGCGTTGACATTGTTAACGTCCAGTATGCTATGGAACGTGCTTTACAGCTTATTTGCGACCTTGACGCAGGTGACATTGTTGATGGCGTAATTGACTGCAACAACGGCTTACCCGAAGACCGTATTTTAACCGTTACTACCGACAGTATTATTGAGCTTTTGGGTGTTCAGGTTCCCGATAGCGAAATTGTTAGAATATTAAATGCTTTGGGTCTTGAAACCACGATTAGCGGAAACACCTTAACCACAAAGGTTCCCTCTATCCGTGACGATATTGAAGGCCGTGCCGATTTAGCCGAAGAAGTTATGCGAATTTACGGCTATGATAAGATTGTCAGCACTGCTATGAATGGTAGCGTTATGCGTGGCCGCAAGCTTCCCGAAAGAATTAAAACCGATAAAATTAAAGCTTTAATGCTTTCTGCCGGTGCTTACGAAATTGCAACCTATTCATTTATTGCATCAAAAGCAATTGATACTTTACTTTTACCCGAAGACAATGCACGCCGCAATCAGATTAAGATTATTAATCCCCTTGGCGATGAATATTCTACAATGCGCACACAGTTAACCACTTCCCTTTTAACTGTATTGGCAACAAACATTAATAAAAAAATAAGCGAAGGTCGTTTTTTTGAAATTAGCAAGCGCTTCATTGCAAAAGAATTACCTTTAACCGAACAGCCCGATGAAATTCCAACAATGTCGATTGGTATTTATGGTAAGGATGAAGATTTCTTCACACTTAAGGGTATTATTGAAGCAATTTGTCAGCTTTGTGGTGCACATACACAGTACGAACGCTCAAATGAGCCTTACCTCCACCCAGGCCGTCAAGCACTCGTGAAAGCAAACAACGTTCAATGTGCTGTATTTGGTGAATTACACCCAACCGTTGCAAACACCTACGGCATTGATACAAAGGTTTACGTTGCTGAAATTAAGCTTGACATACTTTTAGGCATTAATAAACGTAAGACTGTTTACAAGCCCCTTCCCAAATTCCCCGCTGTTGAACGTGACTTTGCAATGCTTTGTGATGCTGATATTCCTGTTGGAAATCTTGAAAAAGCTATTTCTCAGGGTGCGGGTCGTTTGCTTGAAAAAATCGAGCTTTTCGACATTTATCAAGGTGCACAAATTCCCGAAGGTAAAAAAAGCGTTGCGTTCAGTGTATATCTGCGTTCTGCCGATTCTACCCTTACCGATAAGGAAATTGAAGAGGTTAGCAACAAGATTATTAAGAAATTAGAATCTATTGGCGCTGAACTCAGAAAATAATACTTGAAATTTTCATATTTTCGTTATACAATAGAATAAATAAGATTAAAGAGGTGTTTATTATGAACGATAGGACGATGACTTTTTCGATTGGTGACCAAACTGAGCGTGAAATACGTATGATATTAACCACGGTTTACGATGCACTAAAGGAAAAGGGCTATAATCCCATTAATCAAATTGTTGGTTATATACTTTCGGAAGACCCGACTTATATTACTACACATAATAACGCCCGTAACCTTATTAGAAAAATTGACCGTGACACACTTTTGCAGTCACTTGTTAAGTATTATTTAACTGCATAAAATTTTAGAGCACACCGTTTGGTGTGCTCTTTTTATATAAAAACTTAACCCCAAACGGAATACCGTTTGGGGTTTAATTTTATTAACCTACTATACCGGTTCTAGCGATACCTTCACGTAAATATCTCTGTCCGATAAGGAACACAAACATCATTGGGAAAACCATCAAAAGAGAGCCAGCCTGAATCCAAACCTGAAGCTGTAACGGGTTGTCAACAGCAACTGCCGAAGAACTAGCAAGCTGTGCTTCAAGACCTGCACGCAAAGCAGACAACTGCTGAGCGGCATTGCGCTTGTGCTGAGTGAAAAGCTCTGCAGAGAAGTATTCGTTCCAATGCCATACGATTGAGAACATAAATACAACAATGAATGAGTTGAGCGCATTAGGAAGCATTACACGGAAGTATGTACCGAATGCACCGCATCCGTCAATAGCAGCAGCGTTTTCAAGGTCAGTAGGAAGTGATCTGAAGGTCTGTCTATAAATGAATATAAACAAGCCCGACCTTATACCAGTACCAAATGCTGCCTGAACCCAGAAAGCAGCCGGGCTATCAACTAAGCCTAAATTCTTGATAATACCATAAAGCTGAATGATATACATCTGCTGAGGAGCAATAATAGTTAAGATTACAAGACCAAACAAAAGGCCTTTAAACTTAAAGTCAAAACGAGCAAATGCATAACCTGCAAAAGCACACATAAATGACTGCAGAACTGCTGAACCAATCGCAACCTCCAAGCTGTAAGGAAGTGATTGAGAATAATCCATATTGCGCCAAGCGTTCTTAAGGTTATCAAGTGTAAAGTGACGTGTAACCCAAACAACGGTAGGATTCCAAAGGTCCTCCTCACCACGGAAAGTGGATGAAATCATATAAATGAAGGGGTAAATTAGTGCATAGCTAAAGCAAACGAGAATAATTACACGTAAAATTTTCCAACCAATGGCAGTACCTTTTTTCATAAGAATACTTCTGGCGGCAAAACTGTCAATACCTTGTTTCTTAAACATTATCATCCACCCCCTTATTTATCAATGTACACGATTCTCTTCGATAAAAGCGCAGTAATAATACCAAGCAGCGCTAATATCATCAAGAAGTAACCTGTGCCCGCAGCGGATGAATTCGCATACATAACGTTATTGTAATAATAGCGTATCGTATACATTACCGAAGCCGTAGATTGCGTCGATATATCAATTATAGAATAAACAATATTAAGGAAAATATATGGTGTTAATAATGGGAAGGTAACCTTCCAGAAACGTTGCCAAGCAGTAGCACCTTCAACGTCGCACACCTCATAAAGTGAAGGCGAAATAGACTGAAGACCTGTAATGAACAACAAAATTTGAACACCGGACATCCACAAGATGTCAACAACGCTACTAACAGCGGTAACAACAACGTTAATAATCTTATCACCGATACCCATACTTAAAAGCATTTCTGTAAGGGCTTCGTTCTGGAAAATGTTAGTAGATTCACTAGTAACGGATGCTTGGAAGGTCAAGTCTTTTTGGAATACAGAAAGAACAAGACCGGAAGCAACGATAATCGGTAATGAGAAAATTACACGCCATGCCGAACGTCCAAAAAATTCCTGATTAAGGATTATTGCCAAGAAAATTGAAATAATCAAAACACAGGCGGTGTGTAGACAGGTTGTAACAAGGTGTGTCCACGCTTGTTGTAGGAATTGCTGTTGAATAAATACGAACTTGTAAGCGCCAATACCGGAGAACTTCGAAATAATGCGACCGGTATCAAAGCTAACGTCACAAAATGAAAGCCAAACTGTGTGGAAAAAAGGATAGCAGAAGAAAACTGCAGTACCAATTAACCACGGAATAAGGAAAACATAACCAACCAAGCCTTGGCGACGCTCGTATGATAACTTTAATAATTTATTTTTATTATTCATTTGAAGCGCCTCCTTCTATAAGCTTATAGGATACGGCATCTATAGTCATGCCTTCATATTCGGCAGCTGTATCATCATAGTTAATAATGACTTTTGCGCCGTTTTCAAATTCAACAACACGTAAATCCTTAGTTACGGTTGTGTGTTTAGCAATCTTACCCTCGGTCTTAGCGAAAAATTCACGGTAAGCCTTAACATCGTTAACAATGCTGTCTTCCAAAGAACTAAGCTCAGCACCGTAAAGAATATCAAGCGGAGTATCCTTAACATCCTTATATTCCTTACCAATAATGCTGTAAGTAGGTGCAGAAGCACTTTCAAGCATTAAAAGCTTCATTTCAGGAATGTTATTGGTAAGATTAATAGCTGCGGTACTATAATTCTTAACACCGTTCAAAACAAGCTGAACGAAAGGAATATCAATATCAAAGCAAGTGAAATGACTTGAACGAAGTGGCATACCGTAAGCATAATCGGTATAGTTAAGAGCATAAGCGGCAGGGCTTTGAAGCGCAATGCTTATTCCCTTTTCCTTCATGTTGCCAAGAATTTCAGTATAGTTATTTGTAACACTTACAATGTCACAGCCCTTACCATCACGTGATGAATAAGGCGTATTACCAAGTGAAAGCGGAGCAGCATTTTTGATGCCGTTTTTATCAAGTGACTTGATATATGAATTACCCGCTTTTACAAGGCGTGTAGGAATTAAATAATTAAGCTTAGGATAATCTTTATTTTCTTCATAGTTACCATAAAGGTAATAAAGCTTATTAATCGGCTTAACATCAACCGAACGAGCATTATTCCAGAAGGTTGAGTAACCCCATTTGCTCTTGTTATAAAGAACAAATTCAGATACCGGGAAAACGCTTGTATTGAGTTTTTCAGCAGCCTCAACAAAAGCCTTATAATCCTTGATGCCGCCAAGCTTTGAATTAACGGTAAACTTAGTATCGATAACACCACCAACTGTGCCGTCTTTATCAAGACCGTTGAGAATCATAACGGCGTTACCATCAAGCTTTTTGATAAGCTTAAGACAGTCATCAAAGGTTGTGAGTGTTTCGTTCGCTTTATAAGGAATACCTAAGAAATGCTTTGTCTTTTTAATCGACATATAAGCATCAATATAAACCTTATCGGTAATCTTATCGGATTTTAAGCCAGCTTTAATCAATTTTTCACGGGTTGCAGCGGCCATATCATTGTAATCACCATTGCTAGCCAAAACGTTATACGAAACTGAAAAACTTTCACAATTTGCTACGTTGTTGGCAAGCATAGTTGCCGAAACGGGAAACTGTGTGTTTTCAAGCATTGTAATAAAGGCAGATGAGCGATATACAAATGAAATATAACCATAGTTAAATGCATTGCTGTTAGTTGAAGAGGTTGCATTAACCATAGCGGCTGCAGCGCCATCTTCAATATACATCAAAAGGTTGCTTGCAGCAACACCATCGGTAGCTTCCTTGTGAATACCAATAATGGGAAGCAAAACAGACTGGGTATTAACGGTCATGGTTTTACGGTTTGTAATTGGGTCAGTACCGTAAACCTTTTGGGTATAAATAGTAGTACCCTTACCGTTATTGAAATTAATTAACGCACCGCTTCCGTCGGGAACGAGTATGTAACCCTTTTCTTCCCTATCAGCTGCATTAAAATAAGGCAAAAGAGAAATTTTAACAATAGAATAGCCGCTCTTTTCCTTAATATTTTCAACTGGGATGGTTGCAACAAAGGAATTATCATCCAAAGTGTAAACAACAGTAATCTCAAGCTCTTCGGCAGCAAATTCATATGTAGCGGTTATAGACTTATTATTCGATTTAACCTTTATATTTGCTATGTTGCTTGTGATAGTTGATGCAGCACCTTTGGTATCAACAATTTCAACCAAAAGCTGTGAGGAAGCACGTGAACGTGAAAGCGCATCAGTTTTGCCCTCTTCGTTCAAATCAACAGGTGTAGAGTAAAACTTGTTGCCTGTTGCAATATCAGTCAAGATAAGATTACCATTAGTTTCATTAACAGAAAGGCTAACCTTATTGTTTGAAATTTGCAAACCGCCGTCAACGATATCTGCAGTTTCTACCGCAGATATCGGGAAAAGACAACCGGTAAACAGTAAGGAAAGCATCATGAATGCTGCAACAAATAATTTAATGTTTTTAAACTTATTCATAATATCCTCCCTACCGTAAAATTCCTATAATTTCTTTGATAACCGCCGTGCAGAAATCAATAAATTGTTGCCATAAGCTGAAGAACACCAAAACAAGGAACACTATAACAAATATACCAAGAAGTGTTGCAAGAACAAGAATAAATGTTAGGAAAATATTTGCTTCATGAATTTTGGAAAGTCCAACAAACATTATGATAACGCCCCAAGCAATCGCCAAAACCGAAATAATTGTTAAGAACATGCCTTCTTCATCGGTAAGGAAATTACTAAGAATACTATTAAAGATATTTGCAATAATGTAAGGCAAAATTGCAAGTGAGGTAACAGTAGCAATCTGTGTCAATTTACCTGAAAGGCTGAACATTGTACAAATCAACCAGTTGGAAAGAATAAAGAGAACGAACAAGCCAACTGAAGCGATGAACAAAAGACGTATATCCATCTTAGCGGGGTCGTTAGTATTGAAAATAAAACCACGCATTTGATAGGTAAATACCTTTTCAAAGAACCACAAAGCAGCAACAAACGGAGCAATTAATGCCGAGCCCTTTGTGTTGTTAACGAATGCCATCATATCACGCATTGGGTGTGCAAGTGATAAGAACAAGCGTCTGAAGAAGCCATCCGGAACTTCATAATCGTAGCCGATTTTCTTCTTTTTACGGAACTTAAAGAAAACTAATAAGCCAACCGCAAGAACAATAACAACAACTGCAATTGCGTCAAACCATTCAGAAATAAGGCGGGTACGGTATTCCTGGAAAGCACGTGAATAGTCAACACGGCTTTGGCCACGTTTGAAATATTCCATAGCACCCTTATAATCTTCGAGGTTTATAAGTGAACGGCCGATGGAAACATAAGCGGTTTCAAAAGCGCCATTCTGAACAAGAACAGATTCCCAAAGGTCAATCGATTCATTGTAAAGACCCTTTAGATATGATCTTGAAGCCTGCAAAACCGTTTTACCGTAATCATTAACGGTAAACATTGTAATTGAGTTTGTGGCTTGATCTAATACGTAAACGTAATCGTTATAAGAAGCGATAGCAACCGGTGTTTTAAATGTACCAACTTGGTTACCTAAAGTACCAAATGACAATAAGAAGCTACCTTCGGTATCATAAACAAACACACGACCAAGTGCAAGGTCAAGCGCTGCAAAAACACCACCGCCAATACCTGTAACGTCCGTAAATGTTGTTGAAACAACATTTTCACCAATTTCGGCGGTTTCAAGGTCACCAAAAGTTGTCAACGGAAAAATGTTATTACCCTTTGCATTAAGTCGACGAATGCTTTCACTCTTATCAGTACCAGATACCGAACAAGCAAGTAAGAAACCCTCTTCATCGATATCCAAACCGGAATATTCTACAGGAACATAACGGCTTTGAGTGGTTTTCATATTTTCGCTAAGAAGCTTCTTCCACATATAGTCGAAAAGCATACTAGCAGACATTTCAATCTTATTAGAACCACAGAAACCAAGGAACTCACCGTATGAGTTAAGCATAAGAATACCGGCATAAACGTGTTGACAAAGAATATAAACAGTGTCTTCATCGCTTACGACAACCTTAGTGGGACGGAACTCTGTGCTGTCAGGAATAAGCGCAGTTTTCGGGCGGGTAAATACGTGAATAACGTTACCCTCCCTGTCTGAAACAAGAACTCTGCCATGCTCAGTATCAGCAACATAGATACGATTTTCTTCGCCGGTACGGTGAATAAATATACCTTGAGCTTTACTGAAATTAACAGGCTCGCCATCCTGATTAAGGGTTAAGGTTGATTTAAGGTTCATATTTGCATCGAGGATATAAATTGAACTATTATCCGAGTCAAGTACGTAAAGGTTACCTTCATCATCAAAGTCCATATCGTAAAGACGACCGATTGACTGAAGCCCCAAAACGTTCTGATTAACAACCTTTTCCGGCTCGTAACCTACAGGCGCAGGGTTGGATTTATCATAAGAGTCATAAATATAGCCTTGGTAAGGGGTATCAGAAAGTGCAGCCACAGGTGTAATTAGAAGAACTGTGAGCGCTAAGGCGATACAGGCAATGTTAAAAAGTTTCTTTTTCATATCTGTACGCCCCCTTAATCCTTAAGACCTGAATGCGCCATTGTTTCGATAACGCTGTTTTGAGAAACAACGAAGATAACAATTGGCGGAATCATAATAAACAAGCTACCAGCCATTGAAACGCCGACACGAGCAATACCTGCGGCAACAATTTCAGAAATTGCGCTTTGTAAAAGCTTTAACTGTTCATCAAACACAACACCGTGAGGGTTAGAATTCCAAACATTTTGGAAAGCAAATACCAAAAGTGTCATCCAAGCGGGTTTAACGGTTGGCATTACGATTGTTGTAAATATTCTAAAATATGAAGCACCGTCAATGCCAGCGGATTCAATTAAAGCAGTGGGTAATTGATCCATAAACTGCTTCATAAGGAAAAGGCCAAGAGACATTGGTAAAACCGGTAGTATGTAACCCCAATATGTATTGAGCAGACCCATTTTTGCCATAATAACGTACTGCGGTAACCAAAGCACAGAACCGTTAAACAAAAGTGCAGTTACAACAAGCTTAAACATCCATTTGATGCGAAGGTTGAACTTCGAAAAAACGAACGCACACATTGAAGCTAAAATAATGTGACCAACAGTAGCAACACCGCTGACAAATACACTGTTAAACACATAGCGGCTGAACGGAACCCAAAGGTTAGCAGCCAATGAAAACAGCATTTTAATATTTTCAGTTGTGGGGCGACGCACAAAGAAACGTGGCGGATAAGCGTAAAGCTCATCTATCGGTTTAAATGAACTGATTACCGCATACAAAAGCGGTAAAACCATAAACGCACCAAGCAACGCAAGGAACAAGAAAATTCCTGTTGTACCGGCAAGCGAACGGCTGCCCCTCCTATTTTTCTTTTTAATTTTTAAAGAAGGCAAAATCATCATCCCTCATTCAATAGAATTTTTTAAATTACAAGCAATATTACGTATCAGAAACGTAACTTAACAAGATATCAATAAGCTTTCTTGCACCTAGCATTATCAGGAACAAAATTACTGAAATTGCACAGGCATAACCCATTTCGTAACGGATATTACCATAGTCGGTAATGTGAAGCACGATTGTATGTGCTGAATAGTTTGTACTAGGCAAACCGCACAATGACTGTGAAACAGAACTTACTGAGAAAGAGCTTACGATTTGCATAACCGCACTAAATAACAACTGCGGTTTTAAAAGTGGGAATGTAATGTAGAAAAATTCTTGATAACGGTTTTTAATACCGTCAACGTCGCCTGCTTCATAGAGTGATTTATCAATACCCTGGAAACCTGCGATAAATGAGAGGAAGCTGGTGCCCAAGCTCATCCAAACCTGAACAATCATAACAACCGCAAGGGTGTATTGTTCATCGGACAACCATTGAATAGGCTCATAAATAATTCCCATTTTGGTAAGAATACCGTTAATAAAGCCGTAAGAGTCGCCACTGAAAAGATACTGCCAAATAAAATATACAGATGATGAAAGTGACGGTGCATAGAAAACCAAGGTCATAATTACACGCAAATAACGAGGCAATTCGTTGATAAACCATGCAATTATAAGACACAAGAAGTAACTTAAAGGACCTGTGATAATAGCGAATATCAAGGTATTCTTAATTGATTTCAAAAATACGGTATCGGCAACAATTAAGTTAAAATAGTTATTGAAACCGATAAAGATTGGTGTTTCAAGCATATTGTAATAGAAAAAGCTTAAAACAACTGCCGCAAGAATTGGCAATACTGTAAAGACAAAGAAACCTATCATATAAGGAGCAGTCATCAAGTACAATTGCCAATGCTTAGCTATGTCTTTATGATAAGGGATTTTTCCCTTTTTGGTATATTCTTTACTCAAGGCCAAATTCCTCACGTTTCCTCTGGATTTCCGCATCAACACTTAACTTCCAGCTAAGCAATGACTCACGTGCATTACGGTTATTATAAACAACATCGCGGAATGCGTTGTCTAAGTCACGGGTGAGATAGTAACCGCCGGGGGCTTCGGGAATTTCTTCAATAGCATCCCAAGCAGTCATAAGGTTTTTATATTCCTTACCATTCCAAGAAAGGTTCTTAAAGGCTTCACGGTTAGCAGTAGCTACACGGCCAACTACACCTAGAACAGCTTCAACGTCTAAAGCGTAGCGGGTTTGAGCTTCAGCAGAACACCACCACTTAAGGAAGGTCCAAGCAGGCTTAACATTACCGTGGTCCTCAGCTGCACGGAGCATAACCGAAGCAGAGCCTGAACCGCCCTGTGCACGAGTGATTGTGCCATCTTCCTTTATTGTACCGGGGATAGGAAGCATTTCCCAAAGGCCGGCAATTTCAGGAGCAGCGGCACTCAAACGGTTATATTCGGTATACATTGCAAGACCCAAGGGCATATTACCCGCACGGAAACGGTTATAAAAATCATATGTAACCTGAGAATCCTTCTTGGTGTAAATATCAGTCCAAATTTGGAAAGCATCAAGCGCTTCGGGTGTACCAAGGTCAGTTGCAGAAAGGTCATCGTTATAGAAGCGTCCACCCTTTTGGAGAAGGATTGCAGAGAAGATATTTCTCGAACCCATACCATTGTCTACCGAGCCATTTGCATCAACTGCTGTGTAAGGTAAGCCAACTTCCATATTGTTAGACTGAATAACCTTCATAACCTTCCAAAATTCATCCCAAGTGTTGGGAGCCTTAAGCTCTAACTCTTCGAAAATATCCTTACGGTAGAACATCATATAGAAGTTCTGAGTATCGGGAACTGCATAAACAGCACCATTTAAAGTGTAAGGAGTAAAGGCAGACTCCTGAAAACGTGTTTTAATTTCATCAAAGCCGTCAAGCTTAGAAATGTCATAAAGTGCACCACGAAGTGCGAGGTTAACAGGCTGACCACGACCGATCATAAGGGAAATGTCAGGCGCACGACCCGAAAGATATGCCTGAATTACACTTGCATTTGTGATTTTAAGGTCAACACCAATATTGTACTGCGGTGTAAAAAGGTCGTTTATCATAGCATTGATAACGTTTGCTTGGTCACGACCGGAGTTAACCCAAACGGTAATTACGTCATCATATGTAGAATTATCAGCAAAATTGCTGTAATCAGTAATAAACGAATAGAAGAATGCCTTAATTTCACGCCACATTGAACCAAAGAAGCCATCGTTAATTGCGGGCTTTTCGGCATTAGGCTGGCACACGTAAAGGTAGTCAAGAAGTAAGGGCTGTTCTTTAAGTTCAAGTGCCCAAGATGAAAGTGAACCGATGTTACCACTAAATGTATCAAGACGGCTAGGAATAGTTGATGGGAACTCAACCATGTCCTTAATGTTATAAACCAAAACGTTTATGATATCACTTACGTCACGGTCGCTACCAATAATTGTCTTGATGTTTTCATATTCTTTGGTAAGTGCCTCAGCGTTTTTCTCCAAGGTTGGGAGAAGGTCCGGAATTTCCTGATGGAGATAATAGTCACGGTAAATATCAGGGTCGGTACCGGTAATCATAAGGCACTGACGGTAAATGTTGTTAAGCTCAACAACAATTGAATTAATGTTAGCTATAGAATCGCTCAAAGCACCAACAACATTTTCAAGGCGGATTGTGTGTTTTTCACCTGCAGTAAGATAAACGTAAAGTGTTTCACCTTTTTCATTTGCAAGTGTCTTACCCTGCCAACCGTTTAAGTAGTCAAAGGAAATTAAATCAGCTTCTTCAAAAGGAATCTCACCGTCTACAAGCAAACGTCTGTGTGTGGGAAGGCCCGATTTGTAAGATTGCTTAAACCTTAAGAAAATTTCATAATAACCATCTTCAGGAACCTCAACCTGCCATTCAAGCCACTGACCAGCATAAGACCAAGTGGTACCACCGATAACGTTTAGCACTGTTTTGGTGAAATTGAACGGGCTGTTCTTAGTTGAAGTACGATCGGTAGAAGCAACCATATTTTGTTCAGATTTTTTGAAGGTGTCTTCAGCCTCAATCTTTTGACCCCATTCGCCGTCTTTAATCTGGCCATATTTTGCAATATAGTCCTTATAAGTCATATGCTTTGAGGGGGTGCAAAGTGTAATATTACCAAGAACGAAGGGCTCATTAAAGGAATAAACAACCAAACTGTGCATACCCTTTGTAAGATAAATTAAGAAGGGTTGATCCGAAACACCCGAATCACTTACAGCAAACTTTTCGTTCCAATCAAACAATTCAACCTGAGTGGTATTATAGTCATTACCCGCTGCATCCTGCTTAATACCGTCAGAAGAGTTGTATGTACGGTTTAAAGAAAAAGACGTAAGGTCAGTATAAGGAAAACCGTCGTCAACCTGAAGACCAATATTAATTTTATTACCAGAGCCGGCTATGGGATAATAAGAAAACTTAACAGAATAGAAAGCATCGGCAGGAACGTCAACCTCATAGGAAACGCTGCCTGCAGCACTTTCCCACTTGATAACGTTTTGCTTACCTTCGTAAGAATCAAGCACTTCTATTTTGGCATCGTCAGACACGGCATAGTATTTATCAGCATTGATGACAATACTATCTGTTGCCAAGGGCTTATCCCCCACCTCCGCCAAATATTTTTGATAAGTATTGCTTTTGTCAAGCAAAAGTAAATCAATTTCTTCTGCGGTATAAGGCTCTTTATGAGCAGCACTTACACTACAAATTGGCATCATAACAGTTACTAATACAATAATTGCAACAGCCAATGCCATTAGTTTTTTGAATCGCATAACACTTGACTCCTAACTACAAAATTTAGTAAATATTTATTAATATATAATAAACGGTTAAAACGGCGGATCAAAATACCGACCGCCGTTAGGACACATTTATTATGTCAAAGATTAAATTTTGTTCTAAATGACTATGTATTCCTTAAAAATATATAATAATTTAGAAATAAAATTGTAAATATTCACTAATTTAATTATAAACGATTTTCGACAAAATGAAATATTAAATACTTGCGGTTATATGATTATTTTGTCTTATTATTTGTGACAAAACAAAAAGAAAGACGGTATGGCAGAAAAACTGTCATACCGTCAGTAATTATATTGAAAGATTAGTTGTTAAAACCACGCTTTTTTGAACCAAAACCTGCAGCAATAACAACAGCGCCAAGAACAGCGATTACGCTTACAAGGACCATAACATCAGTACCAAAGTTAGCGTCAGTCTGAGCAGCACCTGTAACCTTAGTATACGCAACAGTAAGGCTGTTAGCAACACCAACACGTTTGCCACTTGCTGCAGATGTATAGCTTACAGCAATTTTATCTCCTGCTTTAACATCAATTTCGCCAAGATCGGGGAATTCAATAGTTTGAGTATCGAGAGAAATTACATTTGCTGTATTGCTTGTAGGCCAAATCTTAGTGTTATTTTTGTAAATTTCAATGGTAGTGGTGTGGGTTGATTGTTCGTTCGCCCAGAATGGGTCTGCCAAACCAGCACCATCAAAAAGACCAAATTCATCATAAAGAACAACACTACCGGGACGATCTGCTTTAAATACTAAACGAACAGTTACCTTTTCACGACTCTTAAATTCATC
>JAFQCU010000010.1 GCA_017416285.1 Clostridia bacterium | reverse complement strand
CACAATGCAAATGTGCCAGATTGAAGTGGTGTGAAAACGTGAATTATAAAAAATGGTTTTTAAAGAATACCGAAAGTTTAAGCGGAAAAACGGTAGCGGTTACAGGCAGTACCGGCGGTATTGGCCTGTGGCTTTGTAAGCTTTTGGCTGATTACAAATATAATATGCAAAAGGATTGGGCGCTTCAGCTTGTGGGTATATATGAACAGCTTTAATTGAATGACCCCGCTTACAATTGTAGGTGGGGTTGTTGTAAAAAATAACTGACTCCCCTTGAAAAGAGAAGTCAGTATGTTGCCTAAAATTGAATTTTATCTACTATAAGGTGCTTTTTGTATTGTCGGCACAAATGGGGGATGTCCAACTACTGCTTTAATGTTTATTTTTTAGCAAATTTTAAAACACGTAGAATTACGGGGGAGAGAATTATGTTTGTTGCAAGTTCAATTATAAAATTAATACCTGCCAGTCCGATAAACATATATGACGTAACGTTTGTGAAGCCTGCGGCTACGCCCCAAGATTTTATCGTCTCAAGGAAAAATACTAGGCAGCCCAATAAAAATACGCCGGTGTTTACAACAGGGCAGGTAACAGCAGCTGCGATAACTGCAAGGTATTTGTTTTTCTTGGCAAATGCCTTGTAAACAAGACCCGCTGCTATGCCGCAAAGCGTACCTTTAGCTAAAACTGTTATTATGGTGCCCAAAAAGTCAACGGCTAAAAATGGTGCGGCGTCACCGCTTAAAAGAACTATGACACCAAACACAAAGCCGAGCCAACCGCCTGCCCAAATTCCGCAGGTGGCAGCACCGATAACAACAGGCACAAGTACAAGCGTAATTGAAAACATACCAAAACGCAATGCCATACTTACATATTGAAGTACGATTACAAGTGCTGTGAGAATTGCCGCAAAAACAATCTTTTGAGTGTTTTGCTTTCTTATTAGTGATTTACTCATTTTTAATTACCTCCGATACTGTCCGTGCCAGAAAGGCAAGTGGTACAGTTCATAATAATATTACAAACCGCTTAAAGCGGTAATTGCTTAATGATTCTTTTCGTATATTGCGCAAAGACCTTCGAGTAAAAGGTTTTCGTTATAAATAATGCTATGGTTGCAGTGGGTGATAATTTCTTTAGAAAGCCCGCCCGTTGCAACAACTGTGGGTGTTTCACCAAGCTGTTTTTCAATGCGGTCCAAAAGACCGTCAAGCATAGCTGCTGTGCCTAAAACAAGACCGGACTGCATAGATTCTACAGTATTACTGCCTACAACTGATTTTGGCGCCTCAATGGGGATTGAGGTTAAAAGCGCTGTATTTTCAGCCAAAGCCCTTAAGGTTAAACGAACACCCGCAGCAATAACACCGCCTAAGAATGCACCATCCTTATCTAAAACGCTTAAGGTGGTTGCGGTGCCCATATCAATAATTACGCAGGGCATTTTGTAAGTATCAATCGCACCAACTGCACCGGCCACAAGGTCAGCACCTAATTGTGCGGGGTTGTCAATTTTGATATTAAGACCGGTTTTTATTCCGGGGCCAAGCATTAAGGGCACTATCTGACAAAGCTTTGCGACAGCACGGCTGATGCTTTTACCAACCGACGGAACAACCGAGGAAATTATACAGTCTTCAATGTCACAGGGTGACATATCGTAAAGTGATAAAAGATTTTTAAAGTCAATAGCATATTCGTCATCGGTTTTTTTGGTGTCGGTAGCAAGGCGGGCGGTAAAGCCTAAAATACGGTTATTATAGGTGCCCAAGGTTATGTTTGTGTTACCGATATCAATGGTCAACAGCATCCAAATCAGCCCTTTCAACATTTCTAAACTTATTATATATTTTTTTTATAGTAAAATCAAGAATTTTATTGACAAACGTTATTTTGATTGGTATAATGATTGGTGCTAAATGGGAGATTATGGTCTTCCTTAGCTCCTTGTTCCGTGTAGACACGGGACCAAAAGTCCAGAAGGAGGTGCAAAGTAAATGACCAATAAGTATGAGGCTGCTATGATTTTCACTGTAGCAAACGGTGAAGAAGCAACATTGGCTTTAAAAGAAAAGTTCAATGACCTTATTGCTAAAAATGGTGCCATTGAAAATGTTAATGATTGGGGCAAGCGTCGTCTTGCATATCTCATTAACGACGAAGCAGAGGGTTACTATGTTTTCTATGAATTTGAAAGCGAGCCGACCTTCCCCGCAGAATTAGAGCGTATTGCAAAGATTACTGATGGCGTACTTCGTGTAATGGTTATTAAAAAGTAAGCAAGGAGAAAACAATAGATGTTTAACTTAGTTGTTTTAACTGGTCGTTTAACGGCCGATCCGGAGCTCAAAACCACACCCAACGGCACTAACGTTACTACATTTGCAATAGCTGTTGAACGTCGTTATCGCTCGGGTGAAGAACGCCAGACCGATTTTATTAATATCGTTGCTTGGCAGAAAACTGCAGAATTTATTACCAAATATTTCAAAAAAGGTAATCTCATTGGTATTGAAGGTGCTATTCAGACCAGAAGATATCAGGATAAGAACGGTAACAACCGCACTGCTTTTGAAGTAATTGCAAACAACGTTCAATTTGTTGAATCTAAGAGAGATTCAAGCGTTGAAGGCACAAGCTTCAGCAATGCTGATGTTAATGATTTTGCAGAAATGGACACTGTTGATGACAGTGACCTTCCGTTCTAATTTTAGTTTTAATTTTTAACGATTGGAGGCTTTAAAATGGAAGAAAGAAACGAAAGACCCATGCACAGAAAACCCCGCAAGAAGGTTTGCCATTTCTGTGTTGACCGTGTTGAAGCCATTGATTATAAGGATGTTGCATATCTCCGCAAGTTCATTTCTGAACGTGGTAAGATTTTACCTCGCCGTGCTACCGGCACATGCGCTGCTCACCAGCGTGCATTGACAACCGCTATTAAGCGTGCTCGTCAGGTTGCATTACTTCCTTATGTTAATGACTAATAATTAACAAAACTAAACGCTCACCAAAAGGTGAGCGTTTTTTATTTTATATTTTAAAATCATTTTCGGTGTAGTTGTCGTCGATTTTAATCTTTGCAGGTACACGCTTAAGCGGGTCGTATTTATAACTGCGGCAGTTGTCAGTTTTATCCGTAACGCCGTGTTTTTTGCAAATAATTTGGTCATCAAAATCTAACCGTGCGCCATACACACAATATTCACAGCGCTTATCAAGTTTTTTGTTAAATGGTGATTTTGCCATTATTTTTCACATCCCTTAAGCAAATACGAATAATCTAAGCCTGATTTTAAAGTTATGATTTTCGTTTTGCATTGTTGAAATACTAGTTAATCTGATAGGATTATCTGCGTTTTATGTCTTGCATAACCAAAAATCATATACTTTAAAATTCAACAACCTAAAACGAGTGGAATTTTGAGTGATTTTTGGTGCGGAGGAGTCCGTAAGGCGTGGCCTACGGATGATGACAAACCGAAAAGAACCAAAAGTATGCCGTTTTAGGCGGATTTGGATTGTTCGTGCTTGCTTAAATATTATACTATATCTTCCATAAGATTGCCAACATATTTTTTACCATAAAGCGAAATTATTAACACAATACCCGTAATTACAAGCGAAAAGGCTACTATCGGACCATTTGTAAAGGGCAAAAAAACAAAACCTATCCCGTTTGAAAGGGTATATGCCGTTAGTTTTAGTACTTTCAAAAGTATTAAAGTAATTACTGCCGATAAAAATCCGTGGATTAAGCGAAAGACCATAAATATTGCATAATTAATTTTTTGAAGCTTTAATATTGAAAAAATTTGTGCCCAAATTCCAAAGCCTGCAAAACCCAACAAAAATGATACGGTTAAAACGTTATTGCATTTAAAAACCGAATTTGTTATTTCGCACAAAAGCCCAAGAAAGTAAAGGGGTTTAAAGCTTTGTGAAAAAAGTCCAATATAACCGCTAACAACCGAAAATATAATTACAACCGAACATATATTAATTATGGTTTGGGCAGCGGCGGCGGCGGAAGTTACAAAGTTATCAACACAATTAAGGGATTTTTCGGTTTTCGGCGGTGAAGAAAACTTAAATTTTCTTTTAGAAAAAAGCGCAATAATAAGCGAGGATGAAATATGAGAAAAAAATAATATCCAACCTATTTTCGCACTATTAAATACACCTTTTCCTATTGCCAGTATAATAAAAGCCGGACCGGCATTTACGCAGTAGTTTATCATTATCGGTGTTTTCTCTAGCTTACTGTCTGCCAAAAGCCTGGCTCCTAAAGGATAGCCGCCTATAAGCGAAAGCAAAAAAATTGCAAATTCATAATAATTAAGTCCGAAAATGCGGTTTGTAAGATTATTTAAAGGCTTTAAAAAGCGCAAAGCACCGCTGTTTTTTATGAATAAAACGCAAAAGGTAAAGGGGTAAATGGTTGGGATTATTATATTCCCGCAAAGCAGAATTCCCGATAGCGCAGAATTTGTGCAAACGGTGGGCTTGAATATTATTAGAAAAGCAAAAGCCAAAATTAAGATAACACCTAATACATTAATGACCTTTTTCAAAATATCACCCATGAATTATTTTATATTTTTTTTCATAGCATTATTACAAGGGTGAATAAAATGGCAAAAAAATTAAAAATTGAAAAGGGCAAGAAAAAAGCAAAATGGAATCTTATTCCAAAGTCTGATTTTATAGACAGCGCCTTAATTTCTTCGTCCCATATAGAGATTTTTGGTAGTACCAAAATTGAAATAGAGGGCTGTGAGGGGGTTTATGAATACACAGGGGATTACCTAAAACTGCGGCTTAAAAAGGGTGCTTTGCTTATTTGTGGCAGTGATTTTGATATTTTAACCTTTGAAAGCAAAACAATGGCGGTTAAAGGCAATATTAAAAGTATTGAATTTTGTATTTAGGTGTAGCTATGCTTTTTTTATATAGGTTTTTTCTAGGAATATTGGAAATTGAAATTTATGGAATATATCCCGAAAAGGTGCTGAATTTATGTGAAAAGCACAAAATCAGCATTTGGGGTATTTGCTTTAAAAAGGGAAAAATTTGTTGTAAAATTAATGTTCGTGATTTTAAAAAAATGCCCAAAATTTTTAGGGGTCAAGGCGTAAGATTGCATATTTTAAAAAAGCAAGGCTTGCCGTTTTTTACAAATAAATACAAACGCCGTTTTGGCGTTTTCGTGGGGCTTTTAATCTTTATATTTATACTTAATTTTTTATCAAGCTTTGTGTGGGTAATTGAAGTTAAGGGCAATAAAAATGTAAACTCTAATGAGATAATATATGATTGTCAAAAAATTGGCATAAAAGAGGGAATAAGCGTTAAAGAGCTTGATGCCAAAAACAAGGCACAGGAATTGTTGCTTTTAAATGATAAGCTTTCATGGGCATCGTTTAATATTGAAGGATGTGTTTTAACGGTGGACGTTACGGAAATTACACAAAAGGATGAAAGCGATATTTCTGCTTCTAATCTGGTGGCAGACAGTGACGGCATAATTAAGCATATCGACGTTACGGTCGGCAACTGTGTTGTTAAGGTTGGGGACACGGTTAAAAAGGGCGACGTGCTTGTGTCGGGAATAATTGAAAACGAAAACGGCACGAAATTTGTTAAAAGCCGTGGCAAAATTATTGCAGATACCGTAAATGTCGTCACCCTTACACAAAATTACAATTTTAAGGAAAGTCGACTTACAGGCAAGCAAAAAACTAAAAATGTGTTAGAGATTTTCACCCTCAAAATACCGCTCTATCTGGGTAGGGAAAAGGGTGAGTATGACAGCGAGAGCATAAGCGCAAACATTACTGTTTACGGCAGACCGCTTCCTATAAAGCTATATAAAAAGCGTTTTATTTTCAAAGAAACTCAAACGACTAATATTAGTTATGATATAGCTTGCGAGCGTCTCGATAAGCTTATAGCGAAGCAATATCCAGACGCTGAAATCAAAAAAGAATTTTTCGATAATTATACCCACGCTACTCTGGAAGCAAAAATTTACGAAAGTCGTGATATTGTCAAAAGTCAGAAGTTGGTTTTTGAAAACGAAAAATAAGGGTTACATTGTGTTATTGGTATAGATTTTTCATTTCATATGTGATATAATAATTATTAATAGTAACTTAACGGAAGTGATACGGTGTTTGAAAAAACAATCGATATTGAAAGAATAGAGCAGTTGGTTGCGCTTTTCGGCAACTTTGATGAAAACATTAAGGACATTGAAAAGCGTTATAACGTTGTTGTAACAAATCACGGCAGCCAAATTAAGGTATCGGGTGACCCCAATGACGTTTTAATTGCTGTAAGAACGGTTGAATGCCTTATTGAAATGATTAACAAGGGCGAGCAGATAACCGACCAAAGCATACAATATGCCGACACCTTGGTTCGTGACGGTGAGGATGATAAAATAGGAAAGCTTTTAAACAGCGACTGCGTTTGTATTACCTCAAAGGGTAAGCCTGTAAAGGCAAAAACTCTCGGTCAAAAGAAATATATTGAAGCTATTAAGAAAAACACCATTACAATAGGTGTCGGCCCTGCGGGTACCGGTAAAACCTTTTTGGCGGTAGCGGTAGCTGTTGCGGCTTTTCGCTCAAAGCAGGTAAACCGCATTATCTTAACCCGTCCGGCTGTTGAAGCAGGGGAAAGCCTTGGTTTCTTACCGGGTGATTTACAGCAAAAAATTGACCCGTATCTCCGCCCGCTTTACGATGCACTTTTTGAAATGCTGGGTGCTGAAAATTTTCAGCGTTGTATTGAGCGTGGCGATATCGAGGTTGCACCGTTGGCTTATATGCGTGGCAGAACTTTGGACGACAGCTTTATAATTTTGGACGAAGCTCAAAACACCACAAGCGAGCAAATGAAAATGTTTTTAACCCGTCTTGGCTTTAACTCCAAAGCGGTTGTAACGGGCGATATCACTCAAATAGATTTGCCGTCGGGCAAAAAATCGGGTCTTAAGGATGCGGTTAAAATTCTAAAAAACATTGATGATATCGCAATTATGAGATTGTCCGAAAAGGACGTTGTAAGACACCGCCTAGTGCAGGAAATTATTAAGGCGTATGAAAGAAATGAGGAGCTAAATGAACGCAAAGGTTAATATAACGGTAAAAGAGAAAAGCGTGGCAATACCTAGGGAATACCGTGCGCTTATTCGCAAAGCCTGTAATGCCACCCTTAAATACGAGGGCTTTATCGACAAGGCTGAAATCAACGTAACCATTGTTGATGATGAAGAGATAAGGGAACTTAACCGTGAATTTCGTGATATTGATAAATCGACCGACGTTTTGTCCTTTCCCTTAGGCGAGGACGGTGTGTATGATTATAACCCCGAAACCGATGCTTTAATGCTTGGCGATATTGTTATATCGGTTGACCACGCAATAGCACAGGCTGAGCTTTACGGTCACGGAATCGAGCGTGAAATAGCCTTTCTAACAGTGCATTCAATGCTTCACCTTTTGGGCTATGACCATGTACATAATGAGCTGGAAGAAAAAGAAATGTTTTCCCGTCAGGAACAGGTTTTAAAATTAATGGGTTTAGAGGTTAAAAAATGAAACAAACATCTGCTTTTATTACAATTATCGGTCGACCGAATGTTGGCAAATCATCACTTATGAATCGCATTTTGGGTCAAAAGGTTGCTATTGTTTCGGACAAGCCTCAAACCACCCGCACTAAAATTATGGGCATTAAAACCGAGGGTGAAAACCAAATCGTTTTTATTGACACACCCGGTTTTCATAAGGCTAAAAATGAGCTTGATAAAAATATGAACAAGGCTGTAAGCGATGGTATGACCGACGTTGATGCGGCGGTTTTGGTGGTTGAAGCAAACCCCAAATTTAAGTTTGACGGTGAAAATCTGCCACCGGCTGAAGTTAAGCTTATAGAGGACCTTAAGCGCCGTAAAATGAAGGCGGTTTTGGTTATTAATAAAATTGACCTTTTAGAAAAAAAGGACGAGCTATTTTCGCTTATTATGGCATACACAAAGGAATTTGATTTTGACGCTGTTATACCACTTTCGGCACGTACCGGTGACGGTGTTGATATTTTAATGCAGGAAATCAAAAAGTTTTCAAAGCCGTCACCTCACTTTTTCCCGTCAGATGACGTTACCGACCAGCCTGAAAAAGTGATTGTGGCTGAAATGATTCGTGAAAAGCTTCTCAGGTCACTTGATAAAGAGGTTCCGCACGGTATTGCGGTTGATTTAGAGCGCTTTGTAGAGCGTGACACAGCCGAGGGCGAGCCGATTGTTGAAATTGAGGCTACCATCATTTGCGAAAAAGATTCACATAAGGGCATTATAATTGGCAAGGGTGGCGCAATGCTCAAGAAAATCGGTATGCAGTCACGCCGTGATATTGAGGAATTTTTTGGTATACGTGCTTCTGTTAAATTGTGGGTAAAGGTAAAAGAGGACTGGCGCAACCGTCAGGGACTTATTCACACCTTTGGATTAGATTAATTTACCTATTATATTTTTAAAAAATCACCTAAAACTAATTTTGGGTGATAAAAATGGAAGAAAATCAAAGCTGGCTTAAATTTGCAAAAAGCGGAAAAGTAAGCGATTATTTAAATTTTGTAAATTCGTGCAAGGGAAGTGAAATCATTGGCGGAAACAGTAACACGCTTTGTCACAGAAGCGCTTGTAATAAAGGAAATGAACGTGGGCGAAAGCGACCGCCTAGTGACACTTTTCAGTAAAGAGCATGGTATTATAAAGGCTTTTGCAAGTGGTGCTAAGGGTATAAAATCCAAAAAAGGCTCGGCAACAAGCCTGCTTACATACGGAAGCTTTTCTATTAAAAACAAAAATGGCAGTTTACGCATTTATGAAGCCACACCAATTAAAATGTTTTTTGGCGCTGGGGATGATATTATCGTTTTAACTCTGGCTCAATATTTTTGTGAGCTTGCTTTCAATTTTGCTGTAAACGGCACTAATAACGGTGAATTTTTACGCCTGATTTTAAATTCACTGCATTTTTTAACCGTTATAAAACGGTATCCACCGCTTATTAAGGCAATAACTGAGCTTCGCACAGCTTCAATTTCGGGCTATGCGCCAAATCTGATTGCTTGTGACGGCTGCGGTAAATTTGAAGATGATATAATGTATTTTAACACACAAGACGGTTTAATCACCTGTGGCGAATGCGAAAGGGAGGAAAACGCAATCCCGATTGACCGCACAATGCTTTCGGCTATGCGCCATATTGTTTATTCGGATTTTAATAAGCTTTATAATTTTGAAATTCCAAATGACCGTGCCGATTTGCTTAGTGATTTAACTTCAAATTATCTTGTTTCACAAACCGATTATCGCTTTAAAACATTAGACTTTTACAACAGTATTAAGGAGTAAAAAATGTATAATATCGAAAGATATTCCAAAACCCTAGAGCTTGATAAAATACTGCAAAGCCTGTCAAACGAAGCTTCAATTTTTGAAGCTAAGGAACAGGCTTTAAAGCTTTTGCCCGAAACCGATTTCAGTACAGTAAGCTTTTTGCTGTCACAAACCGATTCGGCATATTCTTTTATGGCTGGGTATCAAGCGCCTAACTTTGCTGGGGCACGCAACGTTATTTCTGCCCTTAACCGTGCCGAAGCGGGCGCCGTGCTTTCAATGCGTGATTTACTTGACACGGCTGACACCCTGCGTGTTATTCGCACTGTAAAGCAGTGGCGTGAAAACTGCAGCGGTATAGCTGTTACTCCTTTGCAAGAATTGTTCGATACTTTAATACCTAATAAATATCTCGAAGAAAAAATTGCTTTTGCAATCAAAAATGAAGAAGAGCTTAACGATAATGCTTCCCCCACACTTTACGATATACGTCGAAAAATAAGCTCGAAATCTGCAAAAATACGTGATTTGTTGGATAAAATTATAAAAGGTCCGACCGTTAAATATTTGCAGGACGCTATTGTTACTCAACGTGACGGTCGTTTTGTTGTACCTGTCAAGTCAGAGTGCAAGGGGCAAATCAGCGGTATTGTGCACGATACATCGGCTACCGGCTCAACAATATTTATTGAGCCAATGTCAGTTGTGGAAACCAATAACGAAATCCGTGTTTTAAAGATTAAGGAATCCGAGGAAATCGACCGCATTTTAGCCGAATTGTCGGCTGAAGCGGGTAGCTTCGTCGGTGGTATTACAGCATCGTTTAATGCACTTGTTAAGCTCGATTTGGTGTTTGCCAAGGCAAAGCTTGCTTACAAAATGAAGGCAGCACTACCGAAAATTAACAGCAAGGGTTATACATACCTTAAAAATGCTCGCCACCCGCTTATTAGCAACAAAACTGTTGTGCCTATAACGGTTGGTCTGGGTAAGGAGTATAACACACTCGTTATTACAGGTCCTAATACGGGCGGTAAAACCGTTACCATCAAAACAATCGGGCTTTTGACCTTAATGACAATGTGCGGGCTTATGATACCTGTTGATGACGGTAGCGAGGTTGCGATTTTCAGCAAAATATTTGCCGATATCGGCGACGAGCAAAGTATTGAACAATCGCTTTCAACCTTTTCCTCACACATGGTTAATATTATTTCAATTTTAGAAAATGCCGATGACGATTCACTTGTATTGTTCGATGAATTGTGTGCCGGTACCGACCCTATTGAGGGTGCTGCTTTGGCAAAAGCAATTCTAATGCGACTCTCACTTTACGGCAGCAGGGTGGTGGCAACAACCCACTATCCCGAGCTTAAGTCGTACGCTATCGATACCGAAAAAGTAGAAAACGCATCCTGTGAATTTGACGTGCATACCTTAAAGCCTACCTATCGACTAATTATCGGTATGCCGGGGCGCTCAAACGCATTTGCAATTTCGGGCAAATTGGGCTTGGATGAAAGCATTATAGAAACCGCAAAAGAGCAGGTTAAGGATGAGGATTTGCGTTTCGAAAGGGTAGTAGCTTCTCTCGAAAATGCCCGCCGTGAAGCCGAGGATGAGCATAAAAAGGCACAAAAGCTTCGAATACAGCTGGATGAAGCCAAGCGTAAAAGCGATATGCGTGAAAAAGAGCTTGAAATCAAGCTCGAAAAGGCTATGAACGATACTCGTGAAAAAGCAAATCAGATATTAGAGAGCGCAAGATATAAATCCTCACTTTTGCTTAACGAGCTTGAGGAAATGAAAAAAGCCATAAATGCCGAAAATGCGGCAAAAATGGCAGAAAAAGCACGTGGAATGTATAAGTCAACTCTTAAAGAGCTTGAGGATGAGGCTGACCCCGTGACCGTTAAAAAAGTCACCGGCGAAGCAGTTACAACCGTTCAAAAGGGAGATATTGTAGTTATTGCCGATATTGGCCGTGATGCCACGGTTATCGACGTGAAAGCGGATAAAAAGCAAGCATACGTTATGGCGGGCGCCATTAAAATGTGGGTTAGCTTTGAAAATTTAAGGTTTAAATCAAGCTTTTCGCCTACAACCGAACGCCCCAAAACACGCAACGTTACGGGTATAAAATCCCGTGCCGAACGCCAAGCAGTTACCGAAATTGATTTGCGTGGGCAGGCAAGTGATGAGGCTATTCTAGAACTTGATAATTTCATTGATAACGCTGTGCTTTCGGGAATTGACACAATTCGCATTATTCACGGCAAGGGTACGGGTGTGCTCCGTAAAAATGTGCAAGCGCATCTTCGCCATCATAAAAATATTAAATCATTCCGCCTTGGCACCTTCGGCGAGGGTGAAAACGGCGTAACCATCGCCGAGCTGAATCAGTGACATTGATGATGGTGTGAAAACCACTTAATGTTATGAAGCCTTGAGCGATATTGTGTTTTGTAAATAAGGTTTATTAATATGAATTCTAGCTATGAAGCATTGTAATATGTGTTTAAATATGATGAAATTACACTGAGATTGATGATGGTAATGAAACATTTTTTAATTGTTGTTGATATTCAAAACGATTTTGTAGACGGTGCCTTGGGCACAAAAGAGGCAGAGGGAATAATTGCCCCTGCAAGGGATAAAATCAAAAATTTCGAGGGTGAAATTTTTGTTACCTATGACACCCATTTTGAAGATTATATGAATACTGCCGAGGGCAAAAAGCTTCCTGTTGAGCATTGTATT
>JAFQCU010000009.1 GCA_017416285.1 Clostridia bacterium | reverse complement strand
CCATCAATCCTAAATGGTGTTCTCGCATATCTAGTATAACAGATATTTTGAATTCTGCCGAGTGTTTTCTGAAAATTTGTCCTTTCTTTGCCATAAAAAATATGCACCTCCAAAAGTGTCTAACTTTTGGGGTGCATATCAAATGACAGGGATTTTTTATTTCCTATTTATAAAAATGCTTTAACAATTCGCAAAGCGGAACCACTAAAATTGCCAATGACAATGCTATAATAAACTGCCACAGCTTTAATATTGTCAGCCCAAACACAAAGCCCACCGGCGTGAATGCCAAGAAAATAATTATAAATGCCGTGGTAAATACCGATAAATTCATAAAGCGGTTACTAAAGACACGTTTATTAAAAATACTTGCCTCTAGCTTTGAATTAAAGCAATGCAAAAGCTGTGCAATACCCAAGGTTACAAACGCCATGGTTGTCGCAACAACAGGTGTTGCAAATATACTACCCAAAAGATAGGATATTATAGAAACAAAGGCAATAAACACGCTTTGCAAGCCAATTTTTACAAATGAATTCACAGTCAGAAGCTTGTCCTCAAAATCAGCCGTCTCAGGCTTCATAACCGATTTTTCGGCTTCCTCCATACTGAAAGAAATTGCCGGTGCACAGTCAGTAAGAACGTTAATTAACAAAAGCTGTACAGCAACTAAAATCGGTGATTTATAGAAAATTGAACCAATTAGCAAAAGTAATAGCTCTGCAAAGTTACAGCTGCACAAATAGCGAACAGTTTTTCGGATATTGCCAAAAATGCCACGACTTTCTTTAATGGCACGAACAATTAGTCCAAAATTATTACGCAAAATAATAACGTTAGCATTACCCTTTGCAACGTCTGTGCCGTATTTACCAATAGCACAGCCGATATCAGCGATTGCAAGTGCATCTGCATCCTGAAGGCTGTCACCCGTAATCGTAACAATAGCCTTATTAGCCTGCCACGCTTTTACAATACGCACCTTATGTGCCGGAGAAATACGTGCAAACACAGAATATTTACTAATACTTTCACACAGCTCTTCATCGGTCATTTCATCTAATTGAGCACCCGTTATAGCCTGCTCAGCATCAGTGATAAGACCAATTTTTTGTGCAATGCTAACCGCAGTTGGCAGACCATCGCCCGTCACCATTACAACCCTAATCTTAGCATCGTTACAGGTGTTAATATCTTGATAAATTTCTTCACGGATTGGTTCGCTAAGTCCCAAAATGCCAACAAAGGTCAAGTCACGCTCTACTTCGTCAGCTTGAGGATTTGCAGGTATTTCATCAAGACGTTTAATGGCAACAGCAACGTTGCGAAGCCCTTCGGCAGCCATTTCATCATTTGACTTTAAAATTGCATCACAATCACAATCATTACAATTTGGCACAACGATTTCGGGGGCACCCTTAACGATAGCAACCGGTTGCTCATTAATGATTGTGATAACCGTCATAGTTTTGCGGAGTGAATCAAAAGGTATCACCGACAGCTTTGGGAATAAAGTATCAATTTCGGCTTCGCCCTTAAAATTATAAGAAAGACACGCCGTAGCAATCGCTTTTTCGGTTGTGTCGTTTTCAAGTGTGTGGCATGCTGCCGCAAGATTCAAAATTGCTGATGAGGTATCATCAATACCCCCACCAACCAAATCAACACGCTTTTTGCCGTTGTAAATACACTCCAAAACCATTTTATTTTGAGTAAAAACGCCGGTCTTATCAGCGCAAATTACATCTGTTTTGCCAAGTGTTTCAAGTGATTTGCTGTCCTTGAAAATGATATTTTCATCTAAAATACGTTTTGTACCGGCGGCAATAACAATCTTGGAAATTGCCTTTAGTCCCTCGGGCATTGCCGCAAAAGCAAGCGCAGCAGCATTTAATAGTGTCGTTACAGTAATAAGCGCAAATGGTTCTGACGATTTAAAATTATTTAATATTGAAAGTATAAAAACCAAAATTGTTACACAAAGAATTACAATATTAAACAGTTTTGAAATTATATTAATTTCGTTATGCATCGGCATAGTTGTAGCGCCAATTTGTTCATTAATTGCCATTGTCTTCCCTGCTTCTGTATTCAAAGCAGTTGCAACAACAATCGCCTTTGCTGTACCATGAACCGCAGTAGTAGATGCGAACACCATGTTAGAACGTTTTTCAATAGGTGTGATGTCATCTAAAATTATATCGGCAATTTTATCAACGGGCAGATCTTCACCATTTAGTGATACCTCGTTACAACGAAAATCCACTGCTTCAATTACACGGGCATCGGCACAAATATAGTCGCCCTCTTGTAAAATCATAATGTCGCCCGGCACAAGCTCAACCGAGCTTACGTTTTTAACTATACCGTCACGCAAAACCTTTACAGATGGATTAGTGGTGTTTTTAATATCTGCCAAAATGTTTTCACAATCAAACAAATGAAATGCCGAAACCAAAGCGTTGGCAATAACCAAGGCTATAACCAAAAAGCCAAAATATGCGGTCTTACTGTCATAACTGTTGGCAATAAAAAAGTATATCAGGGACAAGACCATCAATAAAATGCCTGTCTTTGTAAACTCCCCGAAAAACCTTTTAATAAGTGATGTTTTTTCGGTATTACCAACTGTATTTTTGCCATAAATCTCTTGCTTTTCGGCTGCTACACCATTTGCAAGACCATATGCCGCATCAACACTATAGTGATTTAAAACATCTTCTTTAGATGCGCTATGCCAAATCATAAAATCTCTCCTTAAATAAGGGATAAATAGTAATCCTTCATTTTCTTAGCATCCTCTGCTTGTGTACCTGCCGATTCACAAACAAATGTGGGACTCAAATCATACTTAGCAACAAGCTCCATAACCGGCTCATAATTTGGTCCATAAACCACATCATCAAAGGTTAAGTGCCTTTTTTCGCCGCCGGTTGTATACTCAATTTTTGAAAAATGAGAATGGAAGTTTTTAAAGCGTTCAGTTCCTAATTGATTGCGAATTTCAACAAAAATCTTTTCAAAATCGTTTTTATCCCTTAAAATTCCCAAATCACGTGCGTTTAAATGTCCAAAATCAATACACGGAATAATTCGTTCATCTATTTTGCAAAGCTCTAAAACCTCATAAAGTGTGCCAAGCTGATTTACCTTACCCATTGTTTCGGGGCAAATATGAATATCAGAAAGTCCCTCATCATCAAGCGCTTTCTGCGAAAGCTTCATAGTATCAATCGCAAGTGACAATGCCTCTTCACGAGAAATCTTACCGCAAGAACCGGTGTGAACAATAATCCTGTCACCACCCATTGCCTTGACAGCACGTGCCGATGATAAAATATAGTTAACCGAATTCAAACGTTTTTCCTCTTCAACCGAAGACATAGAAATATAATACGGTGCATGAAGTGAAATAGTAATACCCTTTTCACCTGCAATTTTTCCAAGCTCTGTCGCCTTATCAAGGCCGATATTAACGCCTCTGCCACATTGGTATTCAAAATGGTCAAGGCCCATATTCACAAGATAATCAGGCACCTGAAGACTAGATTTAAAGCCTTTAAGCTTAAAATCGTCGCCCGTACCTGCAGGACCAAATTTTGCAACCATATTATTCCTCCGTATTGACAATGTTAAGCTTTTTAATAACAAAACGTTCTACCTTGCGCTTTGAACGGAACCGAAGCGAGGTTTCAAGCTTTATCGGTGTCAATAAAATAGTTTTAACACCAACAAAATTACCGCCCATAACATCGGTAAAAAGCTGGTCACCGACAATAGCAGTTTCCGCTTTGGTAGTACCCAAACGCTTTAAAGCACGCAAATAACCAAATGGTAACGGCTTAAGACCAAGGCTGATGAAATCAAGACCGATTTTCTTTGCAAAGGGGGTTAAACGCTTGGAATTGGAATTTGATAAAACCGTCATTTTAATGCCGTTTTGGCGCATTAAATCCAGCCATTCTGAAAGTCCGTCGGTTAAAACCTGACCGTGATGGGTTGAAAGCGTATTATCAACGTCTAAAATTAGGGCATTGATGCCGTATTTATTTAAAATTTCAATCGTTATATCAGTAACTTTTTCAAGCTTAATTTTAGGTTTTAAAAACATTTTTTACCTCATGATTTAAAAAAAGACGGTTGAAAAACAACCGCCTTTTTCACTTAATATTAGCGGAACTTTCTTTTACGAGCAGCTTCCGACTTCTTCTTACGCTTTACAGAGGGTTTTTCATAGTGTTCTCTCTTACGTACTTCCTGAATTACACCGTCTTTAGCGGTTTGTCTTTTAAAGCGACGTAAAGCGTTATCGAGTGATTCATTTTCTTTAATTCTAACTTGACTCATTATATTCCCTCCCTCCACCAAAATAGCAGGGGTAATTTTTATTGTATAAAAAGGTTAACCTTTTTACTGATAAAGTGCAACAATATTTGCAACTATTGCTAATACGAAAAATGCGATAGCAAAATATTTGGTCATACGAGATAATTTTGCATCCCATGTTCTTGCCTTGGTTTTTGACAAGAAAGTATCAGCACCACCGGAGATAACGCCGTTAATACCGGCACGACGGCCTTGTTGGAAAAGGACAATAAAAATAATTGCCAAAGATACCAGAATAACCACTGCGCCAACGATATATTCAAGTGCGCTCATAATTTCACCTCCAATGATAAATAAGCATTTTATATAATAACACACATTACCAAAAAATGCAACAAAAATTTTTAATAAATGAGTTATTTTACAACAATATTTACGAGTTTTTTCGGAACGTAAAGTTCTTTAACAATATTTTTGCCGGAAATTTCATTTTCGACAGCCTTTTCTGCCTTTGCAAGAGCTATTGCATCAGGAGCAGAAATATCAGCCGCAACATTTAAGCGGGCACGGATTTTACCGTTTATCTGAACAACAATCTCAACAGTTGCATCTACACACTTGGCTTCTTCAAACTTGGGCCATTCGGTCTGGTTTAACATACCCTCATAACCACAGGCTTCCCAAAGCTCTTCAGTAATATGCGGTGCAAACGGATTAAGAAGGATAATAAATGTTTTAAATTCATCCTTTGTTACCGCACCTGTTGAATTAATAGTATTCATAAGTGTCATTAGCGCTGCGATGGCAGTGTTCATCTTAAGACTCTCAATATCCTCGGTAACCTTCTTAATTGTACGGTGCATCTCAGCCTCAATAGCGGGACGATATCCCTTTTCATCGGTAATAATATCCTGCATTGCCCATACCTTATCAAGGAAGCGCTTACTGCCCTTGATAGATGACTGACTCCACGGTGCAGCCTTTTCAAAGTCACCGATAAACATTTCATATACACGCATTGTATCAGCGCCGTAATCCTTGATGATTTCATCGGGGTTTACAACGTTACCACGTGACTTTGACATTTTTTCGCCATTTTCGCCCAAAATCATACCGTGGCTTGTACGCTTAGCATAAGGCTCGGGATTGGGAACTGCGTCAATATCATAAAGGAACTTGTGCCAGAAGCGGCTATATAAAAGGTGAAGCGTTGTATGCTCCATACCACCGTTATACCAGTCAACAGGGCACCAATATTCAAGAGCCTCTTTAGAAGCAAATTCCTTATCATTATGGGGGTCACAATAACGAAGGAAATACCACGAAGAGCCAGCCCACTGGGGCATAGTATCGGTTTCACGCTTAGCAGGTGCGCCGCAATGCGGACAGGTAGTATTTACCCAATCGGTCATCTTTGCCAAGGGTGATTCGCCATTGTCGGTAGGCTCATATGATTCAACGTTAGGAAGTAAGAGGGGCAATTCGCTTTCGGGAAGCGGAACATAACCGCATTTTTCACAGTAAACCATAGGAATAGGCTCGCCCCAATAGCGCTGACGTGAAAATACCCAGTCACGAAGCTTGTAGTTGGTTTTAACACTACCTATACCCTTTTCGGTAAGCCATTCCTGGATCTTCTTTTTAGCGTCCTCAACTGATAAACCATTGAGGAAATCAGAATTAACCAAAACGCCGGTTGCACAGTCGGTAAATGCTTCTTTTTGAACGTCCTCACCGCCTGCAACAACTTCGATAATCGGCAAATCAAACTTCTTAGCGAATTCCCAGTCACGTGTGTCGTGTGCAGGTACAGCCATAATTGCGCCTGTGCCGTATGAAATAAGTACATAGTCAGAAATAAAAATCGGAATTTCGGTGTTATTAACGGGGTTAATAGCCTTAACACCCAAAAGCTTAACACCGGTCTTTTCCTTTGCAAGCTCGGTACGTTCAAAGTCAGACTTTTTGGCAGACTGTTCCTGATAAGCCTGAACCTCGTCATAATTTTTAATTTTGTCAGCCCACTTTTTAAGAAGCGGATGCTCGGGTGACATTACCATATAAGTAGCACCAAAAAGTGTGTCTGCACGAGTGGTGAAAATTTCAAATGTGTCGCCAATAGTTGTGTTAAAGGTTACCTGAGTACCGTATGAACGGCCAATCCAGTTGCGTTGCTGTGTTTTAACACGGTCAATAAAATCAACATCGTTAAGACCCTCTAAAAGCTTTTCAGCATATTCAGTAATCTTAAGCATCCATTGACTTTTTTCTTTCTGAACAACCTCGCTGCCGCAACGTTCACAAACACCGTTTACAACCTCTTCATTAGCTAAAACGCACTTACAAGAGGTACACCAGTTAACCGACATTTCCTTTTTATATGCAAGACCTTCTTTGAAAAGCTGTAAGAAAATCCACTGTGTCCATTTATAGTATGAAGGGTCAGTGGTGTTAATTTCACGGCTCCAGTCAAAAGAAAAGCCGAGAGATTTTAACTGCTTTTTAAAGTTAGCAACGTTGCTTTCGGTAACGATTGCAGGATGAATATGATTCTTAATTGCAAAGTTTTCGGTAGGAAGACCGAAAGCGTCCCAACCCATAGGATAAAGCACATTAAAGCCCTGTAAACGCTTTTTACGAGCGACAATATCAATAGCCGTATATGAACGAGGGTGACCAACGTGAAGACCCTGTGCAGACGGATATGGGAATTCTACAAGACCGAAAAACTTCGGTAAAGTATAATCGTTTTTAGCTTCAAAGGTGTGGTTATCATCCCAAACCTGCTGCCATTTCTTTTCAATTTTAGAATAATCGTAAATATTAGCCACTTTTTAGTCCCCCATTGCTTCAACTAAAATTTCATCTAAATTAACCGACGGTGCATCAGCCCACATTTTATCAAGACCATAAAACTCACGGTCCTGACGAGAAAATACGTGAACAATAACCGATTCGTAATCAAGCGCAATCCAACCGGTGCTTTTGCCTTCAATATGATGAGGGCGAAGACCCGCTTCCTCAAGCTTTGCTTCAACCTCGTCAGCGAGTGCACGAACGTGGGTTGATGACGTTGCGGTTGCTATTACAAAATATTCGGTTAAAACGGTCAAATCACTTACCTTAACAGCGTTAAGCTCACGTGCTTTTTTACTGTTGAGCGCATTTGCCGCAATTTTTACAATTTCAAAAGAATCCAAGTTTATTTTCCTCCCACTGCCTGATTATAGGCATTAAGTGTATCCAGATGGACACGTTTTTTATTATTTACCAAATCACAAATAGAATATTGTAATGCGTATATAAACGCTTTATCAAGCGATTCATCAACATACTGTCTTATAACAGATACATCATCATAATCCCTGTCAGCCGACGTGAAATCAGCAAGATAAATAATTTTTTCTAAAAGCGACATATCTGCCTTGGCGGTTGTATGATAACGAATTGCCGAAATTATTTCAGCATCGTTAATATTTAAAATATGCTCAACATAAGCCGCACCCGACATTGCATGCCATAATTTTTCAGCATTTTTTTCGATATCGTTTAGCATTATACCAAACTGACTAAAAATTTGCAAGTGTTCTTGTTTCTCGCAATTTTTGGTAATATCATGCAAAAGACCTGCAAGATATGCTTTATCGGTATCAGCACCATATTTTTCAGCCAAACGCTTGGCTTCATCCGCCACACACATAGAGTGATAAAAACGGTTTACATTAAGTCGGCTTTTTAAAATTTCGATATATTCATTATACATCATAAATTCCTCTTTCCTTAATGTATTTATAAATCTTTTCCGGTAATAAATCACTCATTTGCGAATTTCTGAAAGCGGTTGAAGAGATGTTTGGAATTTCTTCATCCATTAAAATTATTTGCATACCCTTTTCGCTGAAATTTTTAATACAGTCAGAAAACTCGGATTTATCGGTAGAGCCACGACCAAAAACGATAAAAGGCAGCATTTTCATAAGCTCGTCCGCCTTATACCATTTTTCAAAATATACAAGCATATCGCCGCCGCAAACAAATGCAAAATTTTCATTTGGAAATTCCTGCTGCAAAAGCTTTACAGTATCATACGTATAGCTTTTGCCTTGGCGTTTAAGCTCGATATCGCAAACCTCGGCCTTGGAAAAATCCTCTGCCACAAGACCGCACATATTAAAACGGTCTTCATCGCTTGCCAAAAAATCAACCGACTTATGCGGTGGAATTTTATCGGGCATAATTAAAATTTTAGAAATTTTATCGCAATTTTCAAGGGCGCTTAGCATCTTATAATGTCCCATATGGAACGGATTAAAGGTGCCGCCGAAAATAGCTGTAAAAGACATATTATTTCACCAATTTAATAGTTTTATTGTCTTTGCTTTCACGGTAAAGAATAAAGCGTGAGCCAATCACCTGAACAACATCACACTTAACCGCCATAGAAAGCTCATCTGCCGCATCACGTGAAGAAAGCGGACAGGTTTCCAAAACACGAAGCTTTATAAGCTCACGTGCTTCCAAAGCGTCATTTACCTGTTTGATTGTATTTTCACTAATGCCTGATTTACCAATTTGTAAAATTGTTTCGTAATCGTTAGCCATGCCACGAAGCTGGGCACGTTGTCTGCTATTTAACATTTATTAAACCTCTATATATTCTTTAATTTTTTCTTTAAATAACCTTAAAGCCTTGCCCCTGTGACTGATTTTATCTTTTTCATCACTTGAAAGCTGACTAAAAGGACCTTTTTCGCTAATAAATAACGGGTCATAACCGAAGCCACCGCTTCCCTGCTGTCTTTCAAAGGCTATATGACCGTGACATTCACCGCTAACGGTAAACTGTCTGCCGTCGGGGAAAACACAAGCAACCACACAAGCAAAATGAGCGGTGCGTTTTTCCATTTCCACACCACGTAGCTCATTAAGAAGCTTATCGTTATTAAGGTCGCTGTTTCCATGCTCTCCCGCAAATCTTGCGGAATATATGCCCGGCTTTCCGCCAAGATAATCAACACATAAGCCACTGTCATCGGCAACTGTTATATAACCCGTTTGCGCAAGACCCGATTTTGCCTTAATAAGTGCATTTTCTTCAAAGGTTTGTCCATCCTCAACGGCGTCAATTAAAGCAAAATCCAAATCGTTTTCACAAAGCACGTCAAAGCCCATAGGCGCTAAAATTCTTTTAAGTTCTTGAAGCTTTTTTTGATTTTTAGTGGCAATAAAAATTTTCATTATATTTCCTCATCAAAAATACCGTTTACAAATTCAGTTGCGCTAAAGGGCTGCAAGTCATCAATACCCTCACCCACACCAACAAACTTAACGGGAATTTCAAGCTCGTTTTTAATAGGAATAATAATACCGCCCTTTGCAGTACCGTCAAGCTTGGTTAAAACAATACCGGTAATATTGGTAACGTTTTTAAATTCACGTGCCTGATTTACAGCGTTTTGACCTGTTGCAGCATCTAAAACCAACAAGGTTTCAACCGAAGACTCGGGCAATTCCCTATTAATAACACGATTAATTTTTGCGAGCTCATCCATAAGGTTTTTCTTATTGTGAAGTCGGCCTGCAGTATCACAAATAATAACATCGGCACCTCTTGATTTAGCAGAAGCAATGGTATCAAAAACAACCGAAGCGGGGTCGGTGCCCTCAACACTTTTAACCATTTGAACACCCGAACGCTCTGCCCAAACCTGAAGCTGATCGATAGCAGCGGCACGGAAAGTATCGGCAGCGCCCAAAACAACGTTCTTGCCCTGCGCCTTTAATATAGCAGAAAGCTTGCCAATGGTAGTTGTTTTGCCAACGCCGTTTACACCAATAACGAGAATAACCGAAGGCTTGGTATTAAGCTTTAAGCCCTCATCCTCGCCAAGCATTTCAGCGATAACTTCCCTCATTAATTTTTTAATAATCGCCGGATCGGTAATGCCCTGCTCCTTAATTTTTTTGCGTAAAATATCGCAAATTTCGGTTGCGGTATTAACACCGATATCCGACATAACGAGCATTTCCTCAAGCTCTTCAAAAAGTTCCTCATCAATTTTTGTAAAGCTGTTAATAATGCTTGTTACACCGCTTGCAATAGAATTTCTTGTCTTTTGCAAACCTTGTTTTATTTTGCTGAATAAACCCATCAGATCACCTATAAATCAAATATCGTCTAAAAAATATGCCTGTGAATCGGCACGATGGCCAAACTCATCCACAACCGAAATTCTAAAATAAACATCGGTTCCCTTAATTTCAAAGGTTGCGGTATTAATATACTCCTTTTCCCTCGCCATAACGCTTGCGGCACGCCGACCACACGTAGAATAAAATACGCTTTTTGCAGCCGAACAATTAACCGTTACAAGATTATCCTCAAACGAAATTTTTTCAATTATCGGGCCGGTCGATGTATAAAATTCACCCTTTAGCAATGCACTAATAATTTGTGAATACTCAAGCTCATCGGCATTAACCATAACAAACGTACCGATAGAATCGTCTGTACGGTTGTGATTATCATCGCCAGAAGTGGCAAAAATCCGCTTACCGTCACGCAAAAAGTCATCATGAACATTTAAATCATATTCATAAATACCGCCACGGTTACAGTTTGTATTATAAATTTCAACACCCCAAAGGCCTTCGTACTTTGAATATTCACGATAATTTTCAAGCGACCAGCGTGGATGATTGTACGCCACAAAAAAGCCGTTATCATTTGCAGCTCTAATTAGCTCGTTTATGCCTTTACAACCATAAGCTCTTTCAACATCATAATCAGGATTATTGAAAAAAGGACGTCTTTCAAGTGCAGAAAAATGGTCATAAACCGAATTATAGAAAAAGTTATAAACGTTTTCCTGTTCTTTGGCATAAAAATTTAAATGACAAACCTTCATATTGAAGTTTTTAAGGGTTGACTCTTTTGGAAACTCTTTAATCGCAACCTCACAGCTAGTTATTGTCAAAAAATCGCTGTCATCAAGGTGAGAATTATTATTAAGATGCTCATGGTCGGTTATAGCCAAAAAGCTATAACCGTGCTCCATATAATAAGCCTTTAATTGTTCGGGTGTAAGTCTGCCATCAGACAAGGTGCTGTGACAATGCATATTTCCCTTATAATAGTTTTTCTTATTACCAAAAAGGATTTTTTCCATTTTAAGCACCCTGACTGTCTAAAAGCAATTTCTTTTCAAGCTCGGAAACATTAAGCTCCAAGAGCTTTGTAATACCCTTTTCCTGCATTGTTACACCGTAAAGCATATCTGCGGCTTCCATTGTGCCACGGCGGTGTGTAACGCAAATAAACTGAGTGTTAAAATCAGATGAACGCATATAATCTGCAAAGCGTTCAACGTTAATATCGTCAAGAGCGGTATCAACCTCATCCAAGAAGCAGAAAGGCGGTGCGCTTACACGCATAATTGCAAAGTAAATTGAAAGGGCGATAAGCGCCTTTTCACCACCCGAAAGACCGTCAAGACTAGGTACGTTTTTACCGGGCAATTTAACGTTAATATCAATACCGCTTTCCAAAATGTTTTCAGGGTCAGAAAGCGAGAGGCTCGCACTTCCGCCGCCAAACAATTCTGTAAAGGTTTTTGAGAAGTTTTGACTGATTTTTTCAAAGCCAACGGTAAAGATTTCCTGCATTTGTGAGGTTAACTGATTAATAAGCTTCTGAAGCTGTGCACGGGAAGCCTCAACATCGTTAATCTGTTCAGACAAGAAGTTATATCTTTCGCTGACTTCCTTATATTCCTCAATAGCAGAAACGTTAACGTTGCCGAGAGCACGAATCTTATTCTTAACTTCAATAAGTGTCTTTTTAGCCTGTGCGGGATTTTCAATTTCAATACCGATCTTTTCCGCTTCGCTACGTGTTAATTCGTACTCATCGTATAGTCGTCTTATAACCTCATCATATTCACGCATCATAACCTCTTTGCGTTCGGTAAGGCGAGCAAGCTCACCACCGATTTTTTCACGCTGCAGGGTGTTTTCACGTTCACTGTTACGAAGCTCAACGCCGAATTTTTCGGTTTGATTACGCTTTTCAATAAAGTCAGCTATATTCTGTTCACTTTGAGCAATTTTTGCCGCAGCATCACCAATATTGTCCTGAACGGACTGAATTTCTGACTTTAGGTTTTCGTTTTTAAATTGTAAAGCGGCAATCTCACTGTCTATGGTAACGCTACGCTTTGCACGGTCGTTAATCATTTCCTCAAGGCTCTTAGCCGAAAGTGAAATAGACTCAATATCCTTCTGTGCTTCTATAACAGAAAGCTTAACGTTAGTAATGTTATTAGCCAAGTCCTCACGAACGGTACTAAGATTATCTCTTGCACCGGTCATTTGGTCAATTTTAGCCTGTATTTCAGCCTTTTGAGCCTCAACCTCGGTAATTTGCTTTGCAGCATCAACAGAAATGTTCTTAAGCTCTTCAAGCTTTTGATTGCCAGCGGCCTGCTCATCAGTAAGCTGTTTAAGCGAAAGCTTAACGCTTTCTCTTAAGTCACCTATACGCTTAAGCTCTGCAACTGCTCGTATTTTATCCTCGTTTGCGGTAAGGATATCAGCCTTTATAGCGGTAATATCTGCGTCAACCTCGGCCAGAGAATTCTGCGCATCAATAAGCTTTTGAGAAAGCTCATCACTCTTGGCTTTAAGTAATGAAACCTCGTTTTCGATATTGATAATATCGTTACCACGGCTTAAAATACCTGAATTTTTGATTACAGAACCACCGGTAAGCGAACCACCGGGGCTTACAACCTGACCGTCAAGAGAAACCACCTTAATTCGGTAACCGAATTTTTTGGCAATGGTTACTGCACAGTCAATATCCTCTGCAACGACACAAGCGCCCAATAGGTATTTCACGATTTCATCGTATTTTTTATCGTTTTTTACAAGGTCACTTGCGATACCCACGTAACCGAGCATATCCTCAAAGCCGTGCTCTTTAAATTCACGTGCTTTTATGGTTTGCACCGGCAAGAAGGTTGCACGACCTGCCTTGTTATTTTTAAGGAAGTTAATTGTCGCCTTTGCATCGGCTTCGGTTTCGGTAATAATGTTTTGAATAGCGTTATTAAGTGCAGTTTCGATAGCAAGAGAATACTTGCTTTCAACCGAAATAAGCGATGAAACAGGACCGCAAATACCACGAAGTATACCGGTTTCTGCCTTTGATACAACAAATTTTACCGAATTTGCAAAGCCTTCCATATTGTTCTGCAAATCACGAAGAATTTGCACACGGCGGCTTTTAGCTTCAATATCAAGATTAACTGTATCAAGCTCTTGCTTTAAGCTGTCAACCGTTTGTACACGGGAAGCAAGACGTAATTCATAGCCTTTAAGAGAGTTATTATAACCCGCAACCTTTTCTTCAATTTCGGTTAATAATTTTTCAATTTCACCAAATTCGCCGTTAAGATTTTCAATTTCCTTTTCACGACCTAAGATAAGGTCAGCCGAAACACCTTTGCGTGATTCAATCTCATTAATTGCGGTTTCAGCAGTAACAAGCTTTACACGCATATCCGATGACTGAGCCGTAAGAGTATTAAGCATACGGATTTCGTTTTCAATTTTACGGCTGTTTGTGTCGGTTTCGCTTAAAAGCTCGGTAAGCTCAGCCTCTAAAGTATGAAGCTTTTCTTCAAGCTCGGCTTTCTTTGCCTTAATTACCTTAACTTCATTGTTTTTGCTTTCAATTTCAGCCAAAGCATCATTATCAGAGCTTGAAAGCGAGCTTTTTTCCTCATTAAGTCTTAAAATGCTTTCCTCGTTGTGCTGAATATCATTATTTAAAACAGTGATAACACCATTTGATTTAACAATTTCTTCATTAATTGACGAAATATTAAGTCGCTCACCCTCGATATCTGAGGTAAGCTTTGCAAAAAGCGAAGTGTTTTGCTCGGTTTTGCGGTCAAAGTCCTCAAGCATTTGCTCAATTTCCTTGTACTGCGTCTGGGCAACCATAATCTTGCTTTCTTGATTTCTAAGCGCTTCTTTAGAATTATTGAGGGTATAAAGCCAAAGACCTATTTCAAGTTCTTTTTTCTCTTCGCTGAGCTTTAAGAACTTTTCAGCCTTTTTGCTTTGCTCCTCCAAAGGACCGACACGTGCTTCCAATTCATCAACAATATCGTGAAGTCTTAAAAGATTATCCTGTGCGGCTGTGAGCTTGCGTTCGGCTTCAAGCTTACGGTAACGGTATTTTGAAATACCGGCTGCCTCTTCAAAAATGTCACGGCGTTCGTTTGATTTTGAACTGATAATATTATCAATCTTACCTTGACCAATCATCGAATAACCGTCACGGCCAAGACCGGTATCCATAAATAACTCATGAATATCCTTAAGTCGGACAGACACGTTGTTAATAGCGTATTCACTTTCGTGTGAGCGATAGTATCTGCGAGTAATAGACACAAAATCATTATCAAAATTTAAAGAACGGTCGGTATTATTGATGTTAAGGGTAACCTCACAAAAGCCGTGTGGGCGGCGTGTTTCTGTACCGCCGAAAATAACGTCCTCCATCGACTGACCACGAAGACTTTTGGTTGATTGTTCACCCAAAACCCAACGCACAGCGTCAGAAATGTTACTTTTACCACTTCCGTTAGGGCCGACAACTGCAGTTATACCCTTGCCGAATTTCAAAACCGTTTTATCTGCAAAAGATTTAAAGCCTTGAATTTCAATCGAGCTTAACAGCATTTATAACACTTCCCTTTCTATTCTGAATTCCAAATTATCTAAACTGTCATCAGCTTTGACAACACAGTCAAAACCACGTTTTTTAAGATATAATAAATTACTTTTTCTTTGTCCTGTCATTTTTGAAATGCATTTTGGATTAACAAAAATAACATATTTACCCTCAGTAAAAAGACAACCAAGCACCTTTGAAAGCATAATCTGTGAATAACAAAGCTCTGCAAAAGCGGGATGCCACGGTCCGGCAACGTAAGACCCATCTTCAATAGAATGAAGCCCGAGTCTTATAACACGAATACCCGCACGGGTAAGCTGTAAATAAAGCTTACTCGCAAGCTTTACAGCATCGCCAAGGGTTTGAGGCTCATAAATCTTATCAAGGTACAGCGCCTCTAAATCTGTATCCTTTAAAACTATTGTAGGATAAATTCTTACCGTATCAGGCGCAATATCAATTATTTTTTGCACAGTACGTAAGGTTGAATCATTATCATCGGTATAAAGACCTGTCATTATTTGAAGGCCTAATTCAAAGCCGTGCTTTTTAATAAGCATTGCCGCTTTTTCAACGTCTCTTGCGGTATGACCACGGTTGTTCTTTTTAAGCACACGATCATTAAGCGATTGTGCGCCAAGCTCAATAGCGGTAACACCATAAGACTTTAAAAGCATTAAAATTTCGTCATCAATAGCGTCGGGGCGGGTCGAAATTCTTATCCCCGAAACAATGCCGATATTAACGTAACCCGAAGCGGTTTCCAAAAGTGATTCCATATAACCACGATTAATCGCCGTAAAGCTACCGCCAAAAAATGCAATTTCGGTAGTTTTGGGATCGTAATTTTGGGAAGAAATAGCATCCTTAACCGCTTTTTCAACATCCTCGGGATGAGGGGCTTTATAAGTGCCGGTAATATGTCTTTGATTGCAGAAGCTACACTTATTCGGACAACCTATATGCGGTACAAAAACCGAAATGTTTGAATGTATTTTACTCATATTTCGGCACCCATTAGCTTAAGCGCTTCTTTTGCGGCCATTTGTTCGGCTTGCTTTTTGCTTCTGCCTGTACCTTTGCCGATAATATTAGAATTAAGATGAACAGCAACCTCAAAAATCTTATTGTGGTCAGGGCCGCTTTCACCAATCAGGTGATAGGTTACACTTTCTTCCGGATTACGCTGAATAATTTCCTGTAATGCGGTTTTATAATCCTTAAAAACCTCATCATCACGGTGCTGAAGCTCGGGCAATACATAGCGTAAAACGAAACGCCTTGCCTCTTCCATACCGCCGTCAAGATAAATAGCGGCAAGCACAGCTTCAAAAGCGTCAGCTAAAATAGAATCTCTCTCTCTGCCGCCGCCTTTTTCCTCACCCTTACCAAGGCGCAAAAACTCACCAATGCCTATTTCACGTGAAAAGGCACAAAGTGACTTTTCACACACAAGCGATGCACGAAGCTTTGTAAGCTCACCTTCGGGGATTGATTTGAAATTTTCAAACAAATACGATGCCACAATTACCGAAAGCACCGAATCGCCCAAAAACTCTAGTCTTTCGTTAGAGGTAACACCACCACGCACCTCGTTAGCATAGGACGAATGATTAAGCGCATTTTCCAAAAGCTTTACATTATTAAATTTGTAATCAAGTTTATTTTGTAAAACTTCCATTGAAACTTTCCTTTAACCGTTTACTTCTTCTAAAGATTTTGTAATATTCTCAATAACGTTGTTCTGTGCAAATAACACAGCCTGTTTAATTGCATTTTTAATTGCCTTCGCATCAGAATTACCGTGCGCTTTAATAACCGGCTTGCGAACACCCAAAAGCGGTGCTCCGCCCACTTCAGATGAATCCATCATACTCTTAAGAGCATATAAATCCTTTTTAATAACCAAGGCTGCAAGCTTGTTTTTAAGGCTCTTATAAAGTGCATTTTTAACAAGCTTAAAAAAGGTCATTGCGGTGCCTTCGATAAGCTTCAAGGCAATATTACCTGTAAAGCCGTCGGTAACAATAGCATCGCAAACACCTTTAGGCATTTCACGTGATTCAACGTTGCCGACAAAATTGATTGGAGCATCACTTAAAAGCTTATAGGCTTCCTTTTGAAGCTCGCCGCCCTTGCTGTCCTCGGTACCAATATTCAAAAGACCGATTGTGGGATTTTCTTTTCCCTCAACACCCTTTAAATAAGCCGATGCCATAATACCAAACTGGCAAAGCATTTCGGGGCGACATTCAGCATTAGCGCCCATATCCAAAAGCATATAATGACCGTCGGGTGATGGAATCATACCCGCAAGCGCAGGGCGCTTAATACCCTTAATGCGCTTAACAATGAAAGTACCGCCAACAACAACCGCACCGGTTGAGCCTGCTGATACAAAAGCATCTGCCCTGTCCTCTGCAAGCTCGGTAAAAGCCAAAGCCATTGAAGATTCCTTATGAGCTTTCAAAAGGCTTGTGGGTTCGTCGTGCATATCTATAACGTCTTCGGTGTGAATAACAATAAGCTGACCAAAGAATTTTAATTTGTTTTCATCAATAACTTTTTCTATTTCAAGCTTGTTACCTGTAAGGGTAATTTCTACCTGATTTTCAAGTGAAGCAATCGAAGCGCCCTTAACAATCTCAAGTGGAGCATTATCGCCGCCAAAAGCATCTACAACAATACGCATATTTAAAACTCCTTTTCTGTAAACCATGAAAGTGAACGAAGGGATAACGCCATATACCTTTCACGTTTATCTCTGATATGAGGTGTAAGCTCGGGTATGATACCAAAATTTGCACCCATAGGCTGAAAATTCACAACGCTTTCATCAGTTATATAACCAAGCAAAGCACCAATCATTGTGAATTTTGGAAGTATTACGGGTTCTGTTTCATTAATTCTTGCCACTGCATTTAAACCGGCAATTATACCGCTTGCGGCAGATTCCATATACCCTTCCACTCCCGAAAGCTGACCCGCAAAGAATACGTTGCAGTTTTCTTTTAAAGATAAATCCTTGTTTAGAATACGGGGTGAATTTATAAACGAATTTCGGTGCATAACACCGTAACGCATAAACTCGGCATTTTCGAGCCCCGGTATAAGTGAAAATACTCGCTTTTGCTCCGGAAATTTCAAATTAGTCTGAAAACCGACAAGATTATAAAGCGTACCGTCACGATTCTCCGCACGAAGCTGAACCACCGCCCAAGGTCTGTGGTCGGTTCTTGGGTCACGAAGTCCCACAGGCTTTAGCGGGCCAAAACGAATTGAATCTTCTCCCCTTTTGGCAAGAATTTCAACCGGCATACAGCCCTCATAAACGTTGGGCTGCTTGTCGAATTCGTGAATAGGGGCAGATTCGGCATTTATAAGCTCGTTATAAAAAATTGTGTATTCTTCCTTATTCATTGGGCAGTTGATATAATCATCGCCGCCCTTACCGTAACGAGCACCGTAAAATACCTTTGTAAAATCAAGGCTGTCTTTAGTCACAATCGGTGCTGCGGCATCATAAAAACTTAAATTCCCGCCATCGCACAGCTTTGAAATGTTTTCAGCAAGCACACCATCCGTCAACGGACCTGTTGCTATAACAGTTACACCATCGTTTGGAATTTCACTTACTACTTCGTTTATAACTGTAATGTTGGGGTGGCTTTTAATTTTTTCTGTTATATATTCTGCAAAAAGCTCACGGTCGACTGCTAAAGCACCACCCGCCGCAACTGAACAGCTGTCTGCAGCTTCAAGGCAAAGCGAATTTAGTCGTCGCATTTCTTCCTTTAAAAGACCTGCGGCAGAATCAACACGGTTTGCTTTAAGCGAATTCGAGCAAACAAGCTCTGCAAAGTTATCGTTTTTGTGCGCAGGTGTCTTTTTGTTTGGCTTCATTTCATAAAGCTTCACGCTTATACCCTTATTGGCAATGGCATAAGCCGCTTCACAGCCTGCAAGGCCTGCACCGATAACATTAATTTGTTTCATTATTATTTTTCCTTTTTGGTTTTTGTGCGGCTTGGGCATTCAGAATTCATACAATACTTCTTACCTTTCATACCGCTTATAATATAGCTTCCACATTCCGGACAAATGTCACCGGTAGGAATGCCGGGAGAAGCAAAATCGCACTTTGGATAATTAGTGCAACCGTAAAATTTATTACCCTTTTTTGAGAGGCGCTTTACAAGCTTGCCGCCACACTTGGGACAAGGCTGTGTAATTTCGTCCTCAGGTACAGGCTTTGTGTTTTTACACTCGGGATAACCCGGGCACGCAAGGAATTTGCCAAAACGGCTTGATTTTACAACCATTTTTCTGCCGCATTTATCGCAAATTATGTCACTTTCAACATCGGGTACTTTAACCTTTTTGCCGTTAAGTGAGCTTTCAGCCTTAGTGTAAAGTGTGTTAAAGTCCTTATAAAACTCTTCAATCGTATTAGTCCACTCAAGCTCACCGGCACCAATTTTATCGAGCTGTTCTTCTAGACCTGCAGTAAACTTAATTTCAAAAATCTTATTGAAATACTGCACCATCAAATCAGAAACAACTTTACCAAGCTCGGTCGGTTTTAGGGACTTCTTAACACGTTCGATATAATCACGGCTAAGAATGTTTGAAAGAATCGGTGCATATGTTGAAGGACGGCCAATACCGTTTTCATCCAAAGCTTTAATCAAAGTAGGTTCGGTATATCTTGCGGGAGGCTGTGTAAAGTGCTGATTACCTGCGAGGTCACGAAGCTTCAAAATATCGCCCTCGTTCATATCGGGTAACGAGCTTTCCTGCTCCTCCTCATCATCACGGCCCTCTACGTAAAGTGCGGTATAACCGTCAAACGAAACCGAATAACCGCTTGCCTTAAACAAATAATCGTTAGCGGTAATATCAACGTTAACAGTGTTCTGCACACAAGCAGCCATTAAGGAAGCAATAAAACGTTCCCAAATAAGCTTATAAAGCTTATATTGTTCAGTTGTCAAAGAGCCTTTAATAGCATCGGGCTTTAAATCTGCAACGGTGGGACGGATAGCTTCGTGAGCATCCTGTGCGCCACTCTTTGTTTTATAATAGCGTGGGCTTGAGGGTAAATACTTATTGCCATAAGTCTCAGCAATAAACTTATTACCTGCAGCTCTTGCCTCTTCAGAAATACGAAGCGAGTCGGTACGCATATATGTGATAAGACCCATTGTACCGTGACTTGCTACGTCAACACCTTCATAAAGCTGCTGTGCAATACGCATAGTGCGTTGTGCGGTAAAGCCAAGCTTACGAGAAGCTTCCTGTTGAAGGGTTGAAGTATTAAAGGGAGGTGCCGGTTGGCGGGTACGCTTACCCTTTTTAATGTTTGAAACAGTATAAACTGCGTTTTCAAGGTTCTGTAAAATTTCATCAGCGGCTGCTTTGTCAGGAATTATATCAATCTTGCCGTTCTTGTCGCTGTAAAGCTTTGCAATAAAGGTTTTTCTGCCTGCCGCTAATTTAGCATCTACTGACCAATATTCTTGCTCTTTAAATTTTTCAATTTCCTTTTCACGCTCAACAATTAAGCGAAGTGCAACGGTTTGAACACGACCTGCAGACAAGCCGCTTTTAACCTTTTTCCACAAAAATGGACTAAGCTTATAACCAACAATACGGTCAAGCACACGACGGGCTTGCTGAGCATCAACAAGGTCCATATCAATCTTTCTAGGTGCTTTAATACCTGCCTGTACACAGCTTTTTGTAATTTCGTTAAAGGTTACACGGTTAGCGTCATTTAAATCGAGCGCTAAAATTTGTGAAAGATGCCAAGAAATCGCCTCGCCCTCACGGTCAGGGTCGGTTGCGAGAAAAACTTGGTCACTTTCAGCGGCGGCAGCTTTAAGGGACTTAATTAATTCCTTTTTATCTGCCATATTTATATATTCAGGCTTAAAGCCCTTATTAACGTCAATGCCGAATTTAGACTTTGGCAAATCACGTACGTGACCTTGAGATGCCATTACGGTATAATCCGAGCCTAAATACTTTTTGATACCTTTAATTTTACTAGGTGACTCAACTATCAAAAGTTTTGACATAATATTCCTCCGTTACTTATTTGCAAATTTCGTACTGCCCACCTGGGAGAGCACGAACTATAAATTCCATTTCCAATTCTGTTAATGCTGAAAGTAAATCAGACGGTGATAAGCCGGTATTCAAATCATCAGGATAGAATTTCTGCTTATCCAAACAATTATACACTATTTTTGCCTGATTTGAAAGAGTTACATTCAATATTTTTTTATTATTTTTAACTTTTTCCGGTTTTGGTACCTGTTTATACGCTTTTTCGATATCAATTTTATCGTGATAAAGCGAAATATATTCGTTAAAAATATCTGAAGTGTCTAATAGCGGCTTTGCGCCGTCACGCAAAAGCGCATTCGAGCCCTCATATTGCTTCATATTAGGCATACCGGGAATAACAAAAACATCCTTGTTTTGCTCCAAGGCGTGATTAGCTGTAATAAGCGCACCACTTCTTCTAGCCGCTTCCACAACAGCGGTGCCAAGTGATAAGCCCGACATAAGTCGGTTTCTGACCTGAAACGTTCCTCTTGCAACAGGTGTTTCGGGTGGATATTCGCTTATAAGACAACCGCTTTTTGCAATATGCTCTCTTAGTGCACGGTTTTCTTCCAGATAAGATACCGAAAAACCACAAGGCATTACTAAAACGGTTATACCCTCTGCCTTTAATGCACCGATATGTGCATAAGTATCACTGCCGATTGCACCACCGCTTACCACAATAAAGCCCGCTTTTGCAAGACGATAGCCTAGCGAATATGCAGATTTTTTACCAAATTCACTTACACTTCTAGGGCCAACAATACAAAACGCAGGCAGATTTTCAAAATCGGGTAAATTGCCTTTTACATAAAGTACCACAGGTGGCGAACTGATTTCACGCAAGACACTAGGATAATTACGATTATGATAATTAATTATCGTAATATTATTTGAATTGCACTTTTCCAAAATGGTCCTTGCTTCATTTAAGCGAGCATTATTAAGTTTTACGATAACACTTTTCGGCAAAAGCCTTTGACGTGTTTCATTATCTGCCTCATAAACTGCTTTAGCCGATGGGAAGCATTCAAAAATGCGTGTAATATAACGATTACCTTGACCTAAACAAAGCTGTAACCAGATATAATATTCCATTATTTCATCATTTCCCACATTGAAATTGCCGCCGCAGTTGCCGCATTAAATGACTCGGCATTACCACGCATCGGAATAGTAATTTGCTTATGTGCCATATTTTTAGCAGCCCCTGTTAATCCGTTTGCCTCGTTACCAATTAACAAAACACTGCCATCATTAAAAGTAATATCGGTAATAGCGGTTGCATTACTGTCAACCACACAAGCATAAGTTGTAAGACCCGACGCCTTAATTTCATTTACAAAATCATTTAAAATAATCACAGGCATACGCAAAAGTGTACCCATAGACGCCCTTAATGACTTTGGTGCATAAGGGTCAACACTGTCGCTTGATAGAATTATACCGCTAACCCCCAATGCTTCTGCCGTGCGTGAAATTGCACCCAAATTTGACGGGTCGTTAAGGTTTTCAAGCGCAATGTATCTTCCACTTTTTGAAATTTCGGGCGAAAGCGTAGGGATTTTAACCACTGCAATAACGCCTTGAGGTGAAGCAGTGTCGCTGATTTTCGCAAAAAGGCTGTCAGGAATTTCAAAAATTTCGTCAGCATTTTTATAGAATTTTTCAAGTTCTAAACCATACTTTTCTTTGGCGGTTTTAGAGATAATCAGTTTATCAAACCATATTGAATTGTCAGCGGCATCATCACAAATACGAAGCCCTTCTAAAACGAAAAGCCCCTCCCTTTTACGAACAGATGCCTTACTTTGCAAACCGCAAACGAGCTTGATAAGCGGATTATCTTTACTTGTAATTACCTTAATTTCAGGCATTTTTACACCCCTTTAAAAATGAAAAAGTCGCCCGAGATATTAAACACTCGGGCGAAAATTATTATTTTTCGAGAGCCTTCTTAGCAGCCTTTACTAAGGTTTCGAAGCCCTTAGCATCGTTAACTGCGAGGTCAGCCAACATCTTACGGTTGATTTCAATACCAGCCTTGTTAAGACCATTCATAAATGATGAATAGTTCATACCGTTCATTTTGCAAGCAGCAGAAATACGGGTAATCCAAAGACGACGGAAATCACGCTTCTTAAGGCGACGACCGATGTATGCGTATTGACCTGATTTCATAACTGCTTCTTTAGCAGTTTTAAAAAGCTTTGACTTAGCGCCGAAGTAGCCCTTAGCAAGCTTTAACACTTTATTTCTTCTTTTGCGTGTAGCTAACGCACCTTTAACACGTGCCATTTCTTATACCTCCAATTTATAACTAGTTCTTACTTGTAAGGAATTAACTTCTTAACGGTTGCGGTGTTGGTAACGTCAGCAACAACAACCTTACGAAGGTTTCTCTTACGTTTTGTGGTTTTCTTGTTGAGAATGTGTGACTTGAAAGCATGTGCACGTTTTACTTGACCGGTTTTGGTAAGCTTAAAGCGTTTCTTTGCGCCACTGTGAGTTTTAATTTTAGGCATTTTAATTCCTCCGTTTTCTATTTTTTAACAATTGTTACTTACTTGATTTGGGAGCCAAGAACATAAGCATATTACGTCCTTCAAGCTTAGCAGGTTTTTCAACATTGGCAACTTCACTGCAGAATTCTGCAAAGCGTGTCATAGTTTCTAAACCGATTTCAGGATGGCCCATTTCACGGCCCCTAAAACGAATTGAAACCTTAACCTTATTGCCACTTTGAATAAACTTGATTGCCTGTTTGCCTTTGGTTTCAAAGTCATGCACGTCGATACTTAAACCTAAGCGGATTTCCTTAGTTTCAATAACCTTTTGGTTTTTCTTGTTTTCCTTTTCACGCTTTGCCTGTTCGAAGCGGTACTTACCATAGTCCATAACCTTGCAAACGGGCGGTTGAGCATTGGGAGAAATACAAACCAAATCGAGTTCAGCCTTGCTTGCTGCTTCAAGAGCTTTATCAATAGAAACAACGCCAAGCTGACTGCCGTCGTTCATGATAACACGAACTTCCTTAAATTTAATACCTTCGTTTATAGCAACTTCTTTACTGCTAATGCTAATGCACCTCCAAATTTATAAAACAAAAGCGTGGACGCAATAACGCCCACGCATAAGAATACCAAAGTGTTTTGGAACTTATTGACCCTTTTAAACAAAATCTGAGGGTGAGGACGCAATACGTACTACTTTGTTGTTACAATTATTATACACTAATTTATGAATTTGTCAAGTACTTTTTTAATTCTTCTACCTTATTGGTTTTTTCCCAAGGTAAATCAATATCTGTTCTTCCCATATGACCATAAGCAGCGGTCTGGCGGTAGATTGGGCGACGAAGCTGTAAAGCATCAATAATTGCAGACGGACGCAAGTCAAACACATTATTTACTGCTTCTACAATCTTATCGTCAGAAATTTTACCAGTACCGAAGGTATCAACCATTACAGATACGGGACGTGCAACACCGATAGCATAAGCCAACTGAATTTCGCACTTATCAGCAAGACCTGCAGCAACGATATTTTTAGCAACCCAACGTGATGCATAAGCGGCGCTGCGGTCAACCTTTGTGGGGTCCTTACCCGAGAATGCACCACCGCCGTGGCGAGCATAACCGCCATAGGTGTCAACGATAATTTTACGACCGGTAAGACCTGTATCGCCCTGAGGACCGCCTACAACAAAACGACCTGTGGGGTTAATGAAGAACTTGGTGTTTTCATCCAAAAGATTTGCAGGAACGATAGGTTTAATAACCTTTTCCAAAATATCAGCACGCAAGGTTTCAAGTGAAACATCAGCAGTGTGCTGACTTGAAACAACAACGGTATCAACACGGGTGGGCACACCGTCATTATATTCAACAGTAACCTGTGTTTTTCCGTCGGGATTTAAGTAATCTAATTCGCCGCTCTTACGAACGTCGGTAAGGCGCTTTGCCATTTTGTGAGCCAAAGAAATTGCCAAAGGCATTAATTCTTCAGTTTCGTTACAAGCATAGCCAAACATCATACCCTGGTCGCCCGCACCGTTTAAGTTATAAGCATCTTCCTCGCCATCCTTAAGCTCAAAAGACTTGTCAACGCCCATTGCAATGTCGGGTGACTGCTTATCAAGAGCAACCATAACAGCACAGTTATTGCCGTTAAAGCCTGCCTTTTCGCTGTTGTAGCCAATATCACAAACAACCTCACGAACAACTGCAGGGATATCAACCTGTGCAGTGGTGGTAATTTCACCCATAACGGTAACAACACCCGTTGTACAGAAGGTTTCACAAGCAACACGAGCATAAGGGTCTTGACTGAAAATCGCATCTAAAACTGCGTCTGACACTTGGTCAGACACCTTATCGGGATGACCTTCAGTAACCGATTCAGAAGTAAAAAGCATTTTTGCCATTTTAAAATTCCTCTCTGTTTAAAAAATATACAAAAAATAACCGCCATCTCACGAGGCGGTTTTATAAAAACAACCTCATCTTTCGGATAATACCGACGGATTTAGCACCTTGTAAAAACAGGTTGCCGGGTTTCATCGGGCCGTGCCCCTCCACCACTCTTGATAAGGACGATATTTAATTTGCGTTAACTATTGTAACATATAATCGAAATTTGTCAAGTTATTTTTTTATAGTCAAAAATAACCAATATTATTTGTTCGGTCTTTCTTTTCTTTCAAAATTATTTAATATACCCATTCCAATTACTAAAATAAAAAAGGAAAACAAAAAACTATTGCCAAGGTTTTTGGTAAAAAACCAAAAGCCATAAAAAACTAAAGTGTATATTATTAATAAAGAAATATAGCTTTTAATCCATTTCTTTTTATGGCACTTAAATTCTTGACTATTTCTATTTTTACAATATTCATTATAATCCTTAGGCGGTTTCATTGGGAAAATTTTTAAAAGTAATGCAATAAAATCCGCAAATAACGCCCAAACGATTACCAAATAACTCATTACTCCCATTAAATAAATTACAAATACATCCATTGAAATTCCTCCCTACTTTTTCAGTATCGGTGATAACTTTTTATAAATCAAAAAGCAGATTGCCGCATCAATAATTCCCTTTGCGAAGTTAAAAGGTAAATTAAAAATTACAAGAGCTTCGAATAGACCGTCAACAGACGGCAAAATCGCCTGATACATACCAATAATTGCCGGCATTGGCAAGCCATATAATACCGAAAATGCGGGATATACAATATAATAATTCGAAACAATGCTGATAACCGCCATAACAACAGCGCCCACAAGCGAACCTATAAGCGCATATTTGCGGTTTTTGTTGTACTTATAAATTAGCCCTGCTACACCGACAAAAATGGCGCCAAGGATAAAATTGGAAACCTCACCCACACCTGCGCTTGTGGTAACGAACAAGTGTAACACATTTTTTAAAAGACAAACCGAAATACCGTAAAGCGGACCGTACACAAAGCTTACGATTAATGCAGGCAATTCCGAAAAATCGAGCTTAACAAACGACGGAATAATCGGTAAAGGAAATTCAAGCAACATTAAAACAAAGCCAAGCGCACCAAACAGCGCACCAAAAGCAAGCTTTTTAATTTCTTCCTTACGCATTTTATCACCTCTAAAAAATAACGCCCTTATATAAAATAAGGGCGTTAAAAGTTTAAAATAACTTTTATCTTCTCACATCCAGACTATACTGTCGGCTTTGGAATTTCACCAAATCGGTCGCAAAAGCGATTAGCGGGCTTTACCGCCGGTGAGGAATTTCACCTCGCCCCGAAGATTACGAAATTATTATATGACAATATTCGACTAAAGTCAACTATTTAAAATACATAAATAACTGGCACTTAATCATACCGTTATAAAGCTTACGGCGTTTATCGGCTTCTTTTCCATAATACTTTTCAAATTCATCGTGAGGACTGATAACGTAATACTTTCTTCCCTCACCCTGCTCAAACTGTCTGCCCATAACCTTGTAAAGCTCTTCAGCAGCTTTAATGTCTAAAAGGCGTTCGCCGTAAGGTGGGTTGGTAATTGTTAAGCAACGCTTTTCGGGTGCCTTAAAATCCTTAACGTCGCCAATAGCGGCTTTTACATATTTTTCAACACCCGCTTTTTTAGCGTTTGCAAGTGTGAGTTCCACACAAGCGGGGTCAATATCAAAGCCTTGCGCTTTGAATTCAACGTTTTTAAGAATTAAATCCTGTGCACGGGTGCGTTCCTCACGCCAAATTTTATCATCTAAAAAGCTAAAACGTTCAGCCGCAAAGAAACGGCGAAGACCGGGAGCGGTTTTAGTAGCCATTAAAGCCGCTTCTATTAGGATTGTACCACTTCCGCAAAAGGGGTCAAACAGCTGTGTATCGGGATAAATTCTTGCCAAATCACACATAGATGCCGCCAAGGTTTCTTTTAACGGTGCGTCGTTAGAATTGCGACGATAACCACGCTTATGAAGCCCCTCACCGCTTGTATCAATCATCATTGTAACAACATTTTTATGAATAGAAAAACGAATTTTATATTCACTTCCCGTTTCGGGAAAAATATTAATCTTATACTTTAGCTTTAAGCGTTCAACTATTGCCTTTTTAATAATTGACTGACAGTCGGGTATGCTGAAAAGCTGTGAATTAATGCTCCAACCGTTTACGGGAAAAGCATCGTCACGACCGATAAAATTCTCCCACGGGAGTGCTTTTACACCATCAAAAAGTTCGGTAAAGGTTGTGGCCTCAAATTCGCCAACGTTTATCAAAATTCTTTCTGCAAAGCGTGAGCATATATTAGCTCTGGCAAGCATATTTTCATCACCCGACAAAAGCACACGGCCATTTTCGGCATTAACTTCATTAAAGCCCATACGGCGAAATTCATCGGCGGCAATACTTTCCACACCGAATAAACACGGGGCAACTAAATTAATTTTACTCATTCTTAAACCTCAAAAAAGGCGAAACCTTAAGTTTCGCCAATTAATTTATCTTGTTCTTCTTTTTGTTCTGCCTGTTTCAGGATTTTTACGCTTCAGGTCAGAAAATTTTTCATCACTTGCAAGCTTAAAACGATTCATCATTTCTTCAAAGCTTGCAGGCTCTTGCTTTTTGGGTGTCCAAGTATAGGAATTATATGCAGGCTTTGCGACTTCCCTTTGCGGGCGTGCCTCACGGGGACGCTTGGGTGCCTCCTCCTTCTTTTCAGGCTCGAGCGCACGCTTAATTGACAAGCTGATTTTGCCGTCCTCTGTAACGTTCATAACCTTCATTTTAACAACATCGCCAACCTTGAAAAGCTCATTAATGTCGTTAACGTAAGTACGAGAAACCTCAGAAATATGTACCATACCCGATTTTCCCTTGCCTAAATCCGCAAAAACACCAAAGTTTGTTATACCGGTGATTTTACCTTCCACAATTTCTCCCACAGTGAGCTGCTGCATTTTAGCTGATAATCCCCCTAAATTTTTACCTAATTGCCCGAAACGTCAATAAACACCTGTTCATCCGAAAAGATATAACCCAAGCGTTCACGGGCAGCTTTTTCAATAATTTGCGCATTTGATTCATCAGCAAGCATTGCTTTAAGCTCGGCAATGTCGTTTTCGGTTGCGGCATATTCTTCCTTTAAAGCCTTAAGCTCTGCCTGACTATCATTAAGCGTTGACCAAAGGTTTACAAGATTAGCAAAAACATACACGCACACACCAAGACAAAGCACCTTCAAAATTATACTGCTTTCCCTTTTGGGTTTACGCTTCATTTTCGCCACCTCCTAAACATTTAGTCACATATAATATACAACAATTACCCTGACTTTTTCAAGAGGTTTTTAAATATTTTTTTCACATTAGTAAGTAATTTACCAATTTTTTCGACAGTTTTATTGAAAAACCGCCAAATTGCATCAATCAGTGTGTTTATTAGTGTAACAATTTTACTTCCTAAAAAGGAAATCTTTTCAAAAATTAAGGTTAAAATCTTTAAATTGATTTTTGAAAAAGTACAAAAACACAGTAAAAATCCCAGCAATAGACCAATAATAATATAGCCCCTTACCTCACCGTTGGAAAGAGCGGTTAAAAGCATAAAGGTAGCGATTGAAATCACAAAAAAATAAATTATATCCTGTAAAAAAACTGTGGCATCACTTACTTCATTAACTTTTCTTACAGCACGCAATAAATCATATAGGAGGCAGTAAATCACACCAAAGCCGCATGACACCAAAAAGGAAATTAACTGAAAGCTGTTATCAATTTCCCACATAGTTATTTAAAAAGCCGACCAAAAAACGACCCGCCGTTTTGATTGCCTGTATAAGCCACAGCAAAAATTTTGCCCTCAAGCGAAAAATCGCCCGACTTGGTATCAAAGTTGATTATATGAAGCTTTTCGCCCTTTAAGGTAAGATTGCCAAGCGCCGTTTCAAGCATTACGGTTTCATCATCAAAGCTTATACATTCCTTAACGCCCGAAATATTAACCCTTTTGCGATTTTCAATTATTATATTACTATTTTGTCGTATAGCTTCATCCATAAAAAAACACCCCTTAAAAATATATTTAAGGGGCATTTTAATTATTCAATTATTTTGTACATAAGCGCCGCATCTTCTTTATGGATAGTTTCATTAAGGCTTAAAACCTCTACCCTAACATTGCGTGTACCGAAACCGATTTCAAGCACATCACCAACCTTAACGTCATAAGAAGCACGTGCAACCTTACCGTTTGCGGTAACACGCCCCGCATCACAGGCTTCATTGGCAACTGTGCGGCGTTTAATAATTCGTGAAACCTTTAAATATTTATCTAATCTCAAAACACAAACCTCAAATTAAAAATTAAGCCGTCTGATTTCAGACGGCTTAAAGGTTAATTACTTAACAGCAGCTTTTAAAGCAGCGCCAGCCTTGAAAGCGGGAGCCTTTGAAGCAGCGATTTCGATCTTAGCCTTGGTCTTGGGGTTAACACCGGTGCGAGCAGCACGTTCAGCAACCTTGAAGGTACCGAAGCCGATAAGCTGTACAGAATCGCCAGCCTTTAATTCAGCGGTAACGGTGTCGATGAAAGCTGCGAGAGCCTTATCAGCGTCTTTCTTAGAAATGCCTGCTTTTTCAGCAATAGATGCAACTAATTCAGTTTTGTTCATTATAGAACCCTCCAAATAATAAAAATTTAAAACGGATGGACAAAAATGCCTGTCCGAATGTAACAGAGTACTATTTATTTTTACCATACAATAATAAAAAAATCAATAGTTTTCAGTCAATTTTCTAATAAAAGTTAAAAAAATTACAAAATTTTGTATATTTTTTTACATTTTTCTCACAAAAATAACTAAATAAGGGATTTAATTATTGTTTCTACATAACTGTAAAGCATGGTTTCATCGGCTATGTTCATTTCACGATAAGCATTTTTAGCATCATCACCCGCATCATCTGATACTCTTCTTACAGCTAAAAAAGGAATATCCGCATATTCGCAAACATAAGCAATAGCGGCAGTTTCCATATCGCAAGACATTGCACCAAAGGTATCAGCAAGCGCAATTCTTACATTTTCATCACAAATGAAGCGGTCGCCCGTAACGGCAGTGCCACACTTAACGTTTGGGATAACTGCCTTTGCAATGGCCAAAAGCTTATCATCGGCGTTATAAATATATGTAGGCTGTGCAGGCTTTTCACACGGCTTGTAGCCCAAAACCTGTAAATCAAAATCGTGTTCTAAAAAGCGGTCAGGTATAGTAATTTCACCACGACCAATACCGCTGACACCGCCCGAAAGACCATAATTTAAAATTACATCACAGCCCATACTTATAAGGCAAACAGTAGCGGCGGCAGCGTTTACCTTACCGATACCGCACAAAATCGAAATAACCTCAACCGCACCCTTTTCGGTCTCTATTTCAAACTTGTGTGCTTCCCTTTTTAAAATTTCAAGTCTTTCATAACCACCCTGCTCGACAGCGCTACGCAAAGATTTATATTCATCGCCATCGGCAACGACAATTCCTATTTTTTCAAAATTCATTATTATATCCTCATTATTCTTCAGTTGTGAATTCTAATTTTTGACCGCATATAGGACAAAAGATTATATCATCATCAATAGCGGCACCGCAGTTAGCACAAACACGGTTAGATTTAGCTTTGCGAATTTCTTCCTTAATTGTCTCAATTTCAGCTATTTTATCATCGATAGCCAAAATAAGCGCATCAACGGCTTCGTTATCAAGCTCGCCCTTCTTTTTAAAGTTATAAAAAACTTCGCCTAAAGCTTTATAATCCTTTGAAAGCTTACTTTCAAGTGAAGCAATATTAAACTTTTTCTTACCTGTTTGAGCAACATCCTCGGTCGTTTTAACCGCTACGTCAAAAGCAACTTTGGCCTTATCTAAAATTTCATCAAAAAAATCCATAATATAATCCTCCATCAATTTATTGGATACGCTTTATAAAAATTATCAATACCAACTTTGCGAAGCATTAATTCATCAAAGCGGTTAATATATTCGTAAGGATATTTAAAATTGAATATTCTTTCAATTTTATCACCATTTGGTTCACGTAGCTTTGTAACAGCCGAAGCTCCGCAAGCTAAAATCGTATGGGTTTCATCCATAATGTAAACGTTATAAAGACATTCAAATCCGTTTTTGGAATAACCTACGTTTTCAAGATTTCCCACCGTTTTACTTTGGCGGTACATATAATATGGTGAAATTTTGTTTTCGCTTAAATAATTATACGCAAAATCAACCATATCGGATGCAGTTTTGCCCATTTTTATTTCAGGACGTTCGCCACTGACCGTAAGGTTAGATGCACGCTTCATAGAAAGTGAATGAACCGTTACACTTTCAGGCTTTAGCGAAGTTACTACCTCAACGGTATTAACAAAGCTTTGATAACTGTCACCTAAAAGTCCGGCAATTAAATCCATATTAATATTATCAAAACCACATTCACGTGCAAGCTTAAATGATTCTATTGCCTGTTGTGCGGTGTGGCGGCGACCAATATTTTCAAGCACACTGTCGTTCATTGTCTGCGGATTAATGCTTATACGTGTAGCACCACCCTTTTTAATTGCAATAAGCTTCTCCTTTGTTATTGTATCGGGTCTTCCTGCTTCAACTGTATATTCCAAAATATTGCTTAAATCAAAGCTTGACTTAATTGTATTCATAACACGCCCCAGCTGCTCTGCAGAAAGCGTGGTCGGCGTTCCGCCGCCGATATAAATTGTCATTAGCTTTAAATTATTAGCCTTTGCCTTTTCGGCTGTTATTTCAAGCTCCTTACACAAAAGCTCAACGTACTGCGGTATGTATGCTTTTGCCTGCTCAACCGAATGTGACACAAAAGAGCAATAATTACACCTTGAAGGACAAAATGGTACAGACACGTAAAGGCTAAAAGAATCAGGTCTTGAAAGTGAAGTAATTTCATTTTCACCCTTAATTGTTTCTTTGCAAAGACTAATTTTTTTATCGCTAACCATCAAATAATTCTTAAAATAATTTTCGGCAAATTCTATGCCCTTACTTTTAGTAATTCGTGAAAAAAGCTTTGCCGGTCGAACACCCGTAAGTATTCCCCACTGCGGTGTATAATTAAAGCATTCTTTAAGACACTCAAACAGTGCAATAGCCAAAAACAATTCGCTATCCTTTTCAAAATCACCATTAATGCTTTCGATTTCACGGCAATAAGAATAACTTTTTTCGCCGAATTTAAGTGTTGCAACTGCTTTGTCGGTTAACTCTGCAATGACTAGGCAGTCACCCTCTGCCCTGTAGTCTAAAAACTCAATCTTTTCAAATGGCAAAAAAATTCTTATTAACTTTTCAAGCTCATATTTAAAATCGTTATTTATTAAACAAAGCTGCATTTTTAACCTCTGATAAAGGGATTATATCTTTTTTCATTTAAAATGGTGGTTTTACCGCCGTGACCCGATAATACCACAGTAGTATCAGGTAATTTATATATACTTTTCACCGAATTTTCAAGAACCTCGAAATTACCACCCGGAAAATCGGTCCTGCCAATACTGCCGGCAAAAAGCGTATCACCCGAAAATAGTATATCACCGCACAAATAGCAAACACCGCCAACCGTATGACCCGGTGTGTGAATAACCTTAAAGGTTAAATCCCCCACCTTAATTTCTTGCCCATTGGTTAGTAGTATATCCGCATTAAACGGACTAATCGGTGCACCAAACGGAGCCGATAAATTAAGGTAATTATCAGTTAACGCCACCGCATCTTTTTCACCAATGGCGATTTGGCTATCTGTAAGCACCGATAATTCCTTGGCATAACCAACATGGTCAAAATGTGCATGTGTCAACAAAATCAGTCGTTCTTTTTCGGCTGAGTTCTGTAAAAACTCAAGCGCCTGTGCACTATAAAAACCGGGGTCAATCACCACTGCTGATTTTTCGGTTGAAACAAGATAACAGTTGACCTCTATATTCCCCAAAACTAACGCTTTAATTTCCATTTTTTCTCCAAATTTCGGTATCAAATAAAATAGTAACAGGTCCGTCGTTCACAAGCGAAACCTTCATATCGGCGCCAAAAATGCCCTTTTCGACACGTTTTATACCGTTTTCAACAAGCTTTTGACAAAATATATCGTAATATTCGCTTGCCAAATCGGGCGCCATCGCTAAAGTAAAGGACGGTCGGTTACCCTTTCTGACATCAGCGCAAAGTGTAAACTGCGAAATACAAAGCACTTCACCGTTTATGTCAAGTATAGATTTATTCATTTTATCGTTTTCATCGCAAAAAACACGCAAATTTGCTGTTTTTCTTGCAAGAATTTCGATATCCTCTAAGGTGTCGCCCTCGGCCGCACCAAATAAAATCATATAGCCTTCATTACAGCTGCCGACAACCCTGCCATCAATCGTAACCGATGCCGAGGATACCCTTTGAATAACTGCTTTCATTATTGATTAATCCTTTCAACACTGAAAATTCCGCTAACCTTTTCAATACGCATAATAATGCTGTTAAGGTGCTCAACACTTTCAGCGCTTATAGTCATAATTATAGTACAATTTCCGTTTTTAAGCTCACGTGCATTAATGCTGTGAATAGGCACACGCATATTGTTTACAGCGCTCATAACCTCAATCAAAATGCCCTGACGGTCAATTGCAGTAGCACGCAGGGTTGAAGTAAAGCTTTCGGACTTGGTACCGTCCCAATATGCGGTTAGCCAACGTGCAGGCTCGGCACTTTCGGCAATGTTTTTGGGTACGTTATTGCAATCACGCTTGTGAATAGAAACACCATGACCACGTGTGATATAGCCGATAATATCATCACCCGGAAGCGGATTACAGCAATGTGAAAACTTAATAAGACAATTATCTATACCCTCAACAATAACACCGTCAGAGGATTTGCCGCTTCGCATTTGATTAATGGGCACAATTTCAGGCGGCTTTTTCTCTGCCGCTTTTTTATTGAAATCATCCTTAATACGGGGGATTATTTTAGAAAGCAGAATACCGCCGTAGCCGATAGCAGCATAAAATTCCTCACCGCTTACAAGGCGATGACGGCGTGCCAAATCCTCAACCAATTCTGCCTGTTCATCATCAGTAATATCAATATTATTGCGGCGAAGCTCTTTTTCAAAATCGGCTTTACCCGTAACAATATTTTCACTGCGTTTTTCCTTTTTAAACCATGAACGTATTTTTGCTTTTGCCGATGAAGTAACCGCAATATTAAGCCAGTCACGGCTTGGACCGTGTCCCGCTTGGTTTGTGGTTAAAATTTCGATAACCTCACCGGTTTTAACCTCGTGGTTGATGGGCACGATTTTACCGTCCACCTTAGCACCGACCATACGTGTACCGACAGCCGAATGTATTTGAAAAGCGAAGTCAACAATGGTTGCGCCAAGCGGAAGATTTATAACGTCACCCTTTGGTGTAACGGCAAAAACATCTTCCTGTGAAAGGTCAACCTTAATATTGCGAATAAGCTCGCTTTCATCATCGCTGGTTTCTTGGTTTTCAATAAGCTGTCTAACCCAAGCAAGGCGATCCTCAAGCTTTTTATTATTATCCTTAATGCCCTCTTTATACTTCCAATGTGCCGCAATACCATATTCAGCGGTATGGTGCATTTCAAAGGTGCGGATTTGAATTTCAAACGGAATTCCGCTTCTGCCGATAACCGTTGTGTGTAGCGACTGATACATATTTGGCTTCGGGGTTGAAATATAATCCTTAAAACGATTTGGAATTGGTCGGAACATATCGTGCATTATACCAAGAATATTATAACAGTCAGCTAAAGTGTCGGTAATAATGCGGATAGCATAAATATCATAAATTTCATCAAAATCACGGTTTTGGATATACATTTTACGGTAAATACCGTGAATTGATTTTACACGACTTTGGAACGACATATTAACGTTTGGCATTTCTTTATGCAAGCGTTCTTCAATGCGTTGTTTAATTTCCTCCAAAATCTGTTCCCTGTGTTGCTTTCGGTGTGTCAGTAATTCTTCAATATCGTGATAAGCCACAGGGTCAAGGTGCTTGATTGCCAAATCCTCTAATTCTTCTTTAACGGGACGAATACCGAGTCGGTGCGCAATCGGAGCATAAATTTCCAAGGTTTCAACCGAAACGTCACGCTGCTTTTGCTCACGCATAGCATCAATAGTACGCATATTGTGTAAACGGTCAGCAAGCTTAATAATAATTACACGTATATCCTGACCCATTGCAATAAGCATTTTGCGAAGACTTTCGGCCTGCTGCTGCTCTTTAGTTGAAAAGTTGAGTCGGCCAATTTTAGTAACACCGTCAACCAAAAGTGCTACCTCTGCCCCAAACATTTCGGTTATATCCTCAATGGTATAATCAGTATCTTCAACAACGTCGTGAAGTAATGATGCAGCAATTGACTGACTGTCCATACCAAGTGATATAACAATCTTTGCAACGTTAAAGGGGTGATAATAATAGTCCTCACCCGAAACACGCTTTTGTCCCGTGTGAGCGGTAACACAAAGGGTGTAGGCTTTTTCAACAATATCATAATCATAATTACCGCCGTAATTTTTCATTACCTGCTTTAACTCTTCAAGATTTTTTCTTTCGATATCAGTCAAAACTCTCACACTCCTTTGTTAATTTACTGAAAATTGTCGAATTTAATAGGTTTGTTTTTGCGGTATTTGGGCAAACGTAAAATTTACCGCTTTCATTTTTAATTAGCTTAAGTTCTTGCAAAACCTCAAGTGCAATATTTACCTTTGCATAACCCAAGGTGTTTAAAAACATATTTAAAATACGCTCATTAGATATTCCGCCCTTACTGATTACACGATAAACATCACCAACCTCATTACGAGTTGGGGTAATCGCTTTGGCGGTATATTTACCGCCCGATTTAAAGGCGTCAAAATTTATTATATCCGAAAATAGAGCAACATCATCAACACCGGAAAGGCGCATTTCTTTGATAATCACATTCACAGAATAATTACCGTTAAAATAGTTGGTAGAAACCGTTACCGCCAAATCGAGCACGTCACCGACACTGTAACTGAAATTTTCTAAATTTGTGCCAAAAAGCAAGGCTTGAAAGGTATTATCACCTTTTGTAAACAACAGCTTTAAGTGCTTGTTGTTACCGATTGGAGTAATTCGCTGCAGCGTAACGTCAAATACGCCAAAAAGCGGCTCGGGATTTTCAAAGCCAAATGGTTCAAGCGTTTTAATACTTTCAGACAAATCAACCGTAAGTGCCGCAGGATTAACTTTACAGTCAAGTCTAAGCACCGGTGATACGTAATCAACAGTATTCGCATAACTGTTAATCGCTTTGCGAAAAGCATCGATATTATCACTCATAAGGCTTATACCTGCCGCCTGTGAGTGACCGCCGAACTTTGTCAAATGCTCACTTGCGCTATTAATAGCATCATAAAGCGAAAAGCCCTCATAGCTTCTGCCGGAGCCGTGTGCGTTTTCGCCATCACGTGAAATTACAATAGCGGGCTTGCCGTATTTTTCGCAAATACGTGATGCCACAATGCCGACAACACCATGGTGCCAACCCTCACCGTCAACCACAATAACACGGTCAAAGCAATAGCCGTTTTGTTCTATATTCAAAATTGCCTCGTCACAAATCTTCTTTTCGGTTTGCTGACGAAGTGCATTATCATCATCAATTTCATTAGCGATTTGAAGTGCATGCATCATATCATCTGTTACAAGCAATTCAACCGCACGGGCAGCATTCCCCATACGTCCTGCCGCATTAATGCGTGGACATATACCAAACGCCACACGAGATGCCGTAATATCCTTTAAATTAACCCCTGCAACGTTTAAAAGCGCACGAAGTCCCACAAGACAGTCAGACCTTTTAAAAGCCTTAAGACCGTATTTAACAATAATACGGTTTTCAAGTGTTAATGGCATAATATCTGCAATAACTGCCACCGACAAAATATCGGCATATTGAGGTAATAATTCCTCCGGCTCGGCACCCTCCATTACGCAAATAAGCTTAAAGGCAACCTCGGCGCCGCATATTGATTTGAAGCTAGAAGGACAATCAGTTCTGTGCGGGTCAACCACTGCAGCGGCGTTCGGCAAACGCTCGGGCGGGATATGGTGGTCAGTAACCACCACCGTCATACCCAAGCTGTTTGCAAGGGCGATTTCATCATAACAAGAAATACCGTTGTCAACCGTTATAATCAAATCTACACCCAACTCTTTAAGGTGGTGCACAGCCTCGCTGTTCATACCATAGCCTTCGCTAAAGCGGTCAGGAATATAGTAAATGCAATCAGCACCTCTGCCCTTGAGATATTTATATAACAAGGCAGTTGCGGTAACACCGTCGCAATCGTAATCGCCATAAACGGCAATCTTTTTATTTTCATTAATTTTTAAATTAACGATGTCGGCGGCATGCATAATATCCTTAAGCTCATATGCATCTGAAAAATACGGCTCATCAGATAAAAATTGTTCCAAATCCGTAGGGTCGGTATATCCACGAGAAGCCGAAATTAGCGCAACAATCGGCTCAATATCACACTCAAGCGCAAGCTCCTTTGCCTTAATTCTGTCGACCGATTTCACTTCCCATTTTTTGTAAGCCATATTTTTCACCACCTTTTAGATATAATTATCCAATATAATAATATATAATAACACTTTTCAAAGCTTTTTTCAATATTTATATTATCATTATAGGATAAAAAATCAAACGCAGCAGAGCCAAAACAAACGGCACTACTGCGTTTAGTGTAAATTAGATTAAAATTTTATTTGTAAGAGCTTTGTTTAGCAAGTGAAAAATCAACATCGCCCAAATATTCAACGCTGTCAAGACCTAAGTAATCACATAGGTCTTTCATTTCAGCAACGGTGTTGATATTAACATCTATACCGTTTTGCATACGGTCGGCCGAAGCAATAATTTCCTTTTCGCCGTGGGTATAAATGCGTTCCTGACCCTCAGCCTTGGGGGCATCACGAAGCTCCTGCAAAAATACTGAAAAACGTTCTTTGAGTGCATCGGTATCGCCAAAAACCTTGGGGTCAATAACCATAAAGCCGTGACAGGTACCGCCCTTGCCATCTATATGGGTATGGTTGGAGGTTAAACCGCCCGAGAAAATCGAACAGAAAATTTCGCATAGCATACCATAACCGTAGCCCTTATGACCGACGAGAGGCTCGGTATCACCGCCAAGAGGCACAATACCGCCGCCGTTTTTGCCAACGATATTCTTAAGTACACGGTCAGCATCACTGCAGGGCTTACCGTTTTCATCCAAAGCCCAACCCTCAGGCAAAGGCTTTGATAATTTATTATAAATTTCAAGCTTGCCTCTTGTTACAACGGTAGTTGAGGAATCAAAGAAAAACGGATACGGTTCTGCCGGCATTGAAATAGCAATTGGGTTTGAACCAAGCATTGCCTTGCGTGCATATGTCGGAACCATTATAGCTTCGGAATTAGTCATTGCAAAGCCGATAAGACCTTGGTCACACGCCATTTTAGCATAATAACCTGCAATACCAAAATGGTTAGAATTTTTAACGCTGACAACCGCCATACCGCTTTTTTTAGCCTTTTCGATTGCAAGGTTCATTGCATCAATAGAAATTAACTGACCCATACCGTCGTGACCGTCAATAACAGCCGAAACGGGAGTTTCAAAAACAACCTCCGGCTTGGCATCGACGTGGATTAATCCCTTTTCAATGCCCTTGTGATAACGCACAAGTCTTTGCATACCGTGTGATTCAATACCGTAAACGTCGGACAAAAGCAAAACGTCTGTGATTTTTTCAGCTTCATCCTTTGTAAAGCCAAACTTAACAAAGGATGAAGCTGAAAAATCTGTTTAATTGTTCGAAAGAATATCTGATATATATAAAATCCTCCTCCCAAGAGGCACCGCCTCTTTGAGTTAATAATTAAATTTTACATCAAAACACATATTTTCGCAAGGACTTTATGAATAAATTTAACACATTAACCGATTTTTAATTTTAAACGCAGCTTATCGCTTATCATTGCAATAAATTCCGAATTAGTGGGCTTTCCCCTTTGATTTTGGATTGTGTAACCAAAGTAAGAATTTAAGACGTCAATATCGCCCCTATCCCACGCAACCTCAATAGCGTGCCGTATTGCTCTTTCAACTCGAGAGGCGGTTGTGGCGTGATTTTTTGCAATAGTCGGATATAATAGCTTAGTGATTGAATTAATAATTTCACTGTTTTTAATCGACAGAACTATTGATTCACGCAAATAATGATACCCCTTAATATGAGCAGGAACTCCAATCTGGTGCAAAATTTCGGTAACCATAATTTCAAGCTCGTTATCACCAACGGCGGTGTTATTAAGTACGAGAGGTGATTTATCGTTTTTCCAGCCCGAAAGTTTTATTATTCTTTCGGCCATAATATTAACGTCAAACGGCTTTAAGAAATAGTAACATGCGCCGGCATTTAAGATTTCTTTTTCAATGCGTGGATTAGCATAAGCTGACATTACCATAACCAAAGGTACATCTTTTTTATCCAACTTATTTAATGCATCAAGAAGCCCCAATGCATCAAGGTTTGGCATAAAAATTTCGGTAAGTAAAATGTCGGGCTTTTCGGATTTTACGGCTGATAAAACCTTTAACCCATCTTTGGGAACAAGGATTACCTTCATACCGTAGCTTTCCAACACATTGGAGCAATTTTTGCAAAAATCGCTCGTATCATCTGCAATAACAATTTTTAACTTTTTTTCCATTAATTTTGCCTCCCGGTAAATCGTTTTTACACATTTTACCATATTATGTCATTTAAATCAAGTCAATCGGTAAAATTAGTTCGTATTATACAAAAACACGTAAAAACACGCATATTTTTTGGCTTTTCGACATACATACTTGACAAAAAAATGCCTTGCATTTACAATTAAGTTATCATTTTGAAGGAAATAATAAGCTATGCAATTTTCAAGAACAGAAAATTTAATAGGCGCTGAAGCATTGCAAAAACTCAAAAACTGTCACATTGCGGTTTTCGGTGTCGGCGGTGTTGGTGGCTACGTTGTCGAAGCCCTTGCACGTGCAGGTGTCGGCGAAATTGATTTAATCGACAGCGACCGTGTTGATATAACAAACCTCAACCGACAAATTATTGCACTTCATTCGACCGTTGGCAAATTAAAGGTTGAAGTAATGCGTGACAGGATTTTAGATATAAACCCCACAGCCAAGGTTAATATCTTCCCTATTTTGTTTTTACCCGAAAACTCATCAAAGTTTGACTTTTCAAAGTACGATTACGTAATTGATGCAATCGACAACGTTACCGCCAAAATTGAGCTTGCGGTAAAATGTCAGCAAACTAAAACACCAATTATATCCTCAATGGGAACCGGCAATAAGCTTGACCCGACACAATTTCAAATTACAGATATTTATAAAACAAGCGTTTGTCCGTTAGCCAAGGTTATGCGTTATGAGCTCAAAAAGCGTGGTGTTAATAAGCTTAAGGTGTTATATTCTAAAGAAGAGCCAATTAAAAATCAGCTCGACCTACGCACGCCAATGAGCATAAGCTTTGTTCCCTCTGCCGCAGGGCTTATAATTGCAGGCGAAGTAATAAAAGACATAATAAAAAAAGAGCCTTAATGGCTCTTTTTTTAATTGAAAATTAAATATAAAATTCCCCATACAACCGGTAAAAGTAATGAAATGTATTTTATTATAAATATAACAAACCACATTAATGATTCAAAAAATGGGATTTTAATATACATAGTTAAGGTGCGCTGAAAAATTGAAATTATAAAAGCGGCGCCGGCGGTAACAGCGGTCGCAAACCAATAACCTTTCATTTGAATGAAAAGCCCTGCAATAACACAAAACACGGTTGCTAATATAACAAAAGCAAAACGTTTTAACAGATAGATAAAAAGATATTTATTTAATTTTTTCTTTTCAAATATGCCCTCTATCTCGGGCTCATAAGTAAGAGTAGCCTGACAAATCGGGCAAGCTAAATCTGCCTTGACAGTCATTTTACATATGGGACATTTTTTCATTTTTCCTGCTCCTTAAATTTTTCTAAAAATGAATGAATTTCACCAGAATCACAATCTCGGTAAGCGGGCATTGTTGCAAGATTTACGTTGTGAAGGCTTCTGAAAATATTGTCTGCAGCATTTGGATTAATAGAATTCATATACTTTATAAGCGACTTGGTTTCCTTACGCTTTGAAAGGTCTTCCCTGTCCTTACTCTGGGCAGTCAATTTGCAAGCGCATTGTAAAAAGTGAAGTCCGTTATAATTTGCCCAGGAAATAATATCAGCTTCCTTTACCCTATAAAGCGGGCGTATGAGCTGCATACCCTCAAAATTAGTGCTGTGAAGCTTTGGAAGCATTGTTTTAATTTCACTTGAATAGCACATACTCATTAAAACTGTTTCAATAACGTCATCAAAATGGTGGCCTAAAGCAATTTTGTTGCAACCAAGCTCCTGTGCCTTACTGTAAAGACAGCCACGGCGCATACGTGCGCACAGATAACATGGTGAGCCGCCAACACGGGTAGTAACGTCAAATATATCGCTTTCAAAAATATGAACAGGTATATTGAGTGTCTTTGCATTTTCTTCAATAAGCGCACGGTTTTCGGGGGTGTAGCCGGGGTCCATAACCAAGAAAACAAGCTCGAAAGGATAAGAACTATGCTTTTGTAGCTGCTGCATACATTTAGCAAGTATCATCGAATCCTTACCGCCCGAAATACAAACAGCAATTTTATCGTTTTCCTGTATAAGCTCATATTCCTGCACAGCGGCAATAAAATTAACCCAAATGGTTTTGCGGTATTTTTTAATTATGCTGCGCTCGATTTCAATATGCTTTTCAAACTTTCTTTCAGCCAAAATAATCTCCTAAAAATAAAAATCCGTTGTAGATATATTATACCTACAACGGATTAAAATTTCAATATGAATTATGCTACTTTCTTATTTGTTATAGCCTTAATAACAAAGAGAACACCAACAGTAAGAACTGCTGCAAATGCAAGTGAAATCCAAGCGTTCTGAACAAAGCCTGCAAAGATATATGTCACAAACGAAATGCCTGCAACTGTTAAAGCGTAAGGAAGCTGTGTTGAAACGTGGTTAATATGGTCGCACTGTGCACCTGCTGACGACATAATAGTTGTGTCAGAAATGGGTGAGCAATGGTCACCGCAAACCGCACCTGCAAGGCAAGCTGACATACCCATAATTCCGAGAGGTGTAGTAATGTCAAATATGCTTGTAACGATAGGAATAAGGATACCAAATGTACCCCAAGAAGTACCGGTTGCAAAAGCAATGCCACAAGCAACAATAAAGATAATTGCGGGCAAGAAATTGTTAAGCGCACTTGCGTTTGCCAACGCACTTTCAACAAATGCATCAGATTCTAAAAGGCCTGTCATATTCTTAAGTGATGTTGCTAAGGTAAGAATAAGAATAGCGGGCACCATTGCATTGAAGCCCTTAGGAATGCAAGCCATTGCATCCTTAAAGCTGATAAGGCGACGTGCAATAAAGTAAATTATTACAAATATAAGCGCAATAAGACCGCCCCAAGGAAGACCAACGGTAGCATCGGTATTAGAAAATGCATCAATAAAGCCAAGTGACTTATCATAATTTGCAGAAGCGAATACCCATTCTTCGCCCATGCATCTGCCAACATAGAATAATGCGTATACGCAAATGCCGATAAGAACAACTATGGGTAAAATAAGGTCGATTACCTTAGCTTTGGGATTAGCATCAGCCTCTTCTTCATCAGCAGTAACTGTGCCGGAAGTGAAAAGGTCACCGTTTTCAGCATTCAATTCATGAAGCTTCATAGGACCATAATCAAACTTCATAAGAACAAGTGCAATAATGAACACAAAAGTCATTAAGGAATAAAAGTTGTAAGGAATAGCTCTAACAAACATTGCGATACCGCTTACACCCTCAGGCGCATATTCGGAAACAGCGGCGGCCCAAGAAGAAATTGGGGCAATCATACAAATCGGTGCTGCAGTAGCATCGATAAGGTAAGCAAGCTTTGAACGTGAAATCTTTGCCTTGTCGGTAACAGGGCGCATAACTGCACCAACCGTTAAGCAGTTGAAATAGTCGTCAATAAAGATAAGAACGCCGAAAATAAATGTTGCAAGTGATGCACCGATTTTACCCTTAACATTCTTTGCAGCCCAACGGCCAAATGCCTGAGCACCGCCAGCCTTGTTTAAGAGGGCAACGATTACACCAAGGCATACCAAGAAAATAAAGATACCTGCAGTACCGGAAACGGCTGAAATTAAACCGTCGGTAGTAACCGAGTCAATGGTATGTATTGGGTTGAAACCTGTTGCAAGCAAGCCGCCTGCTAAGATACCAACAAAAAGTGAGGAATAAACTTCCTTAGTGAGAAGTGCCAAGCCGATAGCAATTACGGGCGGGAAAAGTGACCAAAGTGTGCCAACGGGGTGCATAATGTTACCCTTAGTTGTGATGGCACAAAGAACACCAAAGCCCAAAACAAATGCTATTATAAGCACTTTGGGGATAATTTTCTTTGCTTTCATTTTAATTCTCCTTAAAATTTAAAATAAAAAACCGTAACTGCAAAAAGCAATTACGGAAATTTAAAAAATAAATTACCGATAGCTCTCCACAAAAAGTGACAGTCTGCAGCATATTTTACTGCAAACCAACGAAAATTTTTAATGCAGAAAAATTTTCATTTCGGCGACTGACCCTTTCACGTGATAACCTGCACATAAAAATACACGCTACTGATGACAAACCGCACCTCTATCAATGGCAATAATAACACATATATATTTTTTAGTCAACAAAAAATTTACAAATTGTTAAAATATTCAACAATATCGTTTGCATTTTGCTCACTTATACCCTTAACCGCTGTAAGCGATTGCATATCGGCATTTCTGATTTTTGTCATACTGCCGAAATGCCGTAAAAGAGCATTAGCCTTTTTGTCCCCTATTCCCTTAATGTTGGTAAGCTCTCTTCCCAGCATTTTTTTGCTTTGCAGCTGTTTTTGATAGCTTATTGCAAAGCGGTGAACCTCATCCTGAATATTGGTTATAAGGGTAAACACTCGACGGTTTGATTTTATAACAATATCACCACCCGCAGTTGCTATTGCACGTGTACGGTGCTTACTGTCCTTAACCATACCAAAAAGCGGAATATTAAGCCCGTGTTTTTCCATCACAGGTAAAACTGCGCCGATTTGCCCTTTTGCGCCGTCAAGTAAAATAAGGTCGGGTAATACCGCAAAATCGGGATTTTCACCCTTTTCATATTCACCAAAACGGCGGTCAAGCACCTCTGCCATTGAACGGTAATCATCCTGACCCAAAAAACCTTTAATTTTAAACCGCTTATACCCTGCCTTATAAGGCTTTGCGTCCTTAAAAACAATCATACCCGCAACGTTATTGTCGCCCGACATATTCGAAATATCGTACGCTTCGATAACACGGGGTGCATTTTGTAAATTCAGCAGTTCCTTAAGCTCGTTTAAAACTGACATTTCACGGGTGGTTTTTTCGGTTTTTTCCGAAAGATTTTGCACCGCATTACTTTGGCACATTTCAATAATTCGTTTTTGTTCACCCTGTTTTGGTGAAATGATATTGATTTTTTTGCCACCAATTTCGCTAAGCCAGACTTCCAAAAGTTCGCACTCATCAAATTCAATATCGGTCAAAATACGGCTTGGAATATCGGTTTTGCCCGCATAAAACTGTTGCAAAAATTCGGCATAAAAGTCACTTTTTTCACTAACGTCCTCTATAAAGAAGTGTTGCTTATCCCACAGCTTATAATTGCGGAATTTAAGCACTGCAACACAGGCTGTTCCATCGAAAATTACCGATGCGAAAACATCCTGCTCTTTATAGCTTATTTCAACAACCTTTTGCTTTTGCTTTATTTTGTTAATTGCATTAATACGGTCACGAAGTCTGGCAGCAAGCTCAAAATTAAGGCTTTCGGCAGCATCCTCCATCTGTTTTGTTAGCGTATTAATTGAATTTTCAGCAATGTCGCCGTTTTTAATATATTCAACTGCGTGGTCAACCGTTTTGTTATAATCATTTACTGAAATATTTGCTCTGCAAGGCGCATCACAAAGCCCGATATGATAATTAAGGCAGGGCTTTGTGGGTTTATCAAAGCTGCGGTTGCAAGATGGTAAACGGAAGATTTTTTTTACCTCATCAACCGTTTGTGAAACAATAAAGCCCGAATTATACGGACCTATAAATTCCCCATCCTGTGTGAGCTGCTTTACAGATTGAATTTTCCGCCATTTTTCATTGGTGATTTTAATGTAGAAACTGCCCTTATCATCCTTAAGCAAAATGTTATATTTTGGTTGGTGCTGTTTAATAAGCGAATTTTCAAGTATAAGTGCTTCAAATTCGCTGTCGCATATGATATATTCAAAATCATACACGTTGCTAACCATTTTATGAACCTTTACAGTATGCTGGTTGCCGGCACCAAAATACTGTGTGACACGGTTTTTAAGCGCTTTTGCCTTGCCAACATAGATTACTGTACCGCTTTTGTCCTTCATAATGTAAACACCGGGTTTAAGCGGTAAATTATTAGCTTTCGCCTTAAGTTCAGTTAATGTCAAAAAAATCACCACCTTTAAGCTTATTTTATAATATTTTGTGCTTTACTTCAACAAAAATATTTAATATAATAAACTAAAATAACCAAAGGGGTGATTTTGTGAAAAAATTTTTGGTTTTACTGCTTTGCATAGTATTTGTTTTTCTTTCTGCTTGCAGTAGCACCGACACAAATTCCCACCCCGATATTGAAGTCAAACTGCCAGATGGCACAGTAATTGACGGTCAAACCTCTTTGCCGGACAGTATTGATGGCGATAATGTCAGCATTGCCGAGCCCGACAAAATAGTTGATTATTACGTGGGTAGCAATAAAACCAAAAAATTTCATTTAAAGGACTGCGCTTGGGCACAAAAAATGAAGGATGAAAACAAGGTTTACCTTTCGGGATATAACGAATTTATAAAACAAGGCTATGTACCTTGTAAAAACTGTAATCCATAATAAAACTTAAAATCCTCCATATACTTTAGTATGGGGGATTTTTTATATGAGATTTAAAAATTTTATACTCGGTTTTTTTATAATTGGTCTTGCGGGCTCACTTGGGCATTTCGTTTATAGTTGGAGTGGCGAAAACACAATTTTGGGGTATTTTTTCCCCGTCAACGAAAGCATTTGGGAACACCTAAAGCTACTGTTTTTTCCAACACTGATTTTTTCGGTTTTTGAATACTTTTTAATGAAAGAAAAACCCAATAATTACCTGCCGGCAATTTCAATTTCGCTTATAGCCGGAATGATATCTATTGTAACAATTTTTTACACCTATTCGGGAGTGCTCGGCTTTAAAATTGAATGGTTTAATATTGCAATTTTTTATATCTCACTTCTTATTATGCTCACCGTAAAAGCACTTGTGCTATCGCTAGACTTCGAAAGCAGAACAGCAAATTATCTTTCGCTTTTTTGGATTTTTGCAATGGCGCTTATGTTTATTTTCTTTACCTATAATCCGCTTGACTTAGGCATATTTAAAGAACCGTAAAAGAAAACAGTAGAACTTTTTGTTCTACTGTTTTTTATCTTTATTGCTAAATAATATGTGTTTTAATAATATCGACTCAACTTAAAACTTCACCCTATAATTATAAAGAGTTGATAAACCTTCACGATACAAATGTGAATCCGATGACAAGGTTAGGACTCTTGGTACGGCATAACCATCAAGCTCTTCAAATTCAATAACCGTCATACCTGTATGAGAAATATCAAAACGTGTTGCAAAAGCGGGATAAGGAATATTTAAAACATAGCTTAAAAAGGCTATACCAAAGCCTTGATGTGCAAACAATCCAACCCTTTGGTTATTAGACTTGATTACCTTGTATTTAGACGTGCCTTGCACACGCTCATAACCCAAGTTTTTAAAAAACTTATCACTTTCAACGGCTATGCGCTCCATGCTTTGTTTATAGCTATATTCGCTAAATTCGGGATGCTCAAACCATTTGTTACCCATATCAATAATTTCTTTATCATTAAATAAATTAACAATTCTCGGATGCTGAAACAGCCATCTTTTATCCCCGTTATCTGTAAAGCATAATTCTGAAAAAGCATAATGCTCGTTTGCAAAATCAAGAAGCTCGGGTTCAAGTCCTAACTTTTCGCAAGTGGGCTTTGCAGTCATTACTGCACGGTTTGAAGTGGAAGAATATATTTTATCCAGACCATATAATGAAAGACGTTTAGAAAGCGCCTCCGCCTGTTCTATGCCCAAATCTGTTAAAGAATCAGGATCATATATCGGGTCACCGTGTCTTATATAGAAAAATAGCATAAATTACCACCTCTAAAAAAATTATAGCACAACTAAATAAACATTACAAGAATCATGAGCCAAAATTACGCTTTGATGGATACATACTATTTCAACTTTCAGAGTTCGAATCTTCTAGTGCAAAAATATAATTATGTGAAAAAAATAAGGAACCTACTTTTCAGTAGATTCCTTACTTGGCGCGCTGAAGAAGATGTAACCGCTTTGCGTTTACCGTACTCGGCGACCGTTTGCTTTGCAAACAGTACCCGCCTCACACTTCGGTGCTAAAAACAATTATTAATTGTTTTCTTAACGCACCTCACCCTCTCAGAGTTCGAATCTTCTTGATATGTCAATGAAAATTGCAAAAAAATAAAGACTTAACTTTTCAGTTAAGTCCTTACTTGGCGCGCTGAAGAAGATTCGAACTCCCGACCTTCTGGTCCGTAGCCAGACGCTCTATCCAGCTGAGCTATCAGCGCAAATCAGTCTTTTTCAGACCGCCATAGTATAATATCATATTAAAACAAAAAAATCAAGTATTATTTTTAATTTTTTAAAAAATTTTTCAAAATTTTTACTTGACTTTATAATGAATATTATGTATAATAACAAAGTCGCATAAAATGCTGCTATGGCTCAGGAGGTAGAGCGCATCCTTGGTAAGGATGAGGTCACCAGTTCGACTCTGGTTAGCAGCTCCAAAAGACCATCACTTTTGATGGTCTTTTTTATTTTATATTTTTAAATTATAAACCCCATTCTCAAATTAAGAATGGGT
>JAFQCU010000008.1 GCA_017416285.1 Clostridia bacterium | reverse complement strand
ATCAATCCTAAATGGTGTTCTCGCATATCTAGTATAACAGATATTTTGAATTCTGCCGAGTGTTTTCTGAAAATTTGTCCTTTCTTTGCCATAAAAAATATGCACCTCCAAAAGTGTCTAACTTTTGGGGTGCATATCACAGCTGTGACGGATTTTTTTGTTGAAAACTTTTAAATTATAGTTTATTTCTTCTTTTTATGAATATTGCGAATGGTTTTTTTCTTTTTTTGCGGTGCGGCTTTACCGTTTTTATCCGGCGCAACAAGACAGTTTTTACCGGTACCGATAAGGTCATACCTCCCCGCCTTTTTAAGTGCGGCAAGAACTATTTGCCTGTTTTCAGGCTTAAAATACTGAAGCAGGGCACGTTGCTCGGCTTTTTCTTTTGCAGTTTTTGGAACGTATACCTTTTGCATAGTATTAGGGTCAATGCCCGTGTAGAACATACAGGTTGAAATTGTGCCCGGGGTGGGGTAGTAATCCTGTACCTGTTCGGGGTGCAAATTGTTACGCTTTAGAAAAAGCGAAAGCTCAATAGCGTCTTTTATAGTACTACCGGGGTGCGATGACATTAAATAGGGTACTAAATACTGTTTTTTATTTGCTGATTTTGTAAGCTCATAAAACCGCTTTTCAAAACGGTTGTAAACCTCAATCGGGGGCTTGCCCATATATTTTAAAACATTGTTAGAGCAATGCTCGGGCGCAACCTTTAACTGACCGCTCACATGGTGGTTGATAAGTTCTTTAAAGAATTCTTCGTTTTTGTCGGCAATTAAATAATCGAAACGAATACCCGAACGAATAAACACCTTTTTAACCTTTGGTAAAGCCCTAAGCTCACGCAAAAGCTTTAAATAATCTGTGTGGTCGACTTCAACCGCAGGGCACATTGTGGGGGCAAGGCACTTTTTGTCGGCACAAGCACCCTTTATAAGCTGACCCTTACAAGCCGGTTTTCTAAAATTGGCGGTAGGGCCGCCTACGTCGTGAATATAACCCTTGAAATCATCCATTTGGGTGATTTTTTTAGCTTCTTCAATAACCGATTTATGGCTTCGTGAGGTAACAACACGACCTTGGTGATATGCCAAGGCGCAGAAATTACAGTTACCGAAGCAGCCACGGTTGTGAATTATGGAAAACTTAACCTCGGCTATGCCGGGAACACCGCCCGCATTTTCGTATGAGGGGTGGTAGTCACGCATAAATGGCAGGGAATAAACCTCGTCCATTTCGGCTTCATTAAGCGGAGGCATAGGTGGATTTTGCACCAAAATATAATTGCCGTGCCTTTGAATAATGGGTTTGCCTCTTACAGAATCCATTTCATCCTGTTGTATTTTACAGCTTATTGTATATTGCTTTTTGCCGTTTTCGGTATCTTCCCTAACTGCTTCATAGGACGGACATTCACGGCTTCCTGCAATATGCGAAAATTCACTTGTTTTAACGGCATAGCATGTGCCCCAAATGTCAGTAAGGCTTGAAATCTTTTCGCCGTTATTCAGTCGGGTGGCGATTTCAACAATATGCTTTTCGCCCATACCATACATTAATAAATCGGCGCCGCTGTCAATTAGGATAGATGGGCGAACGGCATCATCCCAATAATCGTAATGAGCAAAACGGCGAAGGGACGCTTCAACACCACCGATAGCAATCGGAATATCGCCAAAAAGCTCACGCAATTTTTTGGTGTAAACAATGGTTGCACGATCGGGTCTGGCACCGGTTTTGCCGCCAGGGGTGTAAGCATCGTCGCTGCGGCGTTTTTTAGCTGCGGTATAGTGCGCTACCATTGAATCAATGTTACCGCCGTTTACTAAAAATGCTAAACGTGGGGTGCCAAAGCGCATATAATCGGCATCACTTCTGGGTTGGGGTATTATGCACACCTTATAGCCGGCGCCCTCAAGTACACGTGAAATAATTGCAGTACCAAAGGACGGATGGTCAACGTAAGCATCACCCGTAACAATTATAAAATCAGGCTTGTCCCAACCGTAAGCCTTCATTTCTTTGACGGATATAGGTAAAAATGGCATAATATCACCTCGCACAATTATAAATATATTAAGAGTATAACATATAATTGTTTTTTCGGCAAGGTGGTTTAAATGAAATTTTGGGACAACTATATAAAGCTGCTTATAATAGAGGGAATCGTGGCACTTATCGTGCTTTTAAGTGTTTTGGTTTTGAAATACGGATTCAATAAAGCATATACCGACTTTAAAAATTGGTACAAGGATAACGTTTTAAGTGATACCGATGTTTATGAGGTGATAGAGTGAAGTTTTCATTTTTAGGCACAAAAATTTATATTTCGTTTTTCTTTATGGCGGCAATAACAATTATGCTCGCCACCGACCGTACAGGCTATATGCTGCCAACTCTTTTTGCGGTAGTTATTCACGAAGCGGCGCATTTATTCTTAATGTGGGTGCTCGATTGTGCGCCGCTTTCAGTGCGGCTTATACCCGCAAGTGTTCAAATAAATAAAAAGTTTTCGTTTTCACAAAGAAATGATATATTAATCGCCGCTTCGGGCCCCGTGGCAAATTTGTTGCTTTTTGGCTGTCTTTATTTTAATTATGCTGCTTTTGGTAACGAAATGGTTTTATGCTATTCGCTGCTTAATTTAATAATCGGTTGTTTTAATTTGTTACCGGTAAAAGGGCTTGACGGCGGCACAATTTTATACTGTATTATTTGCAAATTTAAGGGTCAGACAAAAGCGACACTTATTATGCAGCTGATAACTTTAATTCTGGCGGTAGCGGTAATTTTTGTTGCAGTAACCCTTACTTTTCGCCACAGATTTAATATTTCAATTTATATTGTGGGAATTTACCTTTTTATAATGGGTTTGATGAAATTTTAGTTGAAAGAAAAGGAAAATTATTGTATCATAGTTTTAATAACTTATTGGGGTAGATTTAATGAATAATAAGGAATTTGAAAGACTGCTTTTGACCGTTCAAAAACCCGGTAGATATTCGGGCGGTGAATTGGGCAGCGTTATTAAGGATAAAAATAAGGTTGACGTTCGCTTTGCGTTTTGTTTTCCCGACACTTATGAAATCGGTATGTCGCATTTGGGTATGAAAATTTTATACTCACAGTTTAACGCAAGGGAAGATATCTGGTGCGAGCGTGTTTTTGCGCCATGGCTCGATTTTGAAGAGGTTATGCGTGAAAACAATATACCGCTTTTTGCACTTGAAAGCCGTGATCCAATAAAGGATTTTGATTTTATCGGCTTTACGCTTCAGTACGAAATGTCATATACAAATGTGCTTAATATGCTCGATTTGGCGGGTGTGCCTTTAAGAAGCGCTGACCGTAAGGATTTATCCCCCTTGGTTGTTGCGGGCGGACCGTGTGTGTGCAATGCCGAACCCTTGGCAGATTTTGTTGATATTTTCTTTTTGGGCGAGGGTGAAGAGGTCGATTTAGAGGTTATTGACCTTTATAAAAAGCACAAAGCACTTGGCAGCACAAAAGCCGAATTTTTGCGTGAAGCGGCCCAGATTGAGGGCGTTTACGTGCCGTCGCTTTACGACGTTACCTATAATGAGGACGGTACAATTAATGCAGTAACTCCCAAAGAAAATGCGCCTGCGGTTATTAAAAAGCGTATTATTAAGGATTTAAATAATTGCCATTACCCTGAAAATTTTGTTGTGCCCTTTATTCAAATTGTGCACGACCGTGCCGTACAGGAAATTTTCCGTGGCTGTATTCGTGGCTGTCGTTTTTGTCAGGCGGGCTTTATTTACCGCCCTGTGCGTGAAAAATCGGCCGAGGTTATAAACCGTCAGGCAAAATGTCTTTGCGAAAACACAGGCTATGATGAAATTTCAATTTCCTCGCTTAGCAGTAGTGACTATACCGAGCTTGAGCCCCTTTTGAACGAAATGCTTGACTGGACACAGCAAAATCATATAAGTCTTGCTTTGCCGTCGCTTCGTATTGATAATTTTTCAGAAGAGCTTTTGGAAAAAATCAACCACGTTCGCAAAAGCGGTTTAACCTTTGCGCCCGAAGCCGGCACACAGCGTCTGCGTGACGTTATTAATAAAAACGTTACCGAGCAGGAAATTTTATCTACCTGTAAAATCGCTTTCGAGGGCGGACATACTGCCGTTAAGCTTTACTTTATGATGGGTCTTCCCACCGAAACAGACGAGGACTTAAAGGGTATTGCCGACTTGGGTCAAAAAATTGTCGATATGTATTACGGAATGCCCAATCGCCCCAAGGGTAAATCGGTATCGGTTTCAATGAGCGTTGCGGTATTTGTACCAAAGCCTTTTACACCATTTCAGTTTGAGCCGCAAATCAGTAAAGAAGAAATGGAAAGAAAACAGGCATATTTAAAGTCGTGTATTACTACTCGTAAAATCGATTTAAGCATGCATGATTCTTCGACCAGCTTTTTAGAGGGTGCGTTTGCTCGTGGCGACCGCCGTTTGGGCAACGTGTTAGAGGCGGCATTTAAAAAAGGCTGTAAATTTGACAGCTGGAACGAATGCTTTGATTTACAAAAGTGGAACGAAGCATTTTCGGACTGCGGAATCGACCCTGATTTTTATTCGCAAAGACTTCGTGCTTATGATGAAATCAATCCTTGGGACCACCTCGATTATGCGGTGTCAAAGGGTTTCTTGGTGCGTGAACATCAAACCGCACTAAATGAAAAAACCACACCCAACTGCCGTGAAAAATGCTCGGCTTGTGGGGCAAATTGCTATGGGGAGGGTGTTTGCTTTGAGAAACGTTAGAATTTTTTACGAAAAAAAGGGCAGGATGAAGTTTGTTTCACATCTTGATATGAACCGTTTTATGTCCCGCCTTATTGCAAAATCAAAAATCCCCGTTTGGTTTACCGAAGGCTTCAACCAACACGCTTATATGAACTTTGCCGTGCCGCTTTCTCTCGGCTATGTTGGGCTTTATGAGGTAATGGACGTTAAAATCACCGACGATAGCTATTCACTTGAAAAATTGGTGGATGATTTAAATGCCGTTTCTACACCCGATATTCACTTTGTAAAAGCGAGTGAAAGTGTTATGCACACTAAGGAAATTGCCTTTGCCGAATTTAAGCTTTCTTTTGACAATATTGACGCTAAAATGGTTAACGACTTTTTTACACAGCAGTCAATAATTACCAAAAAGAAAACCAAAAAGGGCGGTATTAAGGATATTGATATTGCCCCACTTATTAAAAAGGCAGAGCTTTGCGGCAATGAGCTCACTCTAATTTTAACAGCAGGTAACGAAAACAATTTGAATCCCTCACTTGTAATGACCGCATTTTATGATTTTTACGGTGTTGACCCCGATTTTTACGACGTCACCCGTGTAATGATTTATAATAAGGATTTAGAGCAGTTTGTATAATAAAAGCGACCCATTTGGGTCGCTTTTAAACTTTAACTTGACAAAACCTGTGTTTTGCAAGTAAACTAGTGTATGTAAGGCGTGAACACTATGCCTAATATATATATTTAGGGGGAAATAAAATGGCAGAATTATGTCAAATATTTTGGGATGCCGAAGAGGTTGTTAAAAAGATTTCTAAGGCAGAAGCAGAAATTCAGCAACTCGAAAAGGATATTATAAAGCGCAAGGCAGTTATAGCAAACCCCGTTCCTAAAGATAGTAAGAAAAAGGATACTATCGGCAAGCACGAGCAAGAGGCAATGGATAAAGAAAATAACCGCTTTATTGCCGAAAGGTCAGCCGCACGCAAGGGCGCTTACAGGTCGGTTAAGGGCCCGGGTGTTGCTATTAGCATTATTTCATTGTTAATAGTGGCAGGACTTCTTTATTTATCAAAGCCAATTTTGGCTATTATAATTGGCGGCGCTTATGCTATTTTAACAATTATGGGTTTTGCGGCATACGCAGGGTTACAGAAAAGTGCGCCAATTTGCAAAACATATAGAACATTTGCAATTTTGTGGACTATTGCATCTTTTTTAGGTGCTTATGCATCAGTCCTTTTAATCCAAATGGGAAAAATGGATATATTACACGCTTTAGCTTTTGGCGCAGGTCTTGGCGCAAGTGCATTGGCTTCACTTATAAATGCCGTTTTAATTTCTAAAGGCTTAAAGGTCCATGCAACTGCATTTAATGAAAAAGATTTTTATGATAGAAGTGCGCTTGTTGCAGAAGCTCGCAAGCTTGATGCCGAAGAAGAGGCTAAAGCTGAAGCTGATTTAGCCGCTAAAATTGTTAAACAAAACAAAGCCAAAATTAAAGAAAACGAGGCTAAAATAGCTGAGCTCAAGGCAAGTCTTCCTGCACTTAATAAGGAACTTGATTCTATCATTGTTTTGCCGCCTAAATACCGTGATTTAAATGGTTTGGCTCGTCTTACGGGGTATTATTTAAGCTATAAACAGGAATATGGTAATGACCCAACTGATTTAGATCAGTACATAAGTTATGTTGAATGGAAAGTGAAAGAACGTGAATGGGAGCGTGAACGTGAAAACGAGCGTGTCCGCAGAGAAGTGGCAAAATCAATTGCGAATACAATATATGAAGCAAACCGCCGCAATGAAGAAGATATGCGTAGAAGACAGGTTGAGCGTGATTTGAGCGCCGCCAGAAAAGAATTAGAAGAATTAAATAAAACACTTGATAAGCTCAAGTAAATTTAAAAGCACCCTTTCGGGTGCTTTTTGTTTTGGATTAAATTAATTATCTCTGCCGTAAAGGGTGGTGATGTCGGCGATGATTTTTGAAAGCCAATCGTTAATGCAATACGAATCGATTCGCCAATTCCAGTTGCCACCAACTACCGACGGTGTATTAATTCGACCTTTGCTGTCAAGTGCCAAAAGGTCGGGCATCATTAAAATGCAGGTGTCTGCGGGGGACATAAGCGCACAGCGCATCATTGCCCAGTTAAAGCCGTCGCTGCGGTTAGCGTTTAAGAATTTTTCTGCTCGTTTAACCTCGTCAGGGTTGGCGCTGCTTATCCAACCGATAATTGTATCGTTATCGTGTGTACCGGTATAAACAACACTGTTCTTTTGGTGGTTATATGGTAGATAATCGTTATTTTTATCACCGTCAAAAGCAAACTGTAAAACCTTCATACCGGGGAAGCCCGTACTGTCGAGCAGCTTCTTAACCTGCGGGGTTAAATAACCCAAATCCTCGGCGATAATTGGTAATTCTTCGCCAATTTCTTTTTTGAACTGGCGGAAAAGCGCCATATCGGGGCCCTTTACCCATTTGCCGTTTTTTGCGGTTTTATCTGTTGCGGGGATAGAAAAATATGATTCCAAACCACGGAAATGGTCAATGCGTACAACGTCGTAAAGGCTTAAGGCGTGCTTCATACGATTAACCCACCAGTTGTATCCGTCGGCCTTCATTTTTTTCCAATCATAAAGCGGATTACCCCATAATTGACCGTCTTCAGCAAAGGCATCGGGCGGAACGCCCGCAACCGACGTTGGCATAAAGCCTTCGTCAAGTTGAAATTGGTCGGTATTTGCCCATACGTCGCAGGAATCAAGTGCAACGTAAATTGGAATATCGCCTATAATTTTAATTCCATTTAAATTTGCATATTCCTTAAGCTTTGACCATTGCTGTGTGAATTTAAACTGTAAAAACTTGTAAAAGCCAATGCTTTCGCCAAGGTCTTTTTCGATTTCGTTTAATGCGTCGGCATCACGACGGCGGAGTGTTTGTGGCCAGTTGTGCCAATCCGCACCGTTGTTAATCTCTTTAATAGCCATAAAATATGCGTAATCATCAAGCCAAAACTCATTTTCCTTTAAGAAAAGGTCATATCGGTCATCCGGCTTGAAACGGCTGTATGCAATACGCAAAAGCTCAAGGCGTTTACCGTCAAGCTTGGTATAATCCACCTTGTGTGGGTCGTTGCCAAAATCAAAGGCTTTAAACTCTTTTTCTTTTAAAAGCTTTTCTTCAATTAAAATTTCAATATCAATAAAATAGGGATTGCCTGCAAAGGCTGAAAACGAACTATAGGGCGAGTCGCCGTGTCCTGTCGGGGTTAGGGGTAAAATTTGCCAATAGCTTTGCCTTGCTTCCTTTAAGAAATCAACAAAACGATATGCCTCGGCGCCAAAGGTACCGATACCTCCGGGGGAAGCCAACGAAAATATTGGCATTAGAATTCCGCATTTTCTCAAGGTATATGCCTCACTTTTAAATTTATGGTAAGAATATTATCCCCCAAAAAATTGGGGGATATACTTTTAAATAATAACTTTTCGTTTACAAACCTCTTTACATTTTCCGCAACCGTCACAAAGCTCGTAATTAACCTGTGCAATATTATCAACAATTTTAATTGCGCCTTTTTCACAGGTGCGCTCGCACATAGTGCAGGCGATACAGCTGCTCTTACAAGCCTTAACGACAGGTGCGCCTTTTTCTTTGTTGTTGCAAAGCACAGCGGTTTTATAATTTTTTGGAACCAGCTTTATAACGCCCTTGGGGCAGGTGTTAACACACACGCCGCAGCCCACGCACAAATCCTTGCATACGGTGGGATGACCGTTATTAACGACAATGGCACCAAACGGACAAGCGTTAGCACAGTCCAAAAGACCTATACAGCCATATTTACAATCAAGCGGCCCGCCCTGTAAAAGTGCGGCGGCGGTACAGCTTTGAAGCCCCTCATATGCAAAGGCTCGGCTGGTTTTGTCACAGCTGTTATTACATGCAACGAGTGCAATCTTGGGTTCGGCCACAACCTCTACCTTTAAAATTTCGCCGATTGCTTTTGCGGTTGCTTCGCCACCTGCAGAGCAGAGGTTAGGTGCCGCTTCGCCTTTTGCAAGTGCGGCGGCATAACCGTCACAGCCGGAAAAACCACAAGCGCCACAGTTTGCGCCGGGTAGAGCTTCACGAATTTGTGCTTCGGTTTCATCAACAGGAACAGCCATATATTTTGATGCAAATGAAAGTCCCAAACCGGCTATAAGGCCGATAACGGCAATAATTATAACAGGAATCAAAATTTCCATAAAATCAGCCTCCTATTCCGGCAAAGCCCAAGAAGGACAATGCGACAATAGCCGCCGAAACAAGAGTTATCGGAAGGCCTTTTAAAAATTCGGGAATATCAGCAGTTTCAAGACGTTCACGCACGCCAGAGAATAAAAGCATAGCTAACATAAACCCAAGTCCTGCGCCGAGTGCGTTAAAGAGCGACTGAACAAAATTTAATTCATCGGTAATGTTAAGCATAGTTATACCCAAAACCGCACAGTTGGTGGTGATAAGCGGCAAATAAATACCGAGTGATTTATAAATCGGGGGTAAAAACTTTTTCAGCACGATTTCCAAAAGCTGAACGATAGCGGCAATAACTAAAATGAAAACAATGGTTTCAAGATAGGTATATTTGGGATATAAAACGTAGGTGTACAAAGGATGAGTAACTGCGGTGGAGATTACCATAACTAAGGTCACAGCAATACTCATAGAAAGTGCAGTATTGGTCTTTTTGGAAACACCCAAAAACGGGCAGATACCCAAAAACTTTGAAAGCACCATATTATTGGTTAAAATTGCGGCCAGCAAAATAAGAGCAATCTTATTCATTTACACATTCCTCCTTTTGGCAAAAGCTTCTGGAAGGACAGTTGTGACAGCCCAAATGTTCTACAGGCTTTTTGCCTGCCTTTTTGGCGAGCGCATTTGAAACGGCAACTAAAATGCCGAATACAAAGAAGCCGCCGGGGGGAAGCAGGAAAATAACCATGGGTTCAATAAATTCGGCGGTTATGGGGAATGAGAAAATCATACCTGCGCCGAAAAGCTCACGAATAGCGCCCATAAGGGTTAAAACTGCAGTAAAGCCAACGCCCATTCCTAAGCCGTCAAGTGCGGAAAGCAGAGGTGCGTTTTTAGAAGCGAACATTTCAGCACGTCCTAAAATAATGCAGTTAACAACAATAAGGGGGAGATAAATACCGAGTGACTGGTCGATTGAGGGCAAAAAGGCTTTAACAAGCATTTGCACAACAGAAACGAAGCCTGCGATAATTGTGATATAAGCAGGAATTCGAACCTTGTCGGGAATTATGTTACGCAAAAGAGAAATAACCACGTTTGAGCAGATAAGCACAAGGGTTGCCGAAACGCCCATACCAATGCCGTTGATAGCGGCGGTGGTAACCGCAAGGGTGGGGCAGGTGCCAAGCACTAAGCGAAGAACGGGATTTTCTTTTACAAGACCGTTCGTAAAGGTGCTTAAGTATTTATTATCCTTCATATGCGGCACCTCCTTCTAATGCGCCAACTTCGGCTTGGTTGTCTTCAAATTCGGGCAATGTCATAGGTGCAGAGGCGAGCTTTTGGAAGTTGTCCAACGCTTGGTTAACTGCATTTAACACAGCCTTAGAAGAATAGGTTGCGCTTGTAACCGTATCAATATCTTTAATCGAAATATGCTCGTTTTTACCCTTGAATTGCGAGTAAAAATCATACTTTGTAACGTTTTGTCCAAGACCGGGTGTTTCGTTTGAAACGTCTAAAATTGCAAGGTTTAAAACTGTGCCATCGGGTGCAATAGCCGTCATAACCTTAACGTCCCCGCCATAACCCTTGGCATAGGTGGTAAATATATAGGCTACAACGCTATCATCACGCAAAGCCTCAAAATATGTGCTTTCTAGCTCTTCATTGTCTTTTTCTTCAAATTTATCCGCCTTGACAAGCTTTGCCATTGCTTCGGTAGCGGTCTTTTGTTCAAGCTTGGCAATGCGCTTTACTGTTACTGTGTTGGTAACGGCAAGAGCTAACGGAATAATAATACAAATGCACAAAAGCACAATGGTGGGCTTTATAATAGAATCCTTTTCGTTTTTAAAAAACGAAGCGATTTTACTAAAGAAATTTTTCATAAATTACTTGCCCTCCTTTGCTTTTACATAGCCAAAGGGCTTGTGCTCGGTAATGCGGTTAATATATGGAACTAATATGTTCATAAGTAAAATTGAATATGAAACGCCTTCGGGTAAAGAAGCAAATTGTCTTATAATAAAGGTTATAAGACCGCAGCCAACACCAAAAATGATTTTACCAAGATTGGTGGTTGGTGACGTGGTGTAATCGGTCGCCATAAATATTGAACCAAGCATTAAACCACCGCTGCAAATAGCAAGTAATACGTTATCGCCTGTGAACAGTGTGGCAAGTGCAACCGTTCCGATAAAGCAAACCGGTATAATGGGGTTTATAATGCGTCTTATTACAAGATAAATTCCGCCTATAATAAGTAAAAAGGCAGAGGTTTCACCAATGCAGCCGCCCTGAAGACCAAAGAAGGCTTCTTTAATACTTACGGTAGAGGTTGCTTCGCCATAAAGCGAGGCTAATGGCGTTGCACTGGAAATGGCGTCAACCGCAAAAGGCGTAACAAATTTTGTCATTGCGGCGGGGAAGGAAACCATTAAGGCTATACGTGCGGTCATTGCGGGGTTCGCAAAGTTGTGACCTAAACCGCCGAAAAACTGTTTTACAATAATTATTGCAATGAAGCTGCCGATAATTGCCATCCAAAAAGGGATTGTAGACGGCAAATTCATACCCAAAATAACACCGGTTACCAGCGCCGAAAGGTCGCCTACTGTTTGGGGCTTTTTGCAGATTAAATTCCATAAATATTCAAAAACAACTGCCGAAGCGGCTGTGACTGCTAAAACAGCAGCTGAACGCCAACCGAAAATTACACAACCGAAAACTGCTGCAGGCAACAAGGCAATAACAACGTCCAGCATAATACCACGTGTGGTATCGGGATGGCGCATATGGGGGGAAGAGGCAACGTTTAAAAGCTTGCTCATTTTATTTTTCCCTCCTTAAAATTGCTTTTGCAAGGCGCATAGTTTGTGTAAGCGGGCGTTTTGCGGGACATACGTAAGAACAACAGCCACACTCCATACAGTAATTAACGTTTAACGAATTGAGATTATCGTGTTGCTTAAAGGTGATTGCCGAATCAACTTTTGCGGGGTATAGGCTCATCGGACAGGTGTTAGCACAGCGACCGCAACGGATACACGCAGTTGTAACGTCGGGAACGGCGTCAAGCATAACGGTAATTGCGTTGTTGCGTTTTTCCAGCGGAACATCAGCCGAAACAATATCAACACCCATCATCGGACCGCCCATAATAATTTCAGAATAATCTTCATCAACGCCGACAAAGTCCAATATATCCTTAATAGGTGTTCCAATAGGAACAATGACGTTTTTGGGCTCTTTTACAGCGGTGCCGTCAACAGTGATACGCTTCTGAACAAGTGGCATACCTGTTTTAATAAAGCGGTAAAGGGTGGCAATACTAGTAATGTTCATTACAATACAGCCGACATCGCTCGGCAGCTTGCCTACAGGCACTTTTCTGCCAGTTGCAGAATAAATAAGTACCTTTTCGGCGCCTTGCGGATATTTTGAAGGCAGACGCATTAGCTTTACGCTGTCATTCTCGTCACGTGTATCGGTTGCAATTTCATAAAGCTTTTGAATAGCGGATTCTTTGTTTGACTCTACGCAAATAACTGCTTTTTCGATATTCAAAATTTCTTTTATAAGGTAGATGCCGTTAATGACGTCGTCATAGTTTTCCATACATTCACGATAGTCACTTGTAATGTAAGGTTCACATTCTGCGGCGTTGACAACAAGCGTATCAATAACAGTGCCTTCTTTGATTGAAAGCTTAACCTTTGTGGGAAAGCCTGCACCGCCAAGACCAACAAGACCGCATCTGCCTGCCGCTTCGGCTAAATCTGCAGGGGTTTTAACCTCAAAGGGTTTTAGGCTTTCATCGGGTGTCATATGTCCGTCGGACGTGATAACAACACTGTCGGGATTAATTTTTTTAACCGTGCCCGAAACACTTGAGTGCACGGGAGCACTTACAAAACCGCCGGCTTCGGCAACAAGTGTGCCAACGAAAACCTGCTGGCCCTCTTCCACAACCGGCTTTGCGGGTGCACCTATGTGCTGTGAAAAGGGAAGTATAACCTCAGCCACAGGCGGCATAACAACGGTTTCAAATTCCGCCGTGTTTTTAGTGTGCGGCAGAAAAATCCCCATTAAAGCCTTGCCTTTAGGCTTAAGAATTTTTTCTTGCTTTTGCATTTGGGTTCCCCCTAATATAAAGTTAGACATAAATATTTTACTATATTTTACTCGATTTTGCAAGCAATTCACCGCAATAAAGAATGTTATCTTTTTAACAAAGATTTCACATAAAAAATAAATATATCAAATAAGCTGATATGTGAACATATAGATCTTTCATAATAAAAATTCAAAGCATTTTATATAACAGAAAACGCACCCGAAAGGGTGCGTTTTCTTTATGTTTTTGCCATTTTCATAACGATTGAGGTGGGTAAAATTTTTGAAGCAAATCGGTAAAACTTATAAAAAATATGGTCAGCAAAAACCGCCTTTTTCTTAAGGGATGCTTTTAGCGAGTGCTCAGCCACCTTTTGTGCGTTATCACGGGGAAGTGTGTCAAAGGTTTTGCTGTCGCCCTTGTTAATACCCGCAAGGGATAAGAATTCAGTTTCCATCGGTCCCGGGCAAACGCTTAATACATTAATTTTTCGGGCTTTAAGCTCCTGCCTTAATGCACGTGAAAGGCTCATAACATACGCTTTTGTAGATGAATATACAGCCATTCTGCTGTTAGGCGCAAAGGATGCAATCGAACAGGTGTTAATAATTTCGCTCTGTTCCTTCATAAAGGGAAGACATACACTGGTCATAACGGTAAGTGCTTCACAGTTAAGGCGAATCATACCTGCATTATTTTCGGTCGAAATGTCATAAAAATAACCAAGCTTTCCAAAACCTGCGTTGTTAATAAGCAGTTTAATTTCAGCATTTTCAGTTTTTAAAAGATTCACAAAGCTTTTAATACAATCATCATCTGTAATATCGCATTTTATTGCACGGGTTTTTGTTTTTAAAAGCGACGCAACCTCTAAAAGCTTATCTTCACGCCTAGCTATTAGCCAGATTTCGTCAATGTCCTTACGGATTTTGTCGACTGCCTTTGCATATTCGGTGCCAAGCCCTGAAGATGCGCCGGTGATTACTGCAATTTTCATAATTAACACTTCCTTTTATTTGATTATATCATTTAGAAGTGTTTTTTGCAAAACATATCTGTAAATTCATTAAGTTTTTCAAAATTCATTGCGTTAATATAATAGCTTTCAAGCTCGTCGTGCACTTTCTTTGCTTCGCTTAAAGTAAAATAGGCGCTTTCTAACAGCTCGGTAGAAAGGCGTTTGTTAAATTTTATTCGATTTTTGCTTTGGTGCACAAGCCCATTATCATAAAAACGGCGTGCGTGTATCCGTCTTTGGTCGCTTTCAAAGCTTATAAATCGGTTTTCGCTTACAACCCCTAAATCAAGTTCAGGGATTATTATATGGTCTATAAGTTCAGGGAAAAACGGGTTTTTAAGGGTTATTATTTCGTATCCGTTTGTGATTGCACTGTTTTGCACAATGCTTAAAATATATGAAGAAGCGGCGAAATGCTCATCGCTTATAATTATTAAATTCTGGTCGATTGTTTTTGGAAAAGCTACAAAGCCTTTTGGGGTAATTCCACCCAAAAAACGCACTGTTTCTTTTGGCGGATGATTAGTTTTATTAAAAATATTTTTACAAAGCTTTTCGGCAAAGGCTTTGCATTTTTTAAAATCACAGCAAGCAACGGCGGTTTTGAAATTGTCATAAAGCATTTCGCCTGCTGCAATTATGTAACGTGACGCTGTTTTGTGCAGTGCTTTGTTGCGGTTGGTTATTTTAATAATTTCATCCTTGTTTTTAAGCTTGTTGCTGTCCCAAAACTCGCCAAAATTTAGAATTTCCTGACAAACGGCGGGGTAAACGGGGTCAACTGTGTGGGGTGCAGTGCCATCAATGAATATAATTTTTTTGTTTTTTAAAATTATTCCGTCAAGGCTATCAGGGTCGGATGAGCAGGGGCAGTAAATGACCGTTTCACCCTTGCTTTCGGCGTAAGCCGCAACCTTTTTCATAAATGAAGATTTTCCCGTACCGGGGCCACCTTTTATTATGTAGGTTTTATAATCTTCCGTGCAGTTTTGTAAAAATTCACTTGTAAATCCACGGCAGGAATTTGCCGCCAAAAAGAATTTTTTAGTATTTTCTTGCATAAAAATGCCTCCAATCAATACATTTTATTCGCTTAAAAAGGTTTTGACACAAGAGTGGTTTTATGTTAAAATATTGTTGAGTCGGTTAGACGGTTGCGGGCAGTAATGCCTGAGGAAAGTCCGAGCCCCGCAGGGCAGAATAACGGCTAACGGCCGCCGAGGGTGACCTTAGGGAGAGTGCAACAGAGATATACCGCCGATTTTTTCGGTAAGGGTGGAAAGGCGAGGTAAGAGCTCACCGACTTCACGGGAACGTCGAAGTCCTGTAAACCCTATTCGGAGCAACGTAAAGTGTGGCTATACATTTGCCCGATGTGCCACGAAATACGGCTAGAGCGTGGGAGCAATTTCACGTCGAGATAGATGACCGTCCATGACAGAACTCGGCTTACAGACCGACTCGTTTTTAAACAGCCCCAAGGGGCTGTTTTATTTTTTAACCGAAACCTCACCGCTTGAAAGGGAAGTAACCTCGCCATTTGAAAGCTTTACGGTTAAATGACAGTTGTCATCAATTTCTAAAGCTTTGCCATTACCTATAATTTCTCCTTGTTTTAGAATATTTACATTTTTACCTAAAACAAGGCTTTTTTGACGGTATTTATTTAAAAAATCACGTTTTTCAAGGCTTTTGTATTGGTAAAACAAATTATCAATAACCAAAGCAGTAAGCCGTTCACAAAGGGTGGGGGAGTTATAATCAAAAACTGTGCCGGCAATGGCTTTAATATCATCATTAAAGCCATTTTCTGGCGGGTAAGCGTTAATTCCTATACCCACAATAATAAAGCCGTTGTCGCCGACAAAGCCGCCCTTACACAAAATGCCGCAAACCTTTTTGTTTTCTATTAAAACATCATTTACCCATTTTATTTGAGTTTCTTTTTTGGCAACGCTTTCGATTGCATCGCTTACCGCAACAGCTGCAGCGGCAGTTAGGATTGCAACGTCGGGTATAGCTTTTGGCCGTAATAAAACACTCATATAAATTCCGCCCTTGTCGGAATAAAATTTGCGGCTATATCTGCCACGTCCTGCTGTTTGGGAAAGTGCAATTACTACTTCACCCTCACCCTTGCCGTCAAGCGCCATTTGTTTTAAAAGCGAGTTTGTGGAATCCACACTTTCAAAAATTGAAAGTGTTATACCATCGGTTTTTAAATGTGATAAAATACCATCTGTGGTGATAAAATCGTTCATTTAAATTGCCTCCTTTTAATAAGATTAGCCTTGACAAAGTGCATTAAATTCATTATAATAATTTTTGCTGATAAAAGCAATATTTTTATACGGAGACGTATCGAAGTGGTCATAACGGACATGACTCGAAATCATGATGCCCCCTGAGGGACGAGGGTTCGAATCCCTCCGTCTCCGCCAAAATCGACAAATCTCGACAGAGGTTTGTCGATTTTACTTTTTCACTCTTCACTTTTCACTATTCACTTTTCACTATTCTCTTTTTGTCGATTTTGGCAAGTAATAAGTAATAGTGAATAGTGAAGAAGTATTTCTGCAAGGCTTTGCCTTGCTTTTTTAATTTATAGAAAGTATAATAAAAGTGAAAGGTGTGTTTTTATGACCGAAAGTCCTTTAATTATAAAATCAAAAGAATTTGCACTTGCTGTTATAAAAGTGTGTAAAGAATTAAGAAATGCAAAGTGTGAAAGCGCTTTAATAAATCAGTTTTTGCGTTCGGGAACAAGCATTGGTGCAAATATTCGAGAGGCTTTTTATGCACATGGAAAAGCAGATTTTGTTGCCAAACTACAAATTGCTCTTAAAGAGTGTTCTGAAAGCGAATATTGGATTGAATTGTTAATTGAAAGTGGCTACTATAATGATAAAGAATTGCTTAATAAATGTGTTGAAGTAAAACGAATCCTTATCGCCTCTATCAACACTGCAAAGGAGAATAACAAATGAAAATCCGAATAATCGGTTGCAGTGGTTCAGGTAAAACATATTTAGCAAAAAGACTATCTGAAAAATACAGTATACCGAATTTTGATTTAGACGATATTCAGTGGGATAATAGCCAAAATTCATATGGTGTCAAAATGCCCATAGAAAAGCGCAATCAAATGCTGAATGATATATTACAACAACCTAATTGGATTATAGAGGGTGTTTATTATACTTGGGTACAGAAAAGTTTTGAAGATGCCGATATAATTTATGTGTTGGACACACCAAAATGGTTATATGAATTTCGCATAATTAGGCGATTTGTTAAGAGGAAATTTGGTTTTGGCAAAGGCAAAAAAGAGACATTAAAATCAGTATTCAATCTTCTAAAATGGACTGATACTTTTCAAAGCACAAATATGAAAGAAATAAATAAAATTTTAGAATCTCATAAAGACAAAGTTGTTTTCATAAAAAAGAAAGAAGAGATAGATAGAATATTAACGGATTAATTATGTAGTGGTTCAAACCCATAACCCAAAAATTCAAAAGGTTCGGATTTGTGCTACCTTTCCAAAGTAAAAAACGCCAATCCTTTTGATTGGCGTTTTAATTTTTGAACATTTATTATAATTATAAAACAAGTGACGGTGCACTGTAAACACGTGCGGCAAGCTCTTGGTTGAGCATATAAAGGCTCTTGGGGTCGCTGCCGAAAAGCTCCATTTTAGAAATCAAATCGTTAGCGTTGGTTTCTTCCTCGCCTTGTTCTTTAACAAACCAGTCTAAAAACTGCATTGTGCGGAAATCTCTAACGTCGTAAGCCGCCCCGTAAATATCGTTAATAAGTGAGGTAACGTATTCCTCGTGCTCAAGCCCTGCTTTTAAAACGTCCATATGGCAAGTGAAAACCTTATCGGGCTTTGCGATTGCTTCAAGGGTAACTTTTTGATTTTCATTTTGCAAATAGGTATAGAAAAGCATGGCGTGGTCACGTTCCTCCTGCGCCTGAATCATATACCAATTAGCAAAACCGTCAAGACCGTTTGCCTTGAAATAGTTTGAAAAATCAAGATAAAGATAAGCGGAATATAATTCCTTATTAATTTGTTGATTTAAAAGCTCACGTACTTTTGCGTTCATCATATATTTATTCTCCTTAATTAATGTATCAGTCTTTAAAGACTGTTTTGTCCTAATATTATATCATATATAAAATTTTTTGGCAATATTAAGATTAGTTATCCCAGTAAAACGTCGCTTATAAGCATTACGCAAAAGCCAAAAAGCAGGGCATAGGTAGCACCACGCTGATTGCCATGGGCGTGGGTTTCGGGTATCATTTCATCACTAATTACGTAAAGCATTGTGCCGCCTGCAAACGCAAGTGCAAAGGGTAAAATTACTTGTGAAATGTTAACTGCAAAATAGCCAACAAATGTGCCTACAACTTCAACAACACCAGTAAGCATTGCAAGAATAAAGGTTTTTCTGGGTGAGGCACCTGCGGCAAGCATGGGGCCTATTATTACCATACCTTCGGGGATGTTTTGTAGCGCAATACCGCCTGCGATTAAAAGGGCTTGCGAAGTATCGCCCGAGCCAAATCCGACACCTGCGGCAATGCCTTCGGGCAGATTGTGTATTGCAATGGCAGTCACAAAAAGCAAAACCTTGCTTAAATTTGCATTGGGGTGCTGTTCGGCATCTGCACCGATAATTTTATGTAGATGCGGCACAAGCTTATCAATAAGGTTAAGGCATAATGCACCTGCAAAAATGCCTGTAACGGCATATAAAATCCCAAATTTGCCACCATATTCAACCGATGGTAAAATCAGTCCCAAAACAGCAGCAGCAAGCATTACACCGGCGGCAAAGGAAATAATAATATCTGAAAACTTATGCGAAAGCTTTTTGAATATAAAACCGATAAGTGCACCAAAAACGGTTGCGCCGCCAACACCTGCTGCGGTTAGTAATACAAGTTCCATAAAAAACTCCGTTATATAAAATTCATTAAAAAGACCTTGGCATTGCCAAGGTCACAGTTTTATTCTTCTGAAAATTGGTCCTTGGTTGCGCCACAAAGGGGGCAAGCGAAATCATCGGGCAAGTCCTCAAACTTTGTGCCGGGGGCAATACCGCATTCATCACAGCCTAATTCTTCATCATAAACCCAACCACAAAGGTCGCATACGTATTTTTTCATTTTCAAAACCTCCAAATTAAGTTTAGTTATAGTATAACCTTTTTGAAAAGAATTTTCAACATTTTTTCAAAAATTATGAATATGTTCCTCTGCAAAATGCACAGCGGTTGCACCGTCTCCAACGGCGGTTACAACCTGACGCAGTGGTTTTGTCCGAACGTCACCTATCGCATAAACCCCATCAATGTTTGTTTTAGTGGTTTCATCGGCAACAATATATCCGTATTCATCTAAATTCAAAACGCCATCAAACAGCTCACTGGCGGGTTTACGGCCAATGCTTATGAAAACTCCGTCAAGTGCCAAGCCATTTGTTTGGTTGCTTTTTAAATTTTTAATTTCAGCACCGATAACCTTTTGGTCAAATATAACGCTTGTAAGGGCGGTGTTCCACAAAAATTCAATGTTTTCGGCTTTCTCAAGCGGCGCTTTATAAACCTGTGTGGCCTTTAAGGTGTCACGTCGATGGATTAAATAAACCTTTTTTGCAAGGTTTGAAAGATAAAGCGCATCACTTACGGCAGAATTGCCGCCGCCAACCACCGCAACGGTTTTGTCTTTATAAAATCTGCCGTCACAATGTGCACAATAGTGAATGCCCATACCCGTAAGAGCGTCCTCATTTTCTAGTCCCAATTTTTTAGGGTTAGCACCGGTTGCAATAATGACTGTTTTTGCCTCGTATTCACCCATAACGGCTTTTATCTTTTTGATTTTTTCTGTAAAATCGACCGATACAACCTCATCATATTCGGTTTTTGCACCAAAACGTTCGGCTGATTGTTGCATCTTCATGCCAAGCGTAAAGCCGTCGATACCCTGTTCAAAACCGGGGTAGTTATCAATATCGCCGGTAAGTGCCATTTGACCGCCTACTGCCATTTTTTCGAGCACAAGAGTGCTAAGACCCGCACGTGCCGAATAGAGCGCCGCAGTATATCCTGCAGGACCGCCGCCAATGATTATTACGTCATAAAGCTTGTCCATTGTAAATTAGTCCTCTAGCATAGCAAGAATTTGTGCCTTGGGTCGGGCACCGGTTGCTTTATTTATAATTCGTTTATCCTTAATAACAACGAGTGTGGGAATGCTCATAACCGAAAATTCGCCTGCAAGCTCGGGATTTTTATCAACGTCGATTTTTGCAATTATAAATTCGGGGTGTTCATCGGCGATTTCATCAACAATGGGGGATACCATGCGGCAAGGTCCACACCAGGTTGCAAAAAAGTCAATTAAAATCTTTTTATCGGTATTTAAAATGTCGCTAAAATTGTCTTTATTAAGTTCAATAACTGCCATATTTTTTCTCCTTTTATTTTATAAGTTTATTATACACTATTTTGCATGAAATTTCCATAGAAAAAATTGTGGTTGTAAATAAAAAATACGGCAAGAGTAAAAAACTCTCGCCGTATTTTTACTGTTAATTTGGAATTTCTAACTGTTCGGGGGTTGCTTCTTTAAGTTCTTTTTCTTTTTTCTTTTTGGCTGCGATATAATCCAGAAGTTCCTTTAAAAGTGTATAAATTACTGCGGCTAACGGCACGCCAATTAAAGCGCCCAGCACACCGCCGATATTACCGCCCACAAGCACTGCACTGATAACGATAACACCGGGAAGACCTACCGCTTTGCCAACAACCTTGGGATAAATTAAATTACCTTCGAGTTGCTGCAAAATAACCAAAAATACAATAAATAGGATTGCTTTTATAGGGTCGGTTATTAAGATTAAAAATGCACCAATAACTGCGCCGGTTAAAGCACCCACAACAGGAACAAGGGCGGTGATGCAGATTATAATTGAAATAATTGCGGCATTCGGGAAGCCGAAAATGAGCATACCAATATAGCAAAGCACACCTAAAATTATGGCTTCGGTAAGCTGACCGCCAATAAAACGAGTAAACGAAAAATAGGTTTGTGCACAAACGTGATGAATTACGTTAGCGCATTTTTCGGGGAAGAAGGAATTAATAACACGCTTCATAAATATGCCGATTTTTTCTTTTTGTGCTAAAATATAAGCCGAAACGATAATGCCAAAAAGTATATCAGATAAAACACCAAAAACCGAACCGGTAATGCTTATAGCACCGTCCACAATGCTGCTACTGTATTTCGGGAACCAATCGGTAATGGTTTTCATAAATGAATTAACGTCAATTTCCGGAATATCATTGGTGGGAATATTAAAATCAGTCAAGGTTTTAACAAGCCATTCACGGCTATCAACAATAAAGGCAGGAAGCTTATCAATAATATAAGTAATAGTTTCGCTTATATCGGGTATGATGACCAACACGATAAGTGCCAATAGTCCGATTGCTAAAGCATATGTGAGGGTAAGGCACAACGGACGCTGAAGCTTATTTATAATTTTGTGCTTTGATTTGCGCATAAAGCCAAAAATACGGGTTTCGAAGCCGGTCAAAAATACATTAAGTACGAACGCAATGCAAAGTGCAATAATTATTGGGGTTGTAAAACCTAATAGCTTGCCTAAGAAGCCAAGAACACCCATAAAGTTAAAAACAAGTGCGAAAATAATAGCTGAGCAAAGCACAATTAGTAGTATTTTTTCTATGTTTTTTAAATTAAGTCCCAATTTTAATCACCGTTTTTAGTATAAGGTTTATTGTGTGTCGAAAATAACTAGATTTTGCCACAAATACATTATACTTTATTTTTTCGGTTTAGTAAATGTTTTTTTGTGAAAAGTTGGTAAATGATAAAAAATACATATTAAAAGACCTGCGGTAGGGGACCGCAGGTCTTTGTTTATAGGCTAACCTCTTTAAAGCCGTTACCGGTAAGTATCCAGATTGTTTTAAAGTCAACACTTTGTAATAATTGGGCGGCTTCATTAAAATAGCAATCAAGAAAGTCTTTATTGTGACAGTCTGCCGTTATAACTGCGCCAAAACCACAGTTTTTAAATTCCTTTAAAAATTCAGGTTGGGGGTAGGGGGTAGAACGGTATCCACGTGCAATGGCGCCTGTATTAACCTCGAAAAGTGGAATTTTTCCCTTTAAGGCGTGGATTGCTTCGAAGCCGGCATTTAAATATTCTTTTGAATTAATATCAAAGAAATGCCCCTTTTCGTTGTTTTTGGCGACTAAATCAAAATGGCCTACAATGTCAAAATTGCCGTGTTGGGGCAAGGTGGCCACGGTTTCAAAATATTTTTTGGCGAATTTCATTCCATCACCGCCAAAGTTTGAGTTTATATAATCCTGTGTTTCTTTTAATTTAACATCAAAACCTAGGATTTCTTCCCCAAATTTAAGGTAATGAACCGAGCCGATAATATAATCTAAGCCGTTGGTCGGAACTTCTGAAAAAAGCTCGTATTCCAAGCCGCAAAAAATATCAATCATATCTTGATATTTTTCTTTAAGGGCGTGTATTTCACTTTTATATTTAGGCATATCAGAAACCTTTAGTTGACTTGAAAAGTCGGCAAAATGCATATAACTGTGTTCCGAAAAACCGATGGAAGAAAAACCACGGTTTATTGCTTCAAGCACTAATTCTTCAGGTGTGTTTTTGCCGTCACCATAGGTTGTATGCGTATGTAAATTTTGCTTATAAATCATAAAATAGCCCCCTCGCTAATTTTACGTGGTAATTATATCACCGTATTATGCTTTATTCAACTTGTGTTTTATATAAAAATTATATCATTTTATGACATTTATTTGTTAAATATTGCGTTTTATATAAATTTTTAAGGCTTGTGTTATGTGGTAATAAAAAAGAAAAATCAGCCCTACTGTTTTGGTGAGGGCTGATGGTAACTTTAAATACTTTTTATGTAACAACGACGGCGACGGTGTTGACGTTTTTCAAAGTGGCGCCACATACTGTGAATGGCGGTATTTGTTTCAAGCATAGGACCTGTTTCACAATATTTAACGCCGTTTTCTATAATTTTGGGCGCCAAGGTGTTAATGAGAATTGCCGGAAGTCCGAGTGATTGGTATTCAGGCTTTACGGCAACAAAGAACATTTCAAGAGTATCGTTTTTGCCATTAAGTGCTCGAAGTAAGCGGAATACACCAAGCGGAAGCATTTTGCCATCTGACTTTTTAAGTGCTTTGGCAATAGATGGCACAAGCACTCCAAAGCCGATAATATTACCGTCTTTATCTTTTACCGAGCAAACATAATCAAGGTTAACGACAGGCACATATCCGTCGATGGCGTGCTTGATAACCTCAGGAGTTAACGGTACAGTGCCGTATAGCTTTGAAAAAGCAACATCAATAATCTTAAAGGCTTCTAAAGCATCGTTATACAGCACCTTTCGGTTGTTATATGTTATCACCGAATAACCGTTTTTTTCGCAGATGCGGTTGCTTATTTTCTCAAAACGAGGATCTAAGCTTTCAGGAACATTAATGCGGTATTCAAACCAATCAATATCCTTTTGCATTCCTAAACGTTCCATATGCTCTATGTAATATGGGTGGTTATAAAATGTGATAGAAAGATTAAATTCCTCAAAGCCTTCAATAAGCATGCCTTCGTGATCCATATCGGTGAAACCAATCGGGCCCATAATTTCCGTAAGTCCGTTTTCCTTTCCCCAATCAACAACTTTTTGGAATAAGGCTTGTGAAACCTCATAATCGTCAATATAATCAAAGCGGGTAAAGCGAATAGCGTTTTTGTTCCATTTTTTATTGTAGGCGTGGTTGATTAGCCCTGCTATTCTGCCGACGATTTTACCATCCTTATACGCTAAAAACAGTTTGGTTTCACAAAAATCGTATGCAGGATTTTTATCGGGCGAAAAGGTTTCCATTTCGTCACTTGCCAAAAACGGAACGTAATATTCGTTGTCCTTATAAAGTGAATTCGGAAATTCAATCCATTTCTTTAAATCCTTTTTTGATGTAACTTCCTTTATGTTAATATTCATAAACCCCATTCCTTTAAAACTTTATGTTTTTTTCTTGTAGAATACTTTGAACACCAATATTTCAGCAAGCAGACACACAGGCAAAGCCGCAAAAAAGTCCACCGCCGAATGTTGTTTAATAAACATTGTAGAAAGACAAATTAAAATAACGGCAATTACCACAAATGCCTTCCATAATTTTGATACGTCTTTTGCTTTGAGCCACACGCTTGCTATTCCAATAGAATAAGCGCAATGCAGCGACGGACAAACACCGGTGTTAGTATCAAATGCGTATAGAAAACTGATGCAATCGGTAAGGAAATTATCTCTCGGGAATTCGGCGGGCCGCAGGTTTTGACAGTTCGGATATATAATATATACGACCATTGCACAAACCTGTGTGATGATGATAAATGTTTGCAGTTTCTTAAAGCTATCCACATCATAAAGTGCAAAGTATCCAAGTGAGAAAACGATAAGTGCATACCAGAATACATATGGCAATAAAAACCACTCAAAAAACGGGATGATATCGTCAAGCCTGCAGTGGATAACGTGGCAATTTTCTACGGGTATTAGGTTTTCTGTCAAGAAATACAGAATAAAATATCCTACCCAGCCTAGAAGTAGTTTTAAATGAGAAAACTGCGGCGTATTTAATTTTGAAAAACGAAACTTACGGTAATCAACCTGTGCTTTTCTCATTTCGCTCCTCCTTTTGAATGTTTTTAGGATAATATTTTTTCGGTATATTGCGATAAGGAATAACCGTATGCTCGGGCAAACTAATAGCAATATCGGTAATTTTATTCATTAGATAATCGCATATACGGCGGCGTTCCTCGGCAATGGGAGTATCTGCCGAGAATTTTATGGGCTCACCCAAATACATTTTCTTAAGGTTTGGTGCTATGTAAAGCGGAACAAAGAAAAGTTGCTTGCCGGTGCGTTTATAATAAAGTCTTGCAATGTCTACAAAACCTTCTTGAAAATCGTAAAGGATATGATTGTGTTTTACATCCTGTTCGGGGAAAATAATAACATTTTTTCCGTCTTGTAGTTTGGCAATCGACTCTCTAAAGGTGGTTAAAATACGGTTATCTCTATAAACGGCAATGGTCCGTGCGTTATTAAAAATCAGTACAGAAAGTGGGGCTATTACATATGAGGCAATTTTGAAAAATGGGCGAATATATTTTGGCTTTTGGGACCAAAAATCCTTGTATGCGTAAGCCGGAACCTCTTTTAACTTCATCATCGGTGCAGCGCACCATGTATAGAAGTTGTCGGGGAAATAGAGTTCACAAGCAATGGGCCCATGAAGCTGCGTGTGGTTTCCGATAATGACACAAGGCTCATCCGGAAGATTTTCAAGTCCCACCACTTCCATTTTTGGATAAAACAGCTGCACCAGATATTTAATAAACCTAAAAAGCCAAGGCTTCTTTTTGCTTTTGTTCAACTTTGGATCTACCTTTCTGTGCACAATCTTTAAGACATAATACACCATAATAATGCAGTATAAATCCAAAAAATCAATTTTTCTTCAATTAAACTTCAACAATTGTTGAACTTTGTTTGACGGTTAGTTGAAAATATTGTTATAAAATGTTAAAATATAAAATAAACCCTATTTAGAAGGATGAAAAAAATGCTTAAAATTTTAATTGCAGAAGACGATAGGGAACTGAGGCATCTGTTTGCTCACGTTCTTCTTAAAAACGGTTATACTGTAAAGGAAGTTAGCAACGGTAAGGAAGCGCTTGATGCGATTGATATTGAATATTTTGATCTTATTATTTCAGACATTATGATGCCGATAATGGATGGATATGAACTTGTGCGCCTTCTTCGTGAAGCGGGAAATACCACGCCGGTTTTAACGATCACCGCTAAGGACGCCTTTGATGATATGCGCAAGGGTTTTGTTTCGGGTAGCGATGATTATATGGTTAAACCTATAAATGTGAATGAAATGGTGCTTCGTGTGCAAGCACTTTTACGACGTGCGCAGATGATAAATGAGCGAAAACAGACTATAGGCGATACCGTGCTGGAATGTGATACATTTACAGTATCATGTGCGGGTGAAAGTGTGCTTTTACCTCAAAAAGAATTTATGTTGCTATATAAAATGGCATCTTTTCCGGGACGGATTTTTACACGTCAGCAGCTTATGGATGAGGTTTGGGGCTATGATACCGATAGCGATACTCACACCGTTGATGTTCACATTGGGCGACTTAGGGAACGCTTCAAGGATAATACCGATTTTAAGATTGTTACAATGCGTGGTGTTGGATATAAGGTGGTAAAAGCATGAAAATCAGAGAAACCTTTGAAAAAATCCGCAACCGAAAAAAGGAACGTTTAACATTAAGTGTGCGCATGGTTCTTTGGGTTCAGTTAGAACTTTTGGCATGTGTCGGGCTGGCCTTTCTGATTGACGAAATAGCGCATACATTTAATTCGAATTGGAACATTCCGTTATTATTAGAAATCGTTATTGTTAGTGTGGTTGTTGGCGGTGTTATGACAGCAATTATATCTAAAACTTTTTTTAATCCCATAAAAAATTTGCGCTTGGCAATGGACAGGGTGGCAAACGGGGATTTTTCGATACACCTTGATCCGAACAAATCCTCTTCGGGTGAAATTAAAGAATTGTATGCAGGCTTTAATTTAATGACATATGAATTAAATGCCACTGAAATCCTTCAAACTGACTTTATATCCAATGTGTCTCACGAGTTTAAAACACCCATCAATGCTATTGAGGGATATTCAACACTGCTTCAGGGGTGTGAAAATTTAAATTCAGAACAACAGGGATATGTTGAGAAAATATTGTTCAATACAGAACGTTTGTCTTCACTTGTGAGCAATATATTACTTCTTTCTAAAATAGAAAATCAATCCATACAATCTAAACGGGATATTTTTTCTTTGGATGAGCAGATACGGGAAACTATCGTAGCACTTGAAACGGCATGGGCATCGAAAAATATTGAGTTAGATGTTGAACTGGATGGCGTGAAGTATAATGGCAACGAAATCATGTTACGACATGTTTGGAGCAATCTTATCGGTAATGCCGTAAAATTCACACCCGAAAACAGTACGGTATCTATAACCCTTGAAAACAGAAAAGATGAATTTATTTTCAGTGTTGCTGACCAAGGCGAAGGGTTATCCGAAGAAGCACAAAAACATTTATTTGATAAGTTTTATCAGGCCGATACTTCGCACAAAGCAGAGGGAAACGGCTTGGGCCTTGCTCTTGTGAAGCAGATTCTAACAATAGAAGGCGGAGATATTACTGCTGAAAACTTAAATGGCGGCGGGTGTAGATTTACTGTTACATTGTATGCAAAATAATAATATAAAGGACATCGAGCGTTTGGCTCGATGTCCTTTTTTCAACAAAATTTGACATTTAGTTGAAGTTGAGTTGTAAATAGAAAAATATACTGTAAGCGTAAAATAACGGGTAAAATAGGGAAGGGTTAAATTATGAGTACGGCATATGTTCTTTACAATAATATGGCGGGTGATACCAATACACTCGAAAGTGTGAAATTACTTGAAATCAATTCAAATGATAAGATGAAATATATTGATGTGACTGAGGTGTCCGATTATCGTATATTTTTAACCGGACTTGAGAAAGATGATTACATAATCCTAGCAGGCGGTGATGGGACGCTTAATTGGTTTATCAATCGCACAGACGGTATTGAAATTCATAATGAAATTTTGTATTTTCCTAACGGAACGGGCAATGATTTTGCTAATGACTTGGGGCATACAAAGGAATGTACCCCATTTTCAATAACGGAGCATTTAAAGAATCTGCCGGCGGTTGTTGTGAAGGGGAAAAAGTATCGGTTTATTAACGGTGTTGGATACGGAATAGACGGCTATTGCTGTGAGGTTGGCGATAAGCTTAAAAAAATCCCGGGAAAAAAGGTTAATTATACCTTGATTGCTATTAAGGGGTTATTGTTCCATTATAAGCCGACTACTGCAAAGGTTACGGTAGACGGGAAAACCCATATATATAATAAAGTGTGGATTGCGCCCACGATGAACGGAAGATATTACGGTGGCGGTATGATGCCCACACCTAATCAAAAACGAAATTCGGGAACATTGTCCACTATGATTTTTCATAATTCGGGCAAACTGAAAACTTTGATGATTTTTCCGTCGCTTTTTAAGGGAAAACATCTCAAGTATACAAAGTGTGTGGAAATTTTAGAGGGAAAGGAAATTACTGTAGAATTTGACCGACCGACAGCATTGCAGATTGACGGTGAGACAATTTTAAATGTTTCTTCATATACCGCTTTTAATGAACTTTTCGTTCGGGAAAACCAATATGATTATACGGAAACGAGGTTGCAATTAACAAGATAATGAAAAATTTTATTTCTTTATTGATAATAATACCGACAGCAATATCCATACTTTTGTTTACGGTTGCTGCATTTGCATATAAAGCGCCGGAAATGCTTGTTGCTGCCGAAAATCCCGTTATGGCGATTTGCTGTATTGTTGGTGGCATCATTTCGGCAATGCCGATTTTGGTGGCAATCGTGATTTGGATCATTAATATATTCTTTAAGAAAAAATAAAGAATTCCCATAGTGATAATATGAATTATCACTAGTGCAGGATGATAGTTTTAATATGGGTTATTTGTAAGCATGCAGTTGAAAATGATTTTATGTTAGGATATAACACTAAAAAACGTTATAGGAGGACACAATGGATAATAAAAACAAACAATTATGGCAGACGGTTAAATTTACACTTTTTTCTATTTCTGCTGGGGTTATACAAATCGGTTCGTTTGCATTGCTTGAAATATTTATTAAAGACTATTGGATTCCGTATCTAATCTCTTTAGTGCTGTCAATTTTATGGAACTTTACACTAAACCGACGTTATACCTTTAAGTCAGCGGCAAACGTACCTGTTGCAATGGCAAAGGTATTTGGATTTTATTTGGTGTTCACACCGCTGTCTACATATCTCGGTAATTTGGCCGAAAGCTTAGGTGTAAACGATTTTATAATTTTAATCGTAACAATACTTGCAAATTTTGTATTGGAATTTATTTTTTGCAAGTTTGTGGTTTATCGTGGTCAAGAAGATACATTGAAAAAGTAGTGTTTAGAGAACAATCGTAAAATAAATCGGGACAATGCCTCTTAAGGTTCAAGTCATGTAATAATAAAAGAAAAAAGCAGCTATAACCAAACGGTTATAACTGCTTTTTGCGAAAGGGTAACCAAACGGAGCAAAATCGAGGTAAAAGTAAGCAAAAGTAGTGTAGCAATCAAAAATATTGCTTATACTCCGGTTCTGCTTTTAATTCATTAAGCAATTCGTCTAAATTTTCAAAAACGGATTTTCCGACAATCCCTCTAAACGGTTCCCACATTGCAGGTAGCACATTGTCGTGTGAACAAATATATTTCCATTCGTCTTCATCGTACTGATAGATTGCTTCCAGTTGATAAGTGAAAAACTCCTTTTCGTCCTTCAGTACAACATATCTCATCGAGCGATCT